>NZ_CM170147.1:0-880000 GCF_057221555.1 Tenacibaculum aquaeponti
ATGAATAAAACTGCTGAATTAGTATGGTTAAATTGCCTGTCTTTTATAAAAGACAATATAAAGCTTCAAGCCTATAAAACATGGTTTGAGCCTATAAAACCAGTTAAATTATCTGGAGAGGCATTAACAATTCAGGTACCAAGTAAATTCTTTTATGAATGGTTGGAAGAGCATTATATTAAATTATTACGAGTAGCGTTAGTTCGTGAACTAGGTGATAATGCGAAATTAATTTATGATGTTCGTATGGAGAATACTTATAGTAGTAATAATCCTCAAATTGTTAAAATTCCTAGTGCAAATAGAAACCCTCTTAAACCACAAAAAGTAACAGTTCCTTTAGAAAATAAAAGAGAATTGAAAAACCCTTTTGTTATACCTGGTTTACAGAAGGTTAAGATAGAGTCTCAATTGAATCCAAATTACAATTTTGATAATTTTGTGGAAGGAGATTCAAATAGATTAGCTAGATCTGCTGGTATGGCTGTAGCTAATAAACCAGGCGGAACATCTTTTAATCCTTTATTGATATATGGAGGAGTAGGGTTAGGAAAAACACATTTAGCTCATGCCATAGGTGTTGATATTAAAGATAAATATCCAGATAAAACAGTTTTATACATTTCTTCTGAGAAATTTACTCAGCAATTTATAGATTCTGTAAAATCTAACACTAGAAATGATTTTATTCATTTCTATCAAATGATAGATGTTTTAATTATTGATGATGTTCAGTTTTTATCTGGTAAAGCTGGAACTCAAGATGTGTTTTTTCATATTTTTAACCATTTACATCAAAATGGAAAACAGGTGATTCTTACTTCAGATAAAGCACCTGTAGATATGCAAGATATTGAACAGAGATTATTGTCTCGTTTTAAATGGGGACTTTCAGCTGAACTTCAAAGTCCTGATTATGAAACTCGTATTTCTATCTTACAGAAGAAACTATTTAGAGATGGTGTCGAGATGCCTGAAGATATAGTTGAATACATAGCTAAAAATGTAAAAACAAATGTTAGAGAACTTGAAGGGGTAATTATTTCTATGATTGCTCAAGCTTCATTCAATAGAAGAGAGTTTACCTTAGATTTAGCAAGACAAATTGTTGATAAATTTGTTAAGAATACCAAGAAAGAGGTGTCTATAGATTATATTCAAAAAGTAGTTTCAAAATATTTTGATATGGATGTAGCTACTTTACAGTCTAAAACAAGGAAAAGACATGTTGTACAGGCTAGACAATTAGCGATGTATTTTGCTAAACGTATGACAAAATCTTCTTTAGCCAGTATTGGAAGTCAAATAGGACAACGCGATCATGCTACAGTACTTCATGCTTGTAAAACTGTAGATAACTTAACAGAAACTGATAAACAATTTAGAAAGTACGTTGAAGATTTAACAAAGAAATTAACATTCTAATTTAATTTATAATGAAAATACTAATGGTTTGTTTGGGTAATATTTGCCGTTCACCATTAGCAGAGGGGATTTTAAAATCCAAATTAGATGCTGAGCATTTTGTTGATTCTGCTGGAACCTCTGGTCACCATAGTGGAGAATTGCCAGATAGAAGATCTATAGAAATAGCAAGATTAAATGGTTTAGATATTACAGATCAAAGATCAAGAAAGTTTACTGCAAATGATTTTGATAACTTTGATATGATTTATGCTATGGATTCTAGTAATTATCATAATATTATTCAGCTTTCAAGAAATGAAGAAGATGTTAATAAAGTGAGAATGATATTAAATGAATCTTCACCGGAAGAAAATTTAAATGTTCCAGATCCTTACTATGGAGGAGATCAAGGATTTGTTAATGTATATAATATGCTTGATGAAGCATGTGAAGTAATCGCATCTAAAATTCAATAATTATGATTGGTAAGTTATATTTAATTCCTACTACACTTGGAGATACAGAGCCTTTAGAGGTTATGCCTATTTCTGTAAAAAAAGTTATTGAACGTTTAGATTATTTCATTGTTGAAAATGAAAAAACAGCAAGAAGATATATTAAAAAAATAACACCAAATAAACCACAATCATCTTTAAACTTTATGATGATTGATAAATATTCACACGAACTAGAAACCAGAAACTATTTAGATGTTTGTGATGAAGGTATCTCTGTAGGAATACTTTCTGAAGCGGGTGTTCCTGGTGTTGCTGATCCTGGCGCTACTGTAATTAAGCAAGCACATGAAAAAGGAATACAAGTAATTCCGTTAGTTGGACCTTCTTCTATTTTAATGGCAATAATGTCTTCTGGTTTAAATGGACAGAATTTCGCTTTCAATGGATATTTACCAATTGATAAGTCCGATAGAAAAAGAAAAATTAAAGAGTTAGAAAAATTATCAAGAGATAAAGAACAATCACAGTTATTTATTGAAACTCCTTATAGAAATAATAAAATGCTTGATGATTTAAAAGCTACATTACAATCGAATACTCAATTGTGTGTAGCTTGTGATATTTCTTTACCTACAGAATACATTAAAACTTTTCCAATTCAAAAATGGAAAACTGAAAACGTTGATTTACACAAAAGACCTGCTATCTTTATTATTCAAGCGTAATCAAATTAAAAAGTTTTAAAGAATAGAGTTTCTTATACAGTTGCTTTTTTATCTGCCTTGATATGTGATAAATCATATCCAGCAAATTTTTTCATATAACTTTTGATAGATGTTCCGTAAGCATCTTTAAATTGGTAATTTCCATAAGAACGTAAGAATTTCTTTACATTGCCAGGTCCAGCTAAATGAGCAGAAGCTATTATCCCAGACTCAGTGATAAGTATTCCATTTATTCTTTTACCAACAAAACGGGAAATATCCCTTCTTAAAATCCATTTATTCACCCTACAAAGAGCAGTGAAAGCCCTCTCTTGTAGTTCAGGGTTTTTCAGGAATTTTTTTGTGTCGTAAATTTTAAATCTCTTTAAAGTACTTTTACCAAACTGATATTTACCTAAAAAACCATGAGTGTTAACCACATAATATCTACCTTGAGATTCTTTAAAAGCCAAAGCTTCTTTAAATCCAACAAAGTTTTTTTCTAGTTTAAGAATGTCTTTAGTAACTTCGTAGTTTACTGGTGTTGTTACACCTTTTTCGTATTTCTTTTCTATTTTTTTTGTAGTAAAACTTATAAGCGTAATACTAACTAATAATATCCCTAATTTTCTGATAATTAATATACTTTCTATTTGGCGGGCGCAAATATATGACAAAAAAAAGGATTAAAACAAATCTTAGGATTTTGTAGATTTCATGATTTTTAATTATTCGTAAAAATTCGTTTTTATTTTAATGAATATATAAATAAGGGTATAAATTCAGTGTTAAATTCTTTTAAAATGAGTTAATTAAGTTGAAATAAATTTTTGTTAAATTATCGCTTAATTCCTTGATTATTAATCCAAAACTGATATTTTTTGGCGTTTCTATTGTGTTGCGATAATGTTTTTGCAAACTCATGGAAGCCTATGTTATCTACACTAGCACACATAAAAAAGTAGTCGTGTTGTGCTGGATTTAAAACTGCTTCTATAGAAGATATATCGGGCATAGCTATTAAAGTAGGAGGAAGCCCAACGTTTTTATAAGTATTATATGGTGATTTTGTTTCTAAATCTTTAAAAAGGACTCTCTTAACTACAAAATCTTGACCATGTTTTTGTTTTAAAGCATATATGATAGTAGGGTCAGCTTCTAAAGGCCATTTATTTTTGTAACGATTTAAATATAATCCAGCTACTTTTGATCGCTCAGAAATTTTTGCAGTTTCTTTTTGAACAATAGATGCTAAAGTAATTACCTGATCTTTTGTTAAACCTTGTTTTTTTGCTTTTGCTAACCTTGAGGTATTCCAAAACTTATTATAATAGGAAAGCATTTTGTTTCTAAACTTATCCGCGGAAGTATTCCAATAGAATTCATATTGATTAGGAATATACATGGCAAGAGCAGAAGCTTCAGTAAAATTTTGTTTTTTTAAGAAATCACTATCTCTAAAAGAGTTTAAAAGAGTAATGCTGTCTGTTTCTAGTTGTTGCGCAATTCTACCAGCTAATTTTTCTAAAGTATCTTGATTGTTGAATGAAACTTTTACTGGTGTTTGATTTCCTGAGCGAAGTAAGTTAACAAGATCATTTAAACTCATTCGTTCTTTTAAAGAATATTTACCACCTTTAGGTTTCGTGAATTTTTTCTTTTCTGCAACCCAATTAAAATCATCTGTATCATTTATAAAATCACTAAGTAACTCTTTAAGTTCTGTCATTGTAGTTTTAGAAGGAATAAAAATATCTCCACTTTTAGTAACAGCAGGAGCGAAAATTTTTTGGTAATAAGTAAATCCTACAATTCCTAATATTATAAATAAACCAAGAGTTATGTATATGATTTTATTCTTCATGAATTAATTGAAATAAAATTTCGTTTTTATATTTTCCATTAACTAATATCCAATCTTTTTTAATCCCAACGTTTTTAAAACGATGCTTTTTAAATAGTGATAAACTATTATGATTATCTTCTGTAATGTTGGCGTACAATTGATGTAAATGTAAGGTTAAAAAACTATAGTTAATTAAAATTTTTAAAGCCTCAGAAGCGTATCCTAGATTTTGAAAGTCTTTATGAATAATTATTCCAACTCCAGCTCTTCGGTGTTGTGGGTTAAAATCAAATAAGTCGATTAACCCAACTCTTTTATTCGAACCCTTTTCAATAATAACTAAACGAAGTTGTTTAGCTTCATATAAATCTAAATGACAATTTTCAATATATTGTTTTAGTAAAAAACGTGAAAATGGAGTTTGGGTATGACTTACTTCCCAAAAGGACTCATCATTTTCAATAGTAAATAGAAAATCTAAATCTTCAGGTTCAATTGCTCTTAAGACAATATGATCACTTTCTAAAGTCTTCATTAATTTTAATACTTCCTTTAAAAACAAAAGTAGCAGGCCCTATTAAATGAATGTTCTTATAACTATTGTCGGTGTATTCAAAGGTAACTGCTAAATTTCCGCCTTCTACTTGTAAGTCTACAGTGTTATTTTCCGTTTTATTTAATTTATGCATGGCTAAAGCAACAGCAGTTACACCGGTTCCACAAGCTAAAGTTTCGTTTTCAACACCTCTTTCATATGTCCTAACACGGAAAGAATTTGTATTTGTTTGTTCTACAAAATTGATATTACTTCCTTCTTTTCCATAAATAGAATTCCTTAGTTTTCTTCCATTTGAAAAAACATCATAATCTTCAATATTTTCAACTAGCTCTACATGATGAGGAGAACCGGTATTAGCAAAAGCATAATTTTCATGAATCGTTACAGTATCAACATCGATCATTTGTAATTTCACAATCTCATTATTGATTTCAGCAATATGTAAGCCATCTATAGCTATAAATGTAGCTTTATTATTAATAACACCAAGCTTATTGGCAAAAGCGACAATACATCTACCACCATTTCCGCACATTGTACTTTCATTTCCATCAGCATTATAATAAACCATTCTGAAATCGGTATTATCATCATTCTCTAATAAGATTAATCCATCTGCACCAACACCAAAGTTCCTATGACATAGTTGTGAAATAAGCTTGGCGTTATCTTTTGGAAAGGTTTTTGCTCTATTATCGATCATAACAAAGTCGTTTCCTGTTCCTTGGTATTTATAAAAAGTAATTTCCATATGAAATTACAAATATATGTATTTACTTAGGAAAAAAGAGATGTTAAACACTGGTTAAAGTGCGTTAAAATGAAGTTAAACAGATAAGCTTAAAATGTTAAAATTGTATATTTGAGTAACAAAAAATTTTAGAACAATATGAAGAGAATTTTTGGAATAATAGGCGTTGCATTTTTAGGAGGTGCAACTGCTTTAGGAGGTTATAAATTATTTGTTGAACAACCTCAGGTGGTTATTGAAAAATCAGTAGAGCCACAGTTACAAACTGTTAAGGCAAGCTATACGCCAGCAGTTTTAAATACATCTTCTGTACCTACAGATTTTACAGATGCTGCTGAAAAAACGGTGAATACAGTAGTACATGTTAAAAACACAGCAGTAAAAGAAGTGTATAATCCTTTTGAAGAGTTTTTTGGTCGTGGCAATGGAAGAAGTAAACGAGAACAAGTAGGAACAGGAAGTGGTGTGATTATTTCTTCTGATGGATATATCGTAACAAATAATCATGTTATTGATGGAGCCACAGATATTGAAATCACACTTAATAATAGAAAAAAATTAAAAGCCAATTTAATTGGAGCTGATCCTAAAAACGATATCGCTTTATTAAAGATAGAAACTGACATGGAGTTGCCATTTATCACTTTTGGTAATTCTGATAATGCCAAAATTGGAGAGTGGGTTTTAGCAGTTGGAAATCCATATAATTTAAATTCTACAGTAACAGCTGGAATTGTTAGTGCAAAAGGGCGCGATTTAGAAGGAAACACTAATATCGAATCATTTATACAAACAGATGCGGCAGTTAATCCTGGAAATAGTGGAGGGGCTTTAGTGAATACAAGAGGAGAATTAATTGGAATTAATACAGCGATTACTTCTAGAACAGGTTCATTTATTGGATATTCTTTTGCCGTGCCTTCGAATATTACAAAGAAAATTGTAGATGATTTACTTGAGTATGGGAATGTTCAAGAAGCGATTATAGGTATTAATATAGATGCTTCTTATAATCAAATAGAAGGTGTAAAGATTGGTAATATAGACGAAGGGAGTGAAGCTTTAAAAGCAGGTTTAAGAGAGGGAGATGTGATTACTAAGGTAAATAATGTGAAGATAGCTAAGTTTTCGGATTTAAAAGGTCAATTAACAGCTAAAAGACCTGGTGAATTGGTAAATCTTACAGTAGATAGAAATGGAACAGAATTAACTAAGACTGTGAAATTATCAAAAAGAGATTCTTTTATTTCTGAGAGTTTTGGAATTGAATTGAAAGATTTGACAGAAGAAGAAAAAGAGAAAAGAGATATATCATACGGGGTTAAAATTTTGAGAACTAGTCATCCTGCATTTAAGCAGTTTAAGGTAGGGAAGGGATATGTAATAACAAAAATTAATAATAAAGAAATTCATAGCGCTTCTGAAGCGAAAAACATTTTAGATACCTATTCACCAAGAACAAGAAAAAGATTTATATTAGAAATGATAAGCCCGACAGGTCAAGTTGAACGATATGGGTTCTAGTGATTATAAAGATAAAAACTCGATATGAAAAATATCGAGTTTTTTTTATTTAAAAAAGTTACGAAATCGTTTGAAATAACTACTTTTGCAGCAAATTTTTTAAAAATTAGTTCACACAACTATGTCAATAATAACAAATTACGAAGAAGAAGTTGCTAGTCAAGTTCAAATTAGAAGAGCTACAACTGAATTTATCAATATTGTAAATGATTTATGGTACGATAAATCAATTGAATTAGTATTATTTAGAAATCCATTAGTAGATAAAAGAGCTAGTGAAGTATTAAATTTAATTGATTATGCAAAAGAATTTGTAGCAAAACCAATTTCTATTCAGGATGCGTTAGATATTGCTAAAGCAATTCAATCTACAGAATTACCAGCTTCAAAATTAGATATTGGAAAATTAGCTTATGAGTATCATTTGATAGATGATACAAACTTAGAAAAAGTTGATTTTGTAAAAAAACAATTGAAAGATGCTAAAGCTGCAAATGATATTCAACCAAAAGATGTTGTTCTTTATGGTTTTGGTCGTATCGGTCGTTTATTAGCTAGAGAGTTAAGTAGTAAAATGGGTAAAGGTTCTCAATTAAGATTAAGAGCTATTGTTACTCGTGGAAAGATTGATGAAAGTGTTTTAGAGAAAAGAGCTTCATTGTTGAGTATTGATTCTGTTCATGGTGATTTCTTAGGAACTGTAAGTGTAGATGCAGAAAATAATGCGTTAATTATTAATGGGACTTCAGTTCAAATGATTTCAGCTGCTGCACCAGAGGATATTGACTATACAGCTTACGGAATTAACGATGCTTTAATTATTGATAATACTGGAGCATTTAGAGATAAAGAAGCTTTAAGTAGACATTTACAAGCTAAAGGAGCAGAAAAAGTTTTATTAACTGCGCCAGGTAAAGGAATTCCAAATATTGTACACGGGGTAAATCATTTAGAAAATAATCCTGATAACATCGATATTTTCTCTGCTGCATCTTGTACAACTAATGCTATTACTCCTGTTTTAAAAGTTTTAGAAGATAACTACGGAATTAAAAAAGGCCATCTAGAAACAATTCATGCATATACTAATGATCAAAATTTAGTAGATAATATGCATAAAAAATATAGAAGAGGTAGAGCAGCAGCTTTAAATATGGTAATTACAGAAACAGGAGCAGGAAAAGCTGTTTCAAAAGCATTACCAGCTTTAGAAGGAAAATTAACATCTAATGCTATTAGAGTTCCAGTTCCAAATGGATCTTTAGCTATTTTAAATCTACAATTAAATTCAGAAACAACTGTAGATGCTATTAATGCGATCATGAAACAGTATGCTTTAGAAGGAGATTTAGTGGAGCAAATTAAATATTCTTTAAGTAACGAATTAGTTTCTTCTGATATTGTAGGAACAACTGCACCATCAATTTTTGATAGTAAAGCAACAATTGTTGATGGAGATACAATTGTAATTTATGTATGGTACGATAACGAATATGGGTATTCTCATCAAGTTATGCGTTTAGCGAAACATATTGCTAAAGTTCGTAGATTTACATACTATTAGTAGTAAATTTCATCTGATATATGTTAAAAAGTTCGGAGCATTTGCTTCGAACTTTTTTAATTAAAAATAGTAAATTGCATCTCTTTATTATTCTTTTGTTAAAATGAAACTATTTACTTTAGGACTTATTTTTTTTATGATGTCAACTCAAACACAAGCACAAAATTTACCATATTATGAAATTCCAAAAGCTTCTGATTCCTATACAGCAGGTTCTGTTGCAAGTAGAATGATAGATGGTTTAGGTTTTCGTTATTATTGGGCAACTGAAGGTTTAACTGAAAAAGATTTAAAATTTAAACCTAGTGATGAAGCAAGAAACTTATTTGATACTGTAGATCATATTTTAGTATTATCAATAATGACATTAAGTGCTGTTGAAGAAGTAGAAATGAGTTTTCCAGAAGAAGGAACATTAACATTTTCAGAAATGAGAAAATTAACATTAGAAAATTTTAAAAAAGCTAGTGAAATTTTAAAATCTTCAAATGATCTGTCAAAATATATAATGAAAATTCCTAGAAGAAATAATAATGTGGTAGAGTATCCTTTTTGGAATCAGTTAAATGGACCTATAGCAGATGCAATTTGGCATTGCGGACAAATAGTAACTTTCCGTCGTACATCGGGAAATCCTTTACCTAAAGGCCCTAGTTTTTTAACGGGAAAAGTAAGAAGATAAATGACAACAAAAGATAAAATTGAATCGCTTCGAAAAGAACTAAATCAACATAATTATAATTATTATGTTTTAGATAATGCAACAATCTCTGATTATGAGTTTGATATTAAATTAAAAGAGTTAGAAAAACTAGAAGAAGAGAATCCAGAGTTTTTTGATTTAAATTCTCCAACGCAACGGGTAGGAGGAGAAATTACAAAAAATTTTCAGACAATTACTCATAAAAATAGAATGTATTCTTTAGATAACTCATATTCTAAAGAAGATTTATTAGATTGGGAAAAGCGCATTCAAAAGAATTTAGGAACTGAAAATATAGAGTATACATGTGAGTTAAAATACGATGGAGCATCTATCAATTTAACTTATGAAAATGGTGTGTTTGCTAGTGCAGTAACAAGAGGTGATGGTTTTCAAGGAGACGAAGTAACAACAAATATTCGTACTATTAAATCTATTCCATTAACACTGTCAAATGATTTTGTTTCTAATTTTGAAATGAGAGGTGAAATTATTTTGCCTTTGGATGGTTTTAATAAAATGAACGAAGAGCGTATTGCTAATGGTGAAGATCCTTATAGAAATCCAAGAAATACGGCAAGTGGAAGTTTGAAACTTCAAGATAGTAGAGAGGTAGCTAAAAGACCTTTAGATTGCCTTTTATATCAGGTGGTTACTAATGAAAGAAAATATAAAACTCATTATGAAAGTTTAAATGCAGCTCGTGATTGTGGATTTAAAATTCCTGATACTATTACATTGGCAAAATCTATAGATGAAGTTTTAGAGTTTGTAAATCATTGGGATGTTGAACGCCATAATTTACCTTACGAGACTGATGGCGTGGTGATAAAAGTAAATTCTTTAATCCAACAAGAAGAATTAGGATATACATCTAAATCCCCAAGATGGGCAATAGCTTATAAGTTTAAAGCAGAGCAAGTTACTACAGTTCTAAATGAAATTACTTATCAAGTTGGCCGTACTGGAGCAATTACACCAGTAGCAAATTTAGAGCCTGTTCATTTAGCAGGAACAATTGTTAAAAGGGCTTCTTTACATAACGCAGATCAGATAGAAAAGTTAGATGTTCGTATAGGAGATACAGTTTTTGTTGAAAAAGGAGGTGAGATTATTCCTAAAATAATGGGAGTAGATTTGTCAAAAAGAGCCGAAAATTCTTTACCAACAAAATATAAGGAACATTGCCCGGTTTGTCATACTCCATTAGTAAGAACTGAAGGAGATGCAAAACATTATTGTCCAAATGAATTTGGATGTGCACCTCAAATTACAGGAAAAATCCAACATTATATCAGTAGAAAAGCGATGGATATAGATGGTTTAGGATCAGAAACCGTTGATTTGTTACATAAAGAAGGATTAATTAAAAATTATGCAGATCTTTATGAATTAACTGTTGAGCAAATTATTCCTTTAGAAAGAATGGCAGAAAAATCTGCTATGAATATGGTAGAAGGAATAAAAAAATCAAAAGAAATACCTTTTGAAAAAGTGTTATTTGCTTTAGGAATTCGATTTGTAGGAGAAACAGTAGCAAAAAAGTTAGCAAAACATTTTAAATCTATTGATAGTTTGTCTTCAGCTACTTTTGAGGATTTAGTTGCTGTAGATGAAATAGGAGATAGGATTGCGGAAAGTGTTATAGGTTTCTTATCCGATGAAAATAATATCGAAATTATAAATAGATTAAAAATCCATGGTGTTCAATTAGAGGTTTCTCAAGAAGCTCTAGCGAATCAGACTAATAGATTAGAGAGTAAAATTTTTGTGGTTTCTGGAGTTTTTCATCAAATGAGTAGAAATGAACTTAAAAAAGCAATAGAGGATAATGGAGGTAAGGTTAGTAGTTCAATATCTAAAAAAACAAACTATATTGTAGCAGGAGATAATATGGGACCTAGTAAGTTAGCAAAAGCTGAGTCTTTAAGTATTCCTATTATTTCTGAAGAAGATTTTTTAAAAATGATAAATTAAATAACTATTGAGTATAAAAAAAAGTTTTAAAATTCCATTTTTAATTATTTATGCCTTATTAGGTGTATTGTCTTTATATATTCTAGTGTATCATGAATATAAATACAGTCTGAAACTGTTACCTACTTTAATGCTAGCACTTTCATCTTTGCAATTGCTGAAAAAGTTTGATAAACGAATTTTTGCTTTTTTTTTAAGTATTATTTTAGGTGATGTGATTATTGTTAATTTCGCTAAATTCGGTTTAGGTTTATATTTTCATAGTTTAAGTTTTATTATTTTATCTTATTTGAGTTGGAGTTTTTTCAAGAAAAAATTAAGAAAAGAAATTATTAAGTATTTTGTGATATTTTTAATCTTATTTCTAATTGTTTTCTTTTTTTCAATAGATAATAAAGGAACTGCTTATAATTCTATATTTATATATGGTGTTTCTCTTTCTTTAGTTACATCATTATTATTTACAAATTATTTAAAAATGATGATACAGGCTAATTACATATTGTTTTTAGCCATTGCAGCAAGAATTGTGTCCGATTCAATATTAACAATTGTTATGTTTAATAATTATAATATGTATTACACATTTGTAGCATACATTATTTATTTTACATCAAACTATTTGTTTTTTAGAGGGTTTACCTTAAAATATGTTTAAAGAAATATTATGAATAAAAAAGTTATTTTTTCTGTGTTATTTTTGTTGGTTTCTTGTGTTGAGGTTTTAGCAACAATATATAATTACAGGGTGTTAGAACTTATTTTTAAACCACTAATTGCTGTTACGTTAGTTCTTTTGTATTTAGTTAATGTTTCAAAGCCAAGTTTTTGGTTTGTTTCAGCTCTTTTTTTCTCATTTTGGGGAGATGTGTTATTGTTGTTTCCAGAAGATTTTTTTGTTTTAGGATTGGTGTCCTTTTTGATAACACATGTAATTTACATTAAAATTGTTTCAGGGTATTTCAATAAAATTGAAATCAGTACAAAAATTCTTTCATTTCTAGCGTTTTTAATGTATTTCTCCGTAATTGTTTTTTTAATTAAAGATAACCTTAAAGAGTTACTTCTCCCTGTAATTGTATATGGATTAGTAATATCCATGTTTGGGACAACAGCATTGTTAAATTATATTCATAATAAAACAACAGAAAATTTATGGTTATTAATTGGAGCTCTAATTTTTATTTTATCAGATAGTGTTATAGCACTAAACAAGTTTTACAGTGAGCAACCTATATTCTCAAGTGTGATCATGATAACTTATATTGTGGCTCAATTTTATATTTGTAAGGGAATGATTGCAAAAAGCAACTTAAAGATTTAAAAAAGGAATTTCTTTTTTATGAAGTAATAATAATATTCCTCCACTTATAAGGGTAATAATAGCCATTATAAACAATGCTCCGCCATCATTATTATGAATAATGCCTATTTTAGTGATATGAGAAAAAATAGCTCCAGACATTATTCCAATAGTTATTAATGCGCCTAACCAAGTTCTTTTCGGAAGAAAAAGTAAAATTGTAGCAATTAATTCGATAATTCCAGTTCCGATTCGCATTAAAGCTTCATTTTCACCAGCTACTTTAGTAAATAAATCAACACTAGCTTCATTTGCAGTAAATTTGAAAAATAAAGTTTGTAGCATAATTATTCCAGAAATAATTTTAAGCATTAATGGTAAATGTTTTTTCATGGTAAATGAATTTTGTTTTTTATATAGACGGTTAAAGTTTATTATCTTTTCAAAAAAAGTTTTTTTTATTGAAGTTATACTTAACTTGTATTTTTAAGAATGTAAAAAAAATTAAACATCAAATAAAAATTTGTGTATTCTTGTCAAAACCCCTGTTTTAATTAAATAAAGCATTAATTTTACCTAAAAATTTGAACACTTAACATGCAACAGTTTATAGGTACAGGAGTAGCGTTAGTAACTCCTTTTAATGAAGATAAAAGTATTGATTTTGATGGTTTAGAAAGATTGATAAATTATCAAATAGACAATGGTGTAAACTATTTAGTTGTTTTAGGAACCACAGGAGAACCAGCTACTTTAACACAGGAAGAAAAAGAAGCAGTTAAATCTAAGATTATTGATGTAAATAATGGAAGGTTACCATTAGTTATTGGCATAGGAGGAAATAATACAGCAGCAGTAGTTGAAGAAATTAAAAATACTGATTTAACTCATTTTGATGGGATTTTATCAGTTTCTCCTTATTACAATAAACCAACTCAAGAAGGTATATACTTACATTTTAAAGCAGTTGCAGAAGCTACAGAAAAACCTATCATATTATACAACGTTCCTGGTAGAACTTCTTCTAATATGTCACCAGAAGTTGTAGTGCGTTTAGCAAATGATTTCAATAATATAATTGCTGTAAAAGAAGCAAAAGGAGATATGGTTCAAGCTATGCAAATTATACAACATGCTCCCGAAGACTTTTTAGTGATTTCTGGAGATGATATGATTGCTTTACCTATGACTTTAGCTGGAGGAGCAGGTGTTATTAGTGTAATAGGTGAAGGATTACCAAAAGAGTTTTCTTCTATGATTCAATTAGGATTAGAAGGAAAAACTAAAGAAGCATATGACTTACATTACAAAGTAATGGATAGTATAGATTTAATATTTGCTGAAGGAAATCCTGCAGGAATTAAATCTCTATTACAGAAAAAAGGAATTTGTTTAGATGAAGTTCGCTTACCTTTAGTTAAAGCTTCGGAAGAATTACAAACTCAAATTTCAGATTTTATAGATAGTTTATAAAACTCTAATAAAATAAACCACAAAACCATACGCTTATACCTTAAGCATATGGTTTTGTGGTTTATTTTATTTTCTACCTGTCAATATTTGCTAAGTTTAATAATGATTAAACTATACAAATATGAAACTTATCAAAATATTTTTTTGTTTTCTGTTAAGCTTATTTTTAAGTAGTTGTGGAGCGGGAAAATTACCACAAGCAGAAACTTTAGGAGAAGAGAATTCTTCATATTCATATGTGCCAATAGATCCTTTTCCTGTATCAACAGTAATGGGTAATAGTTGTGAACCTTGCCAACCTGGTCAAGATATTCCTTATAAATCATTATTAAACTCATTTCCTGATCAAACAGTTCGATTATCAATTGCAAAATTGAATGTAGATGGCTCCATTACTTATGGAAGTGTAGTAAAAGCTACAGCTAAAAATGAAACTTATGAAGTTACATTAGATTATGTAAATGTTGATGTAACTCAAATTCCTTTTTTTTATAGAGAGAAAGAATATTACAAGACAAATTCAAAAGGGAAAAATGAAAAAAAGATAGATTATGAGTTAAAACCAAGTGTAAGATATGATTATTTAAAAGGAAATTCTTTAGAAAATAATACAGTTCATAATTATGAAACAAAGAAGAAGCAAGTTGTAGCTTCTTTACCTGACGATAAAAAAGATTGGCAAGAAAAAGTAGTTCCTGTTTATATAGGAGTAGGATTAAGAGTTGTAGCTAGAGTTACAGTTTTAGATGCAGATGTTAATTTATCTGGATTAGGAGTAATTGGAAGTGAAGCAAAAGCAGGAAAGCTAAAAGGGAGTTTAAGTGTACAAACATTAGGTATAACTGGTAAAAGTGTTTCTTCAGCATTGCCGTTGCCAAGCGAAATTAATGAAACAACAATTCAAAATGCAATTCTTTCCATAGGAACTATAAAAGCTCAATTATATACATCTGATCCAAAGGATGATGAAAGCGGAGAAAATAAAGGTGATATTGTAATTTCACCAAGAGTTGTAGGTGTTTATAAACCATTTAAAGGAGGAGCAGAGGTTATTAATCCAATAATATCAGAATTAGCAAGAGAACCTGTACGTTGGTATAGACCTTGTAAAAGCAAGGCGAAATATCCAAGTTCTTGTAGAGAATAAAAACATAATAAATAATAACAAAATAAATTTAACATACGTTTAGTAGCTTTTTCAATTACTTTATCCGTTATTGCTTGAGAATTTCAATAAAAATTCAATTTTAATAATACATAATTAATTAGTAATTTTGCAAAATGCAAAAAATGAAGAGAATAGTTTACGCAGTATTTACATTTTTAATGTTAACTTCATGTGGAGAATATCATAGAGCTTTAAATCGTGGTACTACAGAAGAGCAATATAAGATGGCGATTAAGATGTATGAAGCCGAAAAATATAATAAGGCTTTACGTTTATTTGAAAAAATAACTCCTTCATATAGAGGTAAACCTCAAATGGAGCGTATACAATATATGGTAGCTAATTCTAATTTTAATGAAAAGAATTATGGAATGGCAGGGTATTATTTTGGACGTTTTTCAGATAATTACCCTAAAAGTTCTAAGAGAGAAGAAGCAGATTTTCTTTCGGCTTTAAGTTATTATAAAGCAGCACCAACATATACTAAAGATCCAACGAATATAAATAAAGCTATAGATGCTTTTCAGTCTTTTATTGATAAATATTCAGATTCTCCTAGATTAACTGAGGCAAACAAATATTATCAAGAGTTACGTTACATGTTAGAAAGTAAAGCTTTTGAAATAGCTAAAAACTATTATAATACTGCAGAGACCGATCCGAGAAATTACAAAGCTGCAATTGTTGCTTTTGATAATTTATTATCAGATTTTTTAGGAACATCGTATAAAGAGGAGGCATTATTTTACAGATTAAAAGCAGCACATGATTTAGCAGTAAAAAGTAGGTTAAGAAAAAAATCTGAACGTACTAAAGTTGCTATTAAAGCGTACGAAAAATTAAAACGTAATTTTCCTAAGACAAAATATGAGAAGGAATCTGAAGAAATGTACGCTACTTTAAAAGAGATAGAACAAGACATACAAAAACAATTAGTTAAAAGTTAAATATGAATTACAAAGAAACTAAAGCCCCAGTTAGTACAGTGACTTATGATAGAGAAGCTATTGAAGCATCTACTGATAACATTTATGAGGCTATTTCTATCATAGCTAAAAGAGCAACTCAAATTAATTCTGATTTAAAGAAAGAGTTAGTTGATAAGTTAGATGAGTTTGCAACTTATAACGATAGCTTAGAAGAAGTTTTCGAAAACAAAGAGCAAATCGAAGTTTCTAAATTTTACGAAAGATTACCAAAACCAACGGCTATTGCTGTTGAGGAGTGGTTAAACGACAAAATTTATCACCGTTCTACTATTGATAAAAAGAAATAATTAATGTCTATACTTAACGGCAAAAAGGTATTACTTGGTATTACCGCTGGTATAGCAGCATACAAAACGGCTAGTTTAGTTCGTTTATTTATAAAATCAGGCGCAGAAGTCAAAGTAATTATGACTCCTGCGTCTAAAGATTTTATAACACCTTTAACTTTATCTACCTTATCTAAAAATCCTGTTCATTCTACCTTTTATGACAAAGAAGATGAGAATGAATTATGGAATAATCATGTCGATTTAGGGTTATGGGCAGATATTATGGTTATAGCGCCTGCTACAGCCAATACATTATCTAAAATGACAAATGGAAGTTGTGATAATTTATTGTTAGCAACATATTTGTCAGCAAAATGTCCAGTGTATTTTGCACCTGCAATGGATTTAGATATGTATAAACATCCTTCAACAAAATCTAGTTTAGAGAATTTACAGAGTTTTGGAAATATAATGATTCCAGCAACTTCAGGGGAATTAGCTAGTGGTTTAGTTGGAGAAGGAAGAATGGCAGAGCCAGAAGATATAGTTAGTTTTATAGAGAATGATATATTAGCAAAGTTGCCTTTAAAAGGGAAAAAGCTATTGTTAACAGCCGGACCAACCTATGAAGCAATAGATCCTGTACGTTTTATAGGAAATCATTCTTCTGGTAAAATGGGATTTGCTATTGCTAATGCTGCTGCAAATTTAGGAGCAGAAGTATTTCTAGTTTCTGGACCATCTCATCAAACAATAAAACATTCTCTAGTACATAGAATAAATGTAACATCAGCTCAAGACATGTATGATGCCTGTCATACATACTTCAATGATGTTGATATAGCTATTCTTTCTGCAGCAGTTGCAGATTATCGACCAAAAAATGTAGCTTCTCAAAAAATAAAAAAGAAAGATGCTTCGTTAGTAATTGAGTTAGAACCTACAAAAGATATATTAAAATCTTTAGGTGAAATAAAGAAAGATCAACTATTAGTTGGTTTTGCTTTAGAAACTAATGATGAAGTGTCAAATGCACAGAAGAAGATACAAAAGAAGAATTTAGATTTAATTATTTTAAATTCTTTAAGGGATAAAGGAGCTGGATTTGCAGGAGATACAAATAAAATCACTATTATTGATACAGATTTTAACGAGAAAACATTTCCTTTAAAATCTAAAAAAGAAGTAGCCAAAGATATCATAAATGAAATCGTTGAAAAGCTAAGTAATTAAAGTTTTTTGTTATTTCAAACGATATTAATTTAATATTTACCTAGTATTATGATTGCCAAAAAAAGACTTGTTTTTTTATTAGTAGCATTATTGTCTTCATTAACAATAATAGCTCAAGAAGAACTAAATGCTGTAGTTGTTGTTAATGCAGATAGAGTTCAAAGTACAAACAAACAAGTATTTAGTACCTTAGAGCAATCACTAACGGAATTTATTAATCAAACAAAATGGACGAATAAGAAGTTTTCTTCTCAAGAAAGAATCAATTGCGCATTTACGATTATAATTAATGAGCAAAATTCAAATAATTTTACCGCTACATTACAAGTTCAATCTTCAAGGCCTGTTTATAATTCTTCTTACGAAACTCCTTTGTTAAATATTAATGATACGAATTTAAACTTTCAATATAATGAGTTTGAACAATTGTTATTCAACCCGAATTCTTTTGATTCTAATTTAGTTTCTACAATTGTATTTTATGTTTATGTTATATTGGGTGTAGATGCTGATACGTTTGCTTTAAGAGGAGGAGAAAATTATTTTAAACAAGCTGAAAATGTAATGCTTCAGGCTCAACAAGGAGGTGAATCTGGTTGGGAAAATAAAATAGGAGAACAAAACCGTTTTGCTTTAATAGATAGTTTGTTGTCATCTAAGTTCGGAACTTTACGTTCTATTTATTATGAATATCACAGAAAAGGTTTCGATTTATTTGCAGATAAAGAGAGAGAAGCAAAACAAAATATTGCAAATAGTATTCTTCAATTAGATAAATTATTCAATATTACTGTTGGTAATTACATGATCAGAGTTTTTCTTGATGCTAAATCGAATGAGATAAGAGAAACTTTTTCTCAAGGAAAAACGATAGGTATGGAGAATAAAATTAAAGAAACTTTACAACGAATATCACCAACTTTAAGCAGTCAGTGGAAAGAAATTAAATCTTAGAATTCTTTTAAGATTATACTAAGAAATTTCCGACTCCTCTTTTACTTAAATTCCGTATTTTTATAGGCTCTAAATGTTGGAATTTGTTAGCAAAATTATTCATACAAAATTATGCGTTAATAGATAAGTTATCTATTGATTTTACTGAAGGTCTTTCTATTATAACAGGAGAAACTGGTTCTGGTAAATCTATTCTCTTAGGAGCTTTAGGTTTAGTTTTAGGAAACAGGGCAGACTTATCTTCATTAAAAAAAGGCGATACTAAGTGTATTATTGAAGCTGAATTTAATTTAGCAGCATATAAATTAGAACGCTTTTTCTCAAAAAATGATTTAGATTATGAAGAAAATACAATCATTAGAAGAGAAATTCTTCCTTCGGGGAAATCAAGAGCATTTGTAAATGACACTCCAGTTAATCTTAGTAATTTAAGTCAATTAAAATCTAAGTTAATAGATATTCATTCTCAACATCAAACCTTACAATTGTCTGATGTAGATTTTCAGTTTTCTATTTTAGATGCCTTAGCAAAGAATGATAAAAAAATAGCTTCATACAAACGAGGTTTAAAACAATATAATATATTAATTTCTGAACTTAAAAAACTTAAAGAAAACCAAGAACAAGAACAGCAACAATACGAATATAATTTACATTTATATAAAGAATTAGAAGAAGCTGATTTTAAACTTGATGAACAAGAAGAGTTAGAAAAGAAACTAGATGTTTTAAATAATATAGAGGATATTAAGTTAAATCTATCTGAAGCAATTCAAATCACTACAGGTGAGGAATTTGGAGTTCAAAATTTATTAAGTTCTTTAGAGAATAATTTACAAAAAATAAGTGGTTTTTCTAAAGAGTATGAAGAACTTTATCAAAGAATTGTTAGTGTGAAAATTGAAGTAGATGATGTTGTTATTGAACTAGAAAATTCTAATGAAACAGTCGAATTTAATCCTGATGAATTAGAAACTATAAACGATAGGCTTCAATTACTGTATAGTTTACAAAAGAAACATCAAGTAGCAACTATTGATGAGTTATTGGCCATTTTTGAAAGTTTAGCAGTTAAAGTAAGTTCAGTTGAAAATGCTTCAGAAATTATAACCAGTAAACAAAAAGAGATTGAAGAAGTAGCTATTAAGTTAGATAGTGTTGCTGAGTTAATAACTGAAGCTAGAGAAAAATCGATTCCTAAATTAAAAAAAGAACTAGAATTTTTACTTTCTGAATTAGGGATGCCAAATGCAACTTTTTCTATAGCTGTACAACCTACAGAAAAATACTTGTCTAATGGTAAGGATGAATTACAGTTTTTATTTTCTGCAAATAAAGGAGGTAATTATGGAGAGCTTAAAAAGGTTGCTTCAGGAGGAGAACTATCTCGAATAATGTTGTCTGTAAAAAAGATTTTATCTCAAAACACGAAATTACCAACTATTATTTTTGATGAAATTGATACAGGAGTATCTGGTGAAGTTTCAAATAAAATAGCAGATATTATGCAAAAAATGGGGAATTTTATGCAAGTAATTGCTATTACCCATTTACCTCAAATTGCCTCTAAAGGAGTGTCACATTTTAAAGTATATAAAGAAGAAGTAGATGGAGTAACATCTTCTAATTTAAAGCAATTAACCAAAGAAGAACGAATTGTAGAAATAGCAGAAATGTTAAGCGGTAAAGATATCTCTGATAGCGCTTTAATTCATGCTAAAGAATTATTAAATTAAGAAGTTATGAGTGATAATAGAGCAGAAAATTTATTCTTTGAAGCAGATCAATTAATTGATGAGAATAGAATTATAGAAGCAAAAGAAATGCTTATTGATCTTTTGGCAGAATTTCCAGATTATGGTAGGGCACACAATCATTTGGGTTGGTTGTATAATTTAAAATTTAATAATTATCCTAAGGCTAAAAAACACTTAGAGTTAGCTATTAAATTTGCACCAGATTATCATGCAGCATATAGTAATTATTCATATCTATTAATCGATATGAATCTTAATGATGAAATGATTACATTTGGCAACAAAGTAAGACAATTATCAACACCAGATAAGTCTACAATTTTTAACAAAATGGCACAAGCTTATGAGTTAAAAGGAGAGATCATGAATGCCCATAAGTACTATAAGTTAGCAATTAAAGAAACACTAAATAATAAAACATTAGACTCTATTTATGCTTCAATTAACAGAGTAAGAAAAAAAATGAGTCTAATACAAAGATTGAAATTAATTAACCAATAAGATAATAAACACTAAATTATGTATAACTTATTAAAAGGTAAGAAAGGAATTATTTTTGGGGCGTTAGACCAAAACTCTATAGCATGGAAAGTAGCTGAGAGAGCTCACGAAGAAGGAGCAGAATTTGTTTTAACTAATGCACCTATTGCATTGCGTATGGGACAATTAAAAGAATTAGCAGAAAAAACTGGTTCTGAAATTATTCCTGCAGATGCAACTTCTATGGAAGATTTAACGAATTTAGTTGAAAAGTCTATGGAAATTTTAGGAGGAAAATTAGATTTTGTTTTACACTCTATAGGAATGTCTGTTAACGTTCGTAAAGGTCGTGCTTATACAGATCCTAAATACGATTTTACAACTAAAGGTTGGGACGTTTCTGCGGTTTCTTTTCATAAAACAATGAACGTTTTATACAATAAAGAAGCAATGAATGAATGGGGAAGTATTGTAGCTTTAACTTACATGGCTGCACAAAGAGTTTTTCCTGATTATAATGATATGGCAGATAATAAAGCTTTCTTAGAGTCAATTGCTAGAAGCTTTGGATATTTCTTCGGAAGAGATCAAAATGTTCGTGTAAATACGATTTCTCAATCTCCAACACCAACTACAGCTGGACAAGGAGTTAAAGGGTTTGATGGATTTATCAGTTATGCTGAAAAAATGTCTCCATTAGGAAATGCTACTGCTTTAGAATGTGCTGATTATACGATCTCATTATTCTCTGATTTAACAAAAAAAGTAACTATGCAAAACTTATTTCATGATGGAGGATTCTCTAATGTAGGTGTTAGTGATGCTGTTATGGAGCGTTTTACTGAAGAATAAAGAAAATAATCTATATACAAAAAATGCAAATCGTTAGATTTGCATTTTTTGTAATAATTACCAACAAAATGCGCATAGAATTTATAGAGAACCAATTACAGGATTTAAGAAAAGAATTACAAACTCACCCTCTATATGCTACATTAAAAAACATAAAAGATATTAAAGTTTTTATGGAAGAGCATGTATTTGCTGTTTGGGATTTTATGTCGTTACTAAAAGCATTACAATACCATTTAACAAATACAAATGTTCCTTGGTTACCTGTAGAAAATTCGGTTACGGCAAGATTTATAAATGAAATTGTGCATGGAGAAGAAACAGATATTAATGAGTTAGGTGAACCTAAGAGTCATTTTGAAATGTATTTAGATGCTATGAATGAAGTAAAAGCAAATACTTCTGAAATAGACATATTTATTGAGAAAATAACAGATGTCAATTCTATAACAAATGCATTAAAGTGTGTTAAAATAAATGAAACAACCCGAAATTTTGTTGCTTTTACTTTTAATGTAATAAAAATTAATCAACCACATATTATTGCTGCATGTTTTACGTTTGGTAGAGAGGATATTATTCCAGATATGTTTTTAGAAATTATAAATAAAGCAGAGTTAAATGAGAATAAAAAGTTTACAAAGCTTAAATATTATCTTGAAAGACATATTGAATTAGACGGAGATGAACATGGACCATTATCGTTACAAATGATTAGTGAGTTATGTGGGAATGATGAGCAAAAATGGAATGATGTTTTAGAATATGCCAGAAAATCAATGCAAATGCGTATTAATTTATGGAATGGGATTGAAGAAAAAATTAAGAAATCGGTTTTAGCATGAGTGAAATAAAGATATCACTTGTAATACCTGTTTACAATCGTCCTGATGAAATAGAAGAACTTTTAGAAAGCTTAATTCAACAAGATTTCAAAAAGAAGTATGAAGTAGTAATTGTAGAAGATGGTTCAACAGAATCTTCTGAAACCATTGTTAATAAATATACTTCTTTATTAAATATCAGTTATTTTTTTAAACCAAATAGTGGTCCAGGTGATTCAAGAAACTATGGTATGAAAAGAGCTTGGGGAAATTATTTCATTATATTAGATTCTGATGTAATATTGCCAAGTCATTATTTATCTACTATTGATAAATTTCTATCAGAAAATTATTTAGATTGCTTTGGTGGAGCAGATGCTGCACATGAAAGTTTTACAGATCTTCAAAAAGCAATAAATTATGTAATGACATCTTTCTTTACTACAGGAGGAATACGAGGTGGTAAAGTTAAAGTTCAAAAGTTTGAACCAAGAAGTTTTAATATGGGGATTTCTAAAGAAGCTTTTGAAGTAACAAAAGGCTTCTCTAAAATTCATCCGGGAGAAGATCCTGATTTATCTCAAAGAATAGTAAATAAAGGATTTACTACAGGTTTTTTACCAGATGCATATGTATATCATAAAAGAAGAATTTCTTGGAAGAAATTTCATACACAAGTCAAAAAATTTGGCTTAGTACGACCAATTTTAACCAAGTGGCATCCAGTTACAGCTAAAATAACATTTTGGTTTCCAACCTTATTTGTTCTTTTTACAGTTTTATCTTTAATAGGAGGAATATTTGTAAACTCTATTGCTTTAATTCCTTTAGTAAGTTATTTATTACTTTTATTTGTACACTCTACAATTCTAAACAAAAGTATTAAAGTTGGATTTTTATCTATTTATGCAGTATTTATTCAATTTTTTGGTTACGGATTGGCTTTTTTGAAATCTACTTTTTACATTCGCTTATTAAACAGAAATCCGGAAACACAATTTCCAAAATTATTTTTTAAGTAGGTGAAAAGAATATTAGTTACAGGAGGAGCAGGTTTTATTGGCTCACATTTATGCGAGCGATTATTGAATGAAGGTAATGAAGTAATTAGTTTAGATAATTATTTTACTGGTAGTAAAAAAAATATAATTCATCTTTTAAATAATCCTTATTTCGAAGTAGTTCGTCACGATATTACTGAACCTTATTATGCAGAAGTAGATGAAGTGTATAATTTAGCATGTCCAGCTTCACCAATTCATTATCAACATGATCCTATTAAAACGATTAAAACATCTGTTGTTGGTGCAACAAATATGTTAGGATTAGCAAAGAGAATTGATGCAAAAATTTTACAAGCTTCAACGAGTGAAGTTTATGGAGATCCTAAAATTCATCCACAACCAGAGTCGTATTGGGGAAATGTAAATCCTATTGGTTTAAGATCTTGTTACGATGAAGGAAAAAGATGCGCAGAATCTTTATTTGTGAATTACCATAAGCAAAATAATGTTCGAATTAAAATTATTCGAATTTTTAATACTTATGGAACTAGAATGAATACGAATGATGGTAGGGTAATTTCTAATTTTATTGTACAAGCTTTAAAAGGAAAAGATATTACTATTTATGGAGATGGAAGTCAGACTAGAAGTTTCCAGTATGTAGATGATTTAGTAGAGGGAATGATTCGTATGATGAATACTGATGATTCTGTAACTGGTCCAATAAACATCGGTAATCCAGGAGAGTTTTCTATTTTGGATTTAGCTAAAAAAATCATAGATATTACAAATTCAACATCTCAATTAATTTTTAAGCCATTGCCTGAAGACGACCCAATGCAGCGTAAGCCTGATATTTCTTTAGCCAAGAAAACATTGAATAATTGGGAACCAAAAGTTCCATTAGATGAAGGATTACTTAAGGTTATAGATTATTTTAAAGGTGTGATTTAAATTAAAACTATTATTTTAAGTTTGTTTAAAAAGTATCTAATAATAGTAATTTTCCTTTTATTTTCCTTTTATTTTCCTGTAATTCAAGAATTGACGATAAAGTTAAAGTGGGATTAATAAATGTAATCAATAATGATTCTCTATATGAGTTATTAACTAACGATTTTCATTTTAAATATTATAAAGATGGAGTAGGGAAAGATAGAACAAAATCAATTAAAAATGATACTATAATTCTCTTAAAAAACAATCTTATTACACCTGAAATCATAAATAAAATAAATAAAAGTAGAATTTTACTTTTAGACAGCATGCAAATATGTGAGCTATCATTTAAGTATGATAGAGAGAAAAAGATAATGAGACCTTTTTTAGAAATGCTTTATGATGAAAAATTAAATAAAGTAGTATTTGAAATTAAGCATTTAGTACCACAATATCTTAATAATAATTATAAATGTATTGAGTTAGGTGAAAACGATTTGTAAGGGCTTAATTAAAAATTCTATTCATTAAATCTTTAATGATTTGATCATTCGAAATGGTTTGATCAGTATTTCCAAAACAATTGGCATTTTTATTTTTAGATTTTATTTTTTTAGAAGCAGAAGTATGAATTTCTTCTAAACCTATTTTTTTAAACAATTCAACATTATTAGGGGTAATTCCGCTACCAGCTAAAATGGTAATTTTATCCCCATATTTTTCATGTAAATCTTTAATTAGAGCTAAACCTTCCTCTGCAGTATTTTTTTGTCCAGATGTTAAGACACGATCTACACCTAAATCAATAAGTTGTTCTATTGCTTCATAAGGATCAGGAGTGATATCAAAAGCTCTATGAAAAGTAAAAGGAAGTGGTTTACTTAATTCTATTAACGCTTTTGTACGCTCCATATTTATAGTATTATCACTATGTAATACACCAGAGACAATTCCAGAAAAACCTAATTCTTTGCACAATAAAATATTTTCCTTCATTATTTTATATTCCACAGGGGAGAAATTAAAATCTCCACTTCTAGGTCGTATTAAAACGAAAGATGGAATATTTATATTGTTAGCTATAAGTTTTAATAAGCCATAAGATGGAGTAATACCTCCTAATTGTAATTCAGAACACAATTCAATTCTATGAGCACCAGCTTCTTGAGCATGAATAGCAGATTGATATGAATTAGCACAAATTTCTAGTTTCATTAGTTGATAATTATTTCGTCAATAAAAGTCCAAGCATTATATCCAGCCCCTTGTTTACCTTCAGGAATAATTCCATAATTTGGGATGTCAATAAAAACTTTTGAAGCTTTTACATTTTTAAATTTCACATGTACATTACACAATAAAGAATCTCGATTTTTTATGGGGGTAAAATCTTGTTGTTGTTTTATATTCTCAGTACTAACGAAATCAAATTTTATTTTTTTAGGAGCATAAATCCATTGTCCGTTTCCATTATGAAAACGAATTTTTATTGAGTTAATAGGAGTTAGAGTATCAAAATCTATTGAAATATTAACATCTTTTCCAAAAAAACCTAACCATTCTTTGTCACCATATCTTTTACTACTGCCAGAAATACCATTAATTAAAGCTTTAGCTCCTCCAGCATTATAAGACGGATGCGGATCTGTACTTAATGTTATTTTTTTTCCAATAGCTTTGTGTAAATTAATTTTAGTAGAAAAAAGTGAACTTATTTTTTTACCATGATTATCAAAAACTAATGCTTTGAGGTTAGTAGTTTTATTAATTATGATTGGATTTACATATACTGTCGATAAATTAGAAGTAGGTTCAGTTCCATCTATAGTATAAATAATTTTTTCATTATTAGAAGTAGAAAGTTGATACATAAGTTTTCCTTTTTTTTCTAATAAATCACCTTTAATTATATGTAAATTATTTGCGTAATTAATATCTTTTGCGTTAAATCTTTGTTGAAAATGTGTTAATCTCGCTATAAAATTAGCATATTTTTTTTGATTTTCACTAGACCAAAGTACTTCTGATAAAGCAATTGCTCTAGGAAAAACCATATACTCCACTTTTTCAGGGGTTTTCATATATTCTGTCCATACATTTCCTTGAGCTCCTAAAACGTATTTTTCCTCTTCTTTAGTCAAATCTTCAGGAATAGGATTAAAATGATATACTTTTTCTAATGGTAAATATCCTCCGATAGCCAAAGGTTCATTTTCATCTTCTGATTGATAATAGTCAAAATAACAATGAGAGGTAGGTGTAAGTATTACATGATGTTTTTCTTTAGCTGCTTTAACTGCACCTTTAATTCCTCTCCAAGACATCACAGTTGCATTTGGGGCTAAAACACCTTCTAAGATTTCATCCCAGCCAATAATTTGTTTCCCTTTACTATTAATGTATTTTTCCATACGAGTAATAAAATAACTCTGTAAGCCATGTTCATCTTTCAAGTTTTTTTCTTTGATTAATTGCTGACAAAAAGAAGATGTTTTCCATTTTGTTTTTGGAGCTTCATCTCCACCAATATGAATATATTTTCCAGGAAACAGTTCAACAATTTCATCTATAACATCTTCTAAAAATTTAAATGTAGTTTCTGTAGGGCAATATACTTCATCAAAAACTCCCCAAGTTGTAGCTACTTTTATAGGTGTGTCAGAACAACCTAGTTCTGGATATGCAGCAATAGCAGCTTGAGAGTGCCCAGGCATTTCAATTTCTGGAATAATAGTAACAAAACGTTCGCTAGCATAGGTTACAATGTCTTTTACTTCTTTTTGCGTATAATATCCTCCATATTTTTTTCCGTCGAATTGTTGTGGTTGGCTATTATAGTGTCCTATTAAAGTTTCATCTCTATAAGCAGCAATTTCTTGAAGTTTAGGATATTTTTTAATTTCAATTCTCCAACCTTGATCTTCTGTTAAATGCCAATGGAATGTATTGTATTTTAATGAGGCTATAACATCAATATATTTTTTTATAAAATCTACAGAAAAGAAATGCCTACCTACATCTAAATGCATTCCTCGATATTTAAATCTAGGTTTATCTTTTATTTTTATACAATGAATAGGAATTTCTTCTCCATTGTTCACCACAGGTATTAATTGTAATAAAGTTTGAACAGCATAAAAAGCACCTTTACTTGTCTTAGACCCAATAATTATTGAGTTTTCATTTATCTCAAGAGAATAACCCTCTTCATCTGTTATATTAGTATCAGTAACAAAGTTTATTTCATTTTCAGCAGAAGGACTATTACTGTGTAATTGTAATTGATCGTCAAGATAAGATCTCAAATATTTAATAACATTTTTAAATTCTGATTCACCAGTAACAAATGTATCTTTTGTAAGATTAAAAATACCTTCTTTTATTTCTTGTTCTAAAGGCACAGGTATAATATTTGGAGAAATAGGAGCATTTTTTGAGTTTTGTTTTGTACAGGTTAAAAAACAAAAACATAGAATTACTAAAAAGAGATACGACTTCATTTTATTATCTTAGGATTTTTAAAAAACAACAAACCAAATGAATTTTAGTAAACAGCTATTCATACTAATTATTTTTTTAATTGTTAGTTGTAAAAAGCGAGAAATTTCGCTTGCACAAGATACAAAATCGTTATTAACTTATGTTAATCCCTTTATAGGAACTGGTGGTCATGGACATACATATCCAGGAGCAACAATGCCTTTCGGAATGATGCAATTAAGTCCAGATACACGTTTAGATGGTTGGGATGGTTGTTCTGGTTATCATTATTCAGATGAATATATTTACGGGTTTTCACACACACATTTAAGTGGAACAGGTGTTTCTGATTATGGAGATATTTTATTGATGCCAACCAATAAAGTAATTTTCAATAATGGAGCAGATGGTAAAGAAGGTTACCGTTCTAAATTTTCACATGATAAAGAAAAAGCAGAACCAGGATTTTACAAAGTACATTTAGATGACACCGATATTAATGTTGAACTTACTGTTTCTAAACGTAGTGGAATGCATAAGTATCAGTTTCCTTCGACTGAAAATCAATTTGTCACAATAGATATTGAGCATAGAGATGAGTTATTAGAAGGAGTCATAAATTTTGAGATAGAGAATAATAAGATTATTAAAGGATACCGATTTTCAAAAGCTTGGGCTACAAATCAAAAACTTTTTTATTACATAGAATTTTCACATGCATTAAGTCCTGTTAAAATAAATAGTGAAGTATCAACTGTAGAGGATATTAAAGCTACTAAAGGAATCTCTTCATTTAAATTCATTAATCCAAATAATGAACCTGTTTATGTTAAAATAGGAATTTCTGCTGTGGATATAGAAGGAGCGAAAAAGAATCTAGAGCAAGAAATAGGAGATAAAACTTTTTCATCAGTTAAAAAAGAAGCTCAAGAAACTTGGGAAAAGCAATTAAGAAAAATAGTTGTTGAAAGTGATAATGAAGATTATAAAGTCAATTTCTATACATCGATGTATCACACAATGATTGCTCCGAATTTATATCAAGATGTTGACGGTCGTTATAGAGGAATGGATTTAAAAATTCATGAAACTAAAGATTTCGATTATTATACAGTTTTTTCTCTTTGGGATACTTATCGTGCAACTCATCCACTATACACGATTATTGAGCAAGATAGAACGAACGATTTCATTAATACATTTTTAGCAAAGTATGACGAAGGTGGTATTATGCCAATTTGGGATTTATCCGCAAATTATACGGGTTGTATGATTGGTTATCATGCCGTTCCAGTAATTGCAGATGCATATTTAAAGGGAATTAAAGATTACGATGTTGAAAAAGCTTTACAAGCAATGAAACATTCTGCGACAAGAGATAAATTAGGATTAAAATCTTATAAATCTTTAGGATATATTCCTGTTGAAGAAGAAAGTGAATCAGTATCTAAAACATTAGAATATGCTTACGACGATTGGACAATCGCTCAGATGGCTAAACAAATGGGAAAAGAAGAAGATTATAAAGAATACATTCAACGCGCACAGTATTACAAAAATGTCTTCGATCCGAAAACACAATTTATGAGAGGTCGATTCAGAAATACTTGGTTTGCACCTTTCGATCCGTATGAAGTAAACTTTAATTATACAGAAGCGAATGCTTGGCAATACAGTAATTATGTTCCACAAGATATTTCAGGGTATATTAAGTTATTAGGTGGAGCTTCTGTTTTAGAAAAGAATTTAGATACACTTTTTGCTGCTGAATCAAATACTTCAGGTCGTCACCAGAAAGATATTACAGGATTAATTGGTCAGTATGCACATGGAAACGAGCCAAGTCATCATATGGCGTATTTATATAATTATGTAGGAAAACCAGGCAAAACACAGGAGAAGATATATCAAATTCTTACAGAACAATATACCAATGCTCCAGATGGTATTTCTGGAAATGAAGATTGCGGACAAATGAGTGCTTGGTACATTTTTAATTCGTTAGGATTTTATCCTGTTACGCCAGGTTCTAACAAATATATTATTGGTACACCATTACTTAAAAAAGCTACAATTTATTTAGAAAATGGTAAAACATTTACAGTAGTTGCTGAAGGAATCAGCGATGAAAATAAATATATTAAAAACGCGAGATTAAATGGTAAAACTTTAGATCGAACTTTTATTAGACATGAGGAAATTGTAAACGGAGGTTCTTTAGAATTTGAAATGACAAATTCACCAAGTAATTGGGGAACTCAAGAAAATGCTTTACCAAAGAGTAGTATAGAAGATCATTTGATCGTTCCTGCTCCATTTATAGAAAAAGGAGAAGTTGCTTTTAAAGGAAATACTCAAGTTGTACTAGCAAATGCTGACACAAATGCTGAAGTGTATTTCAAATTAAATGATGGAGAATTTAAAAAATATGAACAACCGATTCAACTTTCAGAAAAAACAAAGTTATCAGCTTATGCAAAAATAGGGGAAACCAAAAGTGCTATTATTGAAACTAATTTTGTGAAAATTGATCCGAATATTAAAATTTCATTAGAAACAGCATATGCAAATCAATATAATGCTGGAGGTGATAATGCACTAATCGATGGAATAAAAGGAGCAAGAGATTTTAGAACTGGAACTTGGCAAGGATATTCTAATGTAGATATAATTGCAACTGTTGATTTAGGAAAAGAAAAATGGGTTGAAAGTATTAGTACAAATTATTTAGAAGATCAACGTAGTTGGATATTCTTACCAACATCGGTTGTGTATTATACTTCTGTTGATGGAAAATCGTATAAGCAAGTAGCTGACTTAAAAATTGATTCAGCAAAACCTAAAGAAAATACGAGTATTAAAGAAGTAACAATGCACCTGAAAGGAAGTAATGTTAGATATGTAAAAGTTGTAGCTAAAAAATTAGGTGATTTACCAGAATGGCATTTAGGATACAAACATAATGGCAAGTCTTGGATATTTATTGACGAAATAATGATAAAATAATAGAACTAAAGGAAGAAAAATGATAAATAAAGAAACGTTATTTAGTGTAGGTTTGTTAGCTACTGTCTTAATGACAGGTTGTAAAACAGAAAAAAAAACAGAAGAATCAGTAAAAGTTCAAACAGTTACCACCGTAAATAAACCTTTAGTAATTGCAACTTGGAATACACCAGAAGCAGTAAATGCTGCTGCTAAAGTTTTACAAAACGGAGGAACAGCTTTAGATGCAGTTGAACAAGGATGTAGAGTAGAAGAAGCAAATCCTAAGAATCAAACTGTAGGAATTGGAGGATTACCAGACCGAGATGGTTTTGTGACTTTAGATGCTTGTATTATGAATGAAAAAGGTGATTACGGAGCTGTAGTTGGTGTAGAAAATATTAAACATGTAATTTCTGTAGCAAGAAAGGTTATGGAAGATACACCTCACGTATTATTATCGGGGAAAGGAGCTGAGCAATTTGCGGTTTCAAAAGGATTTCAAAAAGAAGATCTTTTAACTGAAGCTTCTAAAAAAGCTTGGGAAGAATGGAAAGTGAAATCAGAATACAAACCGATAATCAATATTGAAAATCATGATACTATAGGAATGTTAGCGATGGATGCTGAAGGAAATCTTTCAGGAGCATGTACAACAAGTGGTTTAGCATATAAACTAAGAGGTAGAGTAGGAGATTCACCAATTATTGGATCGGGATTATTTATTGACAATGAAGTTGGTGGGGCTGTAGCTACAGGTTTAGGAGAAGAAGTTTTAAAAACAGTAGGGAGTTTTTTAATTGTAGAATTAATGCGACAAGGAATGTCACCACAACAAGCATGTGAAGAAGCTATTAAAAGAATAGTTACAAAGCCTAATAGTAATTTTAAAGACTTTCAAGTTTGTTATATTGCTATGAATAAAAAAGGAGAAATAGGAAGCTATGCTATTCATGAGTGGTTTAGTTTTAGTATGTTTGATACTAATGGATATAACAATATTAAATCAGATTTTTACTTAAAAGATAAATAATAACTTATGACAACAACCAATAAATCTTACAAAACAGCTTTTATATTTTTAACGACTTTATTTTTTTTATGGGGATTTATTACCGTATTAGTAGATTCGTTAGTTCCTCGTTTGAAGGATGTTTTCGAAATGTCTTATGCGAAAACAGTATTAGTTCAATTTGCTTTTTTTACAGCTTTCTTTGTTATTTCTGTTCCAGCAGGGAAATTGTTAAGTAAAATTGGATATAAAAAGGGAATTGTATTAGGTTTAACTATTATGGCTCTAGGTTGTTTATTATTTTACCCAGCTTCTTCTTATAGAAGCTTCTCCGTATTTTTAATAGGATATTTTACTTTAGCTGGAGGAATTACGGTATTACAAGTTGCAGCAAATCCTTATGTAGCTTTATTAGGAAATGAAAATGGAGCATCAAGTAGATTAAACTTATCACAAGCATTTAATTCTTTAGGAACTACTATAGCGCCAATTGTAGGAGCATTATTCTTATTAAGTGATACAGTAAAAACATCAGAAGAAATAGAACAATTATCAGAAGTTGCAAAATCTGAATATTATGCAGCAGAAGCTGCTACCGTGCAAACTCCATTTCTTTTTATTGCAGGGTTTATAGCAATTTTAGCATTGGTGTTTTCGTTTATTAAATTACCAAAAGTAATGGAAGAAAGTCCGAAAGGAGGTTATCTTTCATTATTAAAAAATAAAGTAATGTTATTAGGAGCATTAGGGATTTTTGTTTACGTCGGAGCTGAAGTTTCTATTGGTAGTTTTTTAGTGAATTATTTCCAAGACATGAACTTAGCAACTATCATTTCTCAGAATGAAACTATGATGAATATAGCAAATACTATAGCTAGTGTTTTTAATAAAACATTTTCAAATTCAGATCCAAAATCGTTATTAGGAATTTTTGTGATTTTCTATTGGGGAGGCGCTATGATTGGACGTTTTGTTGGAGCATATTTAACAAAAATTATCTCCCCAGGTAAGGTTTTGGCAATTTTTGCAATTTTGGCAGTTACAATGATTTTTGTTTCTATTTCTACAACAGGGTTGATTTCTATGTGGTCTATTTTAGCGGTAGGATTATTTAACTCTATTATGTTTCCAACTATTTTTACTTTAAGTTTAGAAGGATTAGGAGATTTAAAAGCACAAGCTTCAGGATTACTTTGTATGGCAATTGTTGGTGGAGCAATTGTACCTTTTATATTTGGAGGTTTAATAGATAGTTTTGGCTTTAAAACAGCATTTATATTAACATTAGTTTGTTATGCGTATATCTGTTATTTTGGAAGAACAAAAGCATTAGTGAAAAGTTAATTCATAATATTTAAAATAAATATTAATATAGAAAATCAAAAGCTCGCCATTGGCGAGCTTTTATAATATATGATAATATGTAAATCTTATTTTTCGGGATTTAAAATACCTAAAATTGGTCCATTAGAAAGATATTTCTTAGCTAATCTTTGAATATCTTTTGTAGTAATAGCATTTACTCTTTCTTCAAAAGTGAATACATCATCAGGATTGTCATTTGAAAAATCAATTCCTTGTATTGTATTTAACCAAAATCTATTCTTTTTAATATCTTCCTTATGATCGTTAATCATAGCTTTTTTAGCTTTTTCTAAATCTTCTTCAGAAGGACCATTTTTAATTAAAGACTCTACTTCTGCAATAGAAATATCTTTTAATTTATCTACATTTTCAGGAGCACAAGGGAATCCTATAGAGAAACTATAACTTCCATATGGTAATTTACTCATTCCGCTACGAGCTCCAGCAGAGTATACTCCACTTTCTTTTTCACGTAATTTTTCCGTAAGCTTAATACCAACAACTTCTCCTATAAAATCAAAAATTAAAGCATCTTTATCATTGTAATCAGCTTCTCCTTGGTATCTAATACTTACAGTACTTTTAGGATCTTTTCCTTTAGCAACGATTTTAGTATGAGATCCAGTTTTTGGTCGGAAACTATGTACTTTATAAGACTCTTTAGAATTTGTACTAGGTAAGCTAGCAATATATTTAGTAGCTAATTCAGTAAGTTTCTTTTCATCAATATTTCCAACGAAATAGAAATTAAAATCGCTAGCATCAGCAAAACGCTCTTGATACTTTTTATAAGCCAAATTATAATCAGCTGCTTCATATTTTTCAGGAGAAGGGAATCCACTGTAACGAGAGTTTCCTTCGTTCATGAAATCACCCATTTCTTTTTGGAAGAAAAATCTAGGGCTGGCTAAAACATTCCCTAAGAAACTTTTTTGCTTGTTTACAAAAGATTTAAATGCCTTTTCATCTTTATTTAAAGCAGTAAAATATAAGTGAACTTGTTGGAAAAGTTCTTCTAAATATTTAGGAGATGCACTTCCAGAAAAACCTTCACTAATACTACCAATATATGGTCGAACTCGTGCAATTTTACCAGACATCATTTTACTCATATCGTTTAAGTTGAAACCATTAATTCCAGCTTCAGTTAAACCTCCATTTGCAAAAGAAGTAGCTTTAAGTTCTTCGTCTGAATATAAAGAAGTTCCTCCATAGCTATATGCCGTAAATAAAACTTCATCGTTTTTAAAGTCAGTCTTTTTAAACGTAATTTTAGCACCATTACTTAAAACTAATGTTTTTGTACCTAACTTATCGTTAGAAGTAGTTTTAGTTACTGTTCCTGCAGTAGGAGCTTTAGTAATTAAAGAAGAAGCTACAGCTTTATCTTCATAAGGCTTTAACTCTTTTGTTTTTACATCGTTTAAAGCTTTTAACACTTGTGCTTCTGTAACAGTCTTTTTTGAACCAGTGATAACAACTACTCTGTTGTCGTCATGTAAGTAATTTTTAATTAAATCATTTACTTCAGATAATTGAATTGAAGGTAACATTTTAAGTGTGTTTTTATAACTCCACTCAACGCTAGCCACAGGTCTATCACCTAAAAAACCACTAACTAGTGATCCTACAATACGGTTAGATTCTCTTTTGTTTCTATCTTTAAAAGATTTTTCGATACGAGAAATAATATTCTTTTTAGCTCTTTCAAATTCTCCCTTTTGGAAACCAAAACGTTTTACTCTTTCGTTTTCAGTTAATAAAGCAGTTAATCCTTTTAATTGACCATCAGCACTTGTTCCAGCCTGAGATTGGAATGCTCCTCTGTCTTTAGCTAATGTTCCACCATAGTAACTAAATCCATAGGTAAATGGAGGGTTTTCACTATTTCTTAATTCGTCAAATCTATTGTTAATCATTTGATCGAATAAGTTGTTGATTAAAGATTTTCTGTAACCGTCTATAGTAGTAACTGGTTTTCTATCTTCACGATCTTTGTACATAATCTCTACACTAGAGAAAGGAGCTTCCTTATCTGCTTCAATAGCAATAAATGTCTCTTTGTGATTCTTTAAAGTGTAGTGTTCTTTTTTTCTTGGATTTTTAGACGCTGGAATCTTTGAAAAATAATCTTTTACTTTTTGCTCTAAAACAGCAACATCTGCATCTCCAACAGCGATAACAGCCATTAGGTCTGGTCTGTACCAATCTTTAAAGAAACGACGGATACTCTCATGTTTAAAGTTTTCGATGTTTTCTTTTGTACCGATAGGTAATCTTTTTGCGTATTTTGATCCATATGCAATTTTATCGATGTAGTTTTCTAACATTCTAGAGTTTGCATCTCTACGAGAACGATATTCTTCAAGAACAACACCACGTTCTTCATCAATATCTTTACCTTCTAATAATGCTCCATGAGCCCAGTTTTCTATAATTTGAAAACCTTTATCAAGTTTTGCTGGATCATCACTTGGGATAGGTAAAATATATACAGTTTGATCAAAACCTGTATATGCGTTTAAGTGTGCTCCAAATTTAACACCTATAGATTGTAAGTAATCAACTAATTCGTTTCTTTTAAAATCTTTAGTTCCATTAAAGTTCATGTGCTCCATAAAGTGAGCTAAACCTAATTGGTCTTCATCTTCTAAAACTGAACCAGCTTTAATTGCTAAACGAAGTTCTACTTTGTTTGCAGGTTTTGCATTTTGTTTTACAAAATAAGTTAAACCATTAGATAATTTACCTGTTTTAACAGAAGGGTCATTTGGGATTTTTGTAGACTGTGCTACTACTATTTGGGACACAAATAGTGCTAGTGTAAATAGTTTTACAGCTTTTTTCATAGTAAATTGAAGTATTAATAATTGACGCGAATATACGCTGAAAGCAATTTAATTTTGAACTTTCTCTGTTAATAAGTGTTAATATTTAAGAATCTGTTACAGAATTTCTAAAATTTTTTGTGGAGGTCTACCAATAACAGCTTTTTTATTGTGAATAACTATTGGTCTTTCTATTAATTTTGGATTTTCCACCATAGCTTTAACGATATCATTATCAGATAATTCTTTCCCTTTGTAGTTTTCTTTCCAAATACTTTCATTCTTTCGAACTAAATCAATTGGAGAAATATTTAAAAGTGTAATAATTTCAGTTAGTTCTGTTTCGTTTAAAGTGTCATTTAAATATTTAACTATAGAAAACTCTTTTTTACTTTCTTCAAGGATAGCTAATCCTTGTCTAGATTTTGAACATCTAGGGTTGTGATATATTTTGATCATATTTTTATAAATTAATTATTAAAGTGAATTATAAAAAGAAAATTTAGGGACTTCAGATTTTTAGTTCTCTTTCTGTCCCATCATCATTAGATAAGATTTTAAGAATGGGTTAATGTTTCCATCCATTACAGCATCTACATTTCCAGTTTCATGAGCAGTTCTAACATCTTTAACTAATTTATAAGGATGCATTACATAATTACGAATTTGGCTTCCCCATTCATTTTTTAGTTTATTAGCTTCAATATCAGCTCGAGCTGCTTGTCTTTTTTGTAGTTCAATTTCATATAATTGAGACTTTAACATTTGTAATGCAGTAGCTCTATTGTCGTGTTGAGATCTAGAATTAGAACATTGTATTTGAATTCCTGTAGGTTTATGATGTAATTGAACTTTTGTTTCTACTTTATTTACATTTTGTCCTCCAGCACCACTAGAACGAGCTGTTGTAATTTCGATATCAGCAGGATTAATATCTATTTCTATAGAATCATCAGCAACCGGATATACATAAACAGATGAGAAAGAAGTATGGCGTTTTGCATTACTATCAAACGGAGAAATTCTCACTAAACGATGTACACCGTTTTCACCTTTTAACCATCCGAAGGCATAATCTCCATCAATTTCAATAGTAACTGTTTTAATTCCAGCTGTATCTCCGCTTTGATAATTTAAAGTTTTTAATTTAAAACCTTGTTTTTCTGCCCACATCGTATACATTCGAGTTAACATTTCTGTCCAATCACAACTTTCAGTTCCTCCAGCTCCAGCTGTAATTTGTATAACAGCGCTTAGACTGTCACCTTCTTCGGAAAGCATATTTTTGAATTCAATATCTTCTAAGAATGTATTTGTCTTTTCAAATTGTTCCGTAATTTCATTCTCCTCAACATCACCTTCTTTGTAAAAATCATAGAGAACATTTAAATCTTCATTTAAAGCAACGATTTCATTATAATCATTAACCCATTTCTTTTTTAAACGTAATGATTTCATTAAAGTTTCAGCTTCCTTAGGATTATTCCAAAAATTAGGATCGGCTGTTTTTTCTTCTTCGTTAGAAATTTCAATTAATTTCTGTTCTATATCTAAATAACCTTTAAGTTTTTCTACGCGTTCACTTATGTTTTTTAACTGGTCGTGTGTAATCATAATGGCAAAAATAAGGTAAAAAAAAGATTTAGTATTTTTAACAGCCTTTTAAATCTAAACCTAATTACTACATGAAAAAAACAATATTTTTTATCTGTTATTTTTTTGCTATTTCTACTTTTTCACAATTTTTTGATGGAAAGAAAAATGTAAAGAAATACGAAGGATTTATTCCTTTTTATTATAATGAAAAAACTGATGAAATTTACCTTGAGATTTCAAAACTAAACACAGAGTTATTGTATGTGAATGCATTGTCAGAAGGTGTTGGTTCTAATGATATTGGTTTAGATAGAGGTCAGTTAGGAAGTGGGGTAGTAGTTAAGTTTGTTAAAGCAGGTAATAAGCTATTATTAATTCAACCCAATCAAAATTATAGAGCTGTTACAGAAAATATAGAGGAGAAACAATCCGTAAAAGAAGCGTTTGCAAAATCGATATTACATGGATTTTTAATTACTGAAGAAAAAAATAGTAAGTTCTTAATTAATGCAACCGATTTTTTAATGCGTGATGCTCATGGAGTAGCAGATAGGCTAGCTTCTAATAATCAGGGAAGTTATAGATTAGATAAGAGTAAAAGTGCGTTTTATTTAGAAAGAACAAAAGCTTTTCCTAAAAATGTGGAGTTTGATTTAATGCTTACTTTTTCAGGAAAACCTAAAGGATATAATATTCGAAGTGTAACTCCAAATGCTTCTTTAGTAACTGTTCATCAGCATCATTCTTTCGTAGAATTACCAGATAATAAATACAAACCTAGAGTTTACGATCCTCGTTGTGGTTCTTGGCAAATGACATATTTAGATTATGCAACTCCAGTAGATCAATCCATTAGAAAAAGATTTATTTATAGACACAGACTAGAGAAGAAAAATCCAAACGCTAAAGTTAGTGAGGCTGTTGAACCTATTATTTATTATTTAGATAGAGGAACACCAGAACCTGTACGTTCAGCATTATTAGAAGGAGGAAGATGGTGGAATCAAGCATTTGAGGCAATTGGTTATAAAGATGCTTTTCAATTGAAAATGTTACCAAAAGATGCCGATCCGTTAGATGTTCGTTATAATGTAATTCAATGGGTGCATCGTTCTACAAGGGGTTGGAGTTATGGAGGAAATATTTCAGATCCTAGAACCGGCGAAATTTTAAAAGGTCACGTAAGTTTAGGATCTTTAAGAATTCGTCAAGATTTTTTAATAGCTCAAGCTTTACAAGCTCCTTATGCAAATGGTAAAAATGAAGATAAATTTGCTTTAGAAATGGCTTTAGCCAGAATTCGTCAATTATCAGCTCATGAAATCGGACATACATTAGGTTTTGCGCATAATTTTGCTGCAAGTACAAATGAGAGGTCTTCAGTTATGGATTATCCGCATCCAAAACTTACACTTAAAAATGGTAAAATTGACTTTTCTAATGCTTACGATAATAAAATTGGAGCTTGGGATAAAATAACAGTTGCTTATGCTTATCAAGATTTTCCAAGTAATGAAAAAGAAGGTTTAGTTAAAATCTTAGATGAAGCTTCGCAAAAAGGATTACGATTTATTTCTGACGCAGATGCAAGACCAAAAGGAAGTGCACATGCATATGCACATTTGTGGGATAACGGAAAAAGTGCTTCTGAAGAATTAAAAAATATATTAGAAATTAGAAACGAGGCTATAAAGAATTTTTCAATTGATAATATAAAAAGTAACCAACCTTATTCGGTTTTGGAAGATGTATTTGTTCCTTTGTATTTCTTACATAGATATCAAACTGATGCAGCTTCAAAATTAATTGGTGGACTTGATTATACTTATGCTGTAAAAGGTCAAAAAGATATTGTTGTAAAACGAATAGAAGGAAATGTAGAACGTGAAGCTTTGCAACAATTACTAAGAACTATAGCTGTAAATGAAATTGCAGTTCCGAAACGATTATTAGCACTTTTTCCACCTAGAGCTTATGGTTATAGTAGAACTAGAGAAAGTTTTAAAAGTAAATCGGGCGTAGCTTTCGATCCTTATGGAGCTGTTCAAACCAATGTTGCGTTTACACTAGATTATTTATTTCATCCAGAACGAGTAAATCGTTTATTACAACATTATAATATTGATAATTCTCAGCTTGGATTAGATGAAATGTTAACAACAGTAATCAAAAAATCTTTCAAAAAAGAATATAAAGACTCTTATTATAATGGATTACATAACGTAGTTAAAAAAGAAATTTTATCAAATCTATTTTATTTGTACAACAATGCTATTTATTTTGAAGGAAAAGCTATTGTTAACGAAAAAATAAATAGTATTGTAATGGATTTGAAGAATAGTGATAAGGCAATTGACCAAGAGTTTTTATTGTTGATTAAGGATTTTAAAAGCAATCCTTCTAAATACAATAAGAAACCCAAAACTTTAAAAATTCCTGATGGGTCTCCAATAGGAATGAAATAAAATAAAACAACAACACAAAAAGAAATATTACAGCATGCAAGTAAACTTAATAAGTGATACTGTTACTAAACCTACAGAAGGAATGTTAAAAGCAATGATGAGTGCTAATGTAGGTGATGATGTATTTAAAGGAGACCCAACTGTTAACCTATTACAAGAGAAAGTAGCAGATATGTTTGGAATGGAAGATGCTTTATTTTTTCCTTCAGGAACAATGGCTAATCAAACAGCAATAAAGCTACATACACAACCAGGAGATAAATTGTTCTGTGACAAATGGGCTCATGTATACAATTATGAAGGTGGAGGGGCAGCTTTTAATGCTGGAGTTTCTTGTAAATTAATTGATGGAGATCGAGGAATGTTTACAGCCGATCAATTACAATATATTGCTGAAGGAAGATCTGATATTCATGTTCCATATTCTCGATTAGTTTGTATTGAAAATACTACGAATAAAGGCGGAGGAGCTTGTTGGGATTTTGAAGAATTAAAAAACATTAAAAAAGTTTCAGATCAATTTAATTTAAGTTATCATTTAGATGGAGCAAGATTATTCAATGCTCTTGTAGAAAAGAATGAAACACCTAAACAATACGGAAAATTATTTGATACAATTTCTATATGTTTATCTAAAGGTTTAGGTGCGCCAATTGGTTCTGTTTTAGTTGGTTCTAAAGAGCATATGGAAAAAGCTTTGCGCATTAGAAAATTATTTGGTGGAGCTATGCGACAAGTAGGATATTTAGCTGCAGCAGGAATTTATGCTTTAGATCATCATGTAGCACGTTTACAAGAAGATCATCAAAAAGCTAAAGAAATAGGAGAGACCTTAGCTCAATTATCTTATGTGAAAAAAGTAGAGCCAATCGAAACTAATATTGTGATCTTTTATGTTAACGACAATATTAATGCCAATGATTTTATTAAAGATATGGAAGAGAAAGGAATTTTATTAATTTCAATGGGAGAAGGAAAAATAAGAATTGTTACGCATTTAGATTATACTGATAAAATGCATAAGGTTTTATTACAAGCATTACAGAATTATCAAATGTTGAAATTTTAACTTAGAAGAAAACTCTAAATACTGGTGAAAAAGCAGAGGCATAAATGCTTTTGCTTTCATCAAATAAAATATCGTAACGAAAACCGATAGAAATATTTCTTCCAATTCGATATCCTGCTCCTAAATAGAGTGCAGGATAACTAAAACTTTCCTTGCTTCCTTCGAAAGTTCTATTAACAAATAATTGTTCAAATTCAGCAGAAATTTGAACTTCTTCTATTGGGTTGTGAAAACTTAATATACTAGTACTGTATACATTATTTTTGAAATCACCTTGTTTAGCATACTGATATCCTAAGCCTAAACCTAAAGCAAAATTTGAATTAAAATTATAAATAGCATTAGGAGCAATGGCTATTGTTGTAGAGTTATTTCCAAAACCTAAACCAAAAGCACCTCCAAATTGAACATTATCCCAAAAATTCGTTTTAGAATCTTCTTGAGAAAATGAAATTGTACTAATTAGAAGAGCACAGAAAAAAAGTGTTTTTTTCATGAGTAAAATTTTTACTCTTCTAATTTAGCTAAATCTTTATAATTTTTGTTCAGTTTGTTTAGTAAAATTCCATAAAGTAATTGGTAAATAAGCCATATTACAGCTAACATAATAGCTAAAGCAATTAAAGAAGCTATAGCAACCCCTATAGTTTGAATTGTCGATAGATCTGCAAACTGTTTTTTAATCATTAAAACCAATGCTATAAGATAGAAAATAGTCAAATATGATAGGTTTATTAACACGTAATTTCTAACCGTTTTTCTCGTGTTAAGAATTTGATTCATTAAACTCTTAGTATTCTCTGTAGTAGAAATTGATCTAAAATTAACATAGAATTTATAAAGGAAATATAAAATTATACTTAAACCAACTATAGTATTAAAATGCATGAAATACTTATTAAGTCCAATGCTTTCATAAGCTTTTATACTTTTCTCTATATCAAAAAAGAAAAATGAAGATCCAATAAGTATAAATTCAAATAATCCTATTATAAAAATCCATTTAACTATTGATGAAGATTTAGATTTCATCATTTTATAAATCTCACTTTTAGATACTTTATTTGAGTTCTCAGGTTGATTATCCCAAGCTTCTTTATATTTTTCTAATACGTCCATATAATTTTTTATGGGTTTAGTATTTTTTTTAATTTATCTTTTGCTCTATTCATTTTTACTCTTGCATTAACTTCGCTAATACCAAGAGTATCGGAAATCTCTTTATACGATTTATCTTCTAAATAAAGAAAAACTAAAGCTTTGTCTATATCATTTAAATGTTGAATAGCTCCATATAATGCTTTTAGCTGCACTTCTTGGGTATCGTCATATTCTATAGCCTTTATCTTAAAAGCAATATCTGAGATATCTTGAGTTTTAACTTTTCTAGATGATTTTCGAAATAAAGAAATAGCTGTATTAAGTGATACTCTATATAGCCATGTACTAAATTTAGCATCACCTCTAAATTTGACATAGTTTTTCCATACTTGAATAGTTATTTCCTGAAACAAATCATTGTGATCACTTTGATTTGTAGTGTAAATTCTACAAATTTTATGAACTATATTTTGATTAGATTCGAAATCATCTAAAAATTTGTCTTCTAGACTTTTTGACACAATATTGATTGGTTAGTTACATTGTTAGTAGTCGAAATATATAAAATGTTACAGTATTTTTTAAGAAAATTTTATAAATCAATTTTATATTTATTATATTTGTTTAATAAAAAGCAATTAACGTTGAACAATATTAAGACAGTATTTACTATTAAAGACTTAGAAAACATCTCAGGAGTCAAAGCACATACTATTCGTATATGGGAAAAGCGTTATAATTTATTAGAGCCGAATAGAACAGATACTAATATTAGATATTACTCTTCAGATAGTTTATTGAAATTACTTAATGTAGCTTTATTAAATAAACATAATTATAAAATATCTAAAATTGCTCAAATGTCTGATGAGCAAATTTTAATTAATACTAGGGAGTTGGCATTTAAATTTGCTGCAAATGATGAAGCTATAAATGCTTTCAAAATGTCTATGTTTCAGTTTGATAAAGTATTATTTAATAGTACATATGAAAAATTGTTACATAAGAAAACATTCAGACAAATTTTTAAAGAGGTTTTCATTCCTTTTTTAAATCATATTGGTTTGTTATGGCAAACAAAAACCTTAATGCCAGCACATGAACATTTTATTTCTAACTTAATAATACAAAAAATTCAATTAAATACAGAAAAACTAGAGTATTCTGCCACAAATAAAGATTATACTTATGTGCTTTTCTTACCTGATGGAGAAATTCATGAAATAGGTTTAATGTATTTGAATTTTGAATTGGTTTTAAGAGGTTGTCAAACTATTTACTTAGGACAAAGTTTACCTTTAAATAATCTTAATTATTTTTTCGAAGGAGAATTAAAAGTGTGTTTTATTACTTCAATGACTGTTCAGCCAAGCGATGACAGGGTTTTTGAATATTTTTCAGAAATAGATTCGATATTGAAAAGTACAGAGCATAAGTTAGTTGCAGTTGGAAAAAAAGCAATGTTAGCTTCAGGTAAAGTTTTTACTTCTAATATTGAAATCTATTCTTCAGTAATAGAAATGGTAGAGAACCTATAATTTTTTGTTTAATTTTTAATTAAAACCATTAAACAAAAAATATTTTTGTTACCTTTAGAGTATCATAAATATTTTACTTTGAAAAAATCAATTTCAATAATAGGTTCTGGATTTTCTTCTTTATCATCTGCTTGTTACATGGCTAAAGCTGGATATAAGGTTACTATCTATGAAAAAAATAATACACTAGGAGGAAGAGCTAGGCAGTATTTAAATGAAGGATTTACATTTGACATAGGTCCTACTTGGTATTGGATGCCAGATGTTTTTGAAAAGTTTTTTGCAGATTTTGGTAAAAAACCATCTGATTATTATACTCTTGAAAAGTTAGATCCTGCATATCAAGTTTATTTTGGAGAAAACGATTCCATAACCATTCCGGGAAGCTTTGAAGAAATATGTGAAATATTTGAAAAAGAAGAGAAAGGTAGTTCAAAACATTTAAGAAAATTTATCAAAGCAGCTAAAGATAATTATGAGATAGCTGTAAAAGATATCGTTTACAGGCCAGGAATTTCTCCGTTAGAATTAATAACTCCTAAAACAGCAATTAGAGTAGGACAGTTTTTTTCAACTATTAAAAAACAAGTTCGTAAAAAAATAAAAAGCCAAAAATTAATACAAATACTAGAGTTTCCAGTTTTGTTTTTAGGAGCTAAACCTAGTAACACTCCTGCATTTTATAATTTTATGAATTATGCAGATTTTGGTTTAGGAACTTGGCACCCTAAAGGAGGTATGTATAAAGTTATTGAAGGTATGGTAACTTTAGCAAAACAGCTTGGAGTTGAGTTCAAAAATAACTCAGCAGTTCAAAGCATTAATGTAAATGAAAAAAATGAAGTCAAAAGTATCACTGTCAACAATGAAGAAATAGTAACTGATTTACTTTTAAGTGGTGCAGATTATCATCATACTGAAACTTTATTAGGTACTAATTTGAGACAATATTCTGAGAAATACTGGGATAATAGAGTTTTTGCGCCTTCATCTTTATTATTTTATGTGGGTTTTAGTGAAAAACTTAAAAATGTAGAACATCATACTTTATTTTTTGATACAAATTTTGATGTGCATGCAAAAGATATTTACGATACACCAAGATGGCCAGAGAATCCTTTGTTTTATGCCAGTTTTCCTAGTATTACCGATAGTTCTTTTGCTCCTGAAGGTAAAGAAGCAGGTACTTTTTTAATTCCATTAGCACCTGGTATAGAAGATACTAAAGAGATAAGAGAAAAGTATTTTAACATAATTATAGAAAGATTAGAACGTTTAACTAATCAAGATGTTAAACAAAATATTATCTTTAAAGAGAGCTATTGTGTTAATGACTTTATAGAAGATTATAATTCATATAAAGGAAATGCTTATGGATTAGCAAACATTTTAACACAAACAGCATTTTTAAGACCTAATATAAAAAGTAAGAAGGTTAAAAACTTATACTTTACAGGACAGTTAACAGTACCTGGTCCTGGTGTACCACCGTCTTTAATTTCGGGTAAAATAGCTTCAGATTTAATTTTAAAAAACCACCTATCATGAAAAATTTATTTGACGACGTTTCTTATAAGTGTAGCAAAATTGTTACCAACAGTTACAGTACATCTTTTTCATTAGCCACAAAAATGTTATCGAAATCAATTAGATCTCACATCTATAATATTTATGGTTTTGTGCGCTTCGCAGATGAAATCGTAGACACTTTTCATGATTATGACAAAGAAGATTTACTTGACCGTTTCGAAAAGGATTATTATTTATCAAAACATTCTGGAATAAGTTTAAATCCTATTTTAAATTCATTTGTGCATACTGTAAATAAATTCGACATTACAGATGATATGGTACAAGCTTTTTTAAAGAGTATGCGTGCAGATCTTCATAAAACTGAATATAATACTCAAGAAGAGTATAACGAATACATTTACGGATCTGCAGATGTTGTTGGATTAATGTGCTTGAAGGTTTTTGTAAAAGGAGATAATAGTAAATATGAAGCTTTAAAAGCCCCTGCAATGCGTTTAGGTTCTGCTTTTCAAAAAGTAAATTTTTTACGTGATTTAAAAGATGATGTAGAATTACTAAACCGTTCGTATTTTCCAAATGTAAATTTGAAAGAATTAGATAATAAATCTAAAGAAGAAATAATAGCAGAAATTGAAGAAGATTTCGATTATGCTTTTTCTAATGGAATTTTACAGCTACCTGTAGATGCTAAGTTTGGAGTATATATGGCATATCGTTATTATAGAAAATTATTAAATAAATTAAAGGCAACTCCATCAGCTAAAATTATGGATACTAGAATTAGGATTTCTAACCCAATGAAGATAAATTTGTTGGCTAGAAGTTATGTGAAATATAAATTAAACTTAATTTAATGACATTTACTTTAGTTACACTAGGAACATTTATTTTAATGGAAGGAATTACATGGTGCACTCATAAATATGTAATGCATGGTTTTGGTTGGTATTTACATGAAGATCATCATCAACCTGGTTATCCACATGTTTTTGAAAAAAATGATGCTTTTTTTGTAGTCTTTGCAATACCAAGTATGATGCTTTTTTTCTTTGGTATTAGACCAGAACTTAATTTCTTGTTTTTTATAGGTTTAGGTATTTTGTTATATGGATTAGCTTATTTTTTAATACATGATGTTTTAATTCATCGTCGATTTAAGTGGTTTGATAAAACTGACAATTGGTACTTTAGAGGTTTAAGAAAAGCTCATAAAATTCATCATAAAAAATTAGGGAAACACGAAGGAGAATGTTTCGGAATGTTATTTGTTCCCTTTAAATATTTTAAAGAATATTTAAAATAGTGGAATATCTTTATTTACTTTTAAATCTTGGTTCTTTAAGTATTCCGTTATTATATTCTTTTGAAAAGAATATGCGTTTTATCAAACATTGGAAAGCTGTTCTACTATCTTTAACTATAGTATCAACTGTTTTTTTAATTTGGGATGCTATTTTTACCAAAAATGGAGTATGGGGATTTAACCCAGATTACCATTTATCGTTTTTACTTTTAGGTATGCCGATAGAGGAATGGTTATTTTTCTTTTGTATTCCTTATGCAAGTATTTTTATCCATTATTCTTTAGAATACTTTAAACCCAACTTATTAATTTCTGAAAAGAATACTAAATTAATTACGTTAGCTACAATAGCTATTGTAACCCCTATTTTAATTTTAAATTTTGGGAAAGCTTATACAACTGTAAATTATTCTTTTTTAATCGGGATGTTACTTATTGGTTTTTTCTTTGGAATTGAATATTTAAGACGTTTTTATATTGCTTTTTTAATCATTTTAATTCCTTTTTTTATCGTTAATGGAGTATTAACAGGAACAGGTATTGAAGAACCAGTAGTATGGTATAATAATACGGAAAACTTAGGAATTCGTTTAGTAACAATACCTGTAGAAGATATAGGTTATGCATTTACCATGTTATTTGGAAATGTATTTCTCATAGAGAAATTTAAAAAGAAATATGAATCTTCCTAAAATAGGTTGATATAAATTTACTATTAATGATCAATAATTGATATCTCTTTGTTTTGATAATGATATTAAGAGTTATAATAAGGCTTATTTAAATTCATATTTTGTAGCTTAAAAAATTACTTTAGAATCTTTTCTAAATCAACTTTCACTTTATATATTCTACTTTGTCCGTTCATATAACTATTTGCAATTGAATTAAATTCAGAAAAATCACTTGATTTTTTAGATTTTGTTTCGTCTCTTTTACTTGTAAAATATAAAGTGTTAGTCTTTTTGTTGTAAAAAGGGCAATAATCCATTTTATTAGAATTTATCATTGAACCTAGGTTTTTTCTTTTCTGAAAAATTCCTGATTTATTCTTAAAACTAATGTATAAATCACCGCTTCCTAAACCATCTTTAGCCTTGTAAATTGAATATATAAGAAAATCTTCATTAGGAGAGATATATGAATTAAATTCATAACCTTTGCTATTAATATTTTCATTTAAAACTATTGGTTGATCGTAACTAGAACCATTCCATTTAGCAAATAAAATGTCATCTTTACTAGTTGTTACATTTTTATCTGAAGTATAATAAATATTATAATTTTTACTTAGAGAAGGATAAAATTCGTTATGTTTAGTATTTATAGGAGCTCCTAAGTTTATTGGTTCAGACCAATTAGAGTTTATAGTTTTTCTTTCTACATACCAAATGTCATAATCTGCTTCTTTTGTAGAATTGTTTTTAGGTCTATTTGATGAAAAGTATAACCTTAAATTATTTGGACTTAAAAAAGGTTCAATATCTCTAAACTTACCAGAAAACGATACTATTGTAAAGTTAGTCCAAGTGTTATTTATTCTTTCAGATTTTACAATAGTTCCCTTATTTTCATTTAAATTTTGAATTGTAAAATAGGCTTCCTTTCCATTTGAAGATAAAGTGAAATCTCTACAACTTATAAACTGTTTAAAATTTTTATCTAACGGGACAACTTTTTTAGTTTGACTATAAGTAATAAAAGAAAGAAAAAAAATGTACCCAGTGATAATAGTTTTCATAAAAAAAAAATTTATCACAAAGTACATTTTAAATTATTCACAGATTAGTTTAAAAAGAATTTTAACTAAATTTTAGTAGCTAATCCATTTTTAAGTTACCATTAAATCTATTTTTATAAAGATGTTGTAATGTTAGATTTTTACAAACTTTTTAGTCATTGTTTTAAGTGACTTTTCATTTGTTATTTTTACTATAAAAACACCGTTACTTAGTTTACTTAAGTTAATCGTTGAAATATCTTTTGTTGTATTCCCTTTTTTAACTGAACGACCTTTAATGTCATAAATAATATAATTTAAATTATAAAGATTATAGTTAATAATTTCAATGCTCTCGCTTTCTTTATTATAAAAAGTTCTAGTTTTAAAGAAATCATCTTCTTTAATACTAAGAGTAGAGTCGTTTTGTAATTCAAAAGCTCCAATATCTACAGGTTTAGAACCATATTGTCGTGGTGCCCCTGTAAAATCTTTATTAAACGCATTTGATAAAAAGTTATTATTACCAGCATTAATGCCTAGAGAATTTGGTTTTAAGCTATAATCTAAATTTTCGTTTGTAAAAGGAGCAAAATCTTTAGATGATGGATTGTTAAATTCTGGAGAATTTGTAATATTATTATTACCAGATTCATGTCCGTTTTCAATAATACAATTAGATACTAATGGATCAATTAATGTATTAAATCTATAAATATTCCCATCAGGAGCTTCATTATCCCAAAAAATAGAATTCGCAATTTCTGTATTATCATTAAAAACGATTGTTGAAGATTTACTAACTCTTTCAGTACTTTTATTACCTGAAAAAGTACAATTTACAACTTTATGAGATTGAAGGTTAAAAGTTGTATGCATATTTATAATCCTTAAACGGGCGACATTTCCTAAGAATAAAGAGTTATATATTTTTAAACTTGTATCATCTCCTATGGTTATTGCTCCACCAAAATCTTGAACAGTATTACCAGATATTTCAGTTCTATCTATAATTAAAGAATCAAAACCATTTCCTGAAGCAATTCCACCACCACTATTATAAATTGATGTGTTAGAATTAATTTTAGAATTTGTTATAATAGCTGTACCATTCTGACTTAAATATACACCAGCACCAATACCTTCTACAGTGTTATTAGAAATATCACAATTATCAATTTTTATATTTCCGCTTTCTGAGCAAATTCCTCCTCCAAAATCATCAGAAAAGTTATCATAAAATTGACAGTTAGCAATGGTAGGTGCTCCATTTAAGTTATATAAACCACCTCCTTTAGAGTCATTTGAAAAATTATTAGCTCTACCATTAATAATTTTAAAACCATCTAATCTAGTAGAGGCACTAACGTTTCTCATAAATACAACATGATTTGCGTTATCGGTTGATTTAGATAAATCTCCTATGTTTCCATCCAATGTTACAGTATTAGTAGAATAATCTCGTTCATTAAGATTACTTTCGTTACCAATAAAGCCTCCATAAATTTTTACACCACTAGGAATATTAAATCCATCAAAAGAAGGTTTATATGTACCTTTAGCAACCCAAATTTCATCACCAGAAGTACTCGAGCTTAATGCCGTGTCTAAAGAATTAAAAGCATTTTGCCAACTGGAACCGTCATTGTTTCCTGTTGCATTTAAGTTAACATAATATACAGTTGCATTAACTTGTAAATAAAAAAATAAGAATAAAAATGTAGATAAAGAAAGTATTTTTTTCTTCATAACAATTAGTTTTTTTAGGTTAGACAATTTCTGGTAAAAATAGAAATTTAATCGATCTACAGTTTATAAATATTAAGTTTTTTTTGTTTGATTTTATTTAATGATAAGTTATTTATACTTCCAATATGCGTATGTTTTTTTGAGGTGTCTGAAACGTATATTTTATCTTCAATTTCACCACTAATTTTTGAATATGCTTCTCTAAAAGGCATTCCATTAGTTACCAGATTATTAATGTTGTCTACAGTAAAGAGGTATTTGTATTTTTCATCATTAATATCAACATTTTTAACAATGATTTGTTGGATACTGTAATTAAAGATGTCTAAAATTAGTTTTGTGTTTTCTATTGCTTTAATACTGTTTTCTTTTGACAATTGATAATCTCTATGATAACCACTAGGTAGATTATTTGTTAACAACAACATTTCAGTTTGTAATGCTTGAATTTGGTTACATTTACCTCTAATTAATTCAAAAACATCTGGATTTTTCTTGTGTGGCATAATGCTACTTCCTGTTGTTAATTCATCAGGAAAAGAAATAAAACCAAAATTTTGACTCATATACAAGCAAATATCCATAGAAAATTTACTTAAAGTATTTGCTAAATTACCCAAAGAGCTTGATAGAATTCTTTCATTTTTTCCTCTAGACATCTGAGCAGCTACTACATTAAATTTTAAAGTAGAAAACTTTAATTCTTTAGTAGTAAAATCTCTATCTATTGGAAAAGAACTTCCATAACCAGCTGCTGAGCCTAGTGGATTTTGATCTACAATTTTTAAAGTAGCTTTTAATAATTCAATATCATCTAATAGTGTCTCTGCATATGCAGAAAACCATAAACCAAAAGATGAAGGCATTGCTACTTGTAAATGTGTGTATCCAGGCAATAATTTTTCTTGATGCTTTTCAGCTAACGAAATTAAAGTATTGAATAATTCACTTACTTTTTCTAAAATGAATTGTATCTCATATTTGTAGTACAGTTGTAATGCAACCAAAACCTGATCGTTTCTTGACCTTGCTGTGTGAATTTTTTTGCCAATTTCACCAAGTTTTTTAGTTAACTCATATTCGATTTTTGAATGTATATCTTCAAAATCATTCTCTATAATAAATGACTCATTTTCTATTTCTTTAAGTAAAGAGTTTAGAGCTTGAATCAATAGGTTTGCTTCTTTTTCAGATATAATCTTTACTGAAGCCAACATTTTTGCGTGTGCTTTTGAAGCAATCACATCGTATTTTGCAATATGTAAATCAATTTCTCTGTCATTCCCAACTGTAAAATCTTCAATGACTTTATCTAGAGAAAATTCTTTTTTCCAAAGTTTCATGTTTTCAATTGTCAGTTTTCGGTTATCACTTACTAGTTAATTGATCAATGATCAGTGAGAATTGTAGTAAGTATTTTAATATAAATATCTATTCCTTCTTTAATTTCATCAATGTAGATGAATTCATCTGCGGTATGAGAACGTCTACTATCACCAGGACCTAATTTTACAGACTGACAACTTAAAACTGATTGATCTGATAGGGTAGGAGAACCATAAGTTTCTCTGCCTAAAGCTATACCAGCTTGAATTAATTCATGATTTTTATCTATTGATGATGAATTTAATCGTAAACTTCTCGGCACAATTTCACAAGGAGCTTCTTTTTGTAATAAATCAGCAATCTCTTGGTTGGTATATTTATCGTTCACACGGACATCTACAACTAAATCTACTGCAGATGGAACAGCATTATGTTGTTTCCCTGCATTAATTTGTGTGACTGTCATTTTTACATTACCTAAAACTTCTGAAGTTTTATCAAATGTGTAGTTTTTAAACCATTCTAGAACCTCTATTGTATTGTAAATTGGATTATCCTCATTAGGATGTGCGGCGTGACTTGGTGTTCCGTTTACTTTAGCATCAAAAACAATCAATCCCTTTTCCGCAATAGCTAATTGCATTAACGTTGGTTCTCCAACAATGGCTACGTCAATTTTAGGAATTATAGATAACATGCTATTTAATCCGTTCGGACCACTACTTTCTTCTTCAGCAGAACCAACAAAAACTAAATTATAGTTTAAATTTTCTTGATGATAAAAATGAGTAAATGTTGCTAATAAAGAAACCAAACATCCTCCGGCATCGTTACTTCCTAAACCATATAGTTTTCCATCTTCTACAATGGCTTTGTGTGGATCTTTTGTGTATCCGTTATTTGGATAAACAGTATCGTGATGAGAGTTTAATAAAATAGTTGGTTTACTTTCATCAAAATATTTGTTTACAGCCCAAACATTGTTATTTGTTCTCTTATAATCAATACTATGAATCGTACACCAATAGGCTAAAACCTCGGCAGTTTTATCTTCTTCTGAAGAAAACGATGGAATCTCTATAAGTTTTTTTAAGAGATCGATAGCGCTATAGGTAAGTTCTTTTTGTGTCATTATTGTTGAAACGTTGTACATTTTACATTCGTGTTAAAAGGCATTGCGTTATTTCCTATATGAACACTATTCACGCCTCTTTTAATTGCTTGTAAACAGTTATGTATTTTAGGAAGCATACCTTCATTAATTATTTCTTCACGCTTTAAATCTTCAAATATTTTTTCATCAATCCTTTCAACTACGGAATCATCATCATTAATATCTGTTAATACACCATTTTTTTCAAAACAGTAATAAAGCGCAACTTTGTATGATTTAGATAATGCTATTGCTAGTTCGGCAGCAATAGTATCAGCATTTGTGTTTAGTAATTGTCCTTTTTCATTGTGTGTAATGGCACAGAAAATAGGACTAATTTTGTGTTCTAGTAAAATCCGTAAAGTGTCAGTATTTATCTGAATAACATCTCCAACAAAACCATAATCTATAGTAGTTATAGGTCTTTTTACAGAAACAATTGTATTGCCGTCAGCACCAGAAAAACCAATACTATTACATTTTCTAGCTTGTAATTGCGCAACAATATTTTTGTTGATTTTTCCACCATAAACCATAGTTATAATCTCTAAAGTATTAGCATCAGTAATTCTACGTCCATTAACCATATTAGGCCTAATTCCCATTTTTACTGATAATTCTGAAGCAGCTCTTCCGCCACCATGCACTAAAATTTTTGGTGATTCAAGTTTTGCAAAATCATCAAGAAAATCATTTAATAACTTTTCATTGTTGATTACGTTTCCACCAATTTTTATAATCTTTAATTCTTGCATATTATAAGTTTTCGAGGATGTTTTTTAAAACAACCTGAGCTGCATATGTTCTATTGTTTGCCTGATTTATTACTAAAGAATTATCCGAATCTAAAACTGCATCTTCAACAACTACATTTCTTCTTACAGGCAAGCAATGCATAAATTTAGCATTATTAAGCTTATGTTGCGTGATCATCCAATCGCTATCTTGGCTCAATATTTGTCCGTAATCCGCATATGAACTCCAGTTTTTCACATAAACAAAATCCGCATTTTTTAAAGCCTCTTCTTGATTATAATTTACCTGAGTATCTTTTGTGATTTCAGTACTTAATTCATAACCTTTTGGATGTGTAATTGTTAGATTTACCGGCAATTTTTGCATCATGTTTACAAAAGAATTTGCAACAGACTGCGGTAAGGCTTTAGGATGTGGTGCCCAAGACAAAACAACATTTGGCATTGCATCTGAATTAAATTCATTTATAGTAATTGCATCTGCTAATGCTTGTAACGGATGAGCTGTAGAACTTTCTAAATTCACTACAGGAACATCTGCGTATTTTGAGAAACTATTCATAATAACTTCTGCATAATCCAATTCTTTATCTTTTAGTGTTGGAAATGCTCTTACCGCAATTATATCTGCATATTGCGCAATTACTTTTGCAGCTTCTTTAATATGTTCAGATGTTGATAAATTCATCACAGTTCCGTCTTCAAATTCTAAATTCCAAGAGTCACTAATTTGTAAACAAATAACATCCATTCCTAGGTTTTTAGCAGCTTTTTCGGTGCTTAATCTAGTTCTTAAACTAGCATTAAAAAACAACATCACTAAGGTTTTATTTTTACCTAAGTTTTTATGCTCAAATGGAGCTTTTTTTAATGCTATTGCTTCTGTTATTGTTTGGGGTATATTTTTAATATCATTGATTTCAGTATATTTTTTCATGGGATTGAGTTTTGTATAAGATCATTCTGAATTTATATCAGGATTTCAATTTTTTTTAAACTTTATTTAATGAAATACTAAAAAAAATACAGCATGACGGATAATTAATTTTTATACTTTTTGTAACTCTAATGCTTTTGTTAATGCATTGATAAACACATCTACATGTTCTTTCTTAACTGTTAAAGAAGGAAGAATACGAAGTAAGTTCGGATTTTTAGAACTTCCTGTAAATATTTGATGATTATAAATCAATTCTTTACGTAATTCTGCAATTGGGAAGTCAAATTCTAAACCAAGCATTAAACCCCGTCCTTTAATTGTTTTTATTTCTGAAATTTGTGATACTTTATCGATAAAATAAGTCGAAATTTCTTCAACATTATCTAATAATTTTTCTTGTTGAATCGTTTCTATAACTGCTAATGCAGCAGTACAGGCCAAATGATTTCCGCCAAAAGTGGTACCTAATAAACCAAATGATGCTTTAATTTTCGGATGAATTAAAATTCCTCCAACAGGAAAACCATTTCCCATTCCTTTTGCCATTGAAATAATATCTGGTTCTATTCCATGTTTTTGAAAAGCAAAGAAATCACCAGTTCTTCCAAAACCAGATTGAACTTCATCAGCAATCAGTAAGGTTCCGAATTGTTTACAAAGTTGTTCTACAGTTTTGTAAAACTCTGTAGAAGCTTCATCTAAACCGCCAACTCCTTGAATAATCTCTGTGATTACTGCGCAAACATCTCCTTTAGCTAAAATCTTAGTTAAAGTTTCAATGTCTCCAAACTCAACAAAATCAACAGTTTGTTGAGCGTTAATTGGTGCAACAATTTTCGGATTATCTGTTGCAGCTACAGCTGCCGAAGTTCTACCGTGAAATGCATTTTTAAAAGCCACTACTTTATGTTTTTGTGTATGAAAAGAAGCTAATTTTATTGCATTTTCATTTGCTTCTGCTCCAGAATTACATAGAAATAATTCGTAAAGTTTACATCTAGATACGGAAGTTAATTTTTCTGCCAGTTGTTGTTGTAAGGGATTTTGAATAGAATTACTATAAAATCCAATATTTGCTAGTTGTTGTTGTAATTTTTCTACATAAGTAGGGTGAGAATGACCAATGGAAATCACAGCATGTCCCCCGTATAAGTCTAAATATTGTGTGCCATTTTCATCATACACATATACATCTTTAGCCTTTACAGGAGTGATATCGAATAATGGATAAACGTTAAATAAACTCATATTTGTTCTTTTTTAATAGTGTTAATTTTATTGAAAGAAGCAACCATTCCTTGAATTAATGAAGAACTTAAACCCTTGTGTTCCATTTCATTTAAACCTTCAATTGTACATCCTTTCGGTGTAGTTACTTTATCGATCTCTTGTTCTGGATGATTTCCAGATTGAATTAATAAATTAGCAGCTCCTTCACTTGTGAACATGGCTAATTCTTGAGCTTCTTTAGCATCAAAACCTAATTGAATAGCAGCTTGTGTTGTAGCGCGGATTAAACGCATCCAAAAAGCAATTCCACTTGCACAAACTACTGTTGCAGCTTGCATTAAGTTTTCAGGAATAATCATGGTATTTCCAAGTTGATTAAAAATAGATTCAACAATAGTAATTTTATTAGTATCATTAGTATTGGAAGAAATGCAGGTCATTGATTTTTCTACGGCAATAGCTGTATTGGGCATTGCTCTTATGATTGAAAAATCTTGCCCTAATATATTTTCAATTTTTTCTATGGAAAAACCAGTGATTGTGGAGATTACAAGTTGCTCTTTATTGATATATTTTTTTGATTGAAACAAAATTTCTTCCAATTGCTTTGGTTGAACTGCAAAAATTAAAACATCAGAATTTTGAATTGCTTCTCTATTATTACTGGTAATAATAATGTTCTCTTGTTTTGGTAAATCGTTTAATTCGCTTACGTTTCTTTTAGTTAAGTACAGTGAATTAAAGTTCTGACCTTTTATCAATCCTTTAGCTATTGATTTTCCTAAGTTTCCTGTTCCTATGATTGCTATTTTCATCAGTTTAATATTTAGAAATAATTAGCTTTTAATTGTAATCCTTCTGTCTCTTCAAAACCGAACATTAAATTCATGTTTTGTACTGCTTGTCCAGAAGCTCCTTTTAATAAATTATCAATACAACTTGTAATTAATAATTGATTTTCATGTTTATGTACATGAACTAAACATTTATTAGTGTTCACTACTTGCTTCAGATGTAAAGTTTGGTCAGCCACAAAAGTGAAAGCAGCGTCTTTATAAAATTCTTTATAAATTTTAATAGCTTCTTCTTCTGAACCTGAAAACTCAGTATATAAAGTAGCGAATATTCCTCTAGAAAAATTTCCTCTATTTGGTAAGAATAAAACTTGGTGTTTACTCTCTGATTGAAATTTTTCTATGGTTTGATAAATCTCTCCTAAATGTTGATGCGTAAAAGGCTTGTAATAGGAGAAGTTATTATCTCTCCAGGTAAAATGTGTAGTTTTCGATAAGCTAGTTCCTGCACCAGTTGCGCCAGTTATAGCATTTACATGAATGTCATTTGTGATTAGTTTTTCTGATGCTAAAGGAGCAATTGCTAATTGAATTGCAGTTGCAAAACAACCTGGATTTGCAATATAATTCGCATTAATTATTTCCTCTTTATTGATTTCAGGTAAACCATATATGTATTCATTTCCTTGAAATACTTTATTGTTTACAAGTCTGAATTCATTACTTAAATCAATAATTTTTGTAGTATCTGAAAATTGATATTTCGCAAGAAATTTACCAGAATTCCCGTGTCCTAAGCACAAAAACAAAACATCAACATTAGTATTAATTGTGTCTGTAAATTTTTGATCTATAGATCCAACTAAATCTTGATGAATCGCACTAATTGGATTACCAGCGTTTGAAGTGCTATACACAAAATCAATTGTTACTTCTTTATGATGAATTAACAATCTAATTAATTCACCTGCTGTATAACCAGCTCCACCTATAATTCCAGCTTTAATCATGACTGTTGGTATTTTGATAAATTTTAGTTTGATTTCCGTAGATATTAATAAAGCCTTTAGCATCTTCTGCAGTCCAAGCGTTATTCATTTCACCATAGCTACCAAATTTCGATTGTAACAAATCGTTATCCGAAGAAATTCCGTTTAAAGTAAAATGATAAGGCTTTAAAGTTATATACACATCGCCAGTTACTTGTTGTTGACTGCTACTTAGCATGGCTTCTAAATCTCTCATTACAGGATCGAGATATAAACCTTCATGTAAGTGATTTCCATACCAATTAGCTACATAATCTTTATGTTGTAATTGCCATTTGGTTAGTGTATGTTTTTCTAATAAGTGATGTGCTTTAATAATTAATATAGCAGCAGCAGCTTCAAAACCAACTCTTCCTTTAATACCAAGAATAGTGTCACCAACATGAATATCTCTACCAATAGCATATTTAGAAGCGATATTGTTTAGTTTTTCAATGATAACTCCAGAAGTATCTTTTTTGTCGTTAATTGCTACAGGTTCTCCTTTTACAAAGGAAATTTTAATATCAGTAGCTTTTGTTTCTTGTAGCTGAGAAGGATATGCTTCTTCAGGTAAGGCTAGGTGAGAGGTTAATGTTTCATCACCACCAATACTAGTTCCCCATAAACCTTTGTTCACAGAATATTTAGCTTTACTCCAAGATAAATCTACACCGTGACTTTGTAAATAAGCAATTTCTTCTTGTCTACTTAACTTTTGATCCCTAATCGGAGTAATAATTTTAATATTAGGAGCTAATGTGTTAAAGATTAAATCGAAACGAACTTGATCATTTCCAGCTCCTGTACTACCGTGTGCAATATATTCTGCTCCAATGGATTTTGCATAATTAATAATCTCGATGGCTTGTACAATTCTTTCTGCACTTACTGATAATGGATAGGTATTGTTTTTTAATACATTTCCGTAAATTAAGTATTTAATTACTTTCTCGTAGTAATTATGAACTGCATTTATATTTTTATACGTTTTTACACCTAATTGATGTGCTTTACTTTCAATATCATGTATTTCTTCATTGGTAAATCCACCTGTATTTACACTAACAGCATGAACTTCAAAATTTTCATCCTTTGTTAAGTGTACTGCACAATAAGAAGTGTCTAAACCTCCGCTATATGCTAAAACTAATTTTTTCATTTTTTCTCTTTTTTTAAGAATAAATGTTGTTTGATACTTTTCAACCTAGTGAATGTTTTTTCTTTAAATTTCTTAGGTTGATTGTTGTTTTCGGTAGCTGGATCATATAACATTCCCGTACATAAACACATTTTTTGTTCTGTTCTCGTTAAAACATCATAATTGACACAGGTTTTACATCCATCCCAAAACGTTTGATCTGTTGTTAATTCAGAAAATGTAACGGGTTTATAACCTAAGTTGCTATTAAGTTTCATAACGGCTAATCCAGTAGTAATACTGAATATTTTAGCATTGGGAAACTTAGTTCTTGAATGATCAAAAATCTTTTGTTTGATTTTTTTTGATAAGCCTAAACCTCTAAAGTTAGGATGAACGATTAATCCAGAATTGGCAACGAATTTTCCATGTCCCCAAGATTCTATATAGCAAAAACCGGCAAATGTATTTCCATCTAGAGCGATAACTGCGTTACCTTTTTCCATTTTAGAAATAATATATTCTGGTTTTCTCTTTGCAATACCTGTACCTCTAATTTTAGCTGCATTTTCTATGGTAGTACAAATTTCTTCTGCGTAAATTTTATGTGATATATCGGCAATAATGATTTCCATTACCTTAAATTTAAAATTGTTTGTTGTCTCTTTTTTTCTGAAGAAGAACCGGACTCACCTAAGTTCTATTAGTCATATAAGCCCTTACGGGCGAGGGAAAAATCGTCGTACAGAAATCCTATTATCAGTTGTGATAATTATGAATGGTAACGATAAAAAAATAATGTAAAATTGCATGATGATGTTAATAAGATGAATTCAAATTTCTATTGATTCTTAGGCAAGAATGAACTAGCTACGTCGCATGGGGCGTCGTCGGCGTAATGAAATTTGATTTGTCTTATTGCTTGTATGCATGCCGCTAATGTATAAAAAAAATCAATACTCCAAACTTATTTTTTAAAAATTTACAATTCATCATGTAAAATTTACAGTTCGGTAATAATAAGTTTTAAAATAAACAATGTCATTGCATTTTTGAAGTGTAATTAATCTTTAAAACTAAAAAAAAAATGAAATCTTTAAGTATTATTTTATTAGCACTATTAACTTTTAATAATTTATTTGCTCAAGAAGGAAATCAGAAAATTACAGTTACAGTAGTTAATGTTACATCAAATGAAGGAACAATGAAGTTTGCTCTTTCTGATAAAGAAAACTTTTTAATAGGAAAACCAATTCAAGCTAAAGAAGCAAAAATAGAAAATGGTAAATCAGTTGTTATTTTTGAAAATGTTCCAGCAGGAGAATATGCAGTTACTTGTTTTCACGATAAGAACAATAATGGAAAAATGGACTTTCAACCAAGTGGTATGCCGATGGAAGATTATGGTGCTTCTAATAATGTAATGAATTTTGGGCCTCCAAGATATGATGATGCAAAGTTTACTATTACTAACAAAGATGTATCTTTAGATATTAGATTATAACAAATAAAGTTTTAAAATGAGTAGTATATTAAGTTACTTAAAATCTGAATTTAAAAAAGATATTATTGTTTGCGTAAAAATGACTGTTTTATTTGGTGTTTTATTCACGTTAATAAACAGACAATTTACCTTAAAAGGAGCAAGTGTTACTTTTTTGTTTTCTGCATTATATTCTTTTATTCTCGGGTTAGGTAATGGTTTTATTAATGAGTTTTTAAATACTAAATGGGATTGGGTTAAAGAAACGAACCAGAGAGTTTGGGCAGGAATTATAGGAACCATATTATATACATCTGTAGGCGTTTTTATAATTCATTATATACAATATGTTCTTGTATTTAATAATGATTTTAAAGTTTTGTTTTCTGAAAGGTTGTTCTTTATCCATCTATTCGCTATTGTTTTATCATTAGGTGTGGCTGCATTTTTACATGCAAAAGGATTTATGATAGAATGGAAGAAAACCATGAATAAAGAAACTACTCATCAACAAATTGTAGCAAAAACTGAATCAGCGAAGTTTGAAACATTAAAAAGCCAAATAGATCCTCATTTTTTATTCAATAGTTTAAATGTATTGACTTCTTTAATTGGTGAAAATCCAAATCAAGCTGAAAAATTTACTACAAAATTATCTAAAGTATATCGATATGTTTTAGAACAAAGAAATAAAGAGTTAATTCCATTAACAGAAGAATTAAAATTCGCAAAAACCTATATGGAATTATTACAAATGCGTTTTGAAGATGCTTTAGAATTTGATGTTCCAACTTCAGTAACAAATAGTGATTTAAAAATAGTGCCATTATCATTACAATTATTACTAGAAAACGCTGTAAAACACAATGTGGTTTCTAGTTCTAAACCGTTACGAATTTCAATTTATGAAGAGAATGGATATTTAAAAATAGAGAATAATGTGAATCCTAAAGAAGCCATAGGAAAGAAGAGTACAAAAGTGGGGCTTCAAAATATAGCTGATCGATACGGACTTATTTCTAATGAAAGAGTTCATATTGAGAATAACAACAAAACATTTACAGTGAGTTTGCCACTGTTATCTAAAACAAAAAACATTATGAAAATATCAGATAATTTCGAAAATAGTAGTTATATAAAAGCGGTTGAACGTGTAGAAAAAATAAAAGAGTTTTATAGAAATTTAGCGTCGTACTTAATTTTTATTCCGTTTTTCATTTTCATTAATCTACGATTTTCTCCACAATTCCATTGGTTTTACTTTCCAATTATTGGTTGGGGTATAGGAGTATTATTCCATGGTTTAGAAGTGTATAACTATAATGTTTTTTTAGGTAAAGATTGGGAAGAACGTAAGATTAGAGAATTAATGGATAAAGATAAATTTTAATTTTTATGGAGTTTCCTAAAGAAGAAGAAATCAGATACATGAGAGCTCTTAAAAAAGTAAAAGAGATTAAAGAGTTTTATAGTCATCTAGTAATTTACATAATTGTTATTCCGATCCTAATTTTCATCAACTTAAAATTTTCGCCACAATTTCACTGGTTTTGGTTTTCAGTATTTGGTTGGGGAATAGGATTATTTTCTCATGGATTTCAAGTATTTGATGGCTTTAAATTTATAAAGGGAAAAGATTGGGAAGAACGTAAGATTAACGAATACATAAAAGAATACAACAGAAATGGAAAATAATTACATAGAAGAACAACGCTATTTAAAAGCAAAGAAAAAAGTAAAAGAAATTAAAGGTTTTTATGTGCATTTAGCATTGTATCTATTAAACACACCAATTATTGTATACACTAATTTAACTTTTTCTCCTCAGTTTCATTGGTTTTGGTTTTCTGTGTTAGGTTGGGGAGTTGCTATAGGAATTCACGCCTTTTTAGCTTTTAGTGATAATCTTTTCAGTAAAGAATGGGAAGAGCGTAAAATTAAAGAGATTATGAATAAAAAGTATTAATGATGAAGCAAGATTTTTTAGAAGAACAGCGCTATTTAAAAGCTAAAAAGAAAGTAAAAGACATAAAAGGATTTTATTCTCATTTTACAGTCTATATAGTTGTTAATTTATTTTTAAGTTCTATTATAATAGTAGGTTTAATGAATGATGATGGAGATTCTTTTGAAGATGCAATTAGTAATTTCGGAGTATACTCTACCTGGTTGTTTTGGGGAATTGGTGTTTTCTTTCATTGGTTAGGAGTTTTTGGGTTTGGTAACTTGTTATCTAAAGATTGGGAAGATCGAAAGATAAAAGAGTTTATGGAGAAAGATAAAAATAGAAGTCAAAAAATGTTAAATAAATAAAAAGATGTTTATAACAGATTACAATCAAGAAAATGAATATATAAGGGCTAAAAAGCGAGTAGATGAAATCAAAAATTTTTACAAGCAACTAGCAGTTTATATAATTATAAATATAGTTATATCAACTATGAAAATCAGAAGAAATCTATTAAATGGAGAATCTTTTGAAGAAGCTTTTTTCGACTTTGGAACTTTTGCTGTTTGGATTTTCTGGGGAATTGCTATCGTGTTTCAAGCTATTCGACTATTTGGAACAGATTATTTCTTCGGAAAAGATTGGGAGAAAAGAAAAATTGAAGAGTTAATGCGCGAAGAAGAAGATAAAAAAAGAAAAATGTTAAGAAATTAATTAAAAAATCAGAAAAGGTTATGGTGTTAGATGTAAAGAAGAATAAATATTTACAAGCTAAGAAAGAAGCAGCGAAAATAAAATCGTTTTACGATCACTTAACAGTTTATTTGGTCATTAATATAATTTTTGCCTTATCATCTAAGATATCAGAAATAAACTTTCATATATTCGGTGGCTTTAAAATTAGTAACCTTTGGTATAATTTTGAAAACTATAAAGTGTATCCTTTATGGGCTGTTTGGGGAATTATTATAATTTTTCAAGCCATAGATATTTACGCGATATCAATACTTTTAGGAAAGAATTGGGAAAAACAAAAAATTAAAGAGTTAATAGAAAAAGATAAAAAACAAGCAAATAAATATATAGACTAATTGGTATTAACAATATGAATGTTTTAATAATTGAAGATGAAAAACCAGCAGCAAGACGTTTAAATAGAATGTTAGCTGAATTGAATATAGAAGTAAATACAATGTTGCATTCTGTGGAAGAAGCGTTAAATTGGTTTCAAACGAATGAACATCCTGATTTAATTTTCTTGGATATTCAACTTTCAGATGGTTTGTCTTTTGAAATTTTTGAAGAAATACCAGTAAAATCTGCAATCATTTTTACTACAGCTTATGATGAATATGCGCTTAAAGCCTTTAAATTAAATTCTATTGATTATCTATTAAAACCAATAGATGATGATGAATTGAAAGTTGCTGTAGATAAATACAAAGAACAACAACCAAAAAGCAATAACATTCAGGTTGATATTAACGAAATTAGAAAGTTGTTAATTAATCCGATAGATAGAAAATATAAGAAGCGTTTTACGATAAAAATTGGTCAGCATATAAAGATTATACATACAGACAATATCGAGTGTTTGTATTCAGAAAATAAAGCTACTTATATACATACGAACGAGAATAGAAATTACTTGATAGATCATTCTTTAGAGCATTGGTACGATCATTTAGATCCAGAACAATTCTTTAGAGTAAATAGAACGTTTATAGTTCATATTAACGCCATAAAAGACATCATATCGTATACAAATTCACGATTAAAGTTAGTTTTACATTCTTTTACTGATCAAGAAATTATTGTGAGTAGAGAGCGTGTGAAAGACTTTAAAAATTGGATTGATTAAAAAAAACTAATGAGTTATAGTTTTACTGTTCTGTTTTAATGCCAAAAGACCTAATATTGGACCTATAGCTAACACAACAAATAAATATTCTTTAGGAATAAACTCTCGTAAATAGTTTATTGTTTGAATACTTATAATTGTTAAACTATATCCTAAACAGTTTACAATAGTAAGGGCAGTTCCCTTAATTTCTATAGGAGCATTTTTAGCTACTAAAGTTGAAAAAAGAGGAGAATCCATAATCACTGTAAAACCCCAGAGTAAAACAAAAAGAATAAATATAAATAACGGAGAAGAAAAGAATAGAGAAGAAGTAAGACAACATAATCCAGATATTGCTAATGCGATCATGGCAATCTTCTTAGTTTCCCATTTTAATGATAAATAGCCACCTAAAATACACCCTAAACTACCAATTGCTATAATACTAAAAGATAGTAGAGAAATATTAAATTTTACGGTTGGATTTCTATCTAAATAAATACCTAGAATAATAGGAACAAAAGCCCAAAAAGTATACAACTCCCACATATGACCGAAATATCCTAATGCAGCAGATCGAAATTTTTTCTTTTTAAAAACTTGAAAAATAGCATTCAGTTTTAAAGAACTGCTTTTTTTTCTGAAAGGACCATCAGGAATGCATATTAAAATTAGCAAACTCCCTAATAAAGCTAAACCTGAAGTACTACAAATAACAACTTTCCAAGGTAATGCTGTTGTAAAAAAGGACAAAAAGTGAGGAAAAGCTGTACCTAAAACAAGTGCGCCAACTAAATAACCTAAAGATTTCCCTAAGTTTTTATCAAAATGATCTGCGGCAATTTTCATTCCAACAGGATAAATACCAGCTAAGAAAAATCCGGTTAAGAAACGAAAGATTATTAAGCTATTTATGTTATTATCAGGATAAATTATTCCTAAGTTAAAAACAGCTCCTAATAATCCACTAACGAAAAATACTTTTGAAGGAGAAAATCGATCAGCAATATTTAATAATGCAAAGGATAAAGTTCCAATAATGAACCCGAATTGTACTGATGATGTAAGACTAGCTAATGATCCATTTTCTAAATTAAAAACAGTGATTAAATCATTTAAAACTCCATTACCAGCAAACCACAAAGAAGTACAGAAAAACTGAGCTAAAACAATTATTAATAATATAGCTGAAGTTTTTTTCAATTGGTTTTCGACTTAATAAAATCAGTAATTAAATAACTGATATATTTTCCTACTTGTTTTGTAGCTAATTTTTCATTGGATAATGAAGGAGCACCTTCACAAATATGTAAATAGTTTGCTGATTTATGCTTACCAAAGAAATAAACAACACGTCTTGCTTCTTCAGGAGTAAATCCACTTGGAGTCATCGCACTACTAGGAAAAGATTGAATACAATCGAGATCAATTTCAATTCCGAAAGGTTTCTCAGCAATAAAATTTATAGCTCGCTGTAATTCGCTTTCAAACGTTGTGCTTTTGTAAACAGCGATTTCTTCAAACATATTATATTCAAGATTGATGTTGTTGTGAATAAGATCGAATATGTATTGAGGTGTATAATTTCCATGCAAACCAAACATGAAATATTTATCTAAAAACCCATGTTGTAAAGCGTAAGAAAAACCATTTCCACTATGACGTTCTTCCAGTTTTCTAAGATCGGTATGAGCATCAAGATTAATAACATTTACGGATTGATTTAAAGCTTCTGAAAAACCTTTAATGTTTCCGTAAGAATTATTGTGTCCTCCACCAATTACAATTGGAATTTTGTTAGCTTGAACAATAATAGAAATCCATTTAGATAATTCAGTGTCTAACTTTTTTAATAGTTCATTTCCTTTATTACGATCTTCGGGATTAAAATCAATTACTTCATCTAAAAAATCTAAATAACCAAGAATCAATATATCATTACCATTAATAAACTGATTTTGTTGTGTGTTTAATAATGCCTGAAGTGCAGGAATGAAAGCTGTGTGAGCCCCAGCATTTCCATAATTCATTTGTACACCAATATCTTCAGGAACACCTAAAATAATAAATGTAGCAGAAGATGCTTTTAATTCTTCTACTACATTTTTATTGTTATGTATCGTTTGAATATGTTCACCAAGTTTAGATTCTCCATCTCTAAGTGATACAAATTCTAAAATGGTATTGCTAGAAAATGTTTGCAACATGCTATACAAGTTTTCCGTTTATATATACAGACTCAATTACGCTAGATCCGAAATTATAAGGTAAGAAATTATATGATGAGATTTCTTTAGTTATAAAAAAGTTAGCCTTTTTACCTTTAGTAATCGATCCAACTTCATCAGATAAGTTCATTGCATATGCACCATTTATTGTTGCAGCATTAATAGCTTCTTCTGGAGTCATTTTCATTTTTATACAAGCAGTGGCTACAACAAAATTCATGTTTCCAGAAGGAGTAGAACCCGGATTATAATCAGAAGCTAATGCTAAAGGTAAATTATTATCAATAATTTGTCGAGCAGGTGTGTAAGGAATACTTAAGAAATAAGAACACGAAGGAAGCGCTACAGGCATTGTCTCAGATCCTTGTAAAGCTTTTATATCGTCATCGTTTAAAACTTCTAAATGATCTACAGAAAGTGCATTGTTAGTAACACATTTTTCTACACCACCTATAGTTGTAAATTGATTTACATGAACTTTAGGTTGTAATCCTACTTTTTTAGCTGCTTGAATAATTCTTTCAGTTTGTTTTACAGTAAAATAACCTGTTTCGCAAAAAACATCTACAAATTCTGCTAAATTTTCAGATGCAACTTTAGGTAGCATTTCATTAATGATTACATCGATATAAGCTTCTTGGTTTTCTTTAAATTCTTGAGGAAAAGCATGCGCGCCTAAAAATGTAGCTTTAATTGGTAAATCGAATTCATCTCTAAGTCGTTTGATCACTCTAAGCATTTTAAGTTCAGCATCTGTTGTTAAGCCATAACCAGATTTTATTTCTATGGCTCCAGTACCTAAACGCATAACTTCATCGAGTCTAACTTTAGTTAATTCATATAACTCTTCTTCAGAACTTTCACGTAATCTTTTAGCAGAATTTAATATACCACCACCTTTTTTAGCGATTTCTTCATAGGTTAAACCGTTAATTCGGTCAACAAACTCTTGTTCTCTTGTTCCAGCGTAAACGATATGTGTATGACTATCACACCACGTGGGAAATACCATTTTTCCTTTGCAGTCTATTAAAATAGCAGCAGAATAAGAAGGTATATCCTTCATTAAACCAAAATCTATTATTTTCTCATTTTCAATAGCTAAAAAAGCATTTTTTAAGGTTGGTAGTTCTTTCATTTCATTTCCTGAAACCTTTTTAACGCTTTTTTCTCTAACTTGTATTAATTCCTTGATATTTATCAATAAGGTTGTCATAAGGGATCTTTAACTTTGGGTAATAACAAACATACATAAAAAGACGAATCAATATGACATTTTTTCTTGCAATTATATGTAGTATTATATTACTTATTATTTCTTTATTTCATTTCTATTGGGCTTTTGGAGGCACTTTCGGTCTCGATCGTGTTATTCCAACAAATGCAAAAGAAGCAAAAGTTTTAAAAGCTCCGCCAATTTTAACGTTATTAGTTGCGTTTTTTGTATTACTAATTTTTAGTAGTTATATACAAGTAGCTAAAATTTATGATTTTTACTTTCTACCTCAGTGGATTAAGATGAATGGTTTACTAATATTTTCTTCTATTTTTTTATTGAGAGCTGTAGGAGATTTTAAATATGTAGGTTTTTTTAAGAAAATTAAACAAACCAAATTTGCTGTAAACGATACTAAATACTTTTCGCCATTGTGTTTATTTTTGGCTTTGTCAGGGTATATTCTTTTATTTTTAAATTAGGAAATGGTATTTTTAGCATTAAATTTTATAAGATATTAAACTATAAAGGCTTATAAATTAATCTTTGGTTTAATAGACATAGATTAAAAATTTTATGATACCAACTACAGAATACAACCCGTATTATACTTCGTTTATTACAAACTTAGAAACTGAAAAATCTATAATCGAAAATTTAAAGACAGTTCAAGAAGATTTTGAAACTACTTTAAGAACTATACCATCAAATAAAGAGAATTATGCTTATGCTGATGGTAAATGGACAATTAAGGAATTAATTCAGCATTTAATAGATACAGAACGTATTTTTTGTTATCGAGCTTTATGTTTTGCAAGAAATGACAAAACCGATTTACCTGGTTTCGATCAAGATTTGTTCGTTATTAATTCTATAGCTCAGGATAGAGATTATAAAGATTTACTAGATGAAATGAATTTACTTAGAAAAGGAACGATTCAGTTATTTAAAAGCTTTAGACAAGAAGATTTACTGAAAATAGGTTCAGGTTCAGGAAATAAAATATCTGTTCGTGCTTTAGGAATGGTTATGGCTGGTCACCAGAAACATCATTTGCAAGTGATTAAAGAACGTTATTTGTTGTAATTTAAGGATTTATGAAAGCAGATTTAATTGATACAAACTATGTTTATAATCATAGGTTTTTTAGAATTTGGAAAGAATGTTTGCTGCTTTATGGCATTTTATTGATAGTATTAACAATGTTTGAAGCAGCAAATACTATTGGGAAATATGATTTCTACATAAGTTCATTTTCAAAGTTCTTTGTGTTTTCAGGAATGATTTTGTGGTTTATGAATAGTTGGTTGTTTTTAAGAATAGGAGAAGTGTCTACTACAAATAAGGAATTAATACTTGAATTTAAAGATTCAAAAAAAGTAATAGAATTAAATTCAATTAATCAAGTAATATTTGGTAAGGAATATAGGAAATTTTTTTATTTGAAAATCCAGGAATCTGAGTTAGTAATTGAACTTGACAAAAATCAAATAAAAGAATTAAAAAATATTTTTAAAGAATTCAATATAGAAATAAAATACAGACACTATACGGATAATATATCTGAGTGGTTTAAAAAAATAACTTTCCGAAAAAAAGTATAATAGAGTTCATGGTGAGTTTAATTCCTTTAAAAAAGAGTGTTTTAGTAAATTTCAATGGTATATTCTTTTTCAAACTCCTTATCTACGTCTAATTTGATAATACTATCTTTTTGAGTGAAATCTTGGTTGGTAGTTTCAAGATCAGCAGCTCCCATCCATGGTTCAAAACAAATGAAAGGAGCATCTTTTTTGGTCCAAAAAGCAAAATATTCCCAGTCTGAACTTAAAAAATTAAGTCCGTGTTCATGTTTGTTAGATTTTAGAGCAATCTTTTTAGAGGAAATGTTTTTATAAATTAGAGCATCATCTTTAAATAATTCATAATTTAATTTAAAGATCTTATCAATCGATTGTTCAGTCGGATTTATAGTACGCAATCCGTTAGTTTTATTTAAAGAATATTGTAGAGGAGTTTCATTAGTTTCAAATTCAATGTAATAATCAGAAAAATATGTTTCAGAAGTAATTGGACAAGAAAAAGCTGGATGTGCACCAATTGAGAAATAAATTGCTTTATCGTCCTCATTTTTTACGTGATACTCAGTTTTGATCGAGTTTTCTATTAGAGTGTAAGAAACGTGTAGCTTAAATTTATAAGGGTAAATTTCTAATGTTTTGTCAGAATAATTTAGTTCAAATGTGATTTTATTACCATTGTTAGACATCACACTAAATTCATTATCTCTAGCAAAACCATGTTGAGGTAAATGATATTTCTGATGATCTACGAAATATGTATGTTCTTTTAGTTTACCAACAATAGGAAATAAAATAGGAGCGTGGCGTTTCCAAAATTTCTCATCACCATTCCATAAATAATCTAATTGAGTTTGTTTTGAATAGATTTTAGTAAGCTCTGCACCAGCAGTTTTTATTTGTATTTGTAGTTGGTCGTTTTCTAGTGTAATCATCTTTTTTGAGATAAAAAAATCCTTATCTACAAGATAAGGATTTTCAAAATTAATATTCAATTTTATCGTCTTTTTCTGTCCACTTTTGAAAAGGTTCTAAGGCAATATCTCTACCTACTTGTTCAAAAGGAATACTTCTTTTCTCGTAGGGTAACGGAATTTCTTTATAAATGAACTCATCATCAAAACCTATATTGGCAGCATCAACTTGATTACTACCATAAAATACTTTATCCGGACGCGCCCAATAAATTGCTCCTAAACACATCGGACAAGGCTCGCAAGAAGTGTAAACAATACAGCCATCTAATTGAAAAGTTCCTAAGTTTTTACATGCATCTCTAATTGCTGTAACTTCAGCATGTGCTGTTGGATCATTTGTTGATGTAACTTTATTATTACCGCGTCCAACAATTTCACCATCTTTTACAATAATACATCCAAACGGACCTCCTTCATTGTTTTGCATTCCTCTTAAAGCAGCTTTTACAGCTTCACTCATATAAGTTTCGTGTGTATTCATAATTTTTATTTAAAGATAAAAAAAGGGCAGCAAAAATAGTAGATTTTATGATACGAATACAGTTTCTTGTCTTCTTTTCCAAAAAGTTGCTGTTTTCCAACGAGTTTCTGCACTGTAAAATAAGTCTTTATGCTTCAGATATTGATTCCAGATTGAATCTATTTGTGAGGTGTAATTATTTGATAAATAAGCTGTTTTTTCTTCATTTAGGTTTGATGAAATATTTACTTTTTTAAGTAAATCACTAACTTGCATAGCAGTTGCCATAGCATTAAACATTCCTTGAGAAGATAAAGGATCAAAACTAATTGCAGCATCTCCTAAAGCTAACCATTGTTGACCAACAACTTGATTTAATTTAGTAGAATTAGCACTTACAACACCATGAAATTCAATAGTATCAGTTTGATCTTCGATAAATTGATTTATAATTTTATTTTGATGAATAAGTTTTGAAAACGAATTGAAACTTTTAAAAACACTTTTATCTATAATATCTGCGTCAGTTTGATATGATAAAATTCTTTTATTATTAGGAATTACCGCACTGTACCACCAACCAAACTCATCTGGTAAAATAGTACTCATCGTATTTTGTGTGGTGTTAGGCACTGTTAGCCAACAAGAAATTAACGAATCGTATTTTGTTCTTTTGATATTTTGAGTTTTTGCAAAATGTGCTCCTCTTCCTGTAGCATCAATAACAAACTTTGTAGAGAAGACTTTCGTAGTACGATTTTTTATATCATCAGACTTACAAGTTATATTCCATGTGTTATCTTGATAAGAACTATTAAAAAAGCGTAATCCCCAGAAACAATCTACGCCTTTTTCAATAGCTTTTTCTCTTAAATAAAAAGCCAACTTTTTACGATCGACACTTTTTGATGTTCCATCAGGATTTCTTAAATGATCTATTATTTGTACTCGATCACTTCCCCAGTACGATTGCATTCCGAAATTATTGATAAAAATATTTTTATACTCACTATCGCTAAGTGAAAGTCCGAGTGCATTTAAAATTCGATGCGTAGCTGGTGCTAAAGATTCACCAGCTTTTTCTGTAGGCTGAATTAATTTATCTACTAGAGTTACTTTGTAAGTATCTGCTAGAGAAATGGCGGCAATACACCCAGCAATGCCGCCACCTAAAATTAATATTTCTGTATTATGATTTGGTATCATGTACCTTTCTCTTTACTTCGGAATAAACCTTGAGAATCGTGTCATTTTCTCTGGAATACCAACTTCAATCTTTTTCTCTGGTGCCGATTGATGAGATTTTGTTTTACTGATATTGTGCAGTTTGGAAGCTATTAAACTCACTGTATTAATAACATTTGCTGTTGGTGCAAAATCTTTTGTGATTTCATCTTCAACTAAAGTTAATAATTCATTTTGAGCACTTTCTAATAATAATTCTTCGTTTAATAAATTCTTATCTGATAATTTATCTACTGCAGTAGTTAAAATTTCTTTAGTCTCATCATTTAAAGTTCCTACATCTAAAATTCCAGCTAAATCTTCTAATGTTGCTTTTAATAAATCTGCTTCTTGCGCTGGAGTAGGAGTGATACCAACTTGCATTTCTTTAGGGAAATTAGGATCGTTTAATACTCCAGGTCGTTTTTGAACCACAGCTAATTTATCAAAATACTTTACCATACTGTTAATTTGGTTCGTGTAGTTTGGTGAAGCACCATCTAAAGGAAGATCACTCAACCAATCTGCTCTATCAGCAAAAGCTTCCATTCTTGTTTCTTCTGCTAAATTCGAATCTAAAGTTTGATCATAACGTTTTTCATTCAAAATATTATTAGGAACTCTCGCTGGCCAAAAAGTAGGTAAATAAGGATCGTATGTAGTTGTATAACCATCTCTACAACTTGCCGTATCTGTTTGCCAAGGAATAGCCATCCAACGTGTAATTCCACCAGCTACTTGCCCACCTAAAATAGGTCCTTTAGCTAAAGTTAATGTATCGCTATTCATTGTTGGTCCGTAGTAAATATTATTCACAGGAGGAGTTGCTTTTGCATGCTTAACTCTAAAAGCGCTCATATACATTCCAGAAGAACGCATTGGCCATGTCATTTCACAACCTGGATGGAAAGCATCAGCTAAACAGAAATCCATTGCAGCTTTTGTTAGCATATCTGGTTGTTCGTCTACTGGTAAATCATCAATTTTCTTAGGTTCAGCATGAAATGGACAACCTTCTGTATCCATATAATCAGCATCAAAATCTCCAGTAACCCATTGATCTAAAAATTCTAATTGTAATTCTGATAAAGTTGCGTGTTGACGAACTGATCCTGTGGAAGGAATACTAATAGCATCTCCATATAACCAAGGCCATAATTGTGGAGCTTCAGCACCTTTTACATCAATTCTTCTGAAATTATTAGAGATTGTTCTTCTCATTTCAAGAAAGGCAGGAGAAGGATTTCCTAATTTTTTTATCCATTCTTTTGAAGTATAATTGAACTGACCTCCCCAACCAAAAGCTCCAGCGAATCCAGCATTTACCCATTGTAAATCTGTCATACGTTGAAAAATTGGTAAAATATCTTTTGTGAATGACGGGCGTTGAGGCCTAGTTAACATTCCAGATTTTACAGCAACACTTCGCATTAAATCCCACATTGTTCTTACAGATTTTTGCATTGGTGCATAATCTGGTGGAGCACATACAACCCAAGCTGGATCTACTTTTAATTTTGTTCCGTTGTATTCAACTTCAGCAGTTACTGGTCCGTCTGAAGTATCATCATACCAACCCTCATTATTGGCGAAAGTAATGGCAATATCACCATCTATATTTTCTGATTTTCCATGTCCGCCTAACATAATTAGTCTTCCTTTTTCATCAGTACGCATTTCGCCCAAATACACTTTTTTATCTAAAAATTTACCTTCAAAAGTTGGTCCGTCTTCAATGCCTACACCAGAAATAGATTGAGCACTACCATCGATTAATAATGATTCGCGATTCGAAACATTAATATTTCTTAAAAATGAAGGTGGAGCGTCTGCAGCTTCAGGAATATCTAGAGCTAATTGAAATTGATACCAAGAAGCTTTTTGATTTGCTAAGTGACAATGCCAAGTGATGTTTGCATTTTCAGCAGTTAATTCTTTTACAGCTTTTCCTGCTGCATTAAATCCATATATTCTAAACTGTGCAGCTTGTCTTTTTAAAGCTCCGATTTCGTCTCTATAAGCATACGGATCTTCTTGGGCAATTGGTTCGTCAGTTAATGGACCTAAAAAATATTCATTCTGACTGTTACCAACACGCATAATTCCTATTGGAGGAAAAATTCCTGCAGTAACAATACAATCATCATTTTCATCGATGTTTCCTTCGAAATGCGGATTTCTCTTTTTAGGTTCTTCTAATAATTCTCCGTTAGCTTGGTGTCTGGTCTCAGCACTGGCAGCGTACACAACTTTTCTAACTTGAGCAATTGAACCTAATGGTTCGTGTTCTGGTAGTGTTCTCCAAATATTAAAAGCTAAGTTACTTCCAAATTCAGCTTGACCGATTGCAGCTACGTTTTGTTGAGGTAAATGTAATTTTGCGATACAGATATACGGGCTCTCTTCTGTACTCCATACAACTTGAGCATCGTCAATAGGCATGGTTTCAGGATTTGTTCGTAATTGGATTTCAAATCTGAAAGTAGCATCACCTTGTAATAAACGTTTTTCAAGATTAATCTTTAAATAGTCATTTTCATTAAAAGGAGTTCCTTTGTAAGTATTTTCTGGAACTAAACGGTATTTTACAATTTGATTTTCTCCTAATTTGAAAGGTAAAATAGCCCAATAACTAGCACTTAAAACACTAGCTTCTTCTTTAGTCATAGCTTTTAAGATAGCTGCTAATTCAGGATGTTTCGCTATGTAAGAATCGTAATCTCTGTCGATAACACCAGCAGTGGTGAAACTACACATCTGTTGCGCATCTCGAGCAAAAAAACGATCGATATTTTGCATGATGAAATCGGCATTTGTACCACTATCTAAAATATTTTCTCCATTTACACCAAAAAGTTTAAGTCCAATTCCAAGAGTAGAATGTAAATCAGGAGAAGTTGGTTCTGTATCACTAGAAAAACGAACAGCACATTCATAAGAATCTCCAGCAAATAAACCTAATTTAAAACGATCTTCAATATCTTTATTAATAACAAAGTTACCGTAAGCTATTCCGTGTTGTTTTCTGAATACAGCTCTTTCAGCAGGTTTTTGTCCTCTTTCAATTCTTGTTTTTTGTCCCATTTCTACAAACATCTCTTCAAGACGTTTTGTCACAATTTCGATGTCTCCGTCACAGTTCCAACATGACGATGATTTTTCGTTTTGAGGTTTTTCCATTATTCGTTGGTTTTAATTTATTACGAGATTAGTTAGTTCTAAAAGTAAAATTTAAAAGACGAACTAACTCAGGAATAATCCTTTAACGTGTTCTTTTTAGTTATAAATGATCTTCTTATGATGTTGAAAGTAAAACAAAAATTAACTGTTTAATTGTTACTTTTGCTTAAAAATTGAATGGAAAAAATACTAAAAATAATAAGTGATATTAAAATAATAGCTTCAGGAATTAAAAAAGAAAAAAGAAAAAAACTGATTGAATCGAATGAATTTTTACAGTATATTTTGTCTGAGAGTGGTTATTATCCTTATTCAGTTTTATTAGAATTAGGTAGAATAGAAGATAAATTCAATATATATTTTTCTGAAGAATTAAAAGAAGTATTAACTATTGTAGGTTATAAAGGGTTTTATTTTTCAGATATTTTTAATTTAAATGACTCCAATTATAGAGTAGAAGCTTTTTATTCAGAAAAATTTGTAAAGATTTTAATTGATTTAAGTATTGATAAGACGTTAATAGAAGATTCTTATTATGAATTAGAAGATCATTTTTTTAGTTCTGTTTTGATTAAAGAAATATATGATGAATTTAAAGAGGAAGAAGATCTGTTAATCTATTATATTCCATTCAATGAATGTTGTGGGGGTAGATCTTTATATATAATTAATGGTATTGATAAAGGTGTTATTGCATATGATAATCACACATCCTTTAAAAAAATTATAGTAGGAAATGAAATTTATTTATATAACTCATATTTAATAAATAATTGCAGAACTTTGTCTGAGCATGTTTATGAAGAAGTCCAAAAAATGAAGTACTATTTATTATCAGAAGTAAAATGATAATTATAAAAGATAAAGCCACAACATTTTTATTGTGGCTTTATCTTTTATATACTAATGATCTAGTAAAAACTGATCGAATTCTCTTTTATATCTAGAGAAACTTAAAGTTTCTTTTAATTTAAAGAATTGCTCTTTGTTTGAGCAATATTGATAACTAAGTTTTAAAAGGGCTAATTTATCTTGATCGAAATTAAATTCTTTTACAATAAGTCTAATTCTGTCAATAGAAAAACAATTGCGCTCTATGTGTTTCTTTGCTAGTTTCAAACGCTCTTTTGTAAATCTTTCATCTTTGATTGATTTTAAAACGTAATCGTATTCACTTTGAGATAAAGGTCTGCAATCATCAAATCCAACATGATTATTTAATTGACTTATTTCTCTATCTATAAATCTATTTAGCTGTTGCTTTAAATAATTATCACTAATTAACTGCTCTGTGTAATAAAAGTTTTCAAGATCGTAAGAAAATTGAAAAGCGAATTTTAATAAATCATAACGATTTCTATTGCTTTGTAACTTTTCAGTTAGCTTCATGATTTGTCTTGTACTTAAACAATTGTTAGAAATAATATCTTTTAAATAACGATTTCCATTATTTCTTCTATTTCCAATTTGACTGTAAATGTTTCTAAATTGATATTCAGGCATTGGTTGATTACAGTTATTAGTTGTTGGACCTCTGTAATACTCAGCATTCGGGTAATCTATCTGAGAAATTTCATTTTGATTTGCTTGTGTGTTATGATACAACTGCATTGCTAAAGAAAAATTTCTGAAAAGATCATAAACTTGAAAGAAGTTTCTTTTGTCAATTATTCTTGGATATGCATTAACACAGATTCTGTACTTTTTTCTATCACTAGAGAAAAAACGACAAGCATCAACAAGTTCTGAAACATAAATATCATGACTAGAAGAATAATTTAACGCTTTATCTAAAATTACTTCTGGTGTATATTTCTGTTGTTTTAATTCTTTTTTGAAAGTAGCATATTCCGTTTTCTTTTGTGCAAATGAAGAAAAAGAAATGCTCAGTGCTAAAAATAGTAGTGTTCTTAATTTCATAAGTTCTGTTTTAAGTAATTACTAAGCTTTTTTCAAACAACGTGCCAACTATTTTAAAATTTGTAAAATGAAAACACATTTTGTTTTTAAATGTCTTGCAATCAGTAATTAAAAAAGGTAAAATAAAAACCACAACATTTTGTTGTGGTTCTTAATTATTTATAAAATTTGAAGTTTTATTTATTTTAAACTTCCAGTCATATCTTCTGGTTTTACCCATTCGTCGTATTCTTCTGCAGTAACATAACCTAAGTTAATTGCCTCTTCTTTTAAAGTAGTTCCGTTAGCGTGAGCAGTATTTGCTATTTCAGCAGCTTTATAATATCCAATTTTAGTATTCAAAGCTGTAACTAACATTAAAGAGTTGTTTACTAATTCAGTAATTCTTCCATGGTTAGGTTCAATTCCAGCAGCACAATTTACATCAAAAGAGACACAAGCATCTCCGATTAATTGAGCAGATTGTAATACGTTAGCCGCCATCATTGGCTTAAACACGTTTAATTCGTAATGTCCTTGTGTTCCACCAACTGTAACAGCAACATCGTTCCCCATTACTTGTGCACAAACCATGGTGATTGCTTCTGCTTGAGTAGGATTTACTTTTCCAGGCATAATAGAAGAACCTGGCTCATTTGCAGGAATAATTAATTCTCCAATACCTGAACGAGGACCAGAAGCCATTAAACGAATATCATTTGCAATTTTATTTAATGAAACCGCTAATTGCTTTAACGCTCCATGAGTTTCAACTAAAGCATCATGAGCAGCTAAAGCTTCAAATTTATTTTCAGCAGTAACAAAAGGCAAACCTGTAAAATCTGCAATATACTTTGCAACTAAAATATCATAACCAGCAGGAGTATTTAAACCTGTACCAACAGCTGTTCCTCCTAAAGCTAATTGGCTTAAATGAGTTAATGAGTTTTTTAAAGCTTTTAAACCAAAGTTTAATTGGGCTACATATCCAGAAAATTCCTGACCTAAAGTTAGGGGAGTAGCATCCATTAAATGTGTACGTCCAATTTTTACAACATTAGCAAAAGCTTCAGATTTCGCTTGTAATGTATCACGTAATTGCTCAACTCCAGGAATAGTAACTTCTACAATCTTTTTATAAGCTGCAATATGCATTCCTGTAGGAAATGTATCGTTTGAAGATTGAGATTTATTTACATCATCGTTAGGTTGAATAGTTTTTTCCCCTTCACCAATTTTTTTACCAGCTATTTCATGAGCTCTATTTGCAACTACTTCATTTACATTCATGTTACTTTGTGTACCAGAACCTGTTTGCCAAATTACCAATGGAAATTGATCATCATGCTTACCAGCTAAAATCTCATCACAAACTTGTGCAATTAAATCTCGCTTTTCTTCAGCTAAAACACCTAATTCACAGTTTGTATAAGCAGCAGCTTTTTTTAAGTAAGCAAATCCATAAACTACTTCTAAAGGCATAGTTGCAGCAGGACCAATTTTAAAATTGTTTCTAGAACGTTCAGTTTGAGCTCCCCAATATTTATTTGCAGGTACTTTAACCTCACCCATGGTGTCCTTTTCAATTCTATATTCCATTGTTATTTATTTAGTATTTAAGAGATTTCAAAGTTAATAAAACTATAAGAAAATTAAGATTAAAAACTATAATGAAATATTTTTAAAAATCATATTTGAATAATAAAAATAAGTGTTATTTTTGCATTTAGATAATTTACAATAAGAACAGATGTTAGATTTTTCACAATTTTCAGGATTAGTATTATTCATGTTTATTTTTACAACTGGTTTTTGGTTGTTAATTTTCTTACTAACGTTTGTAGTTCCTTACTGGATTGGTGGAACTATTTGGGAAAATTTAAAGTTAAAAAGAGAAGCTAAAAAGGCTGCTGAAGGAAAGTAAGCTATAAAAAATAAAATTTAAAAAGGTCTACAATTATGTAGACCTTTTTTATTATTTAATATTTTTCGAAAAGATAAATTTAACTTTTTTAAAATATTTTATGAGTTGATTTAAAAATAGCATATTTAAATTTTAAGCATGCTATTTTTAAATCTATATTATGTTAATTTAAAATGCTTCGCCACCACCTTCATATTCTCTCTGTGGTCGTTCTCTTTTTTTCTTTTGATTAAATCTGTATGTAAAACTTAATGTAATTTGACGTTCTCTCCATTGAAATTCTTGATCTGCTATTGTAGAAGGATTTTCTTGGTTTGGATTAAAGGTTTGACTTCTACGAACACGGTCGTTAAGTAAGTCGTTAACATTTAAAACTAAAGTAGCTTTTTCTTTAAATAAATCTTTACTGAAAGCTAAATTGGCTACAAATACACCATCACGGTTTCCTTGAGCATTGGCTTGTGGTCCACGATAACGAACTCTAGTTTGCCATTGAATTTTTGCAGGCAATGTAATTCTAGAGTTAAAACGTACAAACCAACTATTATTATTAACTTCAGGTAAAAGTGTTGTTACTTCTGTTCCATCTGTTGCTGTAGATGTAAAAGAGAATTCATTTGTTTTGAATTTAAAATAATTGAATGTACTAGATAAACGCATCCATTTAAAAGGATTGTAATTAGTTGTTAATTCAAATCCATATCGATCTTCATTATTTAAGTTAAATGGCTGACGAACAAAAACATTTGTTGGTTGCCCATTAATTTCTCTTTCTTCAATAATAGAAACTCGCTGAATTAAATCTGTTGAACGTTGATAGTAAACAGAAGAATTTAAAGTTAGCTTTCCTAAACGAGTTGTATATCCTAAATCATAAGAATTCGTAAATGTTGGAGTTAAATCCGGATTTCCTTTAAATACAGCTGTAGCAGAGCTTCTAGTTTCAAACGGATTTAAAAACCAAAAACGAGGTCTACGCAAACGTCGACTATATCCTAAAGTAAGATTATCTGTTTCATTTAATTCATATCCTAAATTAACAGTAGGGAATATTTGTGTAAAGTTTTTTTCAGATTTTTCACTAGTATTAATTAAAAATAAATCGATTTCAGTTGTTTCAACTCTTAAACCTAATAAATAAGAGAATTTGTCGAATTTACTTCCAAATTGCGCATAATGCGCATAAATATTTTGCTTGAAATTAATGTTATTAGAAGGATCAGGATCTAAAGGAAGACCATTAGCATCTCTAACTCTAAAGTCTGAGTTTAAGTTTTGAAATTCTGATTTATGACCTAATTCTAACTGATGTTTTTCTCCAATAGGTAATACATAATCTGCTTGAAATAAAGTGTTAGTAGAATTAGTGAATTGACTATTTAATTCCGACAAAGTATTATTGTCTGTTATACTAGAAAATTCATCTTCATTGTTGTCACTGTGTTGAAAATCAATAGTTAACTTTTGACCTTTATCATCAAGATTGTTTGAGTAATTTAAAGAAAACTGTTTATTAATTCCATCTTCTTTTTCATTTTCAATTCTAGTAATTTCATCAGTACTAACTCTATTTACATCTAAAAAGTTAGTTATATTGGTTGCTATATCATCTCCGTTATTTTTTCTGTAGAAGAATGTACCTGTTATAGAACTATTTTTATTTAAATAATATTCCAAACCAATAGATCCGTTGTAATTATTATTTTTCCTTTGGAATGTTCTGTCTTCAGTTCTAAAATCTGTAATAACTCCATTTTCAAGATTGGTAAAATCACTAAAAGAATTTCCAGGACCATTTCTGAAAGAATATCCTAAGTTTGTAAAAATGTTAAACTTTTTAGTTCTGTAGTTTAAATTTCCTGATAGTTGAAATAAATCAGGATTACCAGCAGATAAATTTAAAGATCCATTGAATCCAGTTACTTTTCCTTTTCTAAGAATGATATTTAAAATTCCAGCTGTACCTTCAGCATCGTAACGAGCAGAAGGCGATGTTATTACTTCTACTTTTTCTATGGCATCTGCAGGTAAATTTCTTAAAGCATCTGTTCCATTCAATCCAACTAGGGCAGAAGGTTTACCATCAATTAAAATTCTAACGTTTTCATTTCCTCGTAAGCTTACAGCACCTTCAGCATCAACATTTACTGACGGAACATTATCTAACACATCAGAAGCATTTCCACCTTTAATGGTCATGTCTTTACCTACATTATAGATTTTTTTATCTAAACGAATTTCAACTGTAGATTTTTCGGCAATGATCTCTACTTCATCTAAAGTTTCAGCATCTTCTTTTAGAGTTATAGTACCTAAATTTGTGTTTTCAGTAAGTGTTTTTTGAGAAAGCTGTTTAGTTTTGAATCCAATAAATTCAACTTTCATACTGTAAGCTCCTTTAGGAACATCTATTGAGAATTTACCATTAATATCTGTTACTCCACCAGTAACTCTTTTTGTTTTTAAACTAGTTAATATTAATGTTGCGTATTCTAGGGGTTGCTTAGAGCTTGCTTCAATAATTTTACCACTAATATTAATTTTTTGTGGTTTTTGAGCAAAAACTGATATTCCTATCAGTAAAAAAAGTAGTGTGATTTTTTTCATTTATATCGGTTAATAGATAATTCTATTTAGACAACGAAGTTCTATAATGGTTTAAATACTCTTTGTTAAAACTCTGTTAAAGAAAAAACTCCTAAAGTTATTTAACTTTCAGGAGTTTTTTTGTGTTTTTAAATTTATGTGTAATTAAGCTTTTTCGGTTTTACAACATTCTTTTTTGCAATTTTCTTCACAAGTCTTTTTTTGTGTTTTATTAGTTTTACAACACTCATTTTTGCAATCTTTTTCACAGTTCATTTTTGAAGTTTCTGAAACTTTATATGATTCTCCATCTCCAACAGATTCAATAAATGCCATTAAATCAGTTTTGTTTAACTTATCTCCATTATACTTTATTGTTGCAATACTATCATTAAAAACTACTTTTGCCTCATAAACTCCTTCTTTTTTTACTAATTTAGATTCAATGGTTTTTGCACACCCCATTTCACATGTCATACCAGAAATATTTAAAGATAATGTTTCTGCTTTTGCTAAAGTTGCTGAATTAACTTCTTCTTTTTTTACTTCTTTTTTTGGTTCTGATTTACAACTAATAGCAACAGTAACTATAAGAAATAAAGAGAATATTGTTTTTAAAAATTTCATATTAAACATCTATTTAATTATAATACAAATTTATTAAAAAAGATTCTTAAATGTTTAAAATAAGCGATTTTTGTAATTTCAAATTAGACAAATGAGTAAATTTCAACAAAAATGGTTTTATCTGATTTTTCTAGCTTTAGTGTGGGGAAGTTCTTTTATCCTAATGAAAAAAGCTTTGATAGGATTAACACCAATTCAAGTTGGGGCTTTAAGAATAATTATAGCTACTATTTTTTTACTTTTAATAGGTTATAAGAGTTTAAGAAAAATTAAAAAAGAGCAATGGAAATATGTTTTCTTAAGTGCATTATTAGCAACTTTTTTTCCATCATTTATGTATGCCTATGCAATTTCTGGAATAGATAGTTCAATTGCTTCAATTTTAAATTCATTAACACCATTTAATACTTTATTAATTGGTTCTTTATTTTTTGGAATAACTTTTAAATCTAACCAACTAATTGGAATTTTAATTGGTTTAATCGGAACTTGTATACTTATTTTGAAAGGTGCTGACTTAAATCCAAATCAGAATTATTGGTTTGCATTGTTACCTATTTTATCTTCCATTGGATATGCTTGTAATGTAAATATTATTAAAAAATACTTACAAGAATTAGAGCCATTGGCAATAACTACAGGGAACTTTATTTTAATTGTTATTCCTGCTTTAATCGTTTTATTTTTTACGGGTTTCTTTACTACATTAGAATTAACAGAAGAAGTAGGAGAAGGATTATTTTATATATCGATTTTAGCTATAATAGGCACTGGAATTGCTAAAGTAATGTTTAATAAATTAATACATATATCATCGCCGGTATTTTCTACTTCGGTAACATATTTAATTCCTATTGTTGCTGTTTTATGGGGGATTGTAGATGGAGAAAAATTGAGTTTTATACAATTATTAGCTGGTGTTATCATTTTATTTGGAGTGTATTTAGTAAATAAAAAAAAGAGCTAGTTTTCTAGCTCTTTTAAACTTTTGGTAAGTTAGATTTTATTTAAAATCTGCATCAGATACACCTTCATTTAATTTAATCTCTTTTACGTCGAAATTTAATTCCATTGGCCCCATTTTTTGAATAATTTTATGAGGGAATTTAATTCCGTTAACTTCTTTATAATTTGAATAAGTAATTGGAACTTGTTGATCTCCTCTTGGAGTTTTTACAGTTTTCACAGTTTTTACTTTGTAACCAGTTTTAATATCGTAGAAAACTTCAGTGTTATTATATTTAATAACGTAAGCATTATTTCCATCGATAGATTCTATACGATCTAATTTACCAGACTTATAAATTTCATCTTCAAATGGAGTTTTGTTAGCTTTAGCTTCCTCTAATTGTTTATCATTAAACTCAAATTTACGACCTTGTTGTTCTGCATACCCTTTTTCACCGTCAAAAACATTTTTCATAAAAGTTTGTCCCATTCCAGTTAAAACTGTAACTGTTTTATTTGGTGCAGCATTTTTTGTAGTTAATACAACGTCAATTCCTTGAATTTTTCCATTAGCAACTGTCATAACAGATTTTACATTATCTATTTTATCTTTACCCCCAACAGCTTTAAAATAATTGTTAATTACTAAAGAAGCAGTCATTCCTTCTGGTATAGGTAAGCTCATTTCTGGTTTTGAAGTAGGATTACCTTTTTTGTCAAAATATTTTATAGCATAATCAGAAGTTTGTTCAAGATTTTTCAAAACATCAATTCCTTTACCAGTAATAAAGATTCTAGCTTTATCTCCTTTGAAGTATTTTATAGCAGCATTTTGAACATCATCTAAAGTTACCGAATTTATGTTTTCTAGGTATTTTTCATAAAAATCTTCAGGTAAATTATAGCGTGCAATATTTAAAGCATAATTAGCTACCGTTCTTGGTTTTTGAACATCTAACACAAAACTTCCAACATATTTAGCTTTTGCGTTTTTTAATTCTTCTTCTGAAACTTTTTGATAACGAATTTTGTTGATTTCTTTTTGCAATTCAACTACAGCGCTATCTGTTACCATATTACGAACACTAGCAGTAGCTCTAAATGTACCTGCATATCTACTTTGACTTAAACGAGAGTAAGAACCATAAGTATATCCTTTGTCTTCACGTAAATTCATAAATAAACGAGCAGTACCACCACCTCCTAAAATATTGTTAGCTAATAAACCTGCATAATAATCTTTATCGCCTAAAGTTAAATCAACATTATTTATTACAGCAATTTCAGATTGAACTGCATTTGGCATGTTAATGAAGTTAATTTCTGTAGTAGTAGGGTTGGTGGTTTTTGGAATTGTGTAAGCAGGAATAGATCCTTTTTTCCAATCACTAAATAATTTTTTAATTAGTTTTTTAGTTTCTTTAGGATTAATATCTCCAACAATAACTAAATAAGCATTATTAGGTCTGTAATATGTGTTATAATTATTTTTAACATCATCTAAACTAATGTTTTTAATAGATTCAGGAGTAGAGTATTCACCAAAAGGATGATTTTTACCATAAGTTAAATAATTTTCAACGCGTCTTGCAATAGCAGTAACGTTTTTTTCATTGTTTTTTAAGCTCTCAAGAGTTCTTTCGACTTCTTTATCAAATTCATCTTTTGAGAAAATAGGATTTTTTACTCCATCAGCCATTAATCCTAAAATTTCTGGAAAATATTTCTTTAATGAAGATGCAAAAGCGCCACTACTTGAAAAACCAACATTAGCTCCTAAATAATCTACTCTTTCATTAAAATCATCTTTAGAAATATTTTTTGTTCCATTTCCAAGTAATCCTCCTAAAAGACTAGATACCCCAACTTTATCTCCTTCGAAATAAGGTTTATTATCAATAGATAAACTTGCAGAAACTCTTGGTAATTTATGATTTTCAACCATTATGACTTGTAAGCCATTAGAAAGTTTAAATTTTTCTGGTTTACCTAATTTTACTTTGGGTGCTGGTCCTGGTTTTGGTTGTATATTTAAATCTCTTTGAGCATTTGTAGCAAAAATCATTGCTATAATAGCTACGAATGATAATATTTTTGTTTTCATGATGTTGTTTCGTTCTTTTTTGATATTGAAATTATTTCTTTTGCTCTGGTAAATATTCCATTACTAATCTTTGATTAGGATTTAAATACTTTTTAGCTACATTTCTAATATCTTCTCTGGTAATAGATCTGAAAATATCAATTTCAGTATTAATTAAATTAGTATCTCCATATAACATGTTGTAAGTGGCTAATGAACTAGCAATACCTTCAACGCTTGAGTTTGAACTTACAAATCTATTTTCGAATTGATTTTGTAATTTTTGGAAATCTTTTTCAGAAATTAATTCGTTTTGAAGTTTGATAATTTCTTCATCGATTTCTTTTATTAAATCATTTAATTTATTTTTTCCTAATGGTATTCCAAATAAGGCGTAAGTTCCATAATCTTCTTGACTCAAGTTTACAGCTTGAACAGCTAATGCCATTTTCTTTCTATCTACTAATTTTTTATATAAAACTGAACTTTTTCCTGTACTTAAATAAGAAGAAATCATATCTAAAACTCTAGAATCTCTAGTTTTCATAGAAGGAGTTCTATATGCAGCGATTACAGCAGGAATTTGGATATTAGGATCATAAGCTTTAGCACTGATTTGTTGAGTAATAGGATCTTCTTTAGGAAAGTTTTTTGTTATTTCTTTACCTCGTGGAATTCTACCAAAGTACTCTTTAATTAATTTTTTAGTTTCTTTTACATTTATATCACCAGCAACTACTAAAGTAGCATTATTTGGAACGTAAAACTTTTTATTAAATGCTAAAAACTCATCTAATGTAGCAGCGTCTAAATGTTCCATTTTTCCAATAGTGGTTCCTTTATAAGGATGCTTTTTAAACATGTGTTTTTTTACATTTTCCAATATTCTAGAATATGGTTGATTGTCTACACGCAATCTTTTCTCTTCTTTAACAACTTCATTTTGAGTATCTACACCATTTTGTTTAATAATTGGATGTAGTAAGCGTTCAGATTCCATCCAAAGACCTAATTCCAAATTGTTTGAAGGGAATACTTCATAGTAATAAGTTCTATCATCCGTTGTATTAGCATTATTACGCCCGCCATTAGAAGAAACAATTTTAGACCAATCTCCTTTTTTTATATTTTTTGTTCCTTCAAATAAAAGATGTTCAAAAAAGTGAGCCATTCCGGTTCTATCTGCTTGTTCATCTTTAGCACCAACATGATACATAACCGAAGTTACAACAACTGGAGCAGATTTATCTTGATGCAAAATTACATGCATACCATTATCTAAATTGTACTCTTCAAATTCTACTTTTTGTGCTTTAGCAGTGAAAAAGGCAGCCACAGTAGCTAGAGTTAATATTGTTTTTTTCATTAGTTAAAATTTGTTTTTTCAGTGATTTGGGAGTTTGACGCGATTTGAATCAAATTGTTACACCATTTTTGTAATTTTAAATTTATTTTAGTTTTGTAAAGATAAGTACTATTAATGACTTATTAATTTTATTGGTTTAAGATCTTGTTATACAGAATAAAAAATGTATATTTGCAGCCGCATTTCATAAAGAAATGTGTTAAGTAATTAAAAATAAACGCAAAACAAATTAGTATGTACGCAATCGTAGAGATAGCAGGGCAGCAGTTTAAAGTAGCAAAAGACCAAAAAGTTTACGTTCACCGTTTACCAGAAGCAGAAGGATCTAAAGTAACTTTTGATAAGGTAATGTTAATTGATGACAATGGTAGTGTAACTATTGGCGCCCCAGCTATAGAAGGTGCAGGTGTAACTGCAAAGATTTTAGGACACTTAAAAGGAGACAAAGTAATCGTTTTCAAGAAGAAAAGAAGAAAAGGTTACAAAAAGAAAAATGGTCACCGTCAATACTTAAGTGAAATCCAAATCGAAAGTATTGCTGCTTCAGGCGTAAAAGCTGCTCCTAAAAAAGAGGAAGCTAAAGAAGCAAATACAGAAACTAAAGAACTTGGTTCTATGACTGTTGCAGAGTTAAAAGCTCTTGCTAAAGAAAGAGGTATCACTGGTTATACTTCTTTAAAGAAAGCTGAATTAATTGAAGCTTTAAGTAAGTAATTAATTTTAAAAACTTAGAAAGATGGCTCATAAGAAAGGTGTCGGTAGTTCGAAGAACGGTCGTGAATCGGAATCGAAACGTTTAGGAGTAAAGATTTTTGGAGGACAAGCTGCTATTGCAGGTAACATTATTGTTCGTCAAAGAGGAACTCAACATTACCCAGGTGAGAATGTTTACATGGGGAAAGATCATACTTTACATGCTAAAGTTGATGGGGTTGTACAATTCCAAAAGAAGAGAGATAACAGATCTTATGTTTCTATACTTCCATTTGAAGCTTAAGAAACTTAGATTTTCGATATAAAAAACGCTCAATCATTGATTGAGCGTTTTTTATTTTTATAATACTTGCATTTAAATTTCAGCATTCCATTCATTATAAAATTGTTGTAAGAAGTTTTCCATATAAGAATGTCTTTGCTCTGCCATCTTTTTACCAGCCGATGTATTCATTTTATCTTTTAATAATAACAGTTTTTCATAGAAATGATTAATTGTTGGGGCAGTAGACTTCTTATATTCTTCTTTAGACATATTTAAGTTAGGTTTAATTTTAGGATCATATAAGACTCTATTTTTAAATCCACCATAATTAAAACATCTTGCAATTCCTATAGCTCCAATTGCATCTAAACGGTCGGCATCTTGTACAATATCTAATTCTATTGACTTAAACTCTTGTGTAAAGTTCCCACCTTTAAAAGAGATATTTTCAATAATTTTTATGACGTGTATTATGGTATTTTCTTCAACTTCTTGTGTTTCTAAAAATGTTCTAGCTTTTTTAGGTCCGATTGTTTCATCTCCATTATGAAACTTACTATCTGCTATATCATGTAATAAAGCACCTAACGCTATAATTAAAATATCTCCTTGTTGTTCTTGTTTAGCTATTTTCATAGCATTTTTATAAACACGTTCAATATGAAAAAAATCATGTCCGCCTTCAGCATCTTGTAATACTGATTTAACATGATTTATGGTGTTATTAATAACTTCTGTAGTTCTGTTCATAGTTCAAAAATAAAAAATCCTACTAGTGATAGTAGGATTTTAATAAAATTTATAACTAATAAAAGTTATACTGTTAAAGCACTTTTAATTAAATTTTTTTCTACCAAATACTCAGCAATTTGAACAGCATTTGTTGCTGCACCTTTTCTTAGATTATCTGAAACTATCCATAAGTTTAATGTATTTGCTTGTGATAAATCTCTACGAATTCTACCAACAAATACTTCATCTTTACCATGAGCGTTTAATGGCATAGGATAATCATTATTTTCAATATCATCTTGAACAATTACTCCTGGAGTTTCTGATAAAATTTGTCTAACTTCATTTAATTCAAAATCATTTTCAAACTCAATATTCACAGACTCTGAATGTCCCCCAACTACAGGAATTCTTACAGCTGTAGCTGTAATTCCTATACTAGCATCGTTTAATATTTTATGTGTTTCTCTAGTTAACTTCAATTCTTCTTTAGTATAACCAGCTTCTTCAAAAACATCACAATGTGGTAATGCATTTTTATGGATAGGGTGTGGGTAGGCATTTTCTCCTTCAACACCATTAACTTCGTTTTCTAATTGTTGCACAGCTTTTACACCAGTTCCTGTAATAGATTGATATGTAGAAATTACCAATCTTTTTATATTATATTCTGCATGTAAAGGAGCTAAAGCCATTACCATTTGAATAGTAGAACAGTTTGGGTTAGCAATAATTTTATCACTTTCAGTTAGTTCGCTTGCGTTAATTTCTGGTACTACTAACTTTTTAGTAGGATCCATTCTCCAAGCAGAAGAATTATCAATTACTGTTGTACCTACTTCAGCAAATTTAGGAGCCCATTCTAAAGAAGTACTTCCACCAGCAGAAAATAAAGCGATATCTGGTTTTAAGTTCACTGCATCTTGTAACCCGATTACATTATATGTATTTCCTTTGAAGGTCATTTCCTTACCTACAGAACGTTCTGAAGCAACTAAATATAACTCGCTAATATTAAAGTTTCTTTCTTTTAAAATTTGTAACATTACATTACCTACCATTCCTGTTGCACCAACTACAGCTACTCTCATGATGAAATATATTTTTTATACTTTGATTTTAAATTTATTACTACAAATTTCAGTATTTTTTTCTTTAAATACAATATTAAAAGTGTAAAATATTTACATTTTGTTTAATTTTAAACAAAATGATCTATTGGAAATAAAAACTAAAATTCTGTACATTTGCAGCTTAAAATATTGTTTAACTTAAAAAGGTATAGCATGCAACTGTACAACAAGTTAAGCGCAGAAGAACGCGCTAAATTAATTGACGAAGCGGGCAAAGACCGTCTTACTATTTCTTTCTATCAGTATTTCAAGATAGAAAACCCACAGATTTTTAGAGATAAATTATTTATAGAATGGAATGCTTTAGATGTTCTAGGTAGAACCTATGTTTCATATGAAGGAATTAATGCTCAAATTTCTGTACCAGCTGAGAATTTTCTAGCATTAAAAGAGCAATTAGATAGTATTTCTTTTTTAAAGGATATTAGATTAAATGTTGCTGTTGAGCAAGACAATAAATCTTTCTTAAAACTTAAAGTAAAAGTTAGAAAGAAGATTGTAGCAGATGGTTTAAATGATGATACGTTTGATGTAACTAATAAAGGAGTGCATTTATCTGCTGAAGAGTTTAATAAAATGTTAGAAGATCCAAATACTGTTTGCGTAGATATGCGTAATCATTATGAAAGTGAAATAGGTCATTTTAAAGGTGCTGTTACGCCAGATGTAGATACATTTAGAGATTCTTTAGATATTATTGAGGAGGATTTAAAAGAGCATAAAGAAGATAAGAATCTTTTAATGTATTGTACAGGTGGAATTCGTTGTGAAAAAGCTTCTGCATATTACAAACACAAAGGATTTAAAAATGTTTTCCAGTTAGAAGGAGGAATTATTGAATATACAAGACAAGTAAAAGCAAAAGGTTTAGAGAATATGTTTTTAGGAAAGAATTTTGTTTTTGATCATAGAAGGGCAGAACGTATATCGGATGATGTAATTTCTAATTGTCATCAGTGTGGTAAAGCTTGTGATGCACATACAAATTGTGCTAATGAAGGTTGTCATTTATTATTTATTCAATGTGATGAATGTGCTGAGAAAATGGAAAATACCTGTTCTCCAGAATGTCAAGAAATTATTCATTTACCATTTGAAGAGCAAAAAGCTTTGCGTAAAGGGAAACATGCAAGTAATAAAATATTCAAAAAGGGAAGATCTGAAAAACTTAAATTTCAAAAAAGTAATAGTTAATATAAACTATTTATTCTATAAAAAAGCCACATCATTGATGTGGCTTTTTCTATATAAATAAACTAACTGTATTATTTTTTCTTTTGAGCTCTGCGTTGTGCTTCTTGTTGTTCTTGAGCTTGTTTCATTGCAGTATCTAAACGCTCTCTAAATTTACTCTTTTTAACAGGTTTCTTTTTGTTTTCTTCTATTTGAGCATGAATCTTTTTTTCGTCGATTACATAATTTTTAATAACAAACATTATTGCAATAGTTAATAAGTTTGAAACGAAATAATATAAACTTAATCCACTAGCATAATTGTTAAAGAAAAATAACATCATAATAGGAGAGAAGTAGATCATATATTTCATCATTTTACTCATATCTGGCATTCCTTCTTGTGGTGGAGCTTGCATTGCAGATTGTTGACTTTGGTTCATTTTCATGTAAAAGAAAATTGCAACAGAAGCTAAAATTGGAAATAAACTAATATGATCTCCATAAAAAGGAATCTTGAAAGGAAGTTTAGCTATAATGTCATATGAAGACAAATCTTTAGCCCATAAGAAAGCTTTCTGACGGAAATCTATATTAGTAGGGAAAAACTTAAATAAAGCAAAAAATACTGGCATTTGTAACAATGCAGGAATACAACCAGACATCATACTTACCCCGGCTTTACGTTGTACAGCCATAATTTCTTGCTGACGTTTCATTGCGTTTTCTGTACCAGGATACTTTTTATTGATTTCTTCCATTTCTGGACGAATCACTTTCATTTTAGCACTAGATAAATACGATTTATATAATACAGGTGATAAGATAATTCTAACAACGATAGTCATTAAAATAATGATAAGCCCATAGTTTCCTAAGAATCCTTTTAATACATTGAATACAGGATAGAAAATAGTTCTGTTTAAGAATCCAAAAATTCCCCAACCTAAATCTGAAATTTCATTTAAATCTGTTCCCTTATATGTGCTTAATAAATTATAATCTGTTGGTCCGTAATACCATTCCATATTATAATTTAATTCACCATTTTTTAAAGCTAAAGGTGTGTTTAAGCTAAATGTTTTAGTGTAAATACTATCTTGATCTTCACCTAAATAGTCAACAGATTTTAATTTAGCATCATTAAAAGGAGTGTCTGTTAATAAAGCAGTAGAGAAGAAATGTTGTTTATAGGCAACCCATTCTACATTATTTACAACTTCATCATCTTTCATTTGTAAATAATCTACGTCACTATCTTCTTTAAAGTAATAGTATGTATACATATTTTCTGTACGCATACTTTTTTCCTTACGCAAAGATTTTAATTTCCAATCTAAGTTAATATTCTGAGAACTATTAATTACGTTACTTAAACCTTGTGAACGAACAGCAAAACCAATTCTGTAGTCGTTTGGTTTAATTTCGTAACGATATTCTAAATACTGACCTTCAGAAACTTTAAGTTTCATAGAAAGCACAGTGTTTTCTCCATTTTTCGTTTTTTCTGGAGCAAATAATAAATCTTGAGTGTTTAAAGTACGATTATCTGTTGTACCAAAATTGATATTAAAATTTGCATTTTTATTATTAATAATATGTAGAGGTAAAGAATCGTAAGTCTTATAATTCTTAATTAAAGCCTTAGTAATTTGTCCTCCTTTATTATTTATAGTTAATTGAACTAATTCATTTTCAATTACTGTTTCACCATCTTTTCCATTAATGGCACTATGAGCGAATGCTCCTAATTGATTTTTAAAAGCAATTTGTTGTAAAGAATCATTTACTACAATGTTTTTAGTCTTTGTTGTGTCTAAAACAGTATTTGTAGTAACTTGTTCTGTTGTTGTAGTGTTTAGTTTTTCAGCATCAACTTCAGGCTTATTAGAATTTAAATACCATAATAAAATTCCACCTAATAATAACATTCCTATGAATGAGTTGAAATCAAATTTTTTTTCTTCCATCGATATACGTTAAATGTCAACTTGTCATTTACTCAAAAAACTGAGTAATAAAACGCGACAAATGTAGCAAAACTACATCTTATTTCAGTTGTTTAGTTATAATTAATTTATGTCATATATATAGCGCAAACTATGTTCCGTTTTTTAAATTTGTTAAAACTAAATTATTGAAATGGCAAAAAAGTATACAATTCAAAAATCTCCTTTTGTAGTTCCAACAACAGATGGAAAATTAATTGAAGAACATTTTGGTAATGCTACCGATGGAAACTCGAAAGTAAGTATTGCACATATGATTGCTCCTGCAGGATGGGCTGAACCTTTTCAAACTCCAGAATTTGATGAATTTACTTATATAATTAAAGGAAAGAAACAATTTATTATTGATGGAGAAACTATAATATTAGAAGCAGGACAATCTATCAAAATAGAAAAAAACGTTAGAGTACAGTATTCAAATCCTTTTAAAGAAGAATGTGAATATTTAGCTGTTTGTTTACCTGCATTTTCTATTGATTTAGTTAATAGAGAAGATTAAAAATTAAACGGTGAAAAAGCTCACCGTTTGTTATTTTGATTTTAAAAACCTACAAATCTACATTCATATGTTCCTGGTGTAGGATTGTTGTCTAAACAAGGACCACATTCTGTAAATGGATTTGTACAAGAATTTTGACAAGCTCTAAGAGAATGATAATCACAAGTAGAAGCAATAGGTACAGGATCAAATCCACCTAAAATTTCTAATTGTTTTTGTTTACTTAGTTTTTTCCCGATTTCGAATACTTTTTTCATATTTAAGACTTTTTAGAAAATTAATATTCTGTGATTATTTTAAAGACATTCACAGTTTCATGTCTATTTCTTCGCGATAAGAATATTTTAAAGCTAAACTTTTAAATTCAATTATTAATAATCAATTAGTTAATATTTATTTAAATATTTATCCTTTTTATAAAAAAAAGATATACTCCATATTAGAGGAGTATATCTTCAAATAAAATTTTCTTTTCATTAAGTTTTTTTATTCACAAGTGCCAGTTAAACAGCAATGTGTTTCTGCTGTTCCTAAGCAACATCCATTAGAAAGAGAAAAACCACCACAAGATGTACATTGTTGAGCAGAATATTGAGGACAAGTTCCTCTTCCAAAACCCCCACTAATTTGTTGTTGTTCTTTTCTATTTAATGCTTTACCTAAATTTAATATTGAATTTTTCATAAAGATTGTTTTTTGTTTACTTGTGGTTAATTATATCTATACATTGAAACTCAGAAGAAACATGATCAAATGGTCCATTAGGTCCACAGAAAATTTGCACACATTCTTGGTTAGAAGGACAACCAGTACCACATGTACTATTTCCGCAACCATTTGGAAGAATTGCTGAAATAATCCCACCTGTTATTTCTTTTTGCTGTTTTTTGTTCAACGTTTTCCCTAGATTTAAAATTGTTTTTCTCATAAGTGTTGATTTTTAATTATTATGAAGTAAAAATTCAATTAATAAGTTCAACAAGCAATATGAAATTCAAAAGTGTATTATTTTTTTTCAAAAACGTTCTTATTAAAAAAGAGAATTCAATTTTCGAGTTCTCTTTTTAATAAATTTATACTTTGTAGGTTATTTACTATTGTAAAAATATATGAAAATTAATTAGTAAATATTCTGGATAAATACAGTTTGTTTCATTTATATAGGGCCTTGCTACTATGACATTATCATTTAGTATATCTAAATAACTAGTATTTATCATATAAGTTTCTGTTACACCATTATCATCGCTTCGACTAGAAACTGTTGATGAATGATGATATCCAAAATTAAAACTATTATGATTTAATGGATGTGCTGTAGATGTAATTGAATAAGGTAAATTAATATTTATTAAAGGAGATAATCCTTCAGGAAAATATAATTCTATACAGTTTTGTTCTAAAACAGATTGTAAAAAGAATTGTACAGCAATTTCTGTTAGGTTTACAGTTCCAGGAAACAAGCAATCTCCTAAGTCATCTTCACAAGTGATTAATGGTTTTGGAGGTGATTGTGTTCCGTGTATTGGGTCTCTATCGGGAGGAGATAAGTCGATATGTTCTCTAAGAATATTTAAGAATTCAGTTTTAAAATTTAAATTAGAATCTTCTCCAATTAATTCATTTAAAGTAATTGTTTCTCGTCCTTGTAAGTGATTAAATAATTCTATCCTGTTCGAAGATTCTTTCATTATAACTTGTGCACTTATGTAAGAAATCCATTGTAGTTTCTTTTGAAAAATACTTATAGTATCTATTTGAAAAGAATTAATAAGTTTTCCGTGTAATTCATATTTTTGTTGTTCATTAGTGAAAATTTCTAAATCATTAGCGTCATTATTACAAGCGATAGTAATAAATATAATACAAACAAAAAGTAATTTTGTTATTTTCATTTTACTAGATTTTTATATTTGAATGATCTGACAAATTACGAATTACAGATTTTGATTAAAATATCAATTTTAAATAGGTATTTATAATTTTCAAATTTGTTGTTGTGTTTTTCAAATGTGATTAAAATATTTTGTCAAGTGTATAATCTTTTCTTCTGGATGAAACTGGGATTTTTATTTCGTTTTTAAGTACTAAAAACCCTTTTTTATTATATTTAATTACATGTTTTTTATTTACCAAATAAGATTGATGGCAACGAATAAATTTTTGTTCAGATAACAATTCTTCTACTTTTTTAGCAGATTTTGTAATTACAATTTTATCTGTAATTGCTGTGTAAAAAGTAGTGTAATTACCATCAGATTTACAATATAATATATCATCTTCATGAATGGCAAATACTGTATCGGCAGTTTTTAAAACTATACGTTTATTTGTGCTAATTTCATTAAAAAAATCATTAGTAACTTCAATAGATTTCTCTAATTCATTTGTTCTGGTGTTTTGTAGTATTGCTCGTTCTACTGCTTTTACAAATTCTTCATCATCTATAGGTTTTAATATATAATCTAAGGCTCCAACTTTTATAGCTTTAATGGCATGTTTATCATAACCCGTAATAAAAATGATTTCAAAATCTTTGTAGGCTAATTGATTTAAAATATTAAAAGCAGTTTGTTGTCCTAAATTAACATCAAGAAATAGTAAATCTGGTTTTTCTTTTTCTATAATTAAAACTGCATCATCAACATTAGATGCTTCGCCTGTAACGTTAATTTTATTATAGAAGTTTTGTTGTATCTTTTTGTTAATATCGACTCTTACATGTTCTTCATCATCAATTATTATTGCTTTAATCATTATCTGAGAGTTTGTATGGTATTTCAAATGTTACTAGAACACCTGATTCTTTTGATTTATTTTTGATTGTAACTCCTTTTTTTATAACCTTCTTTAAATAACTATCTATAAGTTTTGTTGAAGATATTTTTGAGTTTTTTTTATAGTCAGATAATCCATTTCCGTTATCTTCAATTGTACATAACAAAGTTTCATTTTTACGAGCTAAATGTAATGTAACTCTTCCCAGATAATTTATATCTGATAAACCATGATCTATACTGTTTTCAATAAAAGGTTGAATTAACATTGGTGGAATGAAGATTAAATCATCTTGTTCTAAATTTATTAAATTAAGTTGAAAATTAAAGGTTTCAGGAAAACGCAATTGTTGTAATTCTATAAATTTTTGTAAAGCTTCTATTTCTTCATTTAACTGAATATAGTTTTGTGTTGAATTTTCAAGAATTAATCTTAGTAAACGAGAAAATTTTAAAAGATATTTGGTTGCTAATTTAGGCGTTTCTTCTATTTTGTTTTGAATAGCGTATAATGTATTGAATGTAAAATGTGGATTCATTTGTAATCTCAATAGGCGTTGTTGCATTTGTAAATTTTGCTTTTCAAATTTGTATTTACGTTGCTTGTAAAATAAATATCCAGAAGTAATAAAAATTACCACAAGTACCATTAAACCATATAATCTTTTTAAATTTTTTATTTCTAGTTCTTTTTTTTCTGCAATAATTTTCTTTTCTCTTTCAGACGCTTTTTTTAGTTCAATAAGTTCATTTTCAATTTTTTTATTATACTTATTTTTTTGATAGCTGTATAAGCTATCTAAGTTTATGTTTACTTGATCGATATTTTTATCTGTTAAAAATGAAAGGTGAAGTTGTGTTTGTAAAATGCTACGAATAGTTGTAGATTTTATGTTGTTATCTATTAAGTTTTTAGCCGAATCTAGATGTTTTTTAGCCTTTTGAAGTTTTTTTAAATGAATATAACTTTCTGAAATATTTTTATGTAATCCTGCAATTTCATTTTTTGAATTTATATTATTTGTGCTTTTTGATAAAAAATACAAAGCTTTTAAATAATATTTTACTGAATTAGCGTAATCTTTCTCGTAAAATTTATGAATACCAAGTTCTCTAAATAAATTATGTTTAGTGTTCGTATTCAGTTTGTTTTCAAGTTTAGAAATACTATCTAGTAAAAAAAAAGCTCTATTTTTATTGTTTAATTTGAACTCATATTGAGCTTGAATGATAAAATCTTCGCTAATATCATTTCTGTTATTTTCTTCTTGTAATTTTGCCTTTATTTGAAGTTTATTATGTTTTAGAGCTTGTTTAATATTACCATTACTTTTGTAAGTGTTTTCAAGCATGTACTGGTAATATGAATCTTCATTTCGTACTAATTTTTTATAATCATTTATTACAGTAAAACAATCTCCATAGTTTCCTTGTTCATTATGAAACTTCCAACAATTAAAAAAATATTTTAATTCAAGTCTGTTTTTAATACTATCTTTTACAAAATCTTTGGCTTTGTGAAAATATATGGCAGCGGAGTCATGAGATTTTTTGAATCGATAATAATTAGCCAGCATGTAATTATTCTTAGCTTGAACAGAATCACTAATAAAGGGATAAAGCTTAATTAAACTGCTAACTTTATTTAACTTTATTAAAGTAGAATCTCTGTTTTTAAAAGCCTTTTTATGAAGATGTTTAATTTCGTTTAGTACTTCTGATTTATTTTTTTTAGGAGTACAGGCATAAACAAAAAATGTTAGTGTTAAAAAAAAACACAGACGTTTTAACATAGTAAGATACTTGATTGATCAGACTAAGTTATGAAATTTAAGCGTAAAAAAAATTTAAAAAAGTTAGAAGTAGAAGAGTAGTTAAAATTGATATTTCTTATCGATAGCATACTTTACCAATTCATTTCCGCTATTTAAATTTAATTTTCGAATCATGTTTTTTCTGTGTGTATCAACAGTTGTTTTAGCGATAAAAAGATCTTCAGCAATTTGCTTAGATGTTTTACCATTAGCAATATGTTGTAAAATTTCTTTTTCTCTATTAGATAAAACAATTTTATCTGATTTACCAATAGTTACATTTTTATCGATGTAATCATTCATAAAATTAAAAGCTACGTTAGGATCAAAAAAAGTATTGCCTTCAGCTATAACTTTAATAGCTTTTGATAACATTTTTATTCCAGAGTTTTTTAATAAATATCCTGAAGCACCGGCATCTAACATTTGTTTTATAGCATCAGGTTGATCAAACATAGTTAAAGCCAAAACTTTAATATGTTTAAATCTAGATTTTATAATTTTTGTAGCAGCAATACCATCCATTTTAGGCATTCTAATATCAGTAATAACTAACTTCGGTTGTTTTAATTCTACAAGTCTAATAAGTTCTTCACCATTGTTTACACTGCCAATTATTTTGACTTCTTCATCATATTCAAAAAAAGACTTCACTCCATCAATCAACATTTGATGATCTTCTGCAATAACGATTGTTGTCATGTTTTTCAGATTTGTTTTACTCAAATATAATAAACCGTAATAGTATTGAATTACTTACTGCTAGGTATTTAAACAGGGATATTCATTATAATTGAAGTACCGCTTTTTGAAGAAGAATCTATTTGAAAAGTTCCTTCTAAATGTTCTATTCTTTTTTGAATAGAATGTAATCCCATTCCTGTTTTAGCTTTAATTTTTTTAGGATCAAATCCTTTTCCATTATCTTCAATTATGATATTTAAAGCATCATTAAACTGAGAAATATTTATGGTTGCTTCACTAGCCTCTGCATGTTTAATAATGTTTGTTGTAAGTTCTTGTATAATTCTAAATAAAGTAAGTTCTGTATTTGTATTTAATCGTTGCTCTAAGCCAAAATCTATAATTTCAATTTTTAATTGATTTGCAGCAGAAATTTTTTCAGCCATAATTTTTATAGCTACTAATAAACCTTGATTAGCAATTACGCCTGCATTTTTAGCATGAGCTATACTTCTGACTTTTAGATAAGTTTCATCAATTAATTTTTCAGTTTTTTCATACAATTCATCTTGATTGAAATGTTTTTTTTCTCTATTTAGTTTTAAGTTTTCAAAATGAAGTTTTAAAGTAGCCAGAACACTACCAATATTGTCGTGTAAATCTTCAGCTATACGAACGCGTTCTTTTTCTTGTCCAGTAACCATTGCATTGATGGTGTTAATTTCTTGTTCTTTAAGTAGTGTGAGGTTTTTCTGTTTTTCTAATTCTTTTTGTTGTTCTGCCAATAAGCGTTTTTTTCTAGAGTTTTTTAGGTTTAAATATGCTATAATTCCGCCTAACAAAAGAAAGATTAATGACCCGTAAAATAAACCCAAAGTTTCTTTTCTCTTTTGTTCACTGATTAGACTTTTTTGTTTGGCCTTAATTAACTCTTTTTCTTTTTCTAAAGTTTTGTATTTGACGTCAATATCATTTAAATCAATGTCTTTTTTATATTCATTTAGTTTTTCTTTGTGAGAGTTTGCTTTTTTTAAATAGGTAAAGGCACTTTTATAATCTTTAATTTTAAAGTAATTTTTAGCCAGCAGATCATTGAATTTGACTTTTTCAATTAACCTGTAAGAAGGAATTTTAATTTTACTTGCTTTATCATAAAATATTAAAGCCTGTTTAATCTTTTTTTGATCATATAAAGAAGAAGCTATATTAACGTATAAACCAAATTTTTCAATGTTGAAGATATATGAATTTTCATTTTCAATATATTTTAAAGCTGTTTGATAATTTTCTAACTCCTTTTTTTTATTTAATAATCTGAAATATAATATTCCAATAAATTGATAATACTTACAGATTAAAATTTTGTTTTTAGTTTTTAAAGCTGTTTTTATATTTATTTTAAAATTAGTTAAACTTTTTTGTATGCTATCTTTATTAAATTCATGTATAATTTTAAAATAATTATAGGTAGCACTATCATTTACATTTAATAAGTTTTTTCTGTAGATCTTTAAATATTTAGGAAGCAGATTTAAGTTTTTTCTATTTTTAAAAAGTTGAAATAATATTTTTTTTACACTTTCAGAAATTAGTACTGAATTATTAAGAGTAATTGCTTTATTTAAAGCTAAATTATACTTATCAAAAGAAAGACTGTCTTGAGATATTATTGAATTTAAATAAAAATCACCTAAAATTATATTTTTTAGTACTAATTCTCCTTCTTTATTATTAGTTTTTTTTAAGAATAAGGTATCTATTTTTCCTTTAGATTTAAGTTTCTTCTGAAAATCGATATAATTAAACTCAATAGAAGATAGTTCATCGGAGAAGTGTGATGAACTATCTTTTATAAAAACAATATCATTATTGTTTAGTTTATCTAAAAGTTTATTAAAACTTTGAGTGTAAACAAAGCAACTTTTGATGAGTATTATGAATATGATTTTTTTCAATTAATTATTTGTTATCATTACAGATTTACATATTCTCTCATCAATTACTGGTTTATAAATTTTGCAATTTTTATCTGGCATTCCTGTTTTTATTGAATCTGCTTCGTTGTTATAGAAAATATGTATGTCTAAATTTTCATTTTTCTTAAAATCAAAAACTTTTTTAATAGGTAGTTCGGTTACTCTTTTATCTTTACCTTTCTTTATTTCTTTTAATCTAAATTTTATGTGATGTGTAATTACTTGATCTTCATTTGGACAGGCTCTTAAATATTCTGCGCTAACTAAAGAATATTTTTCGCAATTTTTAATTTCTGCTAAACGAGCTAATAATCTAATTTTAGATTTATCATTAATATTTGAATCTGGTTTAGCTAATAAGACAAAGTCATGTGTTAAATCAACATGAATCATTTGATATTGATCTTTCTTATTTGTATTAAACTTTAAGCTAAAATCATTTGAACCATCTTTATCCATTCTGCCTTCTGTATTTTCACATTTTAAACATGAGCAGTTCATTAATATAATAATAGTTGTTGAGTAGAAAAAGATTTTTAATAAATGTTTATAAAGATTTCTCATTGTTTTATGTTTAATTTAGTTAATAATTCCCTTAATCGTCCTATTTTAAAAATTTTTTCGCCTTCACATAAACTATAATTACATATTCCCCATGTTTTACAATTTCTTCTTTCGCTTATTCTAAAAATTACAGAGCTTCCTCCAGATAATATGCCTATAACTTCATTTTTTTGATTAAAAACTGGTGATCCAGAATTTCCACTGTGAGCATCAATTTTGGCAATGAAATAATTTCCAATTTTATTTTTTAGTTTAGCATCATCACTAAATTTCATAGGTAATCCTAATGGATGTCCAAGTAAATATAGGTTTTCATCTGTGTTATAATCATATTCAAGATTGAATTTTAAATGACGTTTTTGCGGTAACTTTTTCCAAAGACCTTTAATTTTTAAAACAGCATAATCTTCTCCTAGTTTTCCTATATGAATTAATTTTATACGATAAATATCATTTTTATTAATAGTCTTTCCGTAGTTATCTCCTGTTTTAATGTAGTTAAAAGCTATTCGCATTTTACTCAGGTTTTTATCTTTAACACAATGAGCCGCTGTTAAAATATATTTATCAGAAATAGCAAAAGAAGTACAGGAGTTTGTAAGAGAAGGTTGTTTTATAAATCTAATAGAATTACAAAGATTATAATATCTCCTCTGTAATGTTTTAGTATTTAAAATATATTTTTTATTCATTTTAAATATAAACGGAGCAGTTTTTAATAAAGAATCATTTTCTTTTTTAAATTTTAAGAAGCCTTCATAATTATCATTAAAATCTTCATAGTTTACTAAAATTCCAACACCTTGCGCATTTTGTTTTACCTTAGAGTAAATAACATCTTCTATGTCTAATCTATTATCGTAATCGTAAATAGATATAGCTTGTTTAATTTTGTCAAATGATATTAAATTAGCAATTTCAGAGTATTTATCTTTTATGATTAAAGATTTTAAAGAATCATTTAATGGTATTATAGAATCTTTTCGATGGTATAAAATCTTCTTTAATTCTTCATAAGAAAAATTTTTCTGAAGATCTTTTATTGTATATTTTTCTTGAGAAAAAGTATGAAAATAAAATAATACAAATGTTAAATATGTTAATTTAATAATAGAACTAGACATTCTAACTTCATTGTTTGATTCGTTGATTTTTCAAAATTAGTTTCTTTTAAATACCTATTATATACCTATAAATAGGTATATTTTTTTACTTATTTTTAAGTAAAATTACGTTTAGTGGTCAATATTTATACTTCCATCTTTAGATTCAGGAACCATTGGATCAAAGGGGAGATTGAGATTGTTCACTTCTATATTCTCATCTGAAATATCAATATAACTAGTAAAAACTAATGCAAATAAAAATAGAGTTAGGAGTAGTGTTTTTTTCATATTTTAATTTTTATCCAACTAAAATATTAAAAAAAACTAGTGTAAAGTAAAAATAGTCAGTATAATACCTAATAAAATAGCTGTGAATTTTTGAAGATTGAATTTGTGATTTTCAGAGCTTTCAAATAAAATAATTGTAGAAATATGTAAAAATACACCTATAATTAACGAGGTAATTTCTTGATGATAATGTTGTATCCAGTTTATGGTTTCTCCTAAATAATAACCAATAGGACTCATGAGGCTAAATAAGAAAAGGAAGAAGAAAGTTTTTAATTTTGAAAACTTAGAATGTAAAAAGAAAGTAGTTAAAATTATGGCAATAGGTATTTTATGAACAACTATAGCCCATAGTAAATTATCATTTGAATTATGAATAGGTAAGCCTTCTGAAAAAGCATGTAATGATAAACTGATAAAAAGTAACCATGGAAAAGTGTTAGAGTTAGAGTGTAAATGCACATGTCCATGTTCTGCTCCTTTAGAGAAAGATTCTAAAATAGACTGGATTAGGATTCCTATTAAAATTAAAATACCGAAAGTGTGTAATCGGTGCTCGTCTTGAGTATTCGTGTATACCTCAGGAAGTAAATGTAAAATGGTTACAGATAATAAATATGAACCACTGAAAGCTAGTAATAATCTAGTGTATAGTTTGTTAGGTTTTTTATAAAGTACAAATATACCTCCAAATAAAACAGCTCCAATTAAGAGTAAATAACTCATTTAGCTACTAAAATTAATCGATTAGAATTTTGTTCCTCAAAAGGGTTTAAATTGTAATCGCCAAAAGTATCAATAATTTCTAATCCCACAGTATCAAAGTACCTTTTCATTTTATCAAAACTTAAGAATTTAACTTTTTCTGTATATGAATGTTTTTTGCTATCAGCTTTAAAATTAATATGCTTAAAGATAAATCCGTCTTTAATTTCACGTTTTATATGAAATTCGATATTGTCAATAGTTTTTATTTCTTGTTTTACAAGTAATTGTTCTGTTCTAATAACATTTAAAAAGTCCAAAACTAAAACTCCATCTTTTTTTAATCCAGATTTCATTGCTTTTAAAACCTGAAGATCTTCTTTATCATCATCAAAATAACCAAAACTTGTAAATAGATTAAAAATAGCATCGTATTTATTTTCAAGCATTTTACGCATATCCCAAACTTCAAAGCTTAAAGTGTCATTTTCAAATTTTTTTGCGTAATCAATGCTGTTTTTACTTAAATCACCTCCGGTTACTTTATATCCTAAAGAATTTAAAAAAATTGAGTGCCTTCCTTTTCCACAAGGTAAGTCTGCTATATGAGCAGAAGCAGGTAACTGTAAATGCGCTGTAATATTTTTCATAAATACTTGCGCATCTTCATCATTTCTGTGCTTGTATAATGTATGATAATATGGTGTGTCAAACCATGAACTGAACCAATCTTTTGTCTTCATAAATAATATGGACGCAAAAGTAATGAAAACTTACATTTTTCTTTCCTGAATTATTATCTAAAAACACAATAATTAAAATGTATTTTTGCAATCTAAGACAGCGTAGATGGATAAAGATTTTAAAATGGTTGCGACAACCATTTCTGGGCTAGAAGGTGTTTTGGCCGATGAGCTAAGAAAACTAGGTGCTAGAGAGGTAAAAGAAGCAATTAGAAGTGTACATTTTAGAGGAGATAAAGGTTTTTTATATAAAGCAAATATTGCATTAAGAACAGCAATTAGAATTTTAAAACCTATTAAACGTAGTAAAGTTTTTGATGAAGAAGATTTATATGAAGCAATTCAACGTGTTAAATGGGAACGTTTACTAGATGTAGATGGTACTTTTGCTATAGATGCTGTTGTTTATTCTAGAAATTTTACATCTAATTCTCATTATATATCATTAAAATCTAAAGATGCTATTGCAGATTATTTTATGCATAAGTATCAAAAAAGACCGAATGTAGATTTAAAATACCCAGATGTAAAGATTCATATTCATATTCATAAAGAATGGTTAACAATTTCTTTAGATAGTTCAGGTGAATCGTTACATAAAAGAGGATACAGAAGTGCAACTAATATAGCGCCAATTAATGAGGTTTTAGCAGCTGGATTAATTTTGCTTTCTGGATATAAAGGAGAAGAAAACTTTATAGATCCGATGTGTGGTTCTGGAACTTTATTGATAGAAGCAGCCATGATTGCAAATAATATTCCTGCAAATATCAATAGAAAACATTTTGCTTTTGAAAATTGGAAGGATTACGATGAGGATTTATACTTTATAATTCAAGATTCTTTATTGAAGAAAATTCGTAATGCACATTTTAAAATTATGGGGTTTGATAAAGCTCCTTCTGCTGTAAAGAAAGCAAAGCAAAATATAATTAATGCTAATTTAGAAGAGTTTGTGGGAGTTCATCATGTGAACTTCTTTAATTCTAAAAAAGAAGTATTTGGTAAAACTACAATATTGTTTAATCCACCTTATGGTGAGCGTTTAAATATTAATATTGAAGAATTTTACAGAAGCATTGGTGATACTTTAAAACATGGATATCCTAATTCTACTGCTTGGTTAATTACTTCTGATTTTAATGCTTTAAAGTTTGTAGGGTTAAGAACATCTAAAAGATTACCTATTAAAAACGGTGATTTAGATTGTCGATTTGTAAAGTATGAGCTTTATGAAGGAAGTAAAAAAACAAAGAAGTTTAGCGAGAGCTAAACTTCTTTGTTTTAGGTAAAATGGTTTACTTATTTATTTCTTGAATAAATAGCTGTTAAAACTTCTGCCATTTATTTTAGTGTATTTAGAATCAATATCGTAATTCACAATCATATTTTTTATATCAAACTCTCCAGATACTTCCATGTACTTGATATTTAAATCTTCTTCGAATTTTACATTATTAAAAGAAACCCCTCCGTTAAATTCTGTATACTTAAATGTTGTTGTTTCTTGAAAAATTGAATTAGCAAAACTTACAAATTTTCTAAATTTTGCATATTTAAAAGTAGCTGGTTCATCAAAGTTTGTGTTTTTAAAGCTAATATCTTTATCAAAAGAGGCATATTTGAAAGTAGTATCTTCTAAAAATTTAGAGCCACTGAAATCTGTATTGTATTCGAAGTCAGAGTATTTGAACATCGATTTTCCTTCGAAGGTACAATTTCTAAATGTTACATCATCTTCAAAATTAGCAACAAACGTATATCCGCTATCTTCATGAGGTATGTATGCCAAAACATCATCCTCAAAAACACAATTAATAAATGAAATTTTACTTACAATTTGTTTTTCAATAGTATTTGAACCACCATTATTCCACCATCTCTTTCTTTTGGGTAGATTTGGTAAAGCTTTATTCATATAGGTTAAATCTAAAACCCCTACTATGGTAGCGTTAGAAATAGTTATATTTTCTTCTTTTTCTATAGTCTTTAAAATTTCTGTTGCATTTACAGTTTTTTGTGCGATTAATAAAGAACTTGTAAAAAGTAGTAGTAATGTTGTAATTGTTCTCATGATTTAAATAGTTTACTTATTTATTCTAAAGACAATAACTCTTTTAATATGTTACAAAAAAAACGTCCAATATAAAATTGGACGCCTGTATACTTGTTTAGTGCTTGATTATTAGTTTACAGAATCACTTAAACCAGCACCTGCTTTAAATTTTACAACATTCTTAGCAGCGATTTGAATTTCTTTTCCAGTTTGAGGGTTTCTTCCGCTTCTTGCAGCTCTTTGAGAAACTGACCAAGTTCCCCAACCAACTAAAGCTACTTTATCACCTTTCTTTAAAGCGCTAGTTACATTGTTAGTTAAAGAATCTAATGCAGCTTTAGCAGCAGCTTTAGAAATTCCTGCATCAGCAGCCATTGCGTCGATTAACTCAGACTTGTTCATAATTTGTAGATTTTAAAATTAATTAATAAATTTTTTGCTTTAACGCTTAACAAATATAGATTTAATGGGGTATTGTGCAAGTTACAGCTCTAAAAAACCAAGATTTTGTTAATAAAAACCCTTGATTTGTTAATAACCATAAGGAAAAAAAGTTAAAATACGCTGTATCCCTTATGAATAAAGGGTTACAGCGCCTTAGCTTTATCAATAAATGTAAATCCATTTAATAAACTAGCAGCATCTAGTTTTTTCTTACCAGAAATTTTTATTTCATTAATAATTAAGAAGCCATCTTTAACCGCTACTTTTATTTCTTTCTTGGTTGTTAATATTGTGCCTATTTCAATATTATGATTCTCTTTTTGCTTTGAAACTCCATAAATTTTTGCGGAAATCTCATCTTCACCATTTATTATTGTAGTCCAAGCTGCAGGGTATGGATTTAATCCACGAATATGATTATAGATTTCGTTTAAAGATTTAGACCAATCTATTTTACAATTGTGAGGAAATAATTTAGGTGCAGCTTTTTCTTCTAGTTCAGGCTGTTTTGTTGTTGTTACATTTTCCGAAGCAATTAAGTCGACAGTTTCTACAACTAAATCGGCGCCTAAATACATTAATTTGTCATGTAGTTCACCAACGATTTCATTGGGAGTAATATCAATTTCTTTTTGTAAAATAATTTCTCCTGTATCAATTTTATCATCAATAAAGAAAGTAGTCACACCTGTTTTGGTTTCACCATTTATTATAGCCCAATTAATTGGAGCTGCACCTCTGTATTCAGGTAGTAAAGATGCATGTAAATTAAATGTACCATATTTTGGCATTTTCCAAACCACAGTGGGTAACATTCTAAACGCGACTACAATTTGTAAATCGGCATTTAAATCACTTAATTCTTGAACAAATGAATCAGCTTTTAAGTTTTTTGGTTGTAAAACTTTAAGGTTTTGAGAAACTGCATATTTTTTTACTGCAGACTCGTTAAGTTTTCTTCCTCTACCAGCAGGTTTATCAGGAGCTGTAATTACTCCAATAATAGTGTAGTTTTGCTCTACAAGTTTTTTTAAAATGGTAACTGCAAAATCTGGAGTTCCCATAAAAACAATTCTTAAATCTTTCATTTATACAAGTAAATACGTGTTATAATTTGTTACTTTAATTTTTTCTTCCGCAAGTAATTTTCGCAAATGTATTAAAATGTCTCTTTCTTTATAATTTAATATTTGACAGATTTCTCTTGAAGATATTTCTGTTCGTTCTTTAATAAGATTTAATATTTGAGATGAGACATCAATAATTTTTTCTTTTCTTAAACAAACATCGCATGTGTTACATACTTTAGGATTTTCTTCTCCAAAATAGGAGAGGAGTTGAACACTTCTACAAACAGTATCATTTTCAATAAATTGAATTAGGTTTTTAATTTTTTCATGCTTATAACTTAATAGCTGGGTAATTTTCTTGGATGACCTATTTATTGTTAAATCATCTTCTCTTGGATGTAAAAAATATAAAGTACTGTTTTTTGAAGATTTTTTATAATTAATAATTTGATCTATATGTAATTCATTGAGAATATCAATAACTCTCGTAGAAGTAATTCCTACAAGTTTTCCAATAGTGAATTCATTTATTTGTACTTCTTGTTCAAATAATCCACCATACATTCGTAAAAGTGTATCAATAAACTTAATTTTCTTACCATTAGCAGACTTATAAGAATTTAATTGATTATGATGAATTAAAAATTGTAATGTAGATTTCTTCTGACTAAAATGATTTAACTCAATAATCCCAAAGTTATTCAATATTTGAAGGATGTTAAATACTTTTCTGGTAGGTAAGTTATATACATTACAGAATTCTAAAATATTAAAATCGAAGCCTGTTTCTACCAATTCTCCTTTTGCGATTTGATAGTACTGATATAATTTAGCGTGAGTAAATTTTATTTCTTTTAGAGTAGGTTGAGAACTTTCAAAAAGATTTAAAGTAAGTTTTATATCACTTTCATTCGTTAATGTTATAGCATACGAATTGTCACTATTCCTTCCAGCTCTACCGGCTTCTTGTACATAGTTTTCTATAGAACTAGGAATATTATAATGTATAACAACTTTAACATCCGGACGATCTATTCCCATACCAAAGGCATTTGTGGCTACCATAATAGGAGTTCTGTTAGTCATCCAACCTTTATAAGCTACTTCTTTTTCTATAGCTGATAAACCAGCATGATATGAAGCAGATTTAAAACCATTTGCATTTAAAAAGTTTGAAATTTCTACAGTTTTTTTTCTAGAACTCACATAAACTATTGCAGGAGATTTTATTTTGGTAAATATTTCTTTGAGTCTGTATAATTTATCTTCACTCTTTAAAATACGATAGCTTAAGTTTGGTTTATAAAATGACTTTTTAAAAAGAATAGGTTCTTTTAACTGTAACGTACTATCTATATCTACTAAAACTTTTTTGGTAGCTGTAGCAGTTAAAGCTATAATCGGCGTATCGTTTTTTAGTTCTTTTAAAATAGATAATTCTGCGTACGATGGTCTAAAATCATGTCCCCATTCAGAAATACAGTGAGCTTCATCAATAGCGAAAAAAGAAATTGGTAATTGTTTTATTTTTTCTTGAATGAATTTAGATTGAATTCGTTCTGGAGATAAGTATAAAAATTTATAATTTCCAAATTTAAGATTATCAAAAATACGAACGACTTCATCTTGAGAACTTCCAGCAGGAATATGAAAAGCTTTAATCCCTTTTGCATCTAAACTATTAATTTGATCGTTAATTAACGCAATAAGAGGAGAAACTACAACACAAATTCCTTCTTTTATAAGCGCAGGAATTTGATAACATATTGATTTTCCTCCACCAGTTGGAAGTAAAGCTATTGTATCTTTATCATTTAAAACAGATTCAATTATTTCTAATTGTTGTGTTCTAAATGTATCAAAACCCCAATATCTTTTTAATATATCTACTGGGCTATTCACGATTTAAATATTATTCAAGATAAAGAAGCATCTGTTTCTAACACTATCAAAAGGAACATTAATAATTTCATAACCTAAATCCGAATACGCTTTATTTAAAAACTTACTAATTTTTTCAGCTTGTTCAAAAGTCTCGTAACGTTCATTGTCAGATTTGTAAATATCTTTCCAAGGTAAGAATTGAAATATTTTGGTGTATCTGTATTTTTTGCTTTTTTCTAAAAAAACTTCGGGTACTTCAGTATTAAAATATTGTAAATAAGCATGAACACTAGGAATTCCTCTATCAAAAAAAACAATTTCTTTGCTAGATTTATCTGCATTTATGTATTGTTTTTCTCTACCTTCAAGTAATTTATAACTAAATAAAAGAGGATCTGTAAGAAAAAGTTGATCGATACCTTGTTCTTGTGCTTCTCTAGTTACTTCTCTAGAAACTTCAGGCATACATTTGTAACCTCTTCTTTTTAAGTATCTTAAAACTGAAGATTTTCCTGTGCCTGGTCCGCCAATAAAAACAATTTTTTGTTGCATGACGCAAAAATACTAGATTCGTAAGTTAAATATAATAAATAGTGTAATTTTGTGTTCAATTTTTATAATGAAGGTGTAGCTTGAACACAAGCTTAAATTAATTTATGTAATTAAACTATGTCTGATAGAGAAGCATTTTATGCAAATTTGAAAGAAAAATTAAACGAAACGACTAAATTTCCTACTAAATATTTATATAAATTTATAGTTCCTAGTGAAGATGATAAGGTGGAACAAGTTCAAGATATTTTTAACAAAGGGGGCGCTGTAATTAATACTAGGAAATCTAGATCTGGAAAGTATACGAGTGTATCTATTCACTTGAACGTTTCTAACGCAGATGAAGTAATCTCTTATTATCAACAAGCCGAAAAAATAGAAGGCATTATATCATTATAAAACCTTATGAAAACGACTCTTATTACTATAATTTCACTTTTTATTTCTTGTTTTCTTTTTGCACAAAAAGATGAAGTTCTTTTAACTATAAATGATAAACCAGTCTATGTTTCTGAGTTTAAAAGAGTTTATGAGAAGAATTTAGATCAAATAAAAGAAGAAGAAAAAGATGTAGATAAGAATTTAGATCTTTTTATTAACTATAAGCTGAAATTAATTGATGCTTATAAGTTAAAATTAGATACTTCTAAGACTTATAAAAATGAATTGAATTCATATAAAAATCAATTAATGACGCCTTATCTTCATGATGATGAATTCAAGAAAAAAATGGTAAAAGAAGCTTATGAAAGAACTATTGAAGAAGTAAGAGTTAGCCATATATTATTAGCTTACCCTAAAAAAAGTAGTAAAAAAGATTCTATTTCTTTAAAGAAAAAACTAGAAGAAATTAGAAAAAGGATTGTAAATGGAGAAGCTTTTGAAAAAGTAGCAAAAGAAGTTTCTAGTGATCCATCAGCAAAAATTAATGGAGGAGATTTAGGTTATTTTTCTGCTTTTAGAATGGTATATCAGTTTGAAGATGCAGCCTATAAAACAAAAGTAGGTGAAATTTCTAAACCTTTTGGGACAAGATTTGGATACCATATTTTAAAAGTTACTGATAAAAGAAAATCAAGAGGAGAGGTTGAAGCGGCACATATTTTAATACGTGATATAGAAGCTAAAGGAAAAGCTAAAGTTGATTCTATTTATCAGCAAATACTAGAAGGAGCTAATTTTGAAAATTTAGCGAAGAAGTATTCTGAAGATAAAGGTTCTGCAAACTATGGAGGCAAGTTACCAAGATTTGGTTCTGGTAGAATGGTTTTACCTTTTGAAAATGCCGTAATGGAATTAAATAAGGAGAATGAAATAAGTAAACCTTTTCAAACCCGTTTTGGATGGCATATTGTAAAGTTGCTTAAAAAATATCCTGTTCAGTCTTTTGAAGAAATTGAAGAGGATTTAAAACGAAAAATAAGAACAAGTAACAGAGGTAATTTATCAACTCAACGTTTAATTAAAAAGTTAAATAAAGATTATAAACCATCTGAAAAAAGTTTGTTAATAGAGAAATTAATAAAAGAAGAAAAATTAACAAAAGAAGATTCTATTTCAGTTGTATATACTATTCAAAATAAAAAAATCAAATTAAATGATTTTTTAGATTTTGCAAAAAATAAGAAATATCTTTCTGTAGACAATTTATGGTCTAAATTTAAAGATAGAGAAATTTTAAATTATTATAAGAATAATTTAGAAAATATATTTCCTGAATATAAAAACACGCTTCAAGAATACAAAGATGGTTTGTTATTGTTTGATTTAATGCAATTAAAAGTTTGGAATAAATCTCAAAAGGAAGATAAAGGTTTATTAACTTTTTTTAATGAAAATAAAGCAAATTATAAAAGTGAAGATATAGAGAAGGTTAAAGGAGAAGTAATAAGTGATTATCAAAATCATTTAGAGGATATTTGGATTAATAATTTAAAAGCATCCAATAAAGTAAAAATTAATAAAAGAGTTTTAAAACGAGTAAAAAAAGCCTACAAGCAATAATATAAGTTAGTGAGAAAAATCATTTTTACATTTTGTTTTTTAACGCTTCTTTCATGCGATAAAATTAAAGACTTTATATCTACCAAAGATACAGGTGCTATAAATGAACCTATAGTTGCGTCTGTTGGAGAGGTGAATCTATATCTTTCAGATGTAGTTAATGTTGTGCCAAAAGGAACTTCTAAAAATGATAGTTTAGTATTAATTAAAAGTTACATTAACACTTGGGCTAAACAACAATTATTATTAAAAAAGGCAGAAGAGAATATTTCGGACGTAAATAATAAACAAATAAACGAGCTGGTTAAAAATTATAAAGAAAGCTTGTACATTAATGGATATAAAGAATCTTTAATTAATCAGCAATTAGATACTTTAATTTCAGAAGAATCTATACAAAAATATTATACAAATAATAAAGATAATTTTAGGTTAAACGAAGAATTATTACAACTTAAATATATTTATTTTGGTAAAGATTTTTTAGATAAACAAGAAGCTGTAAAAAAGTTTCAATCTACTACTATAGAAGATTTAGAGGACTTAGAAAATCTGACAATAAATTTTAAAGATTATATGTTGAGAGATTCATCTTGGGTAAGCTATGATGATGTTTTGTTAAAAATTCCACCATTTAGATATGAATCAAAAGAAAAACTGTTAAAAAAATCCAAATTCATTCAGAAAGAAGATAGTTTAGGAGTATATTTGGTCGCTGTGAATAATGTGTTAAAGAGAAATGAAATAGCTCCTTTAAGCTACATTAGAAATAATATAAAACAACTTATTTTACATAAACGTAAGATAGAATTAGTAAGAGAGATAGAAAAAACGTTGATTAATGATGCAATTAAAAACAATGAATTTAAAGAGTATTAGTATTTTAATTATCTTAGGATTGGCACCAGTTTTTGTTGGAGCTCAAAAAAATAAGATTGATGGTGTAGCTGTTGTTGTTGGTAAAAATGTTGTTTTAGATTCTGATATTGAAAAATTTAAAAAAGAAATTGAAACGCAAAGTGAAGGGAAAATAAAAATTACCGATTGTCAAATGTTAGAGCAATTGATGGATCGTAAATTACTTGCACATCATGCTGTTGTAGATAGTGTTACTGCATCAAAAGCTGAAATTGATGATAGAGTAAAGAGAACTATTGATTTCTTCATAAGACAGCATGGCGGAGAAAAGAAGGCTATTGAAGTTTATGGATTTAATGATAAAGAAGATTTAATTAAAGAACTAGAACGTGTTCAAAAAGAAGAAATCTTAATAGAAAAGGAACAACAAAAAATTACGGGTGATGTAGATTTAACTCCAGAAGAAGTTCGTTTATATTTTAATGGCTTAAAAGAGAAAAATGAATTACCTGAATTTCCAGCAGAAGTTGAGTTAGCACAAATTGTTTTAAAAGCTGAACCAACTAAAGAGGAAAATGAAAGGATTATAGCGAAACTTAACGAGATTAAGAAAGATGTAGAAGAGAATGATGCGAGTTTCAGGTTAAAAGCAATCGTAAATTCAAATGATCCTTCTGTAGCTAGAAATGGAGGTAATTTGGGAACTATTACTAAAGATACACAGTTCATAAAAGAGTTTAAAGAAGTTGCTTTTTCTTTAGATGAAGGACAAATATCTGAACCTTTTAAAACAATTTTTGGTTATCATATCATTTTATTACATAAAATTAAAGGTAACGGTAGAGAAGTTTCTCATATTGTTATGAAACCTGAAATTGAAGAGAGTAAACTTAATGACGCTAAAGAGAAATTAGAGCAAATTAGAAAAGATATTATTGCTGGTGAGTTAACTTTTGATAAAGCTGTAAATGATCATTCACAAGATGATGAAACAAAAAATAGTGGAGGACTAATTTTAAATCCATATACAGGAGAATCTACTTTTGATTTAACTAGAATGGATCCAGCTTTGTATGGAAGAATTAACGAATTAAAAAAAGGAGAGTTTTCAGAAGTTTTCTACGATGAAACTAGAGCAGGAGAGAAGATGTATAAATTGCTTTACATGAGAAATAGAACGAATACTCATAAAGCAGATTTAGTTAATGATTATGTAAAAGTTCAGAAACTAGCTCTAGTAAAGAAAAAAGAAGAAACAATTGCTAAATGGTCAAAAGACAAAATATTAGAAACTTATGTTAAGATAGGAAGTGATTACAAGAAATGTACTTTTAAATCTAACTGGAAAAAAGAAAATCAATAATGTCAGACGTTACGGCAGTTAATAATTTAGTAACTAAATATCAACAGTTACAGCAGGAAATAGGTAAAGTAATTATTGGTCAAAAAGAGGCGGTTAATTTTTCTTTATTATCTATTTTTTGTGGAGGTCATTCACTTTTAATAGGTGTACCGGGTTTAGCAAAAACTTTATTAGTTAATACAATATCAGATGCATTAGGTTTAAATTTTAATAGAATACAGTTTACACCTGATTTAATGCCTTCCGATATTTTAGGTAGTGAGATTTTAGATGAGTCTAGAAAATTTAAGTTTATAAAAGGTCCTATTTTTTCTAATATTATTCTTGCAGATGAGATTAATAGAACACCTCCAAAAACTCAAGCAGCTTTGTTAGAAGCGATGCAGGAGCGCTCTGTTACAATTGCAGGACATCATTATAAATTAGATTTGCCTTTTTTTGTATTAGCTACACAGAATCCTATTGAGCAAGAAGGAACCTATCCATTACCAGAAGCTCAATTAGATCGTTTTATGTTTTCTATAAACTTAGATTATCCATCGTTTGATGAAGAAGTGGAAGTTGTTAAAAACACAACAACTACCAAAGAGCAAAAAGTTAATGCTTTATTTAATGCCCAAGAGATTGTAGAAATACAAAAACTAATTCGTAAAATACCTGTAGCAGACAATGTAGTAGAATATGCAGTTAGTTTGGTTGGAAAAACTAGACCAAAATCTGATAAAGCTACAGAATTTGTTAAAAAATATATCGATTGGGGAGCAGGACCTCGAGCTTCGCAAAACTTAATTTTAGCAGCTAAAGCTAATGCTGCTGTAAATGGTAAGTATTCTCCAGATATTGAAGATGTTCAAAAGGTTGCAGTTCCAATTTTATCTCACAGAGTGGTTAAGAATTATAAGGCTGAAGCTGAAGGGATAACAATTGATGAGGTTATCACTTCTTTATTTTGATAATAAATAAATTACTTAAACAAACAAAAAAACTTGGATGATTTCATCTGAGTTTTTTTGTTTTAAATTAATGTCTCGTCCTGAAATATCGTTACACTAAATTTTAAGTGTAATGAACAAGAGTTATGTAAAGTATACTCAGAAGGACTATAGTTTAAGTTTGAAATTTCTAGTAGTTTATTTAGCAGAGTGAGAAGAGAATTCCACGATCAAGTAATCATTTTACTACTAACTCGTATCATTGATATAGAAAGCATAGGAATCTCATTGAACAGTTAATCTTCGAATGATTTAAACAGCTTTGAAGATGTTACTTATCTAGTAGGAAATCGATAAAATTGATGTGCTTATCTTTAGTTACAGATGCTTATTCTAAAATGATTATGGAACCATTTAGATAATACACTGGAAGTAAAATTAATCTTTAAAAACTCTAAAATGAGTTCTTAAAAATTGAATTTATCCTAACCAATTATTGATACATTACTTTGATAGGTGATTGAAGTATTTGTTGTAACGATAATCAATAGATTTAAGATAAAGCAAAGTGAAATGTATTATGATAAAATTTTGAATTTTTTTAATGTGTTGTTGTGTTGGTTATTTATGTTTTAAAACTTTTTTTGATGGGGGTATTGAAAATTAAACCCAAGTTAATGAAGAAAATCTCAGAATAAACCATGGTTTATTCTGAGATTTTATAACTTTAATTCTAATAAAAATCTATTGATTTATTTCTTTATAAATTTTTGAGTCATAATTTCTTCTCCGTCATTAATTTCAAGAATGTAAACACCAGTTTTTAATTCGTTAACTTGAATTTGATTACTATTTAAATAACCTTTTGAAATTTCTTGACCTAGTAAAGAAATTATTCGATAAGTTATATTTTCTACCTCTGAATCTTGTAACCTTAAATTTAATGTGTTTCCAGTAACAGGGTTAGGGTACATTTTAAAATCACCTTCAAAAACATCAAATTCATTGGTGTTTAAATAGCCTAATTCAGTTAAAGAAGAGTTGCTAGAAGCAACGTTAATTGATTTAGCTAAAACTCCAGAAGTACCTTTAATAGTTACTTGATCTATATATATATGATCACTATTTGTAGACGCGTCTGCTTGGAATCGGAATTGAGCATTTGATGTGAAATTATAATTAGAATTGCTTAACACTACTTTAGCATTATAAAAAGTATTGTTATCGAAATCAGTTCCTCTTGCCCAAACTTCAACTGTTTGCCAAGAACTTCCATCGTAATATCTTAACCAAAAATCTTCACCATTTTCCATACTATATGAATAAAAATAGAAATCAACTTCTACAGTGTTATATGTAGTTAAATCATAAACTTCAGATGTCATTGCGGAAGCAGTACCTGAATTATCTCTTAAGCGTATAGAATAAGATCCTTCGTAAGATCTTGCTCCTGAGTATCTCGCAACATCACTACCACCATCAGACCAGTTATCTAAACCTGATTCAAAATAAGATTCAGAGATTACTACAGGTCCTGTAGGATTTGTTCCTCCATTATTAAGATTGCCTAAGCCGTCAAACGTATCTACAGCAAGTACATCCCACTCAGAAATTGTATATGTAGTGTTAGGACTAGTTATGTTTGAAGTTCTTTGTAGGGTAACATCTTGAGCAAAATTTGCACTGCTATTTGGATTTCCTATTAAGTCTAATAAAACCTCGTTTTTAAATAACCCAATAGCATCATTTCCATTAAAAGTAGTAATACTAGCTTCTGTAATGTCAGCAACATTTAAAATAGTAGAATTAGCGTTAGAATTAGCAATTACATAAACATCTCCATTAGCTAATTGCCCGCTTAAATTTAGTATGCTAGAAAAACTTCCAGAACCGTTTGTAGCTTTTCTTAAAGAATATTCAGCTAAGTTTACAGTAGTTCCAGATACATTTGCTATTTCTATAGCTTTGTTATTAGAAGAACCTTCTATATATTCAGAAATAATTAAAGTTCCATTTGTTGAAGGTTCAGATAAAGTAGTTATACTAACAACATTACTAGAATTTGAAATGTTTCCCGCTTCATCTACAGCCTTTACTGAGAAATTGTAATTAGTATTTGCAGTCAAATTATTAACTGTATAATTAGTATTGGTAACTGTAGTTATTTTTGTATTCCCCTGATATACATCATATCCTGTTACAGCTATATTATCTGTAGAAGCTGTCCATGCTAAATCAGTTGAAGTTTGTGAAGTATTTGATGCAACTAGTCCAGAAGGTGTAGTTGGTGCTGTTGTGTCTGGAACAGGTAAAGTAGTTACATTAACAATATTACTTGAATTTGAGGTATTTCCAGCGGCATCAATAGCTCTTACTGAAAAAGAATAATTAGTTTCAGCTATTAAACCAGTTACAGTATAATTTGTTGTAGTAACTGTTGATAGTTTTGTAGTTCCTCTGTAAACATCATATCCTGTTACAGCTATATTATCTGTAGAAGCTGTCCAAGCTAAATTAGTTGAAGTTTGAGTAATATTTGATGCAATTAAACCAGACGGAGTAGTAGGAGCCGTTGTGTCTGCAGAATTAGTGTCCATGGTATGTGTACCTAAACCAGAGAAAGTATCTGTACTAAAAGAATCCCATTCAGATGCAGTATAGTTGTTATTTGGAGCAGTTATAGTGGATTTTCTTCTTAAAGTAACGTCCTGTGCAAATGTCGCACTGCTATTTTGATTTCCTATTAAGTCAATTAAAACTTCATTTTTAAACAATCCAATAGCATCATTTCCATTGAATGTTGTAACACTATTTTCAGTGATGTTCGCAACATTTGTAATTGCAGTAGAAGCATTGTTATTTCCTATAACATATACTTGACCATTTGCTAACTGTCCGCTCAAGTTTAATACGCTAGAGAAACTTCCAGAACCATTAGTAACTTTTCTTAAAGAATAAGAGGATAAATCAATAGCCGATCCAGTAAAGTTTGCAATTTCTATAGCTTTGTTATATGAAGAACCTTCAATATATTCAGAAATTAATAAATCAGAAGCATTTCCACCTCCATTATTACCACTATTTTGTGTTGTTATTGTAACAGTGTTACTGTTCCCAGAAATATTTCCTGCGGCATCATACGCACTAACATAAAAAGAATAAGTAGTACCTGAACTTAAAGCAGTAGCGGTATAATTTGGATTCGAAGAGGTAGCAATTTGAGCACCATTTCTATAAATTCTATAACCAGATACAGCAATATTATCTGTAGAAGCAGTCCAAGCTAAATCTACAGTACTTTGTGTTATGTTAGAAGAAATCAAATTAGAAGGAGTAGAAGGTGATTGTGTATCACTTCCACCAGTACTACCAAATAAATCCTCAGCTTGTGGTCCTCCCCAAATTTGTGTTGCAAAAGCAGGATTATCTATAAAAGGATTTCTATTTCCTTGTTCTTGTTCTAAAATTGGGTTTCTTTGTTTTTCAAAATCTGATACAGGATCTTCAGTGTTCCATTGTAAAAATAGATCAATCATATTAGGATCTGTAGCAACAATATTACCCACACCTACATTGGTTGGTAATGTTTGATTTCCATAACGTAAATACATGTACATCATCATTCTAGCTACATCACCTTTCCATTCATCTCCAGGGTACCAATTACCTTCAGGGGTAATGTATGAAGCAGTTCCATTACCAGCAGCGAATTTACGGTTGCTTCTTGAAGAATTTCTAGAGCCATCACAAGGTCTTAAGCTGTGTGCATCTGCACCAGCACCAGTAGTTCCTAAATTAGGATTTCCTAAAGATTTAGGGTAAACATGTTCTCTATTCCAATCACCAGAATTTCCTCCATTTTGATCTTTTCCTCTAGTTCTATCATTATTAATTTCTGAATCAGTATCATTCCATCCGTAAATTAATAAAACTTTAGAAGGATCTGTTGGATCTATATCTGTTAGTTTTAAAGTATTCCAAACCCCTGGTGTATAGCTTAAAAATATATTATGAGTACTAATGATTTTTGTAGATAGTTCATCTTTTAAGTTTGAACCATTAAGGGTTAAGTTAACATCGTTATAGTACGATGGTATTTGTCCAAATACAGATAACGAAGTTATCAGCATTATAACAGGTATTATTTTTTTCATGAAATAGTTTGTTGGGTTTAAATCGAAGCAAAGAACATATCGTAATGTTAACAAAACATTAATAAAGTGTTAATTTTTAAGAAGTTATTAACACTGTGGAAAATGGTATATTATTCCTAAATAATCTTCAGAAAAAATGTAAATTTGCAGGCTAAATACTAGACTAAAAAATGAAAATATCATATAACTGGCTACAACAATTTTTACAATTTGACTGGAATCCAGAAAAGATAGGGGAATTATTGACGGATTTAGGACTGGAAGTTGAGGGAATTGAACTTAAAGAAAGTATTAAAGGAAGTTTAAAAGGTGTTGTTGTTGGTGAAGTTCTAACATGTAAAAAACATCCTAATGCAGATAAACTTAAAGTTACTACTGTTAATTTAGGAGAAGTAGAACCAGTACAAATAGTTTGCGGAGCACCTAATGTTGATGCAGGACAAAAAGTTCCTGTAGCGACTATTGGAACAATGTTATACGACGAAAAAGGAGAAGGTTTTAAAATTAAGAAAGGAAAAATCAGAGGTGAAGAGAGTCATGGTATGATCTGTGCCGAAGATGAATTAGGTTTAGGATCGGGGCATGATGGAATTATGATACTAGATGAATCTCTAGTTCCAGGAACTCCTTGTGCCGATGTATTTAAAATAGAAACTGACCATGTTTTTGAAATTGGACTAACTCCTAACAGAGCTGATGCAATGAGTCATTATGGAGTGGCAAGAGATTTAAGAGCTGGTTTGTTACAAAACGATGTGAAATTAGAATTAATTTCACCTTCAGTTTCAGATTTTCATGTTGATGAAAGAAGATTAAAGATTGATGTTGAAGTTGAAAATAAAGAATTAACGCCAAGATATTGTGGAATAACCATTACTGATGTTGAAGTAAAAGATTCACCAGAATGGATAAAAAATAGATTGAAAGCAATAGGAATTGCTCCTAAAAGTAATATTGTAGATATTACAAATTATGTTTTACATGAATTAGGTCAGCCTTTACACGCTTTTGATGCTTCTAAAATTAAAGGAAATAAAGTTGTTGTAAAAACTTTAGAAGAAGGTACTAAGTTTACCACTTTAGATGAAGTTGAAAGAGAGTTATCAGCTGAAGATATTATGATATGTGATGCTGAATCTAATCCGTTATGTATAGCAGGAGTATTTGGAGGTGTGAAATCTGGAGTTACAGAAAACACAACTACAATTTTCTTAGAAAGCGCATACTTTAATCCTGTTTCAGTTCGTAAAACAGCTAAAAGACATGGATTAAATACAGATGCTTCTTTCAGGTTTGAAAGAGGAATTGATATTAATCAAACAAAATATGCTCTAAAGAGAGCAGCTTTATTAATTGAAGAATATGCTGGAGGAAAAATGTCTTCAGATATTATGGATTTCTATCCTGAAAAAGTAAATGATTTTGAAGTTTTTTTATCATTCGAGAATGTTTATAAATTAATAGGACAAGAAATACCTAAAGAAACTATTAAAAATATTTTAGCTTCACTAGAAATTAAAATTAATAGCATTACAGAAGCTGGTTTAGGTTTAGTTATTCCTTCTTATAGAGTTGATGTTCAAAGAGAGGCAGATATCATTGAAGAAATTTTAAGAGTTTACGGATATAATAATATTGAGTTTTCTCATAAATTAAATACTTCGATATCTTTTGATAATGATATTCAAGTTAAAGTTGAAAACATAGTTTCAGATCATTTAGTTGCTTTAGGCTTCAATGAAACTATGGCAAACTCATTAACTAAGGCTGATTATATTAGCTTATCTGAAGATTTAAATGAGAGCTTTAATGTAGAAATGTTAAATCCATTGAGTAATGATTTAAAAGTTTTACGTCAATCATTATTATTTAGTGGGTTAGAAAGTATTTCTTATAACATTAATCGTAAGAATAATGCATTAAAATTATTTGAGTTAGGAAAAACCTATCACAAATATGAGTCAGGTTACCAAGAAGATAAACACTTAACATTATTTGTTACAGGAAATAAACTAAAAGATAACTGGAAAATTGCTTCAGAAACATCTAGTTTCTTTTACATAAAAGGAGTAATTACTAGTATTTTTGATCGATTAGGTTTATCAAATTTAAAGAATTCACCAGTAAAATCATCTGTTTTTTCTGAAGGATTAACATTAAGTTTAGGTAAAACAAAATTAGTAGAGTTTGGAGTTGTTAAACGTTCTATATTAAAAGAGTTCTCAATTAAACAAGAAGTTCTTTTTGCAGATTTTAAATGGGATGTTATTTTAGGATTAGTTGGTAAGAGGAAAATAAAGGTTACCGATTTACCTAAATTCCCTGCAGTAAAAAGAGATTTAGCTTTATTATTAGATAGCAAAGTTGAATTTAAAGAAATTTACAATTTGGCTTTTCAATCTGAAAGAAAGCTTTTAAAAGAAGTGGACTTATTCGATGTTTACGAAGGAGAAAATTTACCTGAAGGAAAAAAATCGTACGCTGTTAGTTTTATTTTACAAGATGATAAAACATTAAACGACAAGCAAATCGACAAAATAATGCAAAAATTACAGCAAACATTCGAAAAGAATGTTGGTGCAGAATTAAGATAATAAATTTTTAAGCTCCCTTAGGGAGCTTTTTTTAAATATTTAAAATGTTATGAGAAAAGGATTTTTTTTAATATTCAGCTTAGTTTTTTTTCAAATCTATTCACAAGGGGACAATGATAAAAAGCTAGTAGAGTTAGATGATTTAGGATATGCAATAGATAGTACTTTATTTAATCAAGATCATACATATTTTGATAAAGTTTATGATAGTAAATTATTAGCTAATAGATTTTTTATAAAAACAGAGGATAAAGAATTATTAAAGTTTAATTTGTCATTTTATCAGGGTTTTTCTAAATCTTTTAGCTTCGGTAAAGAACTTTTAAAGCAAATAGAATTAGGTTCAGAGTATACCTTTATAAGATCATACAAAGAAAACGATAATTACTTTTTATTATTTAGGCTTTATGGAGAAGATGGTTTAAACTATCATAAACATTTAATAGAATATGTAAAAGGGAAGCCAAAAATATCTGACACATATATCTATATTTCTGGAGAATATTTATCTGAAACAATAAAGTTTCTTTACGAGAGAGCTGTAAACAATAGAAGTTTTTTGAAAAGGATTTTAAATAGAAAAGAAGTTGCTGATTTTGAAAAAATAGTAAAATTTAAAGCTTATAAAGATCAAAACCAACATAAAGAGGTTATTGATTTATACGAGTCTTTAACTGAGAATTCTAAAAAAAGAAAGATTTTTATGATTTATGCCTTAATGGCTGCAAGTAATTTTGATAATGAACTATACATTAAATATATAAATGATTATGAAAAGGAATACCCTAATGATGCTAGTTTATATTTAATTTCAATGGATGGTTATATCTTAAAAGAAGAATATGATAAAGCAATTGATGTTCTTGACAAATTAGATAAAGCAATAGGGAATGACGACTTTCTAGATTATTTTAGAGGTAATGTTTATTTTTTGAAAAAGGATTATAAAAAAGCGATAGAGAAATTTGAGAACTTAATAACTCTTTATCCAAATTTCTTTGATGGATTAGATAGCTTACTTACAACTTATATAGAGAATAAGGAAAATGAAAAAGCTATAAATATTTTAAATTTGTTTATAGAAAGATTTGAGCTAGATAAAGAGAGTTTAAAAGAGTTAGTTAAAGAAAATTTTATAGATTTTACAAAAAGCAAAGAATATAAAAACTGGTCAAATCAATAATATGTATAAATCAATAATTCGCCCTATTTTCTTTCTTTTCGATCCAGAAAAGATTCATCATTTCACTTTTTCTTTGGTAAAAGGAATATCTAAAGTTCCTTTTGTTTCATCTATTTTTAGAGGACTTTACCAAATAAATGATAAACGATTAGAAAGAAACTTATTCGGATTAACATTCAAAAATCCAGTAGGCTTAGCTGCTGGTTTCGATAAAAATGCAGTATTGTATAACGAGCTTGCTAATTTCGGTTTTGGTTTTATCGAAATAGGTACAGTTACTCCAAAAGGTCAGGTTGGTAATCCAAAGCAAAGATTATTTCGCTTAAAAGATGATAAAGGTATTATTAACCGAATGGGGTTTAATAATGAAGGATTATCTGCTGCTATATCACAGTTAAAAAAGAATAAAGGAAAAGTAATTATTGGTGGAAATATAGGAAAGAATACAGCAACAAAACCAGAAAATTATACAGATGATTACACAGTTTGTTTTGAAGAATTACATCCTTATGTAGATTATTTTGTATTGAATGTAAGTTGTCCGAATGTATCGAGTCATGCAAAATTAGAAGATGCAGCATATTTAAAAGAATTAATTACAGAAGTTCAAAAAATTAATAGTTCTAAAGAAAAACAGAAGCCAATTTTATTAAAAATAGCACCAGATTTAAATAACAATCAGTTAGATGAAATCATCGATTTGGTTGCTGAAACAAAAATAGACGGAGTTATAGCTTCTAATACTTCTGTAGATAGAACAGGTTTGAAAGCATCAGAAGAACGATTAAAAGCTATAGGTAATGGAGGTTTGAGTGGACAGCCGATTAAATCTAAAAGTACTCGTGTAATTAAATATTTAGCTGATAACTCAAATAAAGCATTCCCAATTGTAGGAGTAGGAGGAATTCATTCTGAAAAAGATGCCTTAGAAAAAATTGAAGCCGGAGCAGATTTAGTTCAAATTTATACAGGTTTTATTTACGAAGGGCCATCGCTTATAAAACGAATTAATAAAGCAATTTTGAAAAAATATTAAAACTTAATAAAACTCATAACCAATTCGGTTATGAGTTTTTTGATTAACAATTATTGCTTAACAAATTTAATAGGCAATTGATAAATTTTTCCTTTGCTGATAGTTGAAGCTTGTATCGCTTTGTAATTTAATTTCCTCTTAACGAATGATTCTATTACCGTATCACTTGTATTAATATCTATAATTACAATTTCATTTTTTTCATTAATCATAAAATCTACTTTAACTGTAAAATCTAGATTAATATCAGGTTTTTCGTTATTTAATAGTTTAACGATTTCAGTTCTTAATTCTTTTTTTAATTCTTTAGAAGGAATAGTAATGTCATTAGCAAAAGTTAAAGTGCTAGACAATAAGGCGATTAAAATGATTAAATTTTTCATATTCTTTTATTTTAAAATTAATTATGATACAAACCTATAGTAATTGCATTTCTTGTATAGTTAACTATTGTTAACCACTGTTAATTAACGTTTTATTAGTAATTTTTATAAAGGTGATTTTACTGTGTATATTTGTTTTGAAATTGTAAACTTATGATAGAAATTTTAATCTCTTTTGCTTTATCTACAATGGCTTTAGCTATATCACCAGGGCCAGATAATATTTTTGTTTTAACACAAAGTATAGTTAATGGAAAAAAGTACGGACTTGCTACCGTTTTAGGTTTAATGACAGGTTGTATTATTCACACAACTTTAGTCGCGTTCGGAGTTTCAGAGGTAATTAAAGCTAACGATAATTTATTTTTTATAATAAAGTTATTTGGAGCTTTGTATCTTTTATTTTTAGCTTATAAAGTGTTTAAAAGTGATGCAAGTATTACTTTTTCTACAGAAAATATTGAAAAGAAATCGACTTTATCGTTATTTAAGACAGGATTTTGGATGAATGTTTTAAATCCTAAAGTGACTATCTTTTTTCTAGCATTTTTCCCTCAATTTTTATTTTCAGAAACAATTTCTACAGTGTATCAGTTTTATGTTCTAGGAGGGATTTTTATTTTAGTTTCTTTTATCATTTTTTCTACCATAGCCATTTTAGCCGGAGCTATTTCAGATTTAATTAAAAAGAATGATAAAGTTGGGGTATTTTTAAAATGGCTTCAAATAGTTGTATTTGTTGGTATTGCCATTTTTATTTTGATTCCTTAAAACTTAAAAGTTATCTTGTAAAGAAAAAAGTTTTTATGAGAATGAATAAATTACTAAGAAAAAAAACAGTTAAATTTTTACTCTTTTCAATTTTACTACTTGTAATTTTACTGCTTTATAATTTTTATAGTTTTTCTAAAGTCAAGAAAGAATATAAGATAATAAATGAATCTTCATTAAAAAAATATCTTAGAATATATGATATAACAAATGTAAGACCTCCTGAAAACTTAAAAGAATTCAAGGGGTTTATAAAAAAAAGAAATCCTGAACTTTATTCAAAAATAAATGGCACGAGTATACAGTATTTGAAATTTCCAGAAATTAATTATGGGCAACTTTATTTAAAAGGATTTGATAATAAAAACGATTCGTTAAATGTTACATATGATATAGATAAGGTTAACTTTTTAAATTCTTTAACTATAAGAGGTGATGTAGAATTAAAAATAACGGGTTATAGATTTAAAATGAAATTAAACAAAATCTATAAGGTTACAAAAGATACAATAAAAGAAGTTGGAGATCTTACTTTAAAAAAAATTTATCAAGACTATTATAATTGTAATGAATTATCTGTAGTTCCTGATGAATATGGGTATGAATCGATTGTTGAAAGTGATTTATTCAAAATCATTTTAGATATAAAAAAGGATACTATTGTTACTCCATTTGTATCAGGTTTGATAAGTGAAAAAACAAAACAAGTTATATTTGATAGAATAAAGAAAACTCAATATTTTCTTAACAATAAAGAGGGCTATACGGTTAAATTTAAAGGTTATAATATTGAAAATTTTGAATGTGATACTGTTAGATAATTTATCATTTCCATCTTTTTCTAATCAAAAGCTGTTCTATATGAGCATAATGATGATCACAATGACAAGCATAAATACCAATATTTTCTCTCAAAGAGACTTTTTCATTTCCTTCAGGATGAATAAAATATTGATCTAAATCATCGTTAGATAATGTTTTTAAAAAATAAACCCATTTGGCATATAAAGCTTTTAAACTATTAATTGATAACTCTATTGGTCCATGTTTTGTGTCATCTAGATTAGCCCAGCGATCTTCATAATAAGCTTTAATTACTGGAGTGTTTTCGGTTAAAGTCCACTTAAATCGAGTATATGAATTATGATGACTATCAGCACAATGATGTATAACTTGTCGTATAGTCCAACCATTTTTTCTGTAAGGAGTATCTAGTTGTTCTGCAGTTAAAGGCATAACTAAGTGTTCCAGTTTTTCTGGAAAAGCAGCTAGTGTCGTAATCCAATTATCAATTTCTGCTTGAGTAATTTTTTTAGGTAAATTAGGTTTTCCAATAGGGTATCTTAATGTTTCCAAAACTATTCTTTTTTAAGTCTTTTTAAACTTTTTTTTGCTCTTCTATTTTCAGGATTTATACTTAAAGCTTTATTATAATATGTAATTGCTTTAGCTGTATCTTGTTTTTCAAGAAACGCATCTCCTAAACTATAATAACATGTAGAACTTTTAGGATATAGTTCAATATTAATTTTAAATGTAGAAATTGCTTTTTCTATTTCATCATTTTTAAGAAAAGCATATCCTTTTTGATTTATAGTTCTCTGTCTAATAACTGGATTTAAACTGTCTTTTTCTTTAATTAAAAGAAAACCTTTTAAAGCCATTTCAAAATTATTTTCCTTTAAGTATTCAGTAGGTGTTTTCTCTCCTTCTTTCAATTTAGTGAATATTAATTCTTCACCTTTATGTTCTCTTTTTTTAGCTAAAATAATTTTAGACTCTGTTGTATCAAAAATTAATTTTTCATTTAGTTCTCTTGCATAAAAAGTACTATCATTTATTTTTAAAGGTTTTAAGTCTGAGTTTCTCCATTTTAAGAATAATTCTTTATTTTTAAAGTATACTTCTATTATTTCATCTGCATTAAAAAAGTATCTTCCTTTAGTTTTAGAAATAAACTGATCATTGTTTGTTTTAGATGCACAACTTAAAAGTAATAAAGTAGTTAATATTAAAAGTTTGGTTTTCATTTTTTATTGTTTAATCACCTCAACAAATATGACGATCATTTTATTTTTTTGTTACGTTAAATTAATATTTAAATGGCATAACTATTGACATCTATAATTGAAAATATTTAATATTTTTAATTTATGTTACTGATAAATAGCTTGTTGATGTTTTTCTTCTAGCTCAGTAGATAAAAAAATAACGCAATCAATGTCATATTGACAGATATTCATACTATGAGTAAATCAAAAATAATACATTTAGACAATTTGTCTTTGCAAGATATGTTGAATGAAGATTCAGAGTTAATTCCTTTATTAACTCCAGAAGATGAAGAAATAATTAATAATGAGGAAATTCCAAACGAGTTACCTATTTTACCTTTAAGAAATACTGTTTTATTTCCTGGAGTTGTAATTCCTATTACTGCCGGAAGAGATAAATCAATTCAGTTAATAAAAGATGCTAATAAAGGAGATAAAACTTTAGGAGTTGTTGCACAACGTAATAGTGAAGTTGAAGATCCTACTTATGAAGATATTTACCACACAGGTGTCGTCGCTCAAATTTTAAGAGTATTAAAAATGCCTGATGGTAACACAACAGTTATTATACAAGGTAAAAAGCGATTTGAAATTACTGAAATGATTCAGCAAGAACCTTATATGAAAGCTAAGGTTACAGAAGCAATTGAAGAAAGAGATATCGATGATAAAAAAGAATTTGATGCTATTATCGATTCTATTAAAGAATTGTCTTTAGAAGTAATTAAAGAAAATCCGATGTTACCTTCTGAGGCTTCTTTTGCAATTAAAAATATTCAATCGAATTCATTTTTAGTGAATTTTATTTCATCAAATATGGATTTAAGTGTTGGACAGAAACAAGTTCTTTTAGAGAAGGATAATTTAAAAGAAAGAGCACTTTTAACTCTAAAGAATTTAGATAAAGAATTGCAAAAGTTACAATTGCGTAACGATATTCAATCTAAAACAAGATCTGATTTAGATAAACAACAGCGTGAGTATTACTTACATCAGCAGTTAAAAACAATTCAAGAAGAATTAGGTGGCGTTTCTCATGACCAAGAGTTAGAGGAAATGAAAGCCAAGGCGAAGGATAAAAAGTGGTCTAAAGAAGTAGGGGAGACGTTCGATAAAGAATTAAACAGACTTCGTAGAATGAACCCTCAAATGGCAGAATATGGTGTTCAGCGTAACTATTTAGAGTTATTATTAGAGTTACCTTGGGGAATATATTCAGAGGATAAATTTGATCTTAAAAAAGCGCAAAAGATTTTAGATCGTGATCATTTCGGACTAGAAAAGGTTAAAGAGCGTATTATTGAGCATCTAGCAGTTTTAAAGTTAAGAGGAGATATGAAATCTCCAATTATTTGTTTATACGGACCTCCAGGTGTTGGTAAAACGTCTTTAGGTAAATCAGTTGCCGAAGCTTTAGGACGTAAATATATTCGTATGTCTTTAGGAGGTTTACGTGATGAAGCCGAAATAAGAGGACATCGTAAAACTTATATTGGAGCGATGCCAGGACGTTTAATTCAAAACTTAAAAAAGGCTGGGACTTCTAATCCTGTATTTGTATTAGATGAAATTGATAAATTAGGTCAGAGTCATCAAGGTGATCCTTCTTCTGCAATGTTAGAAGTTTTAGATCCTGAACAAAACACAGAGTTCTATGATAATTATTTAGAAGTAGGTTACGATTTATCGAAAGTACTTTTTATAGCGACTGCAAATAATATTAATCAAATTCCATGGGCTTTAAGAGATCGTATGGAAATTATTAATGTTACTGGTTATACAATTGAAGAAAAGATAGAAATCGCCAAAAAATACTTGCTGCCTAAGCAATTAAAAGAACATGGATTAAATGATGAACATTTAAAACTAGGAAAAGCTCAAATTGAAAAAATTGTTGAAGGTTATACAAGAGAATCTGGTGTTCGTGGTTTAGAAAAACAAGTAGCAAAAGTTGTACGTTATGCAGCTAAATCTATTGCTATGGAAGAAGAGTATAATATTGCTTTAACTTCTGAAGATATTGAAACTATTTTAGGTCCGGCTCGATTAGAAAGAGATAAATATGAAAATAATGACACAGCTGGTGTTGTAACTGGATTAGCCTGGACTAGCGTTGGAGGAGATATTTTATTTATTGAATCTATTTTATCTAAAGGTAAAGGAGCTTTATCAATTACTGGAAATTTAGGAACAGTAATGAAAGAATCTTCTACAATAGCAATGAAATATATTAAGTCTAATGCTGAAGATTTTGGAATTAAACCTGAAGTTTTAGATAAATATGATGTGCATATTCATGTTCCTGAAGGAGCAACTCCTAAAGATGGACCAAGTGCAGGTATTACCATGTTAACTTCTTTAGTTTCTGTATTTACACAACGAAAAGTAAAAAATAAAGTAGCTATGACTGGTGAAATTACTTTGAGAGGTAAAGTACTCCCTGTTGGAGGAATTAAAGAGAAAATATTAGCTGCTAAAAGAGCTAATATTAAAGAGATCATTCTTTGTGCGGATAATAAAAAAGATGTTAATGAGATTAATCAGAGTTATTTGAAAGGGCTAAAGTTTCATTATGTGACAGAAATGAGTGAAGTAATTGATATAGCGTTGACAAAGCAGAAAGTTAAAAACGCAAAAAAAATAAACTAAAATGAAAAAAACTCCCTAATTATTAGGGAGTTTTTTTATTTTAAAAAGTACAGAATTTACTTTCCTGAAAGTAACTGCTCGTTATTTTGTTCATGTAAAGTATTAGCTAGAATATTAAGTTTACTTTTTGTGAGTTTAGAAGTTTTACCTACTATTTTAATAAACTCATCTACTTTTTTATTCGTAGTTGGATATCCGATATTATTACCATTTGCATCATAAGACATTTCAATAAAGTTTCCATTATTATCTAATATGTACCAAAACGGAAAGCCTTTTACTTTTGAATTAGTTGTAGTAATGTCGTTTCTTGAACCAAAATAAGTCTTAGCTTTTTCTTCTGGTAACACAATATCTACAACAATATAACTAGTATTGTACAAAGGTTTACAAGTTTCGTTTGTCATTTGATGTTTAAGTTTTTTACTTAACTCACAAGATTCTACTCTATAATTTACAAATACATATTTATTTTCTTCTTTAGCTTTGATTAACGCATTGTCTATTAGTTTTGATGCTTTAAGTTGCGCATCAGATGAAAATTGAAAAATAAAAAGTGTAGTAAGTAATAGTAAATATTTACGCATAAGATTGGGGATTAAAAAGTTATGTATTCAATTTAAAGAAAAAGATAGCTTTTTCTCCCTTCGTTCATCTACAGATTTTTTCTTTTCAACGAAACTTAAGAGTATTTCATAAAAGTAAAGTTAATAAGTTAAAGAAATTTAAATTTTTAAGAGTGCTAATATTAATTTATAGCCTTTCTACTTGATTATGAGTTTTTTATTGATGATGATTTTTGAGTGGTTTTCTATATTGGATATTTTTACAAAATATGTTCCACTTTCTAAACCTGATATTTTGTAAGGTTCAGTTGCTTTATTAGTGTTTATTTCAAAAACCATTTGTCCGAGCGTATTATAAACTTTAGCATTGAACTTGTTATTTAGTTTATTATTAATAAATAAATCATCACCACTTTTATAGGGATTAGGATATATTACAAAGTCATTTTTAATAATTTCATTCATACCTTCTGTACTTAATACCATGTTACTTTTTAATGCTTCGTATGCATTAATTCTACCATAACCAAAGAAATCATCTTTACCAGGTAAATCTGAATTTCCTCCAACTTTATCTTCAGAAGTATTTCTTAAAACTGTATTTATCTCATCTATAGTTAAATCTTTATTTAGAGATAACATAAGTGATATTAAACCAGCTACATGTGGAGCTGCCTGAGAAGTACCACTCCAATAATAATTGTAGTTAGTATCTGAAGCATTATTTAAACCATAAATATAATTACCTGGAGCTACAAAATCGATTTGAGGACCGTAATTACTTCCACTAGTACTGCTCCATGAAAATGGACGAGCAATTCTATCACTAGAATTTGTTGCTCCTACGGCTATAGCTTTTTCGTATCTAGCTGGATATTCAACAGAAGTATTTTTATTTCCTGCAGAAACTATAACAGGAACATTTTTACTATAAGCATAATCTATAGCTTCTTTTAAAACATTAGAAGGTTCAATGCCTCCTGCAGATAAATTAATGACATGTGCACCATTATTTACTGAATAAATTATAGCTTTAGCCCAATTAGAATAAAAGCCTAAGTTTTCTCTATCTAAAACACGACAAGCCATAATTTTACAATTCCAATTTACACCTGCATACCCAATATTATTATTTCCCGTTGCAACAGCAATACCAGCAACGTTAGTTCCGTGTCCATGATGGTCGTTTGGACTATTATTGTTTTCTACAAAATCCCAACCAATTTTATGATCATCAACATAGCCATTATTGTCATTATCGATAAAATCTCCAGGAATCTCGTCTTCGTTAATCCAAAATCTATTTAAAAATTCTGGATGATCTGTTTTTATGCCACTATCTAATATAGCTACAATAATGTTTGAATCTCCTGTGGTAATTTCCCAAGCTAAATCCATATCAATATCAGCATCAGGAATAGATGGAGATAAAGAAAAGCTTCCATCATTAACTAAGCTCCATTGACGATTAAATAAAGGTTCGTTAGGAGCTAAAATAGCTTTGCCATGTCCTTCTCCTATCGGGTCTATTTCTACATATTCGAAGAGTCCTGTATTTTGATATTCTGAAATTATTTTATTGTAATTTTTATTACTATTTAATTTTAATAAAAAGGTTTCATTTAGGTTATGTATTGATTCAATTCTAGTAACGTTAAGTGTTTTGTTAAGTTTAGAGAAAACTTGACTTTTACTTTTAACTCCTGAATTTTTAAATTTTACTATAAGTCTCTTTTGTGAAGTACTGTTGTTTTTGTTGATGTCATTTTGTTGTGAAATTCCAGAATAAACAACAAATAACATGCAGAAAGCATAGCATATATTTTTCATTATCATAGTTGGTTTTTTAGACAATGAAAGTTAATAAAAAATAAGTAAAAAACTTACTTCCATTTAATATTACAACCAATACTTGGTTTTTGATTTTCAAGAATGGTATTGTGTTCTATTAAAGCATCAATAGCGTTTCTGAAATCTTTACCAGAAACAGGAATATTATTACCAGGTCTTGAATTATCTAATTGTCCATGATATACACATTTTAAATCACCATCAAAAAGATATAAATCAGGAGTACAAGCAGCATTATAGGCTTTAGCAACATCTTGTGTTTCGTCATATAAATAAGGAAAAGGGTATTGAAGTTTTTCTGCATTTTCTTTCATTAAAACCGGACCATCCTGAGGATAATTTACAACATCATTACTACTAATAGCAATACAATTAATCCCTTTAGTTTTATAATCATTAGCAATTCTAACTAATTCTTCATTGATGTGAATTACAAAAGGACAGTGGTTGCAAATGAAAAATATAGCAGTTCCATTTTCTCCTTTATTTTCAGATAATTGAATTGTTGTATGATCTATTGTGTTTATTAAATTAAAATCTGGAGCGAAAGCACCAATTTGAAATTCATTAGATTCTGTTAAAGCCATAAGTCAATTAATTTTAGACTTCTCTTAAGTCAATTGTTTGTCCATTTGTGAGCTTATTGCTACTATCTAAGTTATAAATGCGTTCAGCTACAAATTGAGGAGAATAAAGTTCGTTATTATTTTTTAAATCTATAAAACGTTGTACGTTTTTAAAGTTAGAAACTTCTGTAGTTCTAATTTGAGATTGCATATTTGTGTCGACTACACCGGGACGGATTCCAAAGGCTTTTACACCATTTTCTACATTTTCTTGCTCTTTAGATATCGTAGCGGTTATCATATCCAGTGCAGCTTTAGAACTGCAATAAACACTCCAGCCTTCATAAGGTTTTTGTGCTGCGCCTGAAGAAATATTAATAATCTGTTTCTTACAATTAAGTTCAGACAATTTATTAATAAACAAGCTAGAAAAAATAAGAGGTATTGTTGTGTTTAAAAATATAGATTGATGAATATCTTGATAATTAATAGCTTCTAAATTCGCTATTTCACCAAGTCTACCTGCATTATTTACTAAAGTTATCGAAGTAATTGCTGTTTTTTTAACTTCATCTAAAAGCATTTCAAAAGCATTCTTAGCTTCTTTAATATTTAATAAGTCAACAGAAATTTGAGTAACATTTTGAATGTCTATAATTGACCGTGATAATGAAAAAACTATATAATTTTCTTGTAGATATTTTTCAACAAGAGCTTTACCAATTCCTTTACTACCTCCAGTTACAATTAATATATTACTCATTTAATAATTTTTTATAAAGGGCTAAAGTTTCTCGAACTGTTCGTTCTATACTATATACATTTTGAATTCTAGCTTTAGCATTTTTACCCATTTGAATTCTTTTTTCATTGTTGTTAGCTAAATCAGAAATAGCTTTACCAATACCTTTATAATTTTTTAAAGGCACAACAATTCCAGAATTTTCATCAATTAATTCGGTGCAACCTCCAGCATTTGTCATTATAATTGGTTTTCCAATACTCATTGCCTCGCTTATTGCTCTACCAAATCCTTCACTTAAAGAAGATTGTACATACATATCACAACCCGCTAATAATGACGGAACGTCATCACGCTTTCCTAAAACATGAATACGATTTTTTATTTTACTTTCCTCTTTTAATTTAGACAGGTGAGGAGCATCAGTTTTATCACCAATTAATATAAAATGAATTTCTTTTTCAGAAGTTAAATAATTAGATGCTTGTAAAAAATATTTTGTTCCTTTTACTTTTCTGTGATTACCTATAGAACAAACAATTATAGCATCTTTAGGAATTCCTATAGAAGTATAATCAAATGGAGTAGCATTATCAAACCAATCTGTACTATAACCTTTAAATATGCGTACAGCTTTTTGTTTACGTTTACCAAATAATTGTTTTTTTACATGGTTGTAAACGAAATTACTATTTCCAATAATTGCATCAATTCTTGGATGTAAGTAAGTTAAATAAGCGCTAGGATCATGCCAATGTAAACTTGCAGATCCGTAATAAATAACAGCTTTTATGTTAGGGTACTTTTTTAAAACGCCTAATCCGCTACGACTAGCTTTACCACTGATAAAATGTACAACATTTATCTTTTTAGAAGTTAAAAGCTCAGTGAAATTTTTTTGATATTCTTTATCAATTTTCTCTTTTGGATGTAAATATTGATAATCTGAATGATCTAATTTTTTTTCTTTAAGATAATTGATTACTTCATCAGATAAATTACCAATTAAATATATATTTACTCCTTGTTCTTTTAAGCCTAAATACAAAGCTATTTGAGCAATTTGTGCATTCAAATTACCACCACCAACTACAAAAAGTACATTCATTAATTGTTATTTATATAATTTCTTAGCTTCATTCCAAAAAATATCCATTTCAGTTAAAGACATATTAGATAAATCTTTACCAGCTAATTTAGCTTGTTCTTCTAGGTATTGGAATCGATTGATAAACTTTTTATTTGTCTTTTCTAAAGCATTTTCTGGATTAACCTTTATAAATCGCGCATAATTGATCATAGAAAATAAAACATCTCCAAATTCTTTTTCTATGTTTTCTTGATTTCCATTTTCAATTTCTTCATTGAGTTCATTCAATTCTTCTTGAACTTTTTCCCAAACTTGATGCGGTTCTTCCCAGTCGAAACCAACTCCAGCTACTTTATCTTGAATACGATTAGCTTTTACCAAAGCAGGTAAACTTTTAGGAACTCCTTCTAAAACAGATTTCTTTCCCTCTTTAAGTTTAAGTTTTTCCCAATTTTGTTTAACTTGTTCTTCGTTTTCAACAGAAACATCGCCATAAATGTGTGGGTGACGATCTATAAGTTTATCTGATATTGCATTGGCAATATCCGCAATATCAAAAGCTTTTTTTTCACTTCCGATTTTTGCATAAAAAACGATGTGCAAAAGCACATCGCCTAATTCTTTTTTAAGTTCTACTAAATCATTATCTAAAATAGCATCACCTAATTCGTAAACTTCTTCAATTGTTAAATGTCGTAAACTTTCTAATGTTTGTTTTTTATCCCACGGACATTTTTCACGAAGATCATCCATGATGTCTAAAAGACGATTAAAAGCTTCTAATTGTTGTTTACGAGTATTCATATTTTATTCTTCTTCCTCTGAATTTACAACTTCTTCGTTTAAAGAAGTAAAATCAAATTCTGCTTTTACTAAAATGTTATACCATTGTAATACTTTCTTAATGTTAGAAGTATATACTCTTTCCTCATCGTAACCTGGTAAAACTTCAGAAAAATAAGAAGTTAATTTATTAGCACTTTCTTTGTGCGAAATGGCTTCTTTATTATCTTCTTTATTAGCAATGTTTTTAAAAACTTCAGCTAATGGAATATCCTCTTCGTATGTAAAGATTGCGATATTTTCTAACAAACTAACATTGTGAGTTGCAGTAATAGGCATCCTTTTACCATCTAGTAATGATTTTACAATTACTCCCGCTTTAGTTTGCGATAAAATTTCATATAAACCAGGCTTTCCTGATACAGCTATTATTTTACTAAATTCCATATAATAAAATTATTTTTTTAAGTTAAGAAAACGCATTCTATAACCAGAATTTACTTTCCCTTTTGAAATATTTTCTAATTTTTTCTTAATTAATCTTTTCTTTAGTGAAGATAATTTATCAGTAAATAAAACACCTTCAATGTGATCATACTCATGTTGAAAAACACGTGCAGCTAATCCTGAATAAGTTTCTGTATGCTTTTCAAAATTTTCATCTTGATATTCAACAGTGATTACAGGCTTTCTCCAAACATCTTCTCTAACATCAGGAATGCTTAAACATCCTTCATTAAAAATCCATTCTTCTCCTTCTTCTTTAATAATTTTAGCATTAATAAATACTTTATTAAATGATTCTAAAACTTTTTTCTCTTCTTCAGGTAAACCATCATCTTCAGCAAAAGGAGAAGCGTCGATAAGAAATAAACGTATATCTTTTCCGATTTGTGGAGCAGCTAAACCAACTCCAGAAGCATTGTACATAGTTTCTTTCATATTGCTAATTAGCTCAGAAAGATTAGGATAATCTTTATCAATTTCTTTCCCAACTTTTCTAAGCACTGGGTCTCCGTAAGCAACTATTGGTAGTATCATATACTATGGTAAATTTTTTAATGCAAGCAAAAGTACAAATAAGCTTGTTTACTTAAAATTATTTGTTGTATAAATATGATTGTAGAATAATTGTAGCGCTAATTTCATCTACTAGAGCTTTATTTCTTCGTTGTTTCTTTTTTAAACCACTATCAATCATTGTTTGAAAAGCCATTTTAGAAGTGAAGCGTTCATCAACTCTTTCAAAAGGAATAGACGGAATTTCTTTTTTAAGTTTTTCTATAAATGAACTAATTAATTGTTCACTTTCACTATCAGAATTATCCATTTGTTTGGGTTTTCCAATAATAAAACGTTCAACAGTTTCTTTATTAATATAATCTTTAAGAAACTCAATTAAAGTATCTGTTTCTACAGTTGTTAACCCAGAGGCAATAATCTGTAATTCATCAGTAACAGCTATTCCAGTTCGCTTTAATCCGTAATCTATTGCTAATATTCTTGCCAAGTTTTACTTTTTATTTTGAGCAAAAATAGTCATTTTAAACAAGGAATTATTTTCTGTTTAAAAAATGTGTTTTACTACCAATTCTTTCTAGGGAGACTTATATTTGTAAAAAATATTTAACCAAGATGACTGAAATTCGTTCTATTATAGAAAACGCATGGGATAACAGGGAATTATTGAAAAATGAGGAAACTGTAACAGCAATAAGAAAAGTTGTTGATTTATTAGATGCAGGAGAGCTTCGTGTAGCTGAGCCTACTGATGATGGTTGGCAAGTAAATGAGTGGGTAAAAAAGGCTGTAGTATTATATTTCCCAATTCAAAAAATGGAAACTTTAGAAGCTGGTATTTTTGAATATCACGATAAAATTCCATTAAAGAGAAACTATCAAGAGAAAGGAATTCGTGTAGTACCAAATGCTGTAGCACGTCATGGAGCTTATATTTCTTCTGGTACTATTTTAATGCCAAGTTATGTAAATATCGGAGCTTATGTAGATGAAGGAACTATGGTAGATACTTGGGCAACTGTAGGATCTTGTGCACAAATTGGAAAAAATGTTCATTTATCTGGTGGAGTAGGAATCGGTGGTGTATTAGAACCATTACAAGCTGCTCCAGTAATTATAGAAGATAATGCATTTATAGGTTCTCGTTGTATTGTTGTAGAAGGTGTAAGAGTGGAAAGAGAAGCGGTTTTAGGTGCTAATGTAGTATTAACAGCTTCAACAAAAATTATTGATGTAACAGGAGATGAGCCTGTTGAAATGAAAGGAAGAGTTCCTGCTCGTTCTGTAGTTATTCCAGGAAGTTATACTAAGAAATTTGCTGCTGGAGAATACAATGTACCTTGTGCATTAATTATAGGTAAACGTAAAGAAAGTACAAATAAGAAAACATCATTAAACGATGCATTAAGAGAGTATGATGTAGCTGTTTAATATTTTAAACAAATAACTTTAATTCTTAAGATCAAATATAGTTTTATATTTGGTCTTTTTTTATGCATGAATAAAATAGTTATATATACAGCAGCTTTCGGAGAAAACTATGGTTTCATTCCACAAAAAAAAATAAAAGGAGTAGATTTTTTTTGTTTCACAGATGATATAAAAAAGGTTGTTGCTCCATGGAAACCAATAGAAGCAAAGTTTGAAGGAGATAATAATGTTTTAAGAAATAGGCATCCTAAATTATTACCACATTTGTATTTCAGCAATTATGAAATTAGTATTTATATAGATAGCAATTTTTTAATTGTAGGAGATATTTATGAACTTTTAAAATCTCTCAACGGTTTTAAAATGGCTACCTTTGACCATGCTCAATCTGATGATTCAAGAGATTGTATATACAAAGAATATGAAGCTATTTTAGAATTAATGAAACAGACAGGACAAGCAAAAGATAACCCCAAAGTTATGTCTGATCAGATAGCTGGATTTGAGTTAGATAATTATCCAAAAGAAAACGGATTAATTAAAGGAGGTGTTTTAATTAGAAAACACAATGATGTCGAAGTAATTAAAGTAATGGAAGATTGGTGGAAGATAGTTTCAACTCAAAGTAAAAGAGATCAATTAAGTTTTAATTATGTTGCTTGGAAAAATAACTTTATTCATAAAATAATTGATGGAGATATAAGAAGAGGAAATTCATATTTTTATTTTTTAGCATCAGCAAGAAAAAACTATTTAACAAAATTAATTAAGTATAAAATCAAACGATTTTTAGGAATAAAAAAACATCCATAGTGATTAAAATATCAATCATAATTTCATATTACAAAGCACTAGATAATTTAAAGTTAATTCTAGAAGCATTAAATCATCAAAGCTCAAAAGAATTTGAAGCAATTGTTTCTGAAGATGATAACAATCAGGAAACTATAGATTTTTTGAAATCTTTTAGAAATCAATATAATTTTCAAATTTTACATGTAAATCAAGAAAAAGATGATGGGTTTAGAAAAACGATGATGTTAAATAAATCTATCAGAGCTTCTAATGGAGAAACTCTAGTTTTTATTGATGGTGATTGTATTCCTCATAAACATTTTGTAAAAACGTATATAAATAATGTTGAAGAAGGAGTAATGTTAAAAGGAAGAAGAGTAATGTTAGGAGAAAAAATAACAAATAAAGTCACTTCAAATAAAACAATTAAACCTCTAAATACGATATCTATTTTACTTTCTGATTCCGATAAAAAGAAAGAAGGTATTTACTTGAAAAATAAAAGTTTAATTGTAACAATGAAAGACAAAGGTTTATTAGGTTGCAATTGGGGAATTCAGAAAAAGCATTTGATCGAAATTAATGGATTTGATGAAGATTACGTTCGTGCTGCAGTTGGTGAAGATACAGATATTGAATGGAGATTAAAACGAATAGGAATTGGAAGTAAATCCATGAAAAATAAAGCTATAGTTTATCATTTACATCACGAAAGAGGATATTCTCAGGAAGGAGTAGAAATAAACAGAGTTTTATTGAGAGATAAAATGAATAAAGATCTTTATATCTGTTTAAATGGTTTAGAAAAGCTATAGTATGAGAATAGGTTTTGATGCCAAAAGAGCATTTCATAATACTACTGGATTAGGTAATTATAGTAGAGATCTAATTCGAATTTTATCAGAATATTTTCCTGATGAAGATTATTACTTGTATAATACCAAGCCGAAAAAAGTAGATCGGTTAGATATGAGTAAACTCACAGAAATACTTCCAGAAACGAAATTTTGGAAGAAGTTTTCCTCGATTTGGAGGCAAGGTCCAATAAACAATCAAATAAAAAAAGATAGAATTCAAGTATATCATGGTTTATCAGGAGAAATTCCTAGGAATCTACATAAAACAGGAACAAAATCTATTGTTACAATACATGATTTAATATTTGTTCGTTACCCAAAATTATATTCTTTTTTCGATAGAAAAATACACTTTAATAAGTTTAAATATGCAGCACATAATTCAGACAGGATTATAGCAATAAGTGAACAAACCAAACAGGATATTATAGAGTTTTTAAAAGTAGATCCTTCTAAAATAGATGTTGTTTATCAAGGCTGTCATGCTATTTTCAAAGAAAAAGTTACAGAAGAACAAAAAACCATAGTAAAGAAAAAGTTCAATTTACCAGATCAATTTATATTAAATGTTGGTACGATAGAGGAAAGAAAAAACTTATTAAGTATTGTAAAAGCAATTAAAGATATTGATATTACACTTGTTGTAGCTGGTAGGAAAACAAAATACTATGATGAGGTTCAAGAATATATTAATACTAATAATTTACATAATAAAGTCATTTTTTTAGGAGGTGTAGATTTAAAAGAATTGGCAACATTATATCAAGCAGCAAAAGTTTTTCTTTATCCAAGTATTTTCGAGGGTTTCGGAATACCTATTATAGAAGCTTTATATTCCAAAACTCCAGTAATTACAACAAATGGAGGAGTTTTTCCAGAAGCTGGTGGGCCAAATTCAATTTATGTAGAACCTTATAATATCGAGCAACTTAGTTTAGAAATTACTACATTGCTAGACGATAAAACAAAACAAAAAGTAATTGCAGAGCAGGGATATGTATTTGTGCAAAAATTTAATGATAAAGCTATTGCAAATCAATTAATGAAAGTATACAAATCGGTTTTACATGGATAATAACAAAACAATATGCTTCTTTAATTCCACAAAAACTTGGGGAGGTGGAGAAAAATGGCATTACGAAATGTCATCTTATCTATTCTTAAAAGGAATTAAGGTTTTGGTTATTGTCTCTCCAAATAGCGAACTTCAAAAAAAAGTAAATACGGTTGGTATTCCATATGAAGAAGTTAAAGTTTCAAACTTTAGTTATTTAAATTCAAAGAAGGTTACAAATGTGGCTGCTTTTCTAATAAATCATAACGTTTCTACGATTGTTATGAATTCTTCCGAAGATATGAAACTTGGAGGTTTAGCAGCTAAAAAAGCTAAAGTAAATCGAATAATTTATAGAAGAGGAAGTGCCATTCCAATAAAAAACACATTCATAAATAGATATTTTTTTAAAAATGTTTTAAATGAAGTTTTAGCAAATTCTGAAGCTACTAAACATACTATCAATGAAAAAAATGAAAATTTATTTCCTAAAAATAAAATTACTGTAATTCCGAATGGAATAAACATATCTAAATTTGATGATTTAGCTTTCGAAGTTTTGTATACAAAAAACGATGATGAAATTGTCTTAGGGAATTTAGGAAGAATGGTTTTTCAAAAGAATCAAGAGTTTTTAATTCAATTAGCTTTGGAGCTAAGAAAAAGGGCATTGAATTTTAAAATACTAATTGGTGGAACTGGTAAATTAGAAGAAGTTTTACAAGAGAAAATTAAAAAGTGTAATTTGGAAAATGAAATAATTCTTTTAGGGTTTATTAAGAATCCAAAAAGTTTTATGAATAGTATTGATATTTTCTTACTTCCATCTAGATGGGAAGGTTTTGGTTATGTTCTTGCAGAAGCTATGCTTTGCGAAAAACCAACAATAGCATTTGATATAAGTAGTAACGGTCAAATTATAGAAGATAAAGAAAATGGTTTTTTACTTCCTTTTGACGATGTGTTGAAATTCAGTGATAAAATTGAATTTTTCATTAATAACAAAGCTATGATGACTGTAATGGGAAAAAAAGGAAGAAAGAAAATAGAAGAAGAGTTTAGTAGTGCTTTAATCCAAGAAAAAGTAAAAGAATATTTACTTTCTTAATTTCTTACGTCTTTCTATTAATTTTAAATATTTTAATACACTATATTCTGCTATATAAGTACTCCAAACATAGCCTTCATAACCATTAAACATATTTCCTCGAATCACATATTCCTTAAAAAAAGTAAATGGATATTTAAAGACAAGTAAAATTATATTTACTCGTTTTTTTCGTTTAAAATATTCTTCAGATACTAATGATGCATATCTGTTTTTCTTTAAATTAATTTGTTCTACAGAATTTGCAGTGTAATGGTAGAAGAAGTTTTTAAATCTTCCTTTTGCTCCTTTGTATTCAACAGTTTCATGAACTTTTTTATCAGAAAATCCAGCATTATTTTTATTAAAAAGTCTTAGAATAGGAGTGTTTTTTAAATATCCATATTCAAAAATTTTTCCTAAATAAACATGTTTTCTGTTTATAAAATAAGCTTTATAGGGAATTTTTTCCTTACAGAACTCAGTCTTTATTTCATCTATCAACTCATTAGTTAAAACTTCATCAGCATCAATAGATAAAACCCAATCATAAGAACATTTACTCACTAAAAAGCTTTTCTGTTCACCATATCCATTAAATTCTTTTTGAAAAACTTTTGCTCCGTAAGATTTACAAATTTCTACAGTATCATCACTACTAAAAGAATCAATAACCACAATTTCATCGCACCAGACTAATTTTTCTAATGTACGAGCAATATTTTGCTCTTCATTAAAAGTAATAAGTGCAGCACTAATTTTATGTTTATGCATTCAATATAGTTTTACTATAACAAACATAATGTAAATTAGCGGTTTTAAAGTAATATAATTTCTGTATCGTAAGATATAATTTACGAAAGGAGTATTTTTAGAAGTAAACCTTCATATTTTAAAACGAAATTATGATGATAAGCGAAGTTGTAACTGAATTAAATAAAGGAAAAACAATATTATATCCCACAGATACAGTTTGGGGATTAGGATGTGATGCAACAAATTCTGAAGCAGTACAAGAGATTTATAAGATTAAAAACAGAGAAGAAAGTAAAAGTTTAATTGTTTTGGTCAGTTCCTTTGAAATGCTAGAACAATATGTTTCAGTTCCTGATGTTGCTAAAGAAATACTTAAAAAAACAGAAAAACCAACAACAATAATTTATCAAAATCCAAAGGGTATTGCTGCTAACATTATCAATAAAGAGGATAACACACTTGCTATTCGCATAGCCAAAGATGAGTTTTGTGAAGAATTAATAAAGACGTTTGGAAAGCCAATTGTGTCTACATCAGCAAATGTTAGCGGAAACCCAACTCCTAAATCTTTTTCTGAAATAGAACAGTCTATTTTGGATGATGTTGATTATATAGTAAATTTGCATCAAAATAAAGTATCTGAGAAATCATCAACGATACTCAAATTAGAAGGAGAAAAAGTAATAGTGATACGAGAATAGAGTTTATGCAGGATCAATTTTTTAAAGAAGCACTAACACATAAAGTTTTTGAATACATAACTAAAGCAACCGATGAATTGGGTTTAGATAGCTATGTTATTGGTGGTTTTGTTCGTGATTTTATTTTAAAACGCGGAAATGCCAAAGATATAGATGTTGTAACTATAGGAAGTGGTATTGAACTAGCTCAAAAAGTAGCAAGTTTATTGCCAAACAAACCTAAAGTACAGGTTTTTAAAACCTACGGAACAGCTATGTTACGTTTTAATGATATTGAGGTTGAGTTTGTTGGAGCGAGAAAAGAATCATATACGGAAAATAGTAGAAACCCTGAAGTGTCTGTGGGTACGTTACAAGATGATCAAGATAGAAGAGATTTTACAATTAATGCTTTAGCGTTAAGCTTAAATGCTAAATCTTTTGGGAAATTATTAGATCCTTTTGATGGTATTGGTGATTTAGATCGAAAAACAATCAGAACGCCATTAAATCCAGATATTACATATTCAGATGATCCTTTGCGTATGATGAGAGCCATTCGTTTTGCAACTCAATTAAACTTTACAATTGAAAAAACTTCATTAGATGCAATTAAAAGTAATGTAGAACGAATTAAAATCATTACCAAAGAAAGAATTGTAGATGAGATTAATAAAATAATGGCTTCTCCAAAGCCTTCGATAGGTTTTTTACTTTTAGAAAAAACGGGTTTATTAAATAAAATTTTACCTGAATTAATCGCTTTAAAAGGAGTAGAAGAAGTTGAAGGGCAAACTCACAAAGATAATTTCTACCATACATTAGAAGTAGTTGATAATATTTCTGAAAATACAAACGATGTTTGGTTACGTTGGGCTGCTTTATTACATGATATAGGAAAAGCTCCAACAAAAAAGTTTGATAAAAGAAATGGGTGGACATTTCATTCTCATGAATTTATTGGTTCTAAAATGGTTTACAAATTATTTAAGCGTTTAAAAATGCCGCTGAATAATAAGATGAAGTTTGTACAGAAAATGGTGTTATTAAGTTCTCGTCCAATTGTATTAGCTTCTGAAGTAACAGATTCTGCTGTTCGTAGATTAATTTTTGATGCAGGAGACGATATCGATAGTTTAATGATATTGTGTGAAGCGGATATTACAACGAAAAACCCAAAGAAATTTAGACGTTATCATAAAAATTTTGAAATTGTTCGTCTTAAAATCAAGGAAGTTGAAGAGCGAGATAGAGTTCGTAATTTTCAACCTCCAATTACAGGTGAGGAAATTATGAAAACTTTCAATTTAAAACCTTGTAGAGAAATAGGGCAAATTAAAGAAGCAATTAAGGAAGCTATTTTAGAAGGAGAAATACCTAATGAATATGAAGCTTCTTACAACTTTATGATAAAGAAAGCAAAAGAGATAGGTTTAGTAGCACAAACTGAATTTTAAGTATGAAAATAGTACAAGTAATAGATCAATTAAGTTTAGGTGGGGCAGAACGAGTATGTCTTAATTTAGTTAATCTATTTCATAGAAAAGGCTATGATGTAAAACTTATTTTATTTAAAAATAAAGGAAAATTATTAGAGTTTATAGATCAGGGGGTTGATGTTGTTTTTTTGAAAGAAAATCAAAACAAAATTCAAGCTTATAAAAATTTAGTAGAAGAACTAGAAGATGCAGATATTGTACATGTACATATGCGTCAGAATTATCGTTTTGTTAAAAAAGCAATGCTATTTAAAAGCGTCAAAAAACCAGTGATTTTTCATGATCATTATGGTAAAATAGCAATAAAAAAACGAGTTCCTCTTTTTTATAAATCACTACTAAAACCACATTTTTACATAGGATGTTCTAAATTATTAACAGATTGGGCTGTTAATAAAGTAAAAATTAAAAAAGAACATGTTTTTTTGGTAGGTAATTTTGTGCTTAATTATAAAACTAATTATGAAAACCATACACCTAAAGGTTTAGTCTTAGTTGGAAGTCTTAAAAAGGTAAAAAATCATAAGTTAGCTATAGATATTGCAAAATCACTAAATAAAGATTTAACAATATATACTCCAAGCTTAAAAGGAGGAGAAAAAGGTTATTATGAAATGTTGGTTGACCATATTAATAAAATTGAATTTAAGGATAGAGTCCATTTTATTACTGGTTGTAGTAATGTTCAAGCTGAATTAAAGCAATATGAAATGGCTTTATTAACTTCTACTTCTGAAGGTGATCCATTAGCTCTAGTAGAATATATGGCGCAAGGATTACCGTTTTTATGTTCAGATTTGGGAGAAGCTGTAAAAGTTGTAAAAAAGTATTATCCTGAAATGGTTCAAAGTAATTTTGAAGTTGATAGTTGGGTGGCAAACTATCATAAAGTAAAAGAGATCCAATCTAAACAGATCGAATCTCTTTATAACGAACATTTTTCTTCTGATTTATATCTTGAAAAATATTTATCTATTTATAAGAAGTTTTTAAATTCTATCAAATGATTGTAATTCTACAAGTTTAGCATATTCACCTTTAGCAGCTAAAAGGTCTTCATGCTTACCTTGTTCAACGATTCTACCTTCTCGCATTACAACAATTAAATCTGCTTTTTGAATAGTAGATAGTCTATGTGCAATTACTACAGAAGTTCTATTTTGCATCATATTTTCCAATGCAGATTGAACTATTTTTTCAGATTCTGTATCTAAAGCAGAAGTTGCCTCATCTAAAATCATAATTGGTGGATTTTTTAGCACAGCTCTAGCTATAGATAAACGTTGTTTTTGTCCGCCAGAGAAGTTACTAGCACTGTCTGCAATATTAGTTTCAAAACCTTTTGAAGAATTTTCAATAAATTCTAAAGCATTGGCAACTTTTGTAGCAGCAATAATTTCTTCTTCAGTTGCATTCGGATTACCAACTTTTAAATTGTTTTCTATAGAATCATTAAATAATAAAGCATCTTGAGTAACGATACCTATTAAAGAACGTAACGATTCTTTAGAAACATTTTTGATGTTATCATTGTCAATTAATACTTCGCCCTGATTTACATCATAAAAACGCATTAAAAGATTAGCAATTGTAGATTTTCCACTACCAGATTGACCAACAAGTGCAACCATTTTTCCTTTTGGAATTTCTAAACTGAAATCTTTTAAAACATAATCATCTTCATATTTAAAAGAAATATTCTTAAAACTTATTCCTGTTGTAAATGATTCTTTATCAATAGGGTTTTCAATATTTAAAATAGGATTAGCTTCATCTAAAATATCATATAAACGTTTTGCAGATGCATCACCTTTTCTAATATTAGTAAAAATTCCCGCGATTGCTTTAGTAGGCTGTAATATTGAATAAAATAATCCAATATACATGATAAATGACTCAGGATCAAAGTCACTAAGAGTTTTAGTGTTATTAGATAGCACTAAACTTCCTCCATACAATAAAATTGCTAATACTGTTAATACTCCTAAAAATTCACTTAACGGTGAAGCTAATTTTTGACGATGAGTAACCTGTATATTTAAATTTTCTTGTCTTTTTGTTGAATTTGAAAACTTTCTAAAAAAACGATTTTCAGAAGTAAAGCCTTTTACAACTTTTAAACCAGCAATTGTTTCTTCTAATAAAGAAAGGTAAGTACCACTTTCTTGTTGGGATTGTAGAGCTTTAGATTTTAGTTTTTTAGTAGACCAAGAAATTATTAAACCAGATAGAGGTAAGGTTATAAATACAAATAATGTTAGCTTGTAACTCATAGCAAACATCATTAGTAAAACAATAATTATAGTTAAAGGTTCTCTAACAATTCCTCCAAAAGATGAAATAAATGACCCTTCAACAATTTGTATATCAGATGTCATTCTAGACATTAAATCTCCTTTTCGCTGTTCAGTAAAATATCCAATAGGTAAAGAGATTATTTTTCTATATAAATTGTCTCGCATATCCTTAACTGTACCATTTGATAAATATGCCATTTGATACGAGCCTAAAAAATAAAATAGATTCTTGAAAAAAAATAGAATCAAAACAATGATACATATAATAAGTAAAGCATTAACAGCTCCTTCTTCATTTATATAATTAGCAATCTCTACATAAAAACTATTTTTTAAGTATCCAAAAGTTGATGAAATTCCATCATAAACAGGTTTTTCTACTTTTTTATCAGGATTAAATAAAATAGATAGTACTGGTAAAAAAGACATGACTGCCAAAATATTGAATATCGCGTAAAGGATATTAAACATAGTAGCATAAATAAAACGCTTTTTGTAAGGTTTTACAAAAGATAAAATTCGTTTAAAGTAATTCATTAAACTCCTAACTGTTTTATAATTCGTTGGAGTTTTTCATCCAACTGTTTTCCAACTACATCTGCATTTTCAACTGTATCTAAAGAACCTTTTGTGCCGATGTAAAATTTAATTTTTGGTTCTGTACCACTAGGTCTACAAGCTACTTTAGTTCCATTTTCTGTTTCGTAAATTAATACGTTAGATTTTGGAATATCAATCGTAGCTTCTTCTCCTGTGATGATATTTTTTCGGATTGAAGTCTTATAATCATTTACAAATGTTACTTTTTCACCGTCTATTTCAGAAAGTGGATTATTACGCAAATCGATTAACATTTGCTTGATCTCTTCAGCTCCTTGCATTCCTTTTTTTACTAGTGAAACTAGTTTTTCTTTAAAGAAACCATGTTTTACATATATTTTTAGTAATTCATAGTAAAAAGAACTATTCTCAGATTTTGCTTGAGCAGCAATTTCACAAGCGAGTAGGGTAGAAGTTACAGCATCTTTATCTCTTACAAAATCACCAACCATAAATCCGAAACTTTCTTCACCACCACCAATAAAGTCTAATTCAGGATGATCTTTAATCATTTTAGCAATCCATTTAAATCCTGTTAAACCAACTTTAGTTTCTACACCATAACTTTCAGCAATAACATTAACTAAATTGGTAGATACAATGGTAGAACCAATAAATTGCTTGCCATTTAATAAACCTTTTTCTTTCCATTGGTTTATTAAAAAGTCTGTCATAACACTCATGGTTTGATTACCATTTAATAGTTTCATGTTACCATCAGTATCACGAACAGCAATTCCTAAACGATCACAATCAGGATCTGTACCAATTACAATATCTGCATTTGTTTTATTAGCATATTCGATAGCCATGGCTAATGCTTCTGGTTCCTCAGGATTAGGAGATTCAACAGTAGGGAAATCACCATTAGGTTCGGCTTGTTCTTCTATAACATGAACTTGAGTATATCCAGCTCTTTTTAATACTTCAGGAACTAATTTTATCGATGTTCCGTGTAAAGAAGTGAAAACAATTTTTAAATCTTCTCTACCTTTTATATTAAATGTACCACTTTTTAAAGAAGCATTCCAAAAAGCTTCGTCAACTTCTTCACCAATAAAAGAAATTAGCTCTTCTTTTTTATTGAAGTTGATGTCGCTAAATTCTAGATTATTTACTCCAGATATAATTTCTACGTCTTGAGGAGGAACTATTTGTCCGCCATCAGTCCAATACACTTTGTAACCATTATATTCAGGTGGATTATGTGAAGCGGTTAATACAATACCAGCATGACAATTTAAATGATTTACTGCAAAAGATAACTCAGGAGTAGGGCGTAAGTCTTCAAAAACAAAAGTTCTAATATTGTTCGCAGAAAGTACATCTGCAACCAACTGAGCAAACTTTTTACTATTATGTCTACAGTCATACGCAATTGCTACCTTTATTTCTTCATTAGTATATACTTTGTTTAAATAATTACTTAAACCTTGCGTAGCTTTTCCTAAAGTATATTTGTTAATTCGATTCGTACCGGCCCCCATAACACCTCGCATTCCTCCGGTACCAAATTCTGTGTTCTTATAAAATCTATCTGTAAGATCTTCTGTATTATTACTTATTAATTCAGAAATTTCATTTCTTGTTTCTTCATCGAAAGTATCAGTTAACCAAAGTTTGGCTTTACTTAAAATATCGTTCATAGTTTATTAAAAGAGGTGTTATAAATTTATTTTTTCTTTGATTTTATAATGTTTTTGAAGCGGATTACTTTTTATTATTAATTCGCCTAAAAAGCCAGATAAGAATAATAGTGTTCCTAAAATCATAGATGTTAAGGCAATGTAAAACCAAGGATTATCAGTGACTAATATGGTTTTTACCTTTGTATAAACTCTATAAAGTTTTATAACACCAATATAAAAAGCAGTAGTAAACCCGAATAAAAACATTAATGAACCCCATAAACCAAAAAAATGCATAGGTCTTTTACCAAATTTAGATAAAAAAGAAATGGTAATCAAATCTAAAAGCCCATTAATAAAACGATCTACACCAAACTTTGTAACACCATATTTTCTTGCTTGATGTTTTACTACTTTTTCTCCAATTTTTGAATATCCTTCATTTTTTGCTAGTATAGGAATGTAACGGTGCATTTCGCCACTAACTTTAATAGCTTTTACTACTTCTTTTTTATAGGCTTTTAAACCACAATTAAAATCATTTAATTGTAAGCCAGAAGTTTTTCGAGCGGCCCAATTGTATAATTTTGAAGGGATATTTTTTGTTAAAATATTATCGTAGCGTTTCTTTTTCCATCCAGATATTAAATCAAAATCTTTTTTAATAATTAAATCATATAACTCAGGAATTTCATCTGGATTATCTTGTAAGTCAGCATCCATAGTAATTACAACATCTCCTTTAGCTTCAGCAAATCCTGCATCTAAAGCTTGAGATTTTCCATAATTACGTTGAAAACGTATTGCTTTAACTTCTTGATTTTTTTCAACTAAATCTTGAATTACTTTCCAAGAAGTATCTGTACTACCATCGTCTATAAAGATTACTTCATATAAAAAGTGATTGGATTGCATAACTTTTGCAATCCAATCATATAGTTCTTGTAAAGATTCTTCTTCGTTTAAAAGTGGTATTATTACCGATATATCCATGAATATATTATTACCAGTTTTAGATGGTAAAGTTACAATATTATTATGGCTTAAAATGTGTCTTCTTCTCTTTTTTGCATTACAGCACCAGCAATAGCAGAAATGATAAATCCAATAATAGCAGAGCCAATTAAACTAAAAGCTGCTGTTATTCCTGGGGAAGAAAACTTTTTAGCCATTTCTTGACTAGCTTCAATTTGTTCTTCGCTATATCCTTTGTCTACCAAAGTTTGTAGTTGTATTTCAGCCATTTGCTCCATGTAAGTAGGTTCAATAAAACTCACAAAAATATATTGATAAATAACACTTATTAGAGCAGAAAATATAGCAATTCCAACTCCTACTTTAATAGCTTGACCAAAAGATATAAAGCCATTGTTAATGGTTTTAAACTTTTTTATTCCAAGCACAATAATCACTATTAAAAGTATTATTGCTATTACAGATAAAGACCAATGTGGTTTTAAATGATTACCTGTAGCATACATTATTAATCCTTGAAATACACTAATTATACCTAATATTCCACCATAATTAAGAATTATACTCTTACTACTTGCTTGATTTTCCATGTTTGTTAATGATTTGATTAGTTATTAATTTATAAAATTACTTAAAACATTTTATTAGTATTCAATGTTTTAAAAATGTTACAAAAAAAGATGTGTTTTTTTTTGTTTGTAATTCAAAAAAACGTTGTAAATTTGCAGCCGGCAAGTTCTACACAACTAGCTCCCTTTGAATCCCCCAGGGCGGGAACGCAGCAAGGGTATTAGGTTGTAGCAGTGTGATGTAGGTAGCTTGCCTTTTTTTATTTCATCTAATTCAATGATGATACTTTTCCATTTCTAGGATGATACTTTTCTACTACTTTTTGTAAATGACTTCTATCTAAATGCACATAAATCTCTGTTGTAGTGATGCTTTCGTGACCTAATAGCTGTTGTATAGCTCTTAAATCAACACCTTCTTTAAGTAAATATGTAGCAAAAGAATGACGAAGTGTATGCGGACCAATATTTTTATTTAAGTTACTTTTGGCTGCTAAATTTTTCAAAACAATAAAAATCATTTGTCTTGTGAGTCTTTTCCCTCTTCGATTTAAAAAAAGAGTGTCTTCATCTTCCTTTACAGGATTAATATGATTCCTTGTATGTTCTATATAAAATTTGATAAATTTTATTGTAGTTGAATGTATAGGTACAAAACGATATTTATTTCCTTTACCTAATACTTGGATAAAACCTTCGTTAAAAAATAAATCGGATAATTTTAGGTTAACTAATTCACTTACACGTAGTCCGCAACCGTATATAGTTTCTATTATTGCTCTATTTCGCTCTCCTTGAGGATGACTTAAATCGATATGCGAAATTAATTTGGTGATTTCATCATTTGTTAATACATCGGGTAATGTTCTTGATAATTTAGGTGATTCTATTAAATCTAATGGATTATCCTCTCTATATCCTTCAAAGATTAGATAGTCGAAGAAGCTTCTTAGGCCTGATATAATTCTGGCTTGAGTTTTAGGGTTAATTATTTTTGCTATTTCATAAATGAATTTTTGAATTTCTATTTTTTGAATAAAAATAGGTGATTTAAAAATTTTAAATTCAATTAAAAAATTTTGTAGTTTCTTAATGTCTCTAACATAACTATCAATAGAATTTATTGAAAGGCCTCTCTCAATTTTTAAGAAAGTTTTATAATCTTTTATTTTTTTATCCCAATCCAAACTAAACTATACTTTTTATCAAAATCCTTTTTTATTTCGAAAATAATTATACTTTTGCTTCTACAAACATATAATTATATCAAAAATTTTAAATTATGAAAAAATTATTTTTAACAATTGCTGTGGTTGCTTTTGGATTTGCTGCTAATGCACAAAAAAACGTTATTAAAGCTAATCCATTAGGTCTAGCATTTGGTGTTGCTGATTTATCTTATGAAAGAGCTGTATCTGATAACAGTTCTTTTGAAATTGGATTATCTTATGCTGGAGCGGATGTAACTTCTGGTTCAGAGAAAATTAGTACAAGTGCTATTGGAGCTGAAGGTAAATATAAATTCTATTTCTCTTCTGATAAAAATGCACCAAGAGGATGGTATGCTGCTCCATTTGTAAGTTATTCTTCTGCTTCTGCTAAAAACAATGGAGGTGATGATGTAGGTTTCTCTGCATTTTCTGGTGGTGCTTTAGCTGGATACCAATGGGTATTTGGAGGAGGAGATTCTGGTTTTGCTTTAGATTTAAATTTCGGAGCTCAGTATGTTTCAGCATCTCCAAAAGGAAATTCTTCAGTTAGTATTGATGGATTTTTACCAAGATTAGGTGTTTCATTAGGTTACGCATGGTAATCTATTATCTTATAAAGATATTTAAAAGGAGCCTTTTGGCTCCTTTTTTTATTTTATATTCGCATAAAATACATCACTTATGAAAAAAATATTCTTAGTATTAATCGTTTTTTTATCTCTTAAAAGTTTTTCTCAAGGAGAACAGTTGAACCTAGGAGTAAATGGAGGTATAACAGTTGGAAATTTAGAATCTATTTCTTCTGCTGCTTTTGGTGTAGATGCGAATTATTTATTTGAAATTTTTGAAAACTTTAATGCCGGACCATCATTGAATTTTATTTATTTTTTAACGAATGAAGTAAATGGATCGAAACCAGATGCTTTAATGTATTTGCCTATTGGTGGAGCTGTTAGATTTAAAGCTTTAGAAGAAAAATTTTATGTAGGTGCAGATTTTGGTTTTGCAATTGGTATTTCTCCAGAAGGAGATAATGGAGGAGTGTTTTTTAAGCCAATGTTAGGTTATAAAGTAACCAATAATGTTAAAGTAAACTTATTTTATGCAGGGGTTAAAAAGAACCTTCCTACTTATGGATATGCAGGTTTAGGATTAGTTTTTGATGTTTTTGGAAGTTCAAATCAATATTCTTTTTAAACTTTAAAAATGAATTTTCTAATTATAAACGGCCCTAATTTAAATTTATTAGGAAAAAGAGAGCCTAATATATACGGAGATAGCTCTTTTGAATCTTATTTTGAAAAGTTAAAAGAAAATTTCCCTAATACAAAACTTTCCTATTATCAGTCAAATATTGAAGGAGAAATTATAAATAAACTTCATGAAGTAGGTTTCGACTATGATGGAATTATTTTAAACGCTGCGGCTTATACTCATACTTCAATAGCTATAGCCGATGCTGTTAAAGCTATTAAAACACCAGTTGTAGAAGTGCATATCTCTAACACTCATGGAAGAGAAGAGTTTCGTCATAAAAGTTTTATTGCAAAAAATGCTAAAGGTGTAATTTTAGGTTTTGGTTTGGATAGTTATAAGTTAGCAATACAAAGTTTTTTATAAATAATATATAAATATCAAGTAATCTTTGAGATTACATTTTTAGGTGTAGTTAATAAAATTTCAAAAAATAGGGTTTAAGTTATTGCTTGAACCCTATTTTTTGAAATTTTATTAAAAATATATAACGTACGGCTAATAATAAAATTAGTGGATATAGCGGATAAGTAAACTTTTGAATTCTAAAAAGATGTAATAAAGGGATTAAAGCTAAGAAAACTAATAAAATAGTTAAATACTTATTTATCCATGGTTTAATTTCATCTTTAGTTACAAAAAAGGCCATGATTAAATTTGGGGCAAATGCCCAAAGAAAATTAAAGTTATTTGGAGCTGTCGAGTGATTTGTAAAGAACCATAAAAAGATAATTAGAACACCTATTAATCCAGTTATAAATAAAATCGAAAAATCTAAGATTTTAGATCTTTTACCTTTTTTAATATCATTATAGCTCATAAAAAGAATGATAAAGAATAATAACGAAAAAATTAAAAAAGGACTAAAACTGTCTGCTCTTGAAGCTTTAGTCTCGAATTCTAAAAGTGTTTTTGTGCTTCTAACTAAATTTGTTACTTCTCCTTTTTTTGTAAATTTAGATTTTTCGAATATAGAAAAGAGATACTCTGGTAAATACATGTATTCTTCAATTGTAGCAATTTGATCTAATCTGCTTCCTAGAGCTATGTTTATACCGAAACTTCCCCAAGTATTTGGATTTATTTTTTCATTCATTAAATCTCTAAGAGATTTTTGTTCTTTTAAAATAGAAGTATCAAATGAAAGCTTATCTTTTAAAATATCTTTCAGAATATCTTTTGGTCTGGTAGCACAATTATCGAAAAAAGGATCATAAAAATAACTAGCATTTTCTGGTTGTGCATTGATTTCTAGAAACTTGAAATACGCGTTTTTTTGCTCTTGCGTTAAGTTTAAAACTTGTTGTTTTACCCAACGTTCATCTTCATTAGCAGATTTTAAAGAGTAATGAAAAGGATATCTTTGTAATTTATACTTCATGAATCCTCTAACAAAATTCATGTAAAAATCAGGTCCGTTAAAATCGAAAATACCATAGTTATACAGTAGGTCAATATTTAACATAGGATCTTTAACTCTTACAGCTGTATGTCCAAATTTTTCATATAAATGATCACCTGGTCCAGAGGTAATAATACTAATTTCAGCATATGCAGAAAGTTGAGCTGTTTGAGAATAACTATAAAAAATAGAAAGTAAAAAACTTAAGGCAAGTAGTTTTTTTATCATGATTTATCGGTAAAAACTGTAGTCCAATTTAATAGAAAAAATATTAGAAAACAATGCATTTCCTACACTTCCAATATTAGTTAAAGCATAATCGATTTGAATTCCTTTATATTTAAATCCTAATCCGAAATTTGGTTGTACAGCGATAGATTCTTCACCATTAAATTCTGTAGTATTCTGAAAATTACCAGCACCAATTCGTAAATATACCAATTGATCATAATCTAATTGAAAACCAAAAGCAGGATCAATACTTAAAAAAGAAGTTGAAATAATATCGTTAGTTTCAGCAAATCTCATATTTAAATCAACTTCTGCAAGTAAATTAAAATAACGACCAATTTTAAAATCTCGTGCTACACCAACTTGAAGTTTAGGTTTAGTGATTTCTGTAGTTTCTGGTAATTCTTGATTTTGGCCTGGAACTGCGTTTCTAATTTTTTCAAATTCATCTTCATCTATAGACCAAGTATTAAATGTTGTTGTAATATCTCGAGCCATAGCTCCAAATTTCCATCCGTTTCTTTCAAATTGAATTCCTAAATCGAACCCGAATCCCCAAGAAGTAGCAAAATCACCAATAATTCTTCTAACAATTTTGGCATTTCCACCAATAGAAAAACCATCTAATAACATTTTTCGACCATAACTGATATTAAAAGCATAATCAGCAGCAGAGAAGAGACTGATCCTATTAAAATCGATATTTCCATCACTATCAATTAATTCAGTAGTATTTAAAATGTCATCAACACCAAATCGAATTAAAGATAAACCTACGGCACTTTGTTTATCGATAGGCATAGCAAAACCTGCATAATTATATGTTGCAATTCCAGCGAAATAAGAAGCATGCATTAAAGTTCCTTGATAATCTTCGATATTTACTAAACCAGCAGGGTTCCAATAGGTAGCATTTACATCATTTGTAGTTGCAACAACGGCTTTACTCATTCCTAATGCAGCTGCATCTACACCAATATTTAAAAATTCATTAGAGAAATTTCTAAACTGTGCTTGAGTCAATGTAGAAAATAAAAGAAAAATGTAAACTAATTTTGTTTTCAAACGATTAATTTAATAAGAACAAATATCCAAATTCCTTAGTAAATAACAGTAGTTTTTTAGAGTTATTGTTTACTATGAATAGATATTTAACTCATTTTGAATAAAATTAACAAATTGTTTTTCTATCCAATAGGATTGATCATTAAAAGAAGAAACAAAACCAACATGGCCGCCATATTTAGGGGTTAGTAAAAAGAAATTAGAAGATTTTTCTGCAATTTCATAAGGATAACATTCTAAAGATAAAAAAGAGTCATCTTTAGCATTTATTAATAAGGTTTTATGATTGATGAGTTTTAAATAAGGTTTACTACTTGCTTTTTCCCAATAATCCTCAGGACTATCAAAACCAAAAACTGGAGCTGTATAAATTTCTTCAAAATCTCTGAAAGAAGAAGCTTTTGCAATTAATTTTTTATCAGGATTATACCCTTCAAATTTTTGAGCTTTTAAATTAACTTTAGCTTTTAAAGTTCTTAAAAACTCTTGCATATATAGTTTGTTTTTTAGTTTGCTTAATTCAGCCTGAGAACTCGTTAAATCGATAGGAACAGAAACAGCAATACCGCCTTTTACAATAGAAGGAATTTGCTCTTCATATTCACCTAAGTATTTTAAAGTTAAGTTACCACCAAGACTAAAACCACCTAAAATAATATTTTGATAGTCATAATACTCTTCTAAATATTTTAAAATAAAATGTACATCATCTGTTTTACCAGCATGATATGTTTTTAAAATATTATTGTCTTCTCCACTACAACTTCTCAAATTTACACATACAACATCGTAACCCAAATTATTCAGGTAGTTTGCTGTTGATACCATATAGCTTGATTGAGAACTTCCTTCTAATCCATGAATTAAAACTATTAGAGAGAATGAGTTATTTGGTAGAAAATCTAAATCTATAAAATCATTATCCCAAGTATTAATTCTAACTCTTTTATAATCAGCTTTTTCTTTTGTAGTAAAAAATTTGTAAATCGTGTTTACATGAGGGTTTCTGAAAGGGAAACTTGTAGTTAGTTGATTTTTAAGTAATGGCATCTTTAAAACAATTTATTTTTAGATTAAACAGTAAAAAAACAATCAATTTCATATTTTCGTAAAAATCATAAAAAAAAATGAATATTAAAAAACACATTCCAAATATTATTACACTCGGAAACTTACTTTGTGGTACTATTGCCGCAATTTTAGCCGTTCGAGGATTTTTTTATGAAACAGCAATTTTTGTTGGAATTGGAATTGTTCTCGATTTCTTAGACGGTTTTGCCGCTAGATTGTTACATGTTCAAGGAGAATTAGGAAAAGAATTAGATAGTTTGGCAGATATGGTAACAAGTGGAGTAGTACCAGGAATTGTAATGTTACAGTTTATGGTTCATAGTTCTTATTACAGAGAATTTGGGTTTTCTTCTTGGGATTCTGCTTTAGATATTGGATTAGGTTTAGATAATTTAATTTCAATAGAACTACTAGGTTTGTTGCTTACTCTTTTTGCGGGATATCGTTTAGCTAAATTCAATATTGACACAAGACAAACAGATAGTTTTATTGGTTTACCAACTCCCGCAATGAATTTATTTGTGGTTTCTTTACCAATGATTGCAGGATACACAAAATCAGAATTTATCTTAAATATTATTCATAACCAATTCTTTTTAATTGCTGTAACTGTAATTTTAAGTGTTTTAATGGTTTCTGAACTTCCCTTGTTTTCATTGAAATTTAAGTCAACTAACTTAAAAGATAATCTTTTAAAATACTTATTCTTATTAACGTCAATTGTTTTATTAATATTTTTGAAGTTTATCGCAATTCCATTAATAATTATTATTTATATATTATTGTCTGTGTTCAATAACATTGTTGTTAAGAGTAAATAAATACTTTTCTAAGTTTTTTTGAGAAAGTATTAAGAACTGTATATAATTTTGCTCTGTTTTTAATAGAGCATGAATTAATTGAATAAAGAAAAACCATAACCAAAGTTTTTGATAGTATGGTAAAGTGGCGATTAAAGCACAGAGAACTAACTATTGGTTCGTGATTTAAATTTATAAACTAAAGAAGCTATAATATTAATAAATGGAATTACAACTAATAGTATTATGAAGAGTGAAAAAGATAGGATTAAAGCAGTGTTATAATCTTTGTAATTTCCACTCCAAAGATCTTCTTTAGTTAGATTATAATTATGATCTTGATATAATATATAAGATGTAAATATTAATAGAGTTGTACTTAATACTATCTTTATAATTAACCCCTTTTTAAATAGTTTTCCTTTGAATAAATCAATCAGATTATAGATTAAAAAGTTAAATATATATAGTAAAAAAAAAAGAAAAAGATATGGTTATAAGTAATCACAAAATAAGTGTCATGAATATTAATATCCATTACTAAATCTTTTAGATTTCTACCATTATTGAAACCAAAGTATCCATTAAAAATCAAAGAAATTATTAAAGATATTGTACCAAGAAGTATAAAAAAATAATAAGGTTTAGAACGAAACATTTAGAATTTCTTCTTCTTCAATTCAAAATCTTTACCTAAGTATACTTTTCTAACCATTTCATCAGCAGCCAATTCTTCAGGAATTCCTTCTTTTAAAATACCACCTTGATACATTAAATAAGAACGATCTGTAATTGCTAAAGTAGCCTGAACATCGTGGTCTGTAATTAAGATACCGATGTTTTTGTTTTTAAGTTTAGCAACAATTCCTTGGATATCTTCTACAGCAATAGGGTCTACACCAGCAAAAGGTTCGTCTAATAAAATAAATTTCGGATCAGAAGCTAAACAACGAGCAATTTCGGTACGTCTTCTTTCTCCACCAGATAATAAGTCACCTCTATTTTTACGAACGTGTCCTAAGCTGAATTCCTCAATTAATTCTTCTAATCTTTTTTTACGTTCTTCTTTAGTGCGATTTGTAAATTCTAAAACGGATAGGATATTGTCTTCAACAGATAACTTTCTAAAAACAGAAGCTTCCTGAGCTAAATATCCTATCCCTTTTTGAGCACGTTTATACATTGCATCATCAGTAATTCTTTCATCATCAAGGTAAATATTTCCACCATTAGGTTTAATCATACCAACGATCATATAAAAGGAAGTCGTTTTACCAGCACCATTCGGACCAAGTAAACCTATAATTTCTCCTTGTTGTACTTCTAAAGAAATTCCTTTTACTACTTTACGACTACCGTAGATTTTCTGTATGTTATCTGCTCTTAAAATCATATAATAAAAGTACAATGTTACTATTTAATAAAAGTACATTGTATTAATTGATTGTTAAATTGAATTAATTTGGAGTTTCCTCTTCAAGAGCTTCCCAAAATTCAACAGCTCTTCTTAAATGAGGAATTACAATTGTTCCACCAACTAAAGTAGCAATAGACATAGTTTCCATCATTTCTTCTTTGGTAACTCCATTTTTGTATGCAGTTTCTAAGTGATATGCAATACAATCATCACAACGTAATACTGCAGAAGCTACTAATCCTAATAACTCTTTGGTTTTAACTGATAAATGACCTTCAGCATAAGCATTAGTGTCTAAATTAAAAATTCTTTTGATTACTTTATTATCACCTGATAGTATCTTTTCGTTCATTTTTGAGCGATACTCATTGAACTCTTGGACTTTTTTCGACATTTTTTTGTTGTTTTTTAATTACATATTTTGAAATGTAAATTCCGACTTGATATAAAAACATGATTGGTACAGCTACAATAATCTGACTCGCAACATCTGGAGGTGTTATTATTGCTGATAATATTAGCACAACAACTAATGCATGTTTTCTATATTTTTTTAAAAATTCTGGAGTAACTAAGCCTATTTTAGATAGAAAATAAATAATAATTGGAAGCTCAAAAAATATCGCGACTCCAATTAATGTATTCGTAATTAAACTGATATATGCACCAAGTTTAAAGCTCTTTACAATAGCATCTCCAATAGAAAAATTGTAAAAGAAATATACAGACATCGGTAAGATTACATAATAACTAAAAAGAATTCCTGAAAAGAATAGGGAAGAAGCAGAAAAGATAAATCCTTTCGATTTTTTTCTTTCACTTTCTAACAATCCAGGAGCTATAAATCTCCATATTTCCCATAAAATATAAGGGAAAGCTAGAATTACACCTAAGATTAAAGAAGACCATATGGCAGTCATTAATTCTTCAGTAGGGTTTAATACTTGTAATTCTTGAGAAAAATCTATATTACAAAAACTACTATCAATTCCAATCAAAGTAAAAGCTTTACAGAAAAAACGATAGGTAATAAAGTCAGGTTTTAAGTGTGCTAGTAAAACTTCATCAAAAATTACTTTGATAAACGTAAAAACTAAAATTGCTACAGAAAATATAGCAATAATACTTCTTATAATATGCCATCTTAACTCTTCTAGATGATCTAAGAAAGACATTTCTTTTTCCTGTGCCATTAAAATATACCTTCTTTTAAAATATCATGTAAATGAACAACACCAACATAGTTGCTATCATTGTCACATACTAAGATTTGTGTAATATTATTATTTTCCAACGTATCTAAGGCATCAATTGCCATAGCATCAATATGAATAGTTTTAGGTTGTTTACTCATAATATCAGCAGCAGTTAAATCGTCTATTTTAGTAGTTTTATTTAACATTCTTCTAATATCTCCATCAGTAATAATACCTTCAATTTTATTTTCAGTATTAATTACAGCAGTAACTCCCAATCTTTTTTCAGAGATTTCAACAATTACTTTAGAAACTTTATCTGTAGGAATTACTTTTGGTAATTCATTATTATTAACTAAATCAGATACTCTTAAATATAAACGCTTACCCAAAGCTCCTCCCGGATGATATTTCGCGAAATCTTTATTACTAAAGCCTCTTAAATCTAACAAACAAACAGCTAATGCGTCCCCTAAAACAAGTTGTGCGGTAGTACTATTTGTTGGAGCTAAGTTATTTGGATCAGCTTCTCTTTCTACATAGGAATTTAAAACATAATCAGCATTTTTACCTAAAAAAGAATCCGCATTACCCGTTATGGCAATAATTTTATTGTTCGAATTTCTTATTAAAGGAACCAAAACTTTTATTTCTGGAGTATTACCACTTTTTGAAATACAAATTACAACATCTTCCGTTTGAATATTTCCTAAATCACCGTGAATTGCATCTGCAGCGTGCATAAATACTGCTGGAGTTCCTGTAGAATTTAGCGTTGCAACTATTTTATTTGCAATATTTGCACTTTTACCAATTCCAGTAATAATTACCCTTCCTTTAGAATTTAATATGAAGTTAACTGCATTAGCGAAGGAATTGTCCAAAAAATTAGTTAAATTAGCTATACTATTGCTTTGAAGTTCAATAGTTTCTTTAGCCTTGTTTAGTATTAAGTCTGTATTTTTCAAGTAAAACAGGTTTAATTTAAAGTGTAAAAATAGGAATATTTTAGCTAGAAAAACTTTCCTTTTAAAAGAAACTTTAGATAACTTTAAGTAATTATTTTTGTGTATTAGTTTGAATTTTTAATTTTGGCTTTCTGGGAACATTATGAGAATGAATTTATACGATGCTTTAAAAAAGTTTTTTGGTTTTAATCAATTCAAAGGACTTCAAGAAGATGTAGTTAAAAGCATACTGAACGACCAAAATACGTTTGTAATTATGCCAACAGGTGGTGGAAAATCACTTTGTTATCAACTACCAGCCTTAATGAAAGAAGGTACAGCAATTGTGGTTTCACCACTAATTGCTTTAATGAAGAATCAAGTTGATGCTATACGAGGAATATCTGAAACCCACGGAATAGCTCATGTTTTAAACTCTTCGTTGAATAAATCTGAGATAAATCAGGTGAAACAAGATATTATGGATGGCGTTACAAAATTGTTGTACGTTGCACCTGAATCTTTGATTAAAGAGGAATATGTAGATTTCCTAAAATCACAGAAAATATCTTTTGTAGCGATTGATGAAGCACACTGTATTTCTGAATGGGGTCATGATTTTAGACCTGAATACAGAAACCTTAGAGCAATTATCAAACAGATAGATAACGTTCCTGTTATCGGTTTAACTGCAACAGCTACAGAAAAGGTACAAGAAGATATCTTAAAAACTTTAGGAATGACTGATGCTAATATTTACAAAGCATCATTTAACAGAGCTAATTTATTCTATGAAGTTCGTCCTAAAACAAAAGATATTGAAAAGGATATCATTCGTTTTGTAAAACAAAAAGAAGGACAGTCTGGTATTGTATATTGTTTAAGTAGAAAAAAGGTAGAAGAAATTGCTCAAGTTTTACAAGTAAACGGTATTAATGCTTTACCATATCATGCAGGTTTTGATGCAAAAACCAGAGCAAAACATCAAGATATGTTCCTAATGGAAGATTGTGATGTAGTTGTTGCTACAATTGCATTTGGTATGGGAATTGACAAGCCAGATGTTCGTTTTGTAATTCACCATGATATTCCTAAAAGTTTAGAAAGTTATTACCAAGAAACAGGTAGAGCAGGAAGAGATGGAGGAGAAGGTCACTGCTTAACATTCTATTCTTATAAAGATATAGAGAAATTAGAGAAGTTTATGGCAAATAAACCTGTTGCAGAGCAAGAGGTTGGACATGCTTTATTACAAGAAGTTGTAGGTTATGCTGAAACTTCAATGAATAGACGTAAATACTTGTTACATTATTTCGGTGAAGAGTTTGACGAAATAAATGGAGAAGGAGCTGATATGGATGATAACATGAAAAATCCTAAGAAAAAACATGAAGCCCAAGAACAAGTTTGTACTGTTTTAAAAGTAGTAAAGGATACTAATGAAATGTATAAGGCTAAAGAAGTTGTGAATACAATAATAGGAAAAGAAAATGCCTTATTAAAATCTCATAAAACTACAGAGCAACCATTTTTTGGAATAGGTAAAGAGAAAGATGGTAATTATTGGATGGCTTTAATTCGACAAATGTTAGTTGCTGATCTTATTAAAAAAGAAATAGAGCAATATGGTGTTGTGAAGTTAACCAAAGCAGGAAAAGTATATTTAGAAACCCCATCTTCATTTATGATGACAGAAGATCATGTTTATAATGATACTGATGATGGATCTATAATTACGAATACTAAATCAAGTGCTGTTGGGTTAGATGATAAGTTGATTAGTATGCTTAAGGATTTAAGAAAGCAAGTAGGTAAGAAATTAGGTGTTCCTCCTTTTGCAGTTTTCCAAGATCCTTCTATTAATGATATGGCTTTAAAATACCCTATAACTTTAGAGGAGTTATCTACAGTTCATGGAGTAGGTGAAGGTAAAGCTAAGAAATACGGTAAAGATTTTATCAAATTAATCGGACAATACGTTACTGATAATGATATTACTAGACCAGATGATTTAGTGGTAAAAAGTACAGGAGTAAACTCTGGTTTAAAGCTTTATATTATTCAAAATACCGATCGTAAATTACCTTTAGAGGATATTGCAAAATCGAAAGGTTTAGAAATGAATGAGCTAATTAAAGAAATGGAAGCTATTGTATTTTCAGGAACTAAATTGAATATTGATTATGCAATTGAAGATTTATTAGACGAAGATCAGCAAGAAGAAATACATGAGTATTTTATGGAGGCTGATACAGATAAAATTCAAGATGCTTTAGATGAATTTGATGGTGATTATGACGATGAAGAATTACGTTTAATGAGAATTAAGTTTACTAGTGATGTCGCTAACTAGAATTTAAGAAATTTAATGAACGAAAGAGTTACAGCATATATATTAACTTCAGAAAAATGGACGCAAGAATTAAACCTTTTGCGTTCTTTTTTATTAGAATTAGATCTAGAAGAAGCTATCAAATGGGGAGCACCAGCATATTTGTATAAAGGGAAGAATATTATTGGTATTGCTAGATTTAAAAATTATTTCGGATTATGGTTTCATCAAGGAGTTTTCATTAACGATAGATATAAAGTTTTGATGAATGCTCAGGACGGAAAAACGAAAGCTATGCGTCAATGGCGTTTTACTTCTATAGAAGAAATAGATAAAGTAAAAATTGTAGATTACGTTTTACAGGCTATAAAAAATGTTGATGAAGGCAAAGAACTTAAGCCTAAAAGAAATACAAAACCATTAGAAATTCCTGAATTACTGATAAGCGAATTAAATAAGAGCGAAGATTTAATGATTAATTTTAAATCCTTTTCGTTAAGTAAACAAAGAGAATTTACAGAATATTTAAGTTCTGCTAAAAGAGAATCTACACAAGTAAGTCGATTACAAAAAATAATTCCTATGATTATGAAAAACATAGGATTAAATGATAAGTATAAAAAATAAAATTATTTTAGAATTATTTTATCAATAGTTGCAGTACTATCACAACGTATTACATATAAATCTAAATTTTTACTAGTTACGTAATATTCTGCACAAGGTCTTAAACGAGGTTTACTCTTTCCAAAATCAACATCGCCTGTTTTCAAAATAATAGAAACTTGAGCAGTATCTATATTGTTTGATAGCATTACAGACTTTGCATTATCTGAAAATAATCTTTTTTTGGTTCTAATACTTTTTAAAGTTCTTGCATCCATTCCATAATCAAAAGAAACTTTTTTGTTTTTCCAAAAGAAAGAAACAGCTAAAGTTCCTAAAGCCACACCGATTAAGTAAAACCCTATTCTTTTAAGTAATTGCATTGTTAAAATTTACATGTCAAAAATATTAATATATAAGCAGATGAAATAATTTTTTTAAACATATATTTTTTAATTGATAAGAAGAAACCTTAAGTATTTAAGGTTTCTTCTAAATTACCAAAACATAAGTTTTAGTAATTCCCCCAATTTAATATTTTATAAAGGGATAAAAGCTTGAATTTTATAAAATTCATCAGCATTTAAATTGTCATTAGAAATATTTGGTCCGAATGCAAAACGAAACCAAACTCCATTGTTAAGCGTTGCTTTTACATAACCACCTAAAAACTGATATAAAGTTTTAGTGTCTCCATTATCAACTCTAGTTTGTCCTAAATGCTCATAAAATCCTCCAAAAGAAAAAGAATCGCTCACTTTAAAACCAGGAATTACCCAGTTCAACATTAAATCTTGCGAGCTTCCTTCGCCACGTAAACTCATGTAATACGCATGATAAGTTTCAAATTCAAATCTTCCTGAATTGTATACAGCAAAGACACTAGGAATTAAACTTTCTGCAATTTTAGTTCCAGCAGTTTGAGATAATAACTTTCCATGTCCGAAACCTAAACTAGGATTTACAAATAGTTTACCGTCTTTAGAAGCAAAACCTAAACCGACACCAGTTTCTAGAAATAAATCTTTTCCTTGATTGCCAAAAGAAGGATTTACCCAAAAAACACTATAAAAAGTTAATTTTGTTCTTGGTTTAAGTTCATATGAACCTAAGAATACATTATTAAAACCAGCTCCACTATTGTGAATAGGCATAATGGCAAAAGAAGTTTTCGATTTTTTTTCTTCTTCTTGAGCAAAAATGGAAGTGATTGATAAACATAAAATTGTGATAAAAATGATTGATTTTTTCATGATAAATTGAGGTTAAATATTAATTAAAATTTGGAGTTCTTTTTTCTAAAAAGGCGCTCATACCTTCGGTTTGATTTTGAGTATGAAATAAAGAGTGGAATAACTTTCTCTCGAATACAATTCCGTCTTTTAAACTACTCTCTAAAGCTTGATTTGTAGCTTCTTTTGCTGCTTTTAATGCTGTTTTAGAATAAGAAGCGATCAAGTGTGCTTTTTCAATAATTTGCTTTGTAAAATTCTCCTGAGGCAGAACTTGAGTTATGAGTCCGATTTTCTCTGCTTCTTCGGCGTTAATTGTCTTTCCGGTTAAAATGATTTCCATGGCTTTAGATTTTCCAACGAGTTTTGTTAATCGTTGAGTTCCGCCAATTCCTGGAATAACTCCTAGTTTAATTTCAGGCTGACCAAATTGTGCGTTTTCAGAAGCGTAAATAATATCACACATCATGGCAAGTTCACATCCGCCACCAAAAGCATAACCATTTACCGCAGCGATTATAGGAGTTTTAATACGTGAAAAAATTTCCCAATACCCAAAATAATCTTCATTAAACATTGCTGTGAAATCTTTTTCAGCCATTTCTTTAATGTCAGCTCCAGCACAAAAAGCTTTTTCATTTCCTGTAATTATGATGCAGCCAATTTTCGGAGATTTATCGTATTCTAATAATCCAGAAATTAGTTCATGCATAAGTTCTGAATTCAGTGCATTAAGTGCTTTAGGACGGTTTAATTTGGCAATAACGATCCTATCTATTTTTTCAAATAGTACATTCATAAGTAATAAGTTTTGTGATTATTAAGAGTCCCAAATAGCTCCGTAAGCTGGAATTCCTCTGTATTCCATATTATGAACTACTTTTTGCGTTAAACTCTGATTAGAAATACAGATTACAGCTTCAGCATTAAAATCTTTATAGGCCTTATAAGCAAGTTTTACCAAATCAGGTTTTCCATGTTCATCTGTGTTCCAGATAATAGCATTAGGTTGTACATTTTTAATTTCATTAACTAATGCTTCTCCATATGTTTTTTCAGGAGATCGAGTAGACCAAATTAAAACTGAAGGAGTTTCATTGAGTAATAAATGTGGTAAACACGGACCAATACCGCTTCCGGTAGCAACCCAAATTACTTTTTTGAATAATTTATCTACATTTCCAACGCCTGCTGTAGGAATTCCTTTCACCCAAATTTTATCAGGTTTTTCTGAAATGAATTTTCCAGTCCAATCTCCAGCTCTAGAAATAGTTAAGCGGAAACCAGTTTTATCGGGAGCAGGAACATTTGCAAATGAATGCCATTCTAATAACGGATTTCTGCTCAATGCTGTAGATGAACCAGCAAAAGGTGTAACTCCGTAATCGAAGCTAGTTAAGGCAACGTGATTAGAAGGACTATCGATATTGATATTTACTTTTTTTAAACGTAACCACGGAATTATTACACTTGCGGTTAGAACAATTAAAATCCAAAAATCTAATTTATTCCACAAAGGAATTGAAGGAGATTCTAGTCGTACAAATAATAACATTTGAACCCAGAATAATATTAAAACTGACCAGCCACCAATTCTGTGAGTAATTTCGAACTGATTGTGATATTTGGCTCTCATTTTTGGCAAAGCCATAACTACAATAGTAACTAATAATACCAAGATGAATGTGGTAATAATTACTATAGGATTATTGATTTGATATACATTGTTAGATAAACTCTTATAAATCCCCCAAACAAACACAAAGTACCATAAAGTTCCCATAGTTGCACTAGAGCTGTGTAAACCGCCAAAATGATATACTTTGGCACATTTTCTTCGAATAAACAAAGGCCAATGTTTTGGAACACTTGTAGCTATTGTAAATAAAAGATTTATTACATACTGTTGTCGAATTAATATCGCGAGTGTAAAATTGAAAAGAATTACTCTAGAAATCTTATAAATAGCTATGCTTTCTGGATTAAACCAATTCCATGAAATTAATCCTTTGTAAAAAACGATAAAGTTTATTAACGTGATTAAAATAAATAATCGTTTGTAGGGAATAAGCAAAGGATGTTTTCCTAATCGATATAGAAAACTCTTTTTTGGTGGTAAAATTATCGTATTCATGATTGCTTATTTTAAGTAGGAAGTTCTAATTTTACGTTTGTCTATTTTACCTCTAGAAGTCTTCGGAAGTTCATTTAAAAACTTAAATTCACTTGGTACATAATAATAAGGTAAATCTCTTTCTATAGCTTCAATTATATGGTTCAAAAGAGTTTCAGTAGCTTTTTGATCAGTCAAACTAATAAAAGAAACCAAATGATTTTTATGTTTCAAAGTAACTGCTCGTTTAACTTCATTAAAGTTTTCGATGATTTTAGTTATAGCATCAAGTTCTACACGAAAACCTTTAATTTTTACTTGATCGTCAATTCTTCCATAATGAATTAATTCTCCATTTTCATCCCATCTTCCTAAATCACCAGTATTGAACATCATATTCTCTCCTTTCAAAAAAATATCTTTAGCATATCGAGTTTTATTTAGTTTGTCGTTATTGATGTATCCTTTAGTAACACAATCGCCACCAGCCCACATTACGCCAACATCGCCAATTTTTATTGGGTTTTTATCATTGTCTAATACATAAACGGTGTTATTTGGTGTTGGTTTTCCAATAGAAAGTTCATAACTGTTTGGAACACATTTTTTCATGGTATTCACAATAGTAGTTTCCGTTGGTCCGCAACAATTGTAAAAATCACATTTCTTAGACCAAGTATTAGCTAAAATTACAGGACAAGGTTCTCCTGCCACCGCAACAGTTTTAATTTCATGACATTGTTCTGCATCTATAGTGGTAAGAATAGTAGGAGTAGCAATAATAACATTGGCTTGTTTAGCGGTTTCTTCAATATCTTTTCCACGGATTAGTAAAGTTCCACCATTTCCTAAACAGCCTAAAACTTCCCAAGCAGCCATATCAAAAGAGATATTTAAAATTTGAGCAACCTTTATTCCAGGAGAAATACCAAGATTACCTGGAGCATTATATAGAATATTACATAAGTTTTTATGTGTTACTTCTACACCGTTTGGAGTTCCTGTTGTTCCAGAAGTAAATAAAATGAAACAAGAATTGTTAGTGTCATCATTCACATGATGAATTAATCTGATATTTCCATATAGGTTCTTATAGATATCTTTCTCTAACTCTATATCTATTTTAATTAGATTGTCGTTTTTGAAAAAGTCTAACTTTTCAGAATAATCCGATTGCGTTAAAATGATTTTAATATCACTAAGTTTAGTGATTTCACTGAGCATGTTTTTAGGAACTATTCTTGGATCTTGGGGAACATATACAGCTCTTAATTTTAAAACAGCTATAATTCCAATTAACATTTCTAAAGAACGATGTGTATACAAACCTACTTTATCACCTCTTTTTATGCCTTTTTGTTTTAAGATTAAAGCAAGTATTGTAGCTTCATCATCAAGTTGCTTGTATGTAATACTTAAATTTTGAAAAGTTGCGGCAATATTACCAGGTGTTTTTGATACCCAATATTCAAAAGCATGAATAACATTTTTGTATGGAGTATCGATTGTTGGAGCTATTCCATATTCAATAAATAAGTTTTGATCTTCTGATGATAGATGTTTAATTTCCTTTAAATTAATCTGTTTTCGTTGTAGATTGATTTTTTCTTTTAAAATCAAAGAGAAGTTATTATCATCATTGATAATTGATTTTTTCATGATCTATTTTAATAAAGGTTAATACTAAAATTGAAGAACTGCAGTTCAATTTTACAAGAACAAATAACTTTTTAAAGTATCACAGAAGTATCACAGAAGTATAAAATATATGTAACATTTTAATTTTTTTATATTAGCGCAACCCCGAATAAATCTACTCTCAAATGAAAAAAATATTAATTATAGATGATGATAAGTCAGTTTCAAATCTTTTAAAAATTAACATTTTAAATCATGGTTATGTCGCAGAATTAGCTTTTGATGGAACTCAAGGACTCGATTTGGCAATAACTAATGAATATGCTTTAATTCTTTTAGATATTACTTTACCTAAACTCGATGGAATTGAAGTTTGTAAAAGAATTCGTCAAAAAAAAGAAGTTCCAATTATCATGCTTACAGGAAAAACTGATGAACTAGATAAAGTTTTAAGTCTTGAATTTGGAGCAGATGATTATGTGACCAAACCATTTGGAATTAGAGAGTTAATGGCTAGAATTAAAGCTGTTTTAAGACGATACGAATACAATTTTAATTTAGATATTAATAAGACTTTGGTTTTTGATGATTTATCTATTAATATTCCTAAACGAATAGTTTATAAAAAGAATTCTAGAATTAATCTTTCTCCAAAAGAGTTTGATTTATTGACTTTATTCGCAAATAATCCTGGTAAAATTTATAGTAGGTCCACTCTTTTACAGCTTGTGTGGGGATATAACTTTAAAGGATATACGCATACTGTAAATTCACATATAAATAGATTAAGAAGTAAACTCGAGTATGATATGACTAATCCTAAATATATTCTAACAGAGTGGGGAGTTGGTTATAAGTTTAATGAATCATTAACATCCTATTTAGATGAGCAAATACCGATCATTGTCTAATAGATTTATTGTTAAATTAAGTATTTCTTTTCTACTTATAATTTTAATAATTGGTATAATTTATATATCGATAACGTTCTTTTTATTGAATCGATTTTATAGTCAAACAACACAACGTTTAAATGCTAATGTAGCAAATCATTTAATTGAAGAAAAATTTAAAAATACAGCACCTTTTTTAGAAAATGGAGATGTTAATGTTGAGTTATTTGACGATGTAATGCACGATATGATGGCTGTGAATAGGGCCATTGAAGTGTATTTGTTAGATATTGAAGGAGTAGTACTGCATTCAGTGGTTTTAGATCATTCAGATGAGTTTGAACCTATAAAAAAAGTAGATTTGATTCCTATTCGAGAGTTTATTAAAAATAAAAATGAATATATTTTAGGAGATGATCCTAAAAATACTTCTGAAAGAAAAATATTTTCAGCAGCATCATTTAATAATAATGGAAAGCAAGGCTATATATATGTTTTACTTGCTAGTCATGATTTTGAACAGATTTGTACTAGCTTATTTAAATCTTATTTTTCTAAATTAACTATCACTACAATATGTATAACTACATTTTTATCTTTAGTAGTAGGTTTTTTAAGTATATTTTTCATTTCAAAAAGTTTACTGATTATAATTCATCATGTGAATAATTTTAAAGAAGGGAATTTACAAAGTAGAATACCAGAGGCTTCTACTACAAATTTGTCAATTTTAGCAACAACTTTTAATGAAATGGCAGATACTATTGCTTACCATATAGAAGAGATAAAATCAATTAATAATTTTAAAAAAGAACTAATAGCAAATATTTCGCATGATCTTAGAACTCCACTTACAATTATAAGGGGATATGCAGAAACTTTAAGTGGAAATGAAATAAAAATGACAAAAGAAAATAGACAGGATTTTTTAAAAATTATAGAGAAAAGTACTTTCATCTTGTCAGATTTAGTTAATCAGTTATATGAATACTCTAATTTAGATGCAAAAGAATTACAATTAAACAAAACGAAATTTAATTTACCTAAATTAATAAATGAGATTGTTATGCGTTATGGGATGATATCTGAAAATAAAGAAATTTCGATAAAAGTTATATGTAAATTAGATGAAAATCAATTTGTGTTTGGAGATAAATTATTAATTGAAAGAGTTATTCAAAACATTTTAGATAATGCATTAAAATTCACTCCCCAAAAAGGTTGTATAACTTTATCTTTAGAAACAAAATTAGATAAAATAATCGTTAGTATAAAAGATTCAGGTTTAGGAATAACAAAGACCGAACTTGATTCTGTTTTAGACAGGTGGTATACTTCAGGAAATACAATTGAAAGTAGAGGTTTAGGTTTAGCTATTTCAAAAAAAATTATTGAATTGCATGGTACACATCTTATGATTTTCTCAGAAGGAAAAAATAAAGGATCAGAATTTATGTTTTCGCTACCGAATACTACAAAATTAATAAATTAATATCTCTAAAAGGAATATCGAACCAATCACCAACAGTTTTATTTGTTAGAATTCCATGATAAAAATACATACCATTTCGTAAGCTTTTATCGAACCTAGCAGCATTTTCAAAACCACCTTCTTCAGCAATGTTTAATAAGTAAGGAGTTAAAATATTACTAATAGAAACGGAAGCTGTTCTTGCATATCTAGATGGAATATTAGGAACACAATAATGAATAACGTCATGTTCTCTAAACGTAGGTTTACTGTGTGTGGTAACCCTAGAAGTTTCAAAACAACCACCTCTATCGATACAAACATCAACAATAACTGCGCCTATTTTCATTTGTTCTATCATGGTTTCAGTAACAATGATAGGAGATCTATCAACTCCTCTGATTGCACCTATGGCAACATCACAGCGCATTAATGCTTTTAATAAAGACTTTGGTTGAACAGTAGATGTATAAATAGGTCCAGGAATGGCTTCTTGTAATTTTCTTAATTTAGTAATTGAATTATCAAAAACTTTTATACGAGCACCTAAACCAAAGGCAGTACTAGCAGCATATTTACCTACAGTTCCAGCTCCTAAAATGACTACATCTGTTGGTGGAACACCACTTATATTACCTAATAATAAACCATTTCCTCCATTTGCAGAAGACATTAATTCTGCTGCTATATGCATAGATGATATACCTGCAATTTCACTTAACGATTTTAAAACAGGATATACACCATCTTCGTCCTTTATATAATCATATGCTATAGCAGTAATTCTCTTTTTTGCTAAAGCTTCGAAGTATTTTTTATCTTGAGTTTTTAATTGTAATGCAGAAATTAAAAATGATTGTGGATTCATTAATTTAATTTCATCTAATGTGGGTGGTTCAACTTTGACTACCAAATTACAAGCAAAAACTTCTTTTATATCATAAGATATCTTAGCACCAGCCTCAGAATATTCTCTGTCAGTATAATTAGTGCCTTCTCCAGCGTTATTTTCAACAACAACTCTATGACCATGTGCTACTAAAGCGGCAACAGCGTCAGGTGTTAAACTTATTCTTTTTTCCTCTAATCTGGTTTCTTTAGGTAATCCTATAAATAACTCGCCTTTTTGCTTCTTAATTTCTAGCATTTCAGGTTGAGGAAGTAGCTGCTCTTTAGTAAATGGTGTGATAGAACTCATTAATTTAGTTAAGTTGAATGTTTCTTAGATTATTGTCGGCTAAAGTGATTGTTACTTCACTAGCATTTAAAGGTAATAAATTTTTAATATTATTAGGCCATTCGATTAAACACCAATGACCTGAATCAAAATATTCTTCTATACCAATATCTAAGGCTTCTTCTTCATGGTTTATTCTATAAAAATCAAAATGATAAATGATGTCATCTGTTGTTGTGTGATATTCATTTACTAAAGAAAAAGTAGGTGAGCTGATAATATCATTACTTCCTAAAACTCTACAGATTTCTTTAATAAGTGTAGTTTTTCCAACCCCCATTTCACCGTTAAAAAGTAAAATTTTATGTTTTGAATTGCTAATTAATTCTTTAGCAATCATTTCAATTTCTTCTAACGAATAATTTTTATTCATAAATTATTTAGAATTATATATAGCGCAAGGTATAATAATTTCTTCTAATGAAATACCTCCGTGTTGATATGTATTTCTATAATATTTTACAAAATGATTAAAGTTGTTTGGATATGCAAAAAACAAATCTTCTTTTGTAAAAATAAAAGGACTATTTATAGATACACTTGGTAGATAAATATCTTTAGGATTCTTTACTTCATAAACATCTTTATTTTCATAACTTAAACTTCTACCTGTTTTATATCTTAAGTTAGAACTGATATTTTTATCTCCAATTACTTTTGTTGGTGTATTACAGTTAATTGTTCCATGATCTGTAGTGATAATTAGTTTTTGGCCCAATTCTCTTGCTTTCTGGATAATAGAAAGTAAAGGAGAGTTTTTAAACCAACTAACAGTTAAAGATCTGTATGCTTTATCATCACCAACTAATTCTTTTATTACTTCCATTTCAGTTTTAGCATGAGAAAGCATATCAACGAAATTATATACTACAACAGTTAGGTCATTATTTTTTGTGGCATTATAATTCTCTTCTAAATCTTTTCCGTTTTTAAGAGAAGTAATCTTAAAATATTCGTGTTTAATATTTAAGTTTAATCGCTTGATTTGTTCGGTTAAAAATTCATTTTCAAATAAATTTTTTCCACCTTCATCTGTATCGTTTTTCCAATAATTAGGATGTCTTTTTTCCATTTCAGAAGGCATAAGTCCAGAGAAAATAGCATTACGTGCATATTGTGTTGCAGTAGGTAGTATACTAAAATAAGAGTGTTCAGTTTCTTTTCTATAGAAGTTGTTAATGTGAGGTTCTAACACTCTAAACTGATCATATCTTAAATTATCAATTACCACAACAAGTAAACCTTGTTCTTTACTTAAATTAGGAACAATAAGATCTTTAAACAGTGTATGCGACATGGTTGGTTTGTCGTCACTAGTTAACCAATCTTCGTAATTCTTTTTAATGAATTTAAAAAAATGAGTATTTGCTTCAGATTTTTGACTTTCTAAGATTTCTAATAGGTTAGAGTCATCTATGTTTTCTAATTCTAATTCCCAGTGAATTAGTCTTTTATATAGATCGATCCACTCTTGATAAGAATTTACCATAGATAAATCCATAGATATTTTTCTAAACTCTTGCTGATAATTTAAAGTTGTTTTCTCCGTAACTAATCTAGAATGATCTAAATTCTTTTTTAAGCTCAATAATATTTGGTTCGGATTAACAGGTTTTATCAAGTAATCGGCAATTTTAGAACCAATAGCTTCTTCCATTATATATTCTTCCTCACTTTTAGTAATCATAACCACCGGAAGATTAGCTCTTTTTTGCTTAATTAGATTTAATGCATCTAAACCAGAAATTCCTGGCATATTTTCATCTAAAAAAACGATATCAAAATTCATATCATCTACTAAATCAACAGCATCAGTTCCATTCGTACATGTAGTAACTTTATAATTCTTTTTCTCTAAGAATAATATATGAGGTTTTAATAAATCTATTTCGTCATCTACCCAAAGGATATCAATTTTTCTCATAAGATTAATTTATTATCAAAGAACGATCAAATTAAATCTTTAGTACCGCATAAAAAAATAAATAACTCTTAAAATTTTAGATATTTATGTTTTTGTTGTTCGTAAATAAGCATTGTTTATATTTACATACTTTTGTTCAACACATAAAAAAAGAAAACACAACATATTGAGTAAGTCTAAAACTAACAAACTAAAAATACTTAACGATCCTATTTACGGATTAGTTTCTATCCCCAATTCCTTAATTTTTGATATTATCGAACATCGATATTTCCAAAGATTAAGGCGAATTACTCAAATGGGACTTACAAATTTAGTTTATCCAGGTGCTAATCATACACGATTTCATCATGCAATTGGGTGTATGCACTTAATGCAAAAAGCAATTCAAGCATTAAGATCTAAGAATATTGAAATTTCTGAAGATGAAGCAGTGGCTTTATGCATCGCTATTTTATTACATGATATAGGTCATGGAGCTTTTTCTCATGCTTTAGAATATAGTATTGTAAATGAAATAACTCATGAAGAGATTTCGTTACTTTTCATGAAAGCATTAAATAAAGAATTTAAAGGAAAATTAAGTTTAGCTATAGAGATTTTTGAAGGTAAATACGAAAGAACCTTTTTTCATCAATTAATATCAAGTCAGTTAGATATTGATAGATTAGATTATTTACAACGAGATAGCTTTTATACAGGAGTTGCAGAAGGAAATATTTCTTCTGATCGATTGATAGCTATGATGAATGTAAAAAATGATGAACTTGTTATAGAAGAAAAAGGAATTTATTCTGTAGAGAAATTTTTAATTGCTAGAAGATTAATGTATTGGCAAGTTTATCTTCATAAAACGTCTTTATCTGCGGAAACATTATTAGTAAAGATTTTGCAAAGAGCAAAAACTATAACTAAAGAAGGGAAAGATTTACCAGCGAATAGCGCTTTAGATTATTTCTTAAAAACACCAATCAATAAAGAAAACTTTAATATTGAAACTTTAGAAATGTTTGCTAAACTTGATGATTATGATGTCTTGTCAGCAATAAAAGAGTGGTGCGATAATGATGATTTTGTGCTTTCTAAACTATCACAAATGTTAGTAAATAGAAAGTTGCTGAAATTAGATTTACAGAGTAAACCTTTTTCAGAAAAATATAAAAATAAAGTTCAAGCTAAAGTAAAGAAGAAGTTAGGTGATCGAGAAAGTGATTTATCTTGTTTCGTTTTTGAAGATACGGTTTCAAATCAAGCTTACAATAAATCTATTCCGATTAAAATACTAACAAAAAAAGGAAAGCTAAAAGATATAGCTAAAGCTTCAGACAATTTAAATATAGAAACATTAGCTGTTCCTGTAGTTAAATACTTTTATTGTTATCCAAAGAATTTTGCTTTGATCTAGATCAACAGATTAAAACTAAACAAAAAATAATTACTTTTGCACCTAATGGAGTTTACAGCAAAACAGATCGCAGATATTTTACAAGGTGAGATTGAAGGAAATACGGAGGAGACAGTATTTGAACTTGCGAAAATTGAAGAAGCTCAAAAGGGTTCTTTAACCTTTTTAGCTAATCCAAAGTACGAACCATATATATACACTACATCAGCTTCAATAGCTATTGTTAGTGAAAAATTTATAGCAGAAAAGCATGTTTCATCTACTTTAATTAGAGTAAGTGATCCATATAAATCATTTTCAACATTATTAGAATATTACAATCAAGTAAAAAATAATAAAGTTGGTAGAGAAAATCCTATTTACGTTTCAAGTTCTGCCTCTATAGGTAGCAATGAGTATATAGGTGCATTTGTGTATATCGGAGAGAATGTAACTATTGGTAATAATGTGAAAATTTATCCTAATAGTTACATAGGGGATAACGTAAAAATTGGTGATGATTCAACAATTTTTTCAGGAGTAAAAATTTATTCTGAATCTGTGATCGGAAAAGGTTGTAAAATTCACTCAGGAACTGTTGTTGGTTCAGATGGTTTTGGATTTACACCAGATGAAAATGGTATATACAAAGCAGTTCCACAAATTGGGAACGTAATAATAGAAAATTATGTAGACATAGGAGCTAATTGTACTATAGACAGAGCTACTTTAGGATCTACAATTATAAAATCAGGAGTGAAACTAGATAACCAAATACAAGTTGCTCACAATGTAGAAATTGGTGAAAATACTGTAATTGCTTCTCAATCAGGAGTTGCAGGTTCTACAAAAATAGGTGAAAACTGTATGATTGGTGGTCAAGTTGGGATTGTAGGGCATATTACCATTGGCAATAATGTTAAGATCCAAGCACAATCTGGTATTGGAAGAAATTTAAAAGACGGAGATGTAGTACAAGGATCACCTGCAATAGGGTATTCAGACTTTAATAAGTCATATGTTTATTTTAAAAATTTACCAAAAATAGTATCAACCGTAAATAAACTAGAAAAAGAGTACAAGGCTCAACAAAACCAAAATGAGTAAACAACAAAGAACTATAGAAAATGAAGTTACTTTATCTGGTGTAGGATTACACACAGGAAATGAAGTAACTATGACCTTTAAACCAGCGCCAACCAATCATGGTTTCGCTTTTAAAAGAGTAGATTTAGAAGGTCAACCTATAATTGAAGCTAAAGCAGAGTATGTTATCGATACCCAAAGAGGTACTAACATGGAAAAAAATGGTGTTCAAATCAATACTTCTGAACATGTACTTGCAGCAGCAGTGGGATTAGATATTGATAATCTTTTAATTGAAATAAATGCTTCTGAACCACCTATTATGGATGGTTCTTCTAAGTTTTTTATTGAAGCGCTTGAAGAAGCAGGAATAGTAGATCAAGATGCTGAAATAGAAGAGTATGTAGTAAAAGAAATTATTTCATATAAAGATGAAAGTACTGGAAGCGAGATTATTCTAATGCCTTCAGATGAGTATCAAGTGACTACAATGGTAGATTTTGGTACTAAGGTTTTAGGAACACAAAACGCTACTTTAGATCATATTCAAGATTTTAAAGAGGAAATTTCTTCAGCTAGAACATTCAGTTTCTTACATGAAATAGAAATGCTTTTAGAACACAATTTAATCAAAGGAGGAGATTTAAACAATGCAATTGTTTATGTTGATAAAGAACTTTCTGAAAGTACTACAGAAAAACTTAAACAAGCATTCAATAAAGATGATATTAAAATCAAGCCTAATGGAATTTTAGATAATTTAGAATTACGCTGGGCAAATGAAGCTGCAAGACATAAATTACTAGATGTTATTGGAGATTTGGCTCTTGTAGGTACTAGAATTAGAGGTAAAGTTATCGCTAACAAACCAGGTCATTTAGTTAATACTACTTTTGCTAAGAAACTAGCAAAAATCATTAAGAAGGAAAAAAGAAATAATGTTCCTACTTATGATTTAAACCAGCCACCTTTAATGGATATTCATCAGATTATGGATATTCTTCCGCATAGACCTCCATTCTTATTAGTTGATAGAATATTAGAGTTGTCAGATAAGCATGTAGTTGGAATGAAAAATGTAACTATGAATGAAGATTTCTTCGTAGGACATTTTCCAGGAGCTCCAGTTATGCCAGGAGTTCTTCAGGTAGAAGCTATGGCTCAAGCTGGTGGGGTTTTAGTATTAAGTACTGTGCCAGATCCTGAAAATTACTTAACTTATTTTATGAAAATAGATAAAGTTAAATTTAAACAAAAAGTATTACCTGGAGATACATTAATCTTCAAAAGTGAATTAATAACGCCAATTCGTAGAGGTATTGCACATATGCAAGCTTATGCTTATGCCAATGGAAAACTTGTTGCAGAAGCAGAATTAATGGCACAAATTTCTAAAGCAAAATAATATGAATCAACCATTAGCTTACGTTCACCCCCAAGCTAAAATAGCAAGAAATGTAGTTATTGAACCTTTTTCAACCATACATGCAAATGTAGAAATTGGTTCTGGTACATGGATTGGTTCTAACGTAACAATAATGGAAGGTGCACGCATAGGAAAAAACTGTAGAATTTTTCCTGGAGCTGTAGTTTCCGCTATACCACAAGATTTAAAGTTTAACGATGAAGAAACTGTTGTTATAATTGGAGACAATGTAACTATTAGAGAATGTGTAACTATAAATAGAGGTACTTCAGATCGTTTAAAAACTGTAATTGGTGATAATTGCCTTATTATGGCATACTGTCATATAGCTCACGACTGTATAGTGGGAAATAATTGTATCTTCTCAAATAACTCAACTTTAGCTGGTCACGTTACCATTGGAGATAATGTTGTATTAGCAGGTATGGTTGCAGTTCATCAATTTGCTTCCGTAGGAAACCATGCTTTTGTTACTGGGGGTTCTTTAGTAAGAAAAGATGTGCCACCTTATGTTAAATCAGCACGTGAACCATTATCTTATGTAGGTATTAATTCTATTGGTTTAAGAAGAAGAGGATACACTACAGAAAAAATTAGAGAAATTCAAGATATTTATAGAATTCTATTTCAAAAGAATTACAATAATTCACAGGCAATAGAGATTATTGAAGCAGAAATGGAAGCTACTTCTGAAAGAGATGAAATAATTCAGTTTATTAAAGATTCTCATAGAGGTATAATGAAAGGATATTATAAAACAAATTAATATAAAAAACAATGGCAACAACTTCAGATATTAAAAAAGGATTATGCATAAAATATAATCATGATATATTTAAAATTATAGAATTCTTACACGTAAAACCAGGTAAAGGTCCTGCTTTTGTTAGAACTAAATTAAAAAGTGTTACTTCAGGAAAAGTAATTGATAATACTTTCTCTGCTGGACATAAAATAGAAGATGTTCGTGTAGAAACTCATAAATTTCAATATTTATATGCTGAAGGAGATGATTTACATTTCATGAATACAGAAGACTATAACCAAATTACTTTACAAAGAAAAGTAGTTGATGGTTCTGAATTTATGAAAGAAGGTGAAGTAGTTACAATTTTAATTAATACAGAAGACGGATTACCTTTATCTGTAGAGATGCCTTCTCACGTAATATTAGAAGTAACTCACACTGAACCAGGAGTAAAAGGAAATACAGCAACAAATGCAACTAAACCTGCAACAGTAGAAACAGGAGCTAGAGTTAATGTACCTTTATTTATTAATGAAGGAGATAAAATTAAAATCGATACTGAAAAAGGCGTATATTCAGAAAGAATCAAAGAGTAAAAAAATTTGATCCCGCTTAATTGCGGGATTTTTTTCATATGAAATTTAAAACTGTTCAAACTTTACAGCAGATAGCAAATCTGTTAGAAGTATCTTTTGTTGGAGATCCTAATTTTGAAATTATAGGATTAAATGAAATTCATGTTGTTCAAAAAGGAGAAATTGTTTTTGTTGATCATCCAAAATATTATGATAAGGCTTTAACTTCTGAAGCTACCACAATTTTAATTAATAAAGAAGTTGAATGTCCTGAAGGTAAATCACTACTAATTTCAGATGATCCTTTTAGAGATTTTAATAAGCTCACAAAACATTTTAACCCTTTTATTGCATCTAAACAAAGTATTTCTGATTCTGCTGTTATAGGTGAAGGAACTATTATTCAACCCAATGTTTTTATTGGAGAAGGGGTTATTATAGGTAAAAACTGTATTATTCATGCTAATGTTACAATTAATAATAATTGTGTGATAGGTGATAATGTAAATATTTATTCGAATACTGTATTAGGTAGTAATGCTTTCTATTATAAGAAAAGACCAGAAGGTTTTGATCCTTTAGTTTCTGGAGGTAGAGTTGTAATTGAAAATAATGTAGATTTAGGTGCTTCTTGTACAATAGATAGAGGTGTTACTGGTGATACTACTGTAGGAGAAGGAACTAAAATTGATAATCAAGTTCATGTTGGTCACGATACAATTATAGGCAAAAAGTGTCTTATTGCTGCTCAAACCGGAATTGCAGGTTGTACTGTAATTGGTGATGAAGTAACAATTTGGGGACAAGTAGGTGTTGTTAGTGGTTTAAACATAGAGAAAGGTACAGTCTTAATGGCACAAACTGGAGTAATGAAGTCCTTGAAAAAAGGAGTTTATTTTGGTACGCCGCAAAGAGAGTACCGTCAAACTATGAGAGAAATTATACATTTAAAAAACGAAGTAAATAAAGCAAAAAAGTAACCATAATTTAATTGGTTATCCTCAATTAAAAAACTATTTTTGCTAGACTTAAAAATTAAAAATAAACCAATGAGCGTTTTAGTAAATAAAGATTCAAAGATTATAGTACAAGGTTTCACAGGAAGTGAAGGTACTTTTCATGCTGGTCAAATGATCGACTACGGAACAAATATTGTTGGAGGTGTTACTCCTGGTAAAGGAGGACAAGAGCACTTAGGTAAGCCTGTTTTTAATACTGTTGATGAAGCAGTAACTAAGGCTGGTGCAGATACTTCAATTATTTTTGTACCACCAGCATTTGCAGCTGATGCAATTATGGAATCTGCTGAAGCAGGAATTAAAGTAATTATTTGTATTACTGAAGGTATCCCAACTGCTGATATGGTAAAAGTTAAAGCTTATATCGACGCATTAGAAGATTGTACTTTAGTAGGACCTAACTGTCCAGGAGTTATCACTCCAGATGAAGCTAAAGTTGGTATTATGCCAGGGTTTATTTTCAAGAAAGGTAAAGTAGGTATTGTTTCTAAATCAGGAACTTTAACATACGAAGCTGCAGACCAAGTTGTAAAACAAGGTTACGGAATTACTACTGCTATTGGTATTGGTGGAGATCCAATTATTGGAACTACTACTAAAGAGGCTGTAGAATTATTAATGAATGATGATGAAACTGAAGCAATCGTAATGATTGGTGAAATTGGTGGACAATTAGAAGCTGAAGCTGCACGTTGGATTAAAGCTGACGGAAACAGAAAACCAGTTGTAGGTTTTATCGCTGGACAAACTGCTCCTGCTGGTAGAACAATGGGACATGCTGGTGCTATTGTAGGTGGTGCAGATGATACTGCACAAGCTAAAATGAAAATTTTAGCAGAGAATGGAGTACACGTTGTTGAATCTCCTGCTAAAATTGGAGAAATGGTAGCAAAAGTTTTAGCTTAATTTCAAATACATAAAAAATTTTAAAGCCGATGCTATGTTTATAGCATTGGCTTTTTTAATAAACCTTTCAACTTATTATTATAAATATTAATTTTTTTTTATATTGAGATAATATTAACCTATAATAAATATTTAAAAAAATGAAATTGAATCACATTAAAAATTTTGGAAAAGAATTAACAAGAAATCAATTAAGAGAAACTACTGGAGGTAGAACATGGTATTATCAATGTGCTGATGGTAGAAGTGGGCAAATTAGAAATGGAGGAGATACCCTTTCCGAAAATCCTTGTGGAAACGTAGATGGCGAAGCATGGTCAAGAGGATAATTTGTTAAAAATAATATTATAAAAAACCAATATTTACTAAATATTGGTTTTTTTAATTAAAAATGAAATCTATTGTTAATCAAGTTAAAAGAATTTATAAGTAAAATATACTTACTTATAAATTTGTCAAGCCCAAGAATTATTAAGTTTAATAATCAGTAATATTTAGTTTTAAAACGCAGTAAAATCCTATTAAAAAGTAATCTTTTGCAGGATTTTTATTTTTATATTTGAATCCTGTAAAACAACTAATAAATGAAACTTTTAGAAAATAAAACAGCAATTGTTACTGGTGCTACAAGAGGTATTGGTAGAGGAATTGCTTTAGAATTTGCTAAGCAAGGAGCTAATGTAGCTTTCACATATAATTCTTCTGTTGATGCAGCTACAGCATTAGAAAATGAATTAAAAGAGTTAGGAGTAAACGCAAAAGGATATCAGTCAAATGCCGCTGAATTTGATGCAGCTCAAGAGTTAGCTAAAAATGTATTAGAAGAATTCGGAAGTATTGACGTATTAGTTAATAATGCTGGTATAACAAAAGATAACTTATTAATGCGTATTTCTGAAGATGATTTTGATAAAGTTATTGAAGTTAACTTAAAATCTGTTTTTAATTTAACAAAAGCTGTTATTCGTCCAATGATGAAGCAAAGAAAAGGCTCAATTATTAATATGAGTTCTGTAGTTGGATTAAAAGGTAACGCAGGACAAGCTAATTATGCAGCATCTAAAGCAGGTATTTTAGGGTTTTCTAAATCTGTAGCTTTGGAATTAGGATCTAGAAATATACGCAGTAACGTAGTTGCTCCTGGTTTTATTGAAACTGAAATGACTGCAAAATTAGATGAAAAAGTAGTTGAAGGTTGGAGAAATGAAATTCCTTTAAAAAGAGGTGGAACTCCTAAAGATATTGCTGATGCTTGTGTGTTTTTGGCCTCTGATATGAGCGCATATGTAACAGGGCAAACTTTATCAGTCGATGGAGGAATGTTAACCTAAAAAAGTTAATAGATATATAAAAAAAAGCAGTGAAATTAATTTCACTGCTTTTTTTGTCAATTACTTTTTTATAAAAATATTTGTATAGTACCAAGTCCCATTATCATTCTTCTTAGCAGTAAGATTAAAATGTGTAAAGTCTCCTTCAATATTTCTACGATGCCCATTACTATTAATCCATCCATTAACTAAAGATTGAGCATTACCATAGCCATATGCTACATTTTCAGCTATATTTTTTGCATCTACATTTTGCTGTAAATAATTACTTCGATCACTAAAATTATCATGAGAAATATCACCTTTACTAATCATGTAATCTGTATGTGCATCGGTTTGAGTTTTTATAATATCTAAAATTTCTAATGGACTTAAACCGTTATCAATTCTATGTTTGTTTAGTAAGTTTAAAATTTGTGTTTCGTATTCAATTTCATTTGTTGGATTTTCGAGGTTTTGATCTCTAGTATCAACGTTTTCTTCGTTAAAACTACAAGAAAAAAATGCTAAACAACAAATAAAGAATAGAGTTTTAATTAATTTCATAAGGAGATAATAAAGATTATTAAATGGCTTGTTTTATAAAATCTTCGTACTCATAATAAAACATTTCGAACTGAGTCATAGTTTCTACAAAAAACTCATAACAATCACGCCAGGTATTTTTATTATGGATACTAAATTTCTTTTCATGTAAAACGTATATTCTGTGAATATATTTTCCGTTTTCTAATTGAAAAGCGTTGTCAAAAATAACTTCAGGTAAATATTCTGATTCTAATATTTTTCGTAACGATAATAGCTGATCGTATAACAACTCATTAGCAACTTCTTCAGGATGTTCAAAATCTAAACAGACAAAAGCTTTTTTTCGATCAGCTTGAAATTTAAATGCAAATCCTTTGATTTTTGTATTGTACAATACCCATTTTCTTGGAAACGATTTACCAAAGCTCGTCCAGAATTCTTTCCTAATTTTAGCTGATTCTTCTTTGCTAAACATCTATTATAGTTATCTAGGTTTTTAAGAATTGATTTATCTTATCCGTGAACTTTAGCAGAAATACCTCTGTTTTTCATCATAAGGGCTTCAAAAGCAAGTAAATCATTCCACTTCTGATCAACAATTTCTCGGTTCATATACTTTCTGGCATAGCCTAAAAATAAAGTGTAATGGTTTGCTTCAGAAATCATTAAGTCTTTATAGAATTCAGATAACTGTTCATCTTCCATATTGTCAGAAAAAACTTTAAAACGTTCACAACTTCTAGCTTCAATTAAAGCAGCTACTAATAGTCTGTGAACTAAAGCTTCTGTTCTATCAGGAGTTTTAGGGAAGAATCCTTGTAATTTTAAGGCATAATCATTTTTAGTTGCTTGGCCTAAGACCATTCCTCTGTCTACCATTAAATTATGTACCATTCTAAAATGTTCCATTTCTTCAATAGCAATATCACTCATATCTTTTACTAATGCTGTTTCTTCAGAGTAATTTATAATTATAGAAACTGCATTACTGGCGGCTTTTTGTTCTGCAAATGCATGATCGGTTAAAAGTTGTTGCAAACCATTTTTTGCAACATCTACCCAAGAAGTTTCCGTATCAAATTGTAATCCTAACATGTCTTCAAATACCGTTAACTAATTAAAACAGCAAATTTACGAATTCTAAAATCTATTTCACTGGTATTTTATTAACTTTGAATATCAGTTAACTAGAAAAAAATTGTAAAAAACATGATCAAAAAACTATCATCTTATGTGTTGATTCTTATTGTTTTAATAACAGGATGTAAAAAGAAAACAGAAGTAAAAGAGAGTGATGTAACCAGTTTTACGGAGTACATTAGTGTTTATCCAGAAAAAATGATTTCTGTTTTACCCAAATTAGATTTTTACTTGAACAAAACAGTAGATGCACAAGAAATTGGTGATGATGTAATTACAATGAGTCCAAAAGTAAAAGGAAAAATAGAACTTAATAATACTGTTTTATCTTTTGTGCCTGAGGAAAAATTAGAAAGTAATAAAGAGTATTCTCTTACACTTCATTTAGATAAATTATACGGAAATGTCGATAAATCTCTTCAGGATTTTACAATTGCTTTACAAACAAAACCTTTACAGTTTAGTGTAGCATTACAAGCTCCTTCGATTTATAATAAAGACTGGTATTACATTGAAGGAAGTTTAACTTCTAGCGATGTAATCGAAGGAAAAAAAATAGCAGAATTAGTAAAAGCAAATTACAACGGAAAAGAGAAAAATATAAAGTTTGATATCACTTCAGATACTTACACAAACGCGGTACGATTTAAGATTGATAGTTTACAACGTTTTCCTGATGATAAAACTGTAAACGTAAATTGGAATGGAGCAGTTGTTAATTCAAGTTCGAAAGGTGAACGTGAAATGGTAATTACAGGAAAATCAAATTTTAAAGTATTGTCGTTCGATGTTTTTAATGAGAATAAGCAAAGAATAGATATTAACTTTTCAGATCCAATTAGTAAAAATCAAAATTTAAAAGGATTAATTCAGTTTGTAAATACTCAAAAACAAAATTTTACAACCAAAATAAAGAATAATGTTATAAGTGTATACCCAAAAGCTTCTATTCGTAATAAAGTAGATATTGAAGTTTTTAAAGGCATAAAAAATACTGAAGGTTATACTTTAAAAAGTAATGTTGTTAGAACTTTATATTTTGAACAATTAAAACCAGAATTAAGTTTCATTAAAAGTGGAACTATTTTACCAAATTCAGACAATTTAAAAATTAACTTTAAAGCAGTAAATTTAAAAGCTGTAGATGCTACTGTTTACAAAATTTATAAGAATAACGTTCTTCAATTTTTACAAAACAACAATTTAAATAATCAAGGTAATATTCGTTATGTAGGAAGACCAACTGCAAAATATACAGTCAATTTAGCGAATCAAGGATTACATTTAAGTAAGCCAAATGCTTTTGCAGTAGATTTATCAGACTTAGTTACTATTGAAAATGGAGCGATGTATCGAGTTGAATTATCGTATCACAAAGAATACTCTAATTATTCTTGTGATGGTGAAGAAAGTAATGCAACTATTGTTTTCGGGAAAAAAGAAGTAGATACACGCAATTACGATCGTGCTGGTTATGGTTATTATTACGATGATTATTACGACGATTACAATTGGAATGAACGCAAAGATCCTTGTAAAAAATCATTTTACAGGAATAAAAAAATTAGCACCAACTTATTAGCTTCTAACTTAGGAGTTATTGTAAAGAAAGGAAATAACGATAATACTTTCGTAGCAGTAACCAATCTTTTAAGTACTCAACCTTCAAACGGTGCTAAAGTTGAATTAATTAATCTGCAACAGCAGATTGTAGTTTCTGCTAAAACTAATGCGGAAGGTGTTGCAATTTTTGATGATGTAAAAGGAGCATATTTTGCAAAAGTATCTGATAATAACAGCACAACTTATGTAAAGTTGAATGATGGAAATTCATTGTCGATGAGTAAGTTTGATGTTTCAGGCGCAAGATTGCAGAAAGGAATTAAAGGATACATTTATGGAGAAAGAGGAGTATGGAGACCAGGTGATAAAATGTTTTTAACTTTTGTGTTGAATGATAAAGCAAATCCAATTCCTGAAAAACATCCAATTAAATTTGAATTGGTTGATCCGCAAGGAAAAATTACAGATCGAAAAATTGTTCAGAAGAATAATTTAAATGTATACACTTATGCGCCTAAAACAGATGCAGAAGCCATCACTGGAAACTGGAAATTAAGAGTGAATGTAGGTGCAGCCAAGTTCAATAAAGTATTAAAAGTTGAAACGATTAAACCAAATCGTTTAAAAATTAAAATAAAAACAGAAGATAAGTTTGTAAAATCAGGAAAACCTGTTCATGGTGAGTTAGAGGTAAAATGGTTACATGGAGCAATAGCAAGAGGTTTAAAATATGATATAGAATCTAAGTTTTCTAGAACAACAACTAAATTTCCTAAGTATGATAATTATGTTTTTGATGATGTTACAAGAAGATTAATAACGACTAATTCGGTAATTGCATCTGGAAATTTAGATAATGAAGGTAAAGTTAGTTTTACTAAAAAAGCAGATTTAGGAACTAGAGTACCGGGAATGGTTCGTGCTAGTTTTATAACTAAAGTTTATGAAAATGGAGGTGATTTTAGTACAGATGTGTACAGTACCAAAGTTTCACCATACAAATCATATGCAGGATTAAATTTAGCAGAAGAACAACAGTCTAAAAATTATTTATTTACAGATCAAGAATATGCTTTTAATGTAGCATCTGTAAATGAAGAAGGAAAAGGAATTATAAATGATTTAGACGTAAAAGTTTATAAGTTAAGTTGGAGATGGTGGTGGAGTTCTTCTAGCGACGGATTATCTTATTACGATGGTTCAACTCAACGTGAATATTATGATTCAAAGAATGTACGCACAGATGCAAACGGTAAAGGTGTTTTCAATTTAAAGATTGATAAAAATGATTGGGGACGTTATTTAATTAAAGTAAAAGATAAAAAAAGTAAACACGTTACTTCTGCAGTTGTTTATTTTGATTGGCCTTCTTGGTACGGAGCTAAAAGAGGAAGTCAAGACAAAACAAATGCAACAATGCTTGTGTTTTCAAGTGATAAAGAATCCTATAATGTAAATGAAAATGCTACAGTGAAATTTCCTTCATCAGCAGGTGGTAGAGCTTTAATTACTATTGAAAATGGAACACAAGTTTTAGATCATTTTTGGGTAGAAACAAAAGATAAACAAACAGATTTTAGTTTTCCAGTTTTAAAAACATACACACCAAATGTATTTGTAAATATTTCATTGTTGCAACAACATTCTCAGACAAAAAATGATTTGCCTATTCGAATGTATGGAGCAATTCCGATATTGGTGAAAGATCCAGAGACTAAATTAGAACCAGAAATTCAATTAGCAGATGAATTAAAGCCAGAAAGTATTGCGAAAATTAGAGTTAAAGAGAAGAATGCAAAAGCAATGACTTATACAATTGCTTTAGTTGATGATGGATTATTAGATTTAACTCGATTTAAAACACCAAATCCATGGTCGACATTTTATGCAAGACAATCTTTAGGAGTAAGAACTTGGGATATTTTTGACGATGTTATTGGAGCTTATGGAGGAGAAGTAAATCAGATTTTAAGTATTGGTGGAGATGAAGCTAAAGCAGGAAGTAAAAACAAGAAAGCGAATCGTTTTAAACCTATGGTTTCGTTTTTAGGGCCTTTTAAGTTAGGTTCAGGAGAAGTAAAAACTCATGAAATTAAAATTCCGAATTATGTAGGTTCAGTAAGAGCGATGGTTGTTGCATCAAATGGTACTAAAGAAGCTTATGGAAGTGACGAAAAAAATGCTTTTGTGCGAAAGCCTGTAATGGTATTAGCATCTTTACCACGTAAAATCACACCAAAAGAAACCGTTACTTTACCTGTAACAGTTTTCGCAATGAAAGAAAATGTAAAGAATGTAAAAGTTACGGTTAAACCAGATCCTTCATTTAGTATTGAAGGTAAAGCAACACAAACATTACAATTCAATCAGCCAGATGAAAAAATGGCATATTTTACTTTAAAAGTAAATGATTTTAAAGGTATTGGTAAAGTAAGAGTAGAAGCTAGTTCAGGAAGTGAAAAGGCATTTTACGAAGTAGAAATAGATGTATTAAATCCAAACCCAGTAACTACCGAAATTAAGGAGTTAGTATTAAAATCAGGAGAAGAAAATCAATTAGATTTAGCAACTTTCGGTACTAAAGGAACGAATTCTGCAAGTATAGAATTATCTACATTACCTCCAATGAATTTTACAAGTCGTATGGAGTATTTAATTCGTTATCCACATGGTTGTGTAGAACAAACGACGTCTAGTGTTTTTCCTCAGTTATATTTCCCAGAGTTGTTTGAATTATCTGGAGATAAGAAAAAATCAATAGAGCGAAATATAAAAGCAGCGATTAATAGATTATCATCATTTCAAAAATTAAATGGTGGACTTTCATATTGGCCAGGAGGAGTAAGTACTAATAGTTGGGGAACATCTTATGCAGGTCATTTTTTATTGGAAGCTGAAAAAAGAGGATACGCATTACCAATTGGATTTAAAGCCAAATGGTTAACATATCAGAAAAATGAAGCTAGAAAATGGAGAAAATCTTCAAAATATTATAACAATGAATTTGCTCAGGCTTATCGCTTATATTCATTAAGTTTAGCCAATAGTCCAGATCTAGCATCAATGAATAGATTAAGAGAAACTTCAGGAATATCGAGTTCAACAAAAAGACGTTTGGCAGCTGCTTACGCATTAATAGGAAAAAAATCTACAGCTGAATCTATTTTAAAATCAATTACAAGTAATGATTATAGCAGAAGATATTATTACAATTATGGTTCTGAAATTAGAGATAAAGCAATGTCGTTAGAAACGTATACTTTAACAGGAGATGAAGTACAATCGATAAAGTTAGCAAAAGATATTGCTGAAAGTTTATCTAGTGATCGTTGGATGAGTACTCAAACAACTTCATATGGTTTATTGGCTATGGCTCAATATGCGTTAAAGAATGGAGAAAATTCAGGTATTAATGCAAATTATACTTGGAATGGAACCAAGACATCAATAAACACAACAAAATCACTATTTGTGAAGGATATGAATTCGTTAAAGAGTAATAATGCATTTGTGATTAATAACAGTTCTAAAAGTCCATTATATGTAAGAGTGTATAATAGAGGGATTTTACCAGTAGGAGAGGAGAAAGTAATTCAGAAAAACCTTGATGTAAATGTAGTTTATAAAAACAAAGATGGTTACAGAATCGGTGTTGAAAGCTTATCTCAAGGAACAAATTTTGTTGCAGAAATAACTGTTAGAAATACAACAAACGAAACAGTTCAAAATATAGCACTGACACAATTTTTACCATCTGGTTGGGAAGTTGTAAATACTCGTTTTACAGAGTTTGGTAATAATACTACTTCTTCTGCAGTAGATTATACAGACATTAGAGATGCAAGTATTAGCAATTATTTTACGTTATCTGGATTTAAATCGAAGACATTTAGAGTGTTATTAAACGCATCATATTTAGGAGATTACTATTTGCCTGGTGTACAAGCTGAAGCCATGTATGATAATGATTATATTTCTAGAACTAGAGGCCAATGGATTAAGGTTTTAAAATAGAGGGATTTACATGCCGAAAATAAAAAAGGTCACTCAATTTCGAGTGACCTTTGCTTTTTTTAAGAAATTTATATTATTTTTTTATGAAGCGTTTTGTAACAGCTTTACCATCCGAAACAAACTTCACGAAATAAGAACCGGTTGCGAACTGAGAAGTATCAATAGTTGTTTTTTCGCTTACTTCTTTATCAGAAGTATAAACTATTTGTCCAGTGATAGAATAAATAGTTACTTGACTAAAGCTACCGTTTAAGATTTCAATATTTAAACTATTCACAGCTGGATTAGGATAAAGTTTTATATTCTTTAATGAGTTATTTGTAAAGTCTAATAATTCTTCACGAGGAGTATTTTCGCTTTTTGTATCTGGCACAAATGGAGTTTTTACATTGTCTCCACTAATTGTAATTTGATCAAAATAAACTCTATCAGCATTTCCACTTGCATCACAACGTAAACGGAATCTGTTTGCAGTAGTAAAGTTAAAATTAGCAGCATCTAAAGTGATAATATCGGTAAAGAATTCTTCGTTGTTATAATCTACACCTACAGTATATTGACCAATTACTTGATAAGAAGAACCGTTAAAGAATTCAACTAAGAAGTTTTCACCAGATTCAAAACTATTAATGAAAGCAAAAAACTCAAAAGTTATTTCGTTATTTCCAGAAAGATCTAATTCAGGAGAAACAGTATTCGAAGTAGAAGTATCATCTCGTAAACGCATAGAGAAACTTCCATCATAAGATCTTGTAGCATTATTTACACGAGCACAATCACTTCCTGGGTCACTCCAACCTTCAAGTCCAGTTTCAAAGCTAAACCCAGCAATAACACCAGATGATCCTCCACCACCGTTTCCAGTTTCTAAGTTTACAGTATAATCCTCAACTTCACCATAGGTAAAAGTCTCACAAGAAGTAGGAACACCGTTATATTTCATAGAAACTCTCATTCTAACAGAAGTCTGAGAAGTACCGTTAGGAATAGTAAAAGTTCCGGAATTAGTTGCATCTGTTGATGGGTTTTTAGACCACACTAATTCACCAGAATCATCAAAATTACCATTATTATTATAATCAATCCAAACAGCATAACCTTCATTGTAAATAGTTCCTGTCCAAGTAGGAGTAATAGTTATGGTATAGCTTTGTCCTTCACTTAAATTAGTAGAAATACTAGAAAAATCAGAATAGCCTTGTGCTCCAGAATTATTGTTAATCGTATTTAAAGTAACGTTACTTATAAACTCATCGCTTACATTATTTCCTGTAGAATCACAATACGGTAATGGTCCATCAATTGTGGTAAATATAATATTTATACTTCCTGAATTATTTCCAGCTGCATCCTGTGCTATAACAGCAGCAGTGTATTGCGTGTTAGGAGTTAATCCTGTTACATCAAAAGAAGTATTAGATGAAGTTCCAACTTGATTTCCATCTATAGAAATTAAATATCTAGCTACTGCTACGTTATCAGTAGCGGCAGTCCAATTTAACGTAGCTCCACTAGAAGTAATATTTGAAACAATTAAGTTTGAAGGATCTGTTGGAGCTTCTGTATCAGGTGGTCCAGCAGGTTGCATTTCAAATGTACCAACCACACCTTTTCTTCCATCATTCATATACTCTGTTATATACCAAAATGTACTATTATTTGATGGATCAACATCAATTTTACTATAATCACCATAACGTGTGCCTGGAATATTTTGATTACCATTTGCGATTAATCCTTCTGCAGCTGTCATTGTACCTAGAGGATCTCCATTTGATCTACCTGTGAAATAAGAACTTACTCTCGTTGTGGTTGTCGTTGTTGGTCCAGATAAAGATGTATATCCCATACCAATATTTCCATTTGCATCCATGGCTAAACTAGCATTCCAAGCATGTCTTCCGTCAGGAGCATTATATGTTCCTTCTTGGTATAAAGACCAAGGTTGATTATCGCCAGTTTGACGAAATTCCATCCAACGCACACCTGCTAGTTTTCCTGAAGAAGCATCAGTGTCTACGACAAAATTAAAAACAGCAGAATTATGAGTTGCGAATTTTCTAAATTGAGCTTGATTCATAATTGTAGCTTGTAAAGCATCAATTGTCGGTCCACCATTTGGTTGTGGTAAATTAGAGAAACTTCCTCCATCAAAGACACCAATAAAAGGAGTTACAGTAATTTCTTGTGGGTTAGAAACTGTTGAAGCAGCTGTATTGTTCCAATCAACATCAATAGTCCAAACTTTTACATGATCCGTAGAAACTCCAGACCAAGCATTATCTTGCATATAAACAACAGTTGCTCCACCAGTTGCCGGTAAGTTATTATCTGTAACATTTAATACTTGCGGGCTATAAAAACCACTGGTTTTAATGTTGGGTAAGTCAAATCCTAAGATGCCTGCATTAGTATCTCCCTGTAGCATTGCATTTCTTTCTAATGCCCAAACTCTGTTAGAGCTACTTGTATTATCGGTTAAATAATACCCATCACTCCAAATAGATAACTTTTGATAATCATTAATTTGACTAATATTATAAATATACCATCCAGAAGTTAGTGGATTTGGTCCATCAGAAACTGCAATTTGAGCTCCACCACCTAAAAAAGATAATACCCATCTGTCGGCAGCATTATCATAAGATACGGTTAAATCACAGCATCCACCAGATGGGAAAATTGCTGGGTTAGGAGCAGTTTCTCCTAACAATTCGTTTCCTTGTTTATCATAAATCATAAATCCAGTATTAAATACTACCATAACATGATTAGGACCAACAGCTAAAGAAGGATCGGTAGGTTGTGAACTAGAAGAATAGGTATCAAATACTAATCCAGCATTTGCCATTTTTCTACTTTGTTCCATAGGATGTCTGTTTCTTCTAAAAAAGTCGTCTTGCTTTTGAGGATCTTGTCCAGGAATAATAATATTCCCCATAGATCTTTTGTCTTTAGCTTCTTTTGGTACATCAACAAAAGGAACTAAATCTGCAGTTCTAGATACGATTGGTGAAACGTACTCTACAGAAGAGATTTTTCCACGATAAAAAGGTTTGTTTTCTTGAGAAATTGCCGCAATAGACAATAAGAAAAATACAATGAGAAATTGTTTTTTCATAATAATAGGGTTTTGGGGTTAATTAATTAACATAAAATTAACGAATTGTTTTTAATGTATATATTTGATTTTTAGTGTTTTTCCTGTTGTTTGTTAAAGGTTGTTATTAAATTGATATAAAGAGATAATTTTTGCTTACAGATTGATATAATCAATGAGTGCATTTATTTAAAAAAGCAACTAAGGTGCGTTTATATGTGGTTTAAAGTGAAAAGTATTAATGATTAAAGTAGTTGCAGTTATAAAAACACTCATTTATCATAAAATGATTACTATTGTATTAGTTTTATTATTAATAATTCTAGAAAAGTAATATGAAAAGGATCTTATTATTATCATTAGTAGTTATGATAATTGTCAATTGTTCAACAGAAATAAAAACTGATGTAGAATTATTAAATTTAGATAAAAATGAGCTTGAAAAAAGCTTAAATTCTTATAAGGTTTTTCCTTATAAATTTGGAAAAATAGCAATTCGATCTGCAGTTACAATAGATACTATTTCAGAAGAATATCAATCTTTTAAAATTTTTTTAGATAAAGTGTCTAAACGATTAATGCGACACGATTTATCAACCCCAGATGAATTATCATTATTTGATTATGTAAGTATTTACAGAGATTATAAAAAAATAGAAAACTTCATTATCAAAACAGATGAAGATATGTTTCCAACTATAGTTGATGCTTTACGAGTTACTTATGGAGATTCTATTCAAAAACAGCAGCCATATTTTTCAGGAAAACAAAAAGAATTAGTTCAAAATTTAGAGCATTCTGTTTTAAGTGCAATTGTAATTCTTAGTAAAGATTTAGGTAAAGAAGTATCATTATATGAATGTTCTAAAACAAATCCGGAGATTTTACCAGATTCAGAATTAAAAGCATTACTAAGTTATTTTAGAGGTTTTTTATTTTTTGAAAAGAAACTCTATTACCTTTCTGAAGATGAGATTTCAAGGAATATAACTTGGTTAGATAAAAATCAAAATGTCGATTTACACTATACACGAGCAATGTTTCAATGGGGAAACTTAAATAACCAACAAACTCATTTAGGTTTTCATGCGTTGAATCATTTATTTAGAGGATTCGATAGATTAATGATGAAACGCGAGATCGATGAAAAACGTGCATTAGAAGATTTTGAAGCTTTTTTAAATGATGCCAATGAAATCGGACTTAACAATGAAATCACTTGGGCTATAGAAACATTCTTATACTTAAAAACTGAAGACAAAGAGAAAGCTATAGCTTCTTTAACAAAATTAAAATCTAGTTCTTTATTATCTACCAAAGAGAAAGAAAAAATAGAAGAATCAATTAATTATATTAAGACTAGAGAATCAGGTAAATTACTTAATGGAGTTTACGATAAATTTTTCTTAAGCAAAATAGCAACAAAATATATGTTTTCTATTTTATCTCAAGTGAATTGGGAAAAATTACTAAAAGAAAACAATGTACCGCATACAGAAGAAATATTTTTGGTAGTGAATAATTTAAAAGAATTTATAGATAAGTTAAGCACATATACTTCTACAGATGAAATTAAAAAAGCAGGTGAGAATTTAAAAGACAAAGGAAAAAATCTTTTTGATAAGGCTAGAAGTTTAGTGAAATAAATGAGTATTTAGATTAATGCTATAATCTTGTTCTATATGTTACTTTCGGGAAACAAACATAATATACAAGAACCGTTGTATGTTATTTCCTCTACTTCTTAAAAAGTTAATTACTTTGTAGAAATGTTTTACCGAAGAAATCAGATAAAAAAATGCTTATTTTTAAATAATTATAAAAAGTTGCTTAAAATTTAAGAAAAGTATAATTAAATAAATAGATTTAATTTTAATATGAAACTCTTATATCTATCACTAGCCATTCTTATTAGCCTTATTATATATTGGATTTGTAAATGGGCAATTAACAAACTCTTAGATAAGGATGAATCACCAAAAAGTTTTAAAAAATCTGTTCATCAGCTTTTTACTGATTCTGATATGAATTGGGTTAATCGGTGGATTCTTGCAGAAAATTTACTTGCAATTATTATAAGTCTATGCTTTATAACAATTATCTTTTATAAAGGTTGGTTTGCTGGTGAAAAAGCCTTTATTCTCGAACCAAATCAACTAAATATTAATACCTCTAGTATAGTGGTATTAAGTATTATTTGTTCTATTCCATTAGCTTTTTGGGTAATGCGTTTACTAGGTCTCATATTGCTATTTACTTCTTTTAGCATGGATTTTTCTGATGTACATTGGCTTAAATGGATTCAAAGTTTTTTTATAAAAAATAAAAAAAAGGGGTGTTTATGGTCAATACTAAAATTATTTCAATTTGTTATTTTATGCTTTCAATTTACATTTTCATTTTTTATTTCTTATTCAATCTTAAGAATTGCCTTTAGTTAGAAAAAAATTAATGAAATTTAAAAAAAGATAAGACTTTAAAATCTCACTCAACAATTTATACATGTATTAAAATTTTTTGAAAAAGAAAACTCATTTGTAAAAAGAAAGAATTTAAAGTTGTTAGTAGTAAAAGAAAATAAATTATATATTTAAATTTCTTGATTAAAATATAAACTTTTGTACTTGAATTAAATACGTTTGAGGAAAAATCAAGATAATTAACTGAATTAAATTTTAAAATTGGAATGTAATTGATGTCTTTTTAATCAATTCAATAACCATTCTAATCTTAAAATTTAACAGTATGAACTTAATTTCTATTATTACACCAGTAATTGATCAAATGGAAGCTTCTCATTTGAAAAGTCAACTTTTAAAGTATTTCCCTTTACAAAAAGAGCAATTTGCAAAAATTGAAGCTTCTTTTAAAGCTTTAACAGCAAAGAAACAAGATCAAAACGCTTTAAACTTATTCTTTAAAAGTTGGAGTCAAACCAACAATAGTGCAATGACTGTTGCCGGGCTAAGTAATCGTATGACAATGTTAATTCATAAGAATAAAGAAGTACCAAGTGAGTATGATTTATTTAGAGCTGTATCGAGTTTAAATCGAATTGTAGATGAAGATTTAGCTGTTGTAGGTAGAGTTTTACATTCAAAGTTATTTTATGATATGGCAACTAGTATAGCTAGTGACGATTCTTGGTTATCAAATGATTTTTTAAGTCAAGAAGCTATTAATTTTAAAGCCTGGAAAGATAAAAATTCATTGCGAAATAAAGATATTATGATAGGTTTATTAACAACTTTAGTTCATGAAATATACACACATGGTGAAGTAGAGTTCATAATTCCATTATTCCGTCAATGGTTAGAAGAAGAAGGGCGTTTATCTTCGGACGAAATTGATAAATCTTTAGCTTGGATTCAAGTACACTGTGGCCCAACAGAAAAAGATCATTTTTTCCATGCGGTAGCTTCAGTACAATCTTATTCTAAGGCATTTAATGTAAATATTGAAGATTATGATTTACAAGAAATTGTAGAAGATTACTTACGTTTAAAATCAGAAGTAATGAGCGTTTTACATAAACAATTAGAACCAGAATTCGCAGTTTAAGATGAATTTTAAAAAATAAATTATGGTTAATAATATAATTTATGATTCTAATCAAGTAAGTACATTGTCTAAAAAAGGAGTATCAATTAGAGAATATAAACAACGATTAGAAAATTATGTTGGTGAACTTTCACATGATATCTCTGTATTTAAAAATACACCATTACTTAGTACAAATCATCAATTAGAATCCTATCAAGAATTAACCAAATTATTAAATAAAGCTTTACAACAAATAGTATCGAACTTTAATAAAGATATAAGAATTCAACAAATTTATCAGTTGGATGTAGAATTAGTATCTATTTTAAAATTAGCAGATAGCTTTCCTTATGAGGTAGGAATGTATCGTCCTGATATTATTTTCGATGATAAAGGACAAGCAAAAATTTGTGAAATTGGTTGTCGATATCCTATCAATGGATGGATGTTAAGTTATTATATAACTCAAGTTTTAAAGGAGTTACATACATTAGAAAACGATTGGAGTCCTGTGAGTTTTCAGTTAGATTTTATTTCTGAAATTTTTAAAAACTTTAATATAGATAAAAACATCTTTTACTTGCATAATAAAGAGAAAGGAACTGAAGCTTACTTATTGTTTGAAGAGTTAAATAAAAGAGGTTTTTCTATTCAAGATGTTGCTCCAAGCCAATTAAGTTTTGTAAACGATCAATTAGAATATAAAGGAGAACAAACCTCACAATTTATTTTAGAATTAGACAGAGAAGAGCTAAAAACAATAGATAAGAAGGTTTTAAAAGCTATTGTAAAGAGTGAACGCTGTATCAGTGATATAAGAAGCATCATTTTAGTGCATGATAAAAGAGTATTATCAGTATTATACAATGAGGAAATAATGTTGGATTATATGACTTGTAAAGAGTATCGTTTTTTAAAACAGTTTTTAATTCCTTCTTTTATTTTAGATACTTCAAAGAAAAGAGAAGAATTTTCTAAATCAGCAGAAAACTGGGTGTTAAAAAGAAGTAGCGGTGGTAGAGGAATTGATATGTATGTAAAAGCAGAATGTAGTAAAGAATTATGGGAAAATACGATACAAAATGAATGGAAAAATTACATGATTCAACAGTTTGTAGATCAGAAAAAAATACAAATTACAGAACATAATACTACTAACAAATTAAACATTGTAGGAATGTTACTTTCATATAATGAACAAACTTTTGGCCCAGGAATATATAGAGGTTCTACTAAAAGTATAATAAACGTTCATAGTGGAGCAAGTATTTTTCCAAGTGCCATAAAAAAATAAACATGAAGTTTTCTGTAGTTATACCATTATACAATAAGGCAACTTATGTTAGAGATACTTTACAATCTTTAATAAATCAAACAAAACTACCTTACGAAATTATTATTGTAGATGATAAGAGTACAGATGATAGTTTAAAAGAAGTAATGACTTTTCTTAAGAAGAATTTTAATAGACTAATTAATATAAAAGTTGAAGTTATTCGATTAGAAGAAAATAGAGGTGTAGGTTACGCACGAAATATCGGGTTTAAACAAACAACAGGAGATGTAATTAGTTTTTTAGATGCAGATGATGTTTATGATAAAAATTTACTGAAGGTTACAGAACGTACAATGCAAGAACATAGTATTGATTTTTTAATTTTAGGAATTCAATTGTTTCCATCCTATCAAATTTATCCTAAAATTTCTAAAATAGAACGAGAATTAGAACAGTTAAATCAAGAGTTATATACATTTAAAAAACCATTAAAAACAATAACTTCTCATAATTTTTATATGGGATTAGGAAGTAATGTGATTATAAAGAGAAAGTTAGGTGAAAAGGTAAAGTATATAGAAGAAAATATTTTTTATCAAGGTATAGATTATTGGTATAGAGTAATGAGAACTATGTTAAATCATGGAAACACTAATATAGGATTATTGATGGGTAATTATTTGAAAGTTAGAATTGTGCAAGGCAGTGCTTCTAGAAAGAAATACAAAACTTGGATTGATATAGATATTCCTCCTGTTTTAACACGATTTAAAGACAGTAAAGATTATTTCGATAGAAGATTAAAAGGAGTGGTAAGCTCTCGTTGGATTAAACACGCACTTTCAAACTTAGAATCTCGATCAGAAAAATTTAAATTTATCCTTCATTACAAGCGATTGTTTTTAAATCAATGTCACTATTTCTTTTTACACAAATTCTAAATTATTATGGAACATTTAAAACTTTCAGCACATTTTAATTTGGTAAAAAAATCTTCTTTATTTAAAGGTTTTTATGACGAAAAATTAAAAAGGGAAGAAGTACAACCGATGGAAAAACATATTTTGAGAAATGTATTGGAGAAAAACTTTAATGTAAAGAATGAAAAGAAAGGAGTGTATTTGGTACGATCTGGAGGTTCTTCAGCCAAACCACTTGTGTTTCCTGTAGATATAAAAGAAAATTTACATCAAAGAAATGAATTAGCTAAAGAGTTAGTTAAAGATAAAATATTTACATCAGAAACTATTGCTTTAAACTTATTCAGCTACAAAAACATGTATCGATCGGCAGGTATTTTAGATGATATTTTAGAACGTTGTGAAGCAACTACCTTATCTTTAAGTGCTGCTTCAGATTATGATATTATTTATAATTCAGCTATTGAATTTGGAGCAAATTTAGCTATGGGAACTCCAACAAAATTAGTGCGATTAGCGAATTATGTTTTAGAAAATAATTTAGAATTTCCTTTAAATAAAGTTTTATATGCAGGAGAGTTTTTAATGCCTTCACATGCAAAATTGTTTCAAAAAGTTTTTGGAGTAAAACAAATTTTATCACTTTATGGTTCTGCAGAAACTGGAATTTGGGGTTGGGGGAATTATACTGAACCTGATATGCATTTTAGAGTTTTAGATGATTTAATTATTGAAATTGAAGATTCAGATTGCGATGGAAATGGAAAAGTAATAGTAACAAATTTACTCAGAAAAAGATTTCCTATATATCGTTACTTCATGGGAGATATAGGTAGAGTTGTATATAAAAATGAACAACGATTTTTACTTCTAAAGTCGAGAGAGCCTAAATCTTTTTCAATACATTCAGAAGCTTATTTTTTAAATGATTTCGATTGGTTATATAATTATGTAGATCGTTTTCAAATTCAATTAAATATACCTTCAACACTTCAAACAGAGGTGAAATTCTTATTGGTTAACTGTAATAATTCAGAAGAAGATATTCAGATAATTAAAGAAAAAATGAATGCGATTTTTAAATTTGATTCGAAATTTGTTACTGTAATTATAGAGTTTGTAAAACAAGATCAATTATATGTAAATGAAACATCTTCAAAAACACCTATAATTGTAGATTTAAGAATGTAATTCATACCAAAAAATAACTAAACTATTATGAAAATTATTAAGCTGCTTTCTTTGGTACTAACAATATTATGTATTGTAAATTGTAATTCTAAAAAGAGAAATCAAACTAAAAATTTAATAGAAAAAGCTCAAAAAGATAAAGATTCTATTGTTTATAGTTTTGTTTTTTTTTGGATGTAATCGTGTTGATAGACATCAACAAGGTGATACTACAGCTACAAATGCGTCTACTGCAAATTTATCTGCCATGAAAAGGATATGGACTGAGGTCGCAAATTTAAAACGTAAACCAGAACTTTTGTTTTTCCTTGGTGATATGGTGCTTGCTGAAACCGATACTATTAATTTAAATAGTCAATTAAAAGCTTGGGTAAAGCTATACAACAACTCCAATTTTAGTCCAATTAGTACTTCGGGTATAGAAACTGTAGCAGTTCCAGGAAATCATGAAATGTTATACTGGCACGATTACAATGTACCAAAACATGATGAATGGCCATTAAAAGGAGCCACTAAAATTTGGATGAAATATATGAGTAACTTTATGCCTAAAGATAGAATATATGTAGAAGGAAAAGATAGTATAAACAATCAAATGACATTTGCATTTAAAAGAAAGAATATTGGGTTTATTGTGATGAATACAGATACTTATAATACACCAACTAAAGAAAATCCGTATGGTTTAGAAGGACAAATTCCTACAGATTGGATTATTAAAAAAGTTGAAGCTTATAAAAAAGATAAAGCTATAGAACATATTTTTGTACTGGGTCATAAACCATATTATGTAAATGGTAAACCACATACAGATCATCAAGGAATACCTGATGGCCCAATTTTGTGGCCTAAATTAGAGGAGAATGAAGTAGTTGCAATGTTATCAGCTCATGTACATGATTATCAAAGAATGCAACCAGGCAATAAAGGCACTTATCAAGTAATCGCTGGAAATTCAGGAAGTCCTGGATCAGCAACATTTTTTGGTTATACAAAAATCGATATTATGAGCAGAGGAAAAGTAAAACTGACAGCAATGGGATTCGATGTTGGTAATCCTTATTATAAAGCTGTTCCAGAAAATCCATCTACAGTAAGAGATCAAACTACTTTAACATGGAGTCAAAATTCAAATCTATATCAAAATTAAAAAAATTAATGAGGCGTAAATAATTTCTATATTTATTTTGTATGAAATAATTCTAATAAGGTCTTTATGTAGATATGTCCCTTTTGAAGCTTTTTCTTTTTAGGAAGATCAGAACATGGATGGCATGATAAGTTTTCTAAAACTAGAGTTGTAAAAATATAAATTAAAAATACTTCATATAATAGCTCTAAAAATGTTAAGACTTTAATAAAGGTATCGTTAACTCATTTTGACTATAATATCTAAAACTTTTTATCTAATTTGCAGTGAAATAAAAGAGATAATTATCTTTTAGAAAGAGAAAATTGCAGATGAATAAAATAAAGCAAATCTTAGGTAAACATAAGTTTAAAATAATCTTCTTTATACTTCTTATTTGGTATTATTTTGCTTTACCTAAAGAGCTGTTTAATACACCAACATCAACTGTGGTTACGTCTAATAATAAGGAGTTGTTAGGTGCAACAATAGCAAGTGATGGTCAATGGCGTTTTCCTGAATTAGATTCTGTTCCTACCAAATTTAAACATTGTATTATTCAGTTCGAAGATGCACATTTTTATAAACACTTCGGATTCAATCCTGTTTCCATTGTAAAAGCACTACGTCAAAACTTAAAAGCCAAAAGAGTGGTTCGAGGAGGTAGTACATTAACACAACAAGTTATTCGTTTATCAAGAAAAAATCAGCAAAGATCCTATATAGAAAAGTTTAAAGAACTGATTTTAGCTACACGATTAGAGTTTCGATATTCTAAAGAAAAAATACTTCAATTATATGCTTCTCATGCACCTTTCGGCGGAAATGTAGTCGGATTAGAAATGGCAGCTTGGCGATATTACGGTTTACAACCACATCAATTATCTTGGGCAGAAAGTGCCACTTTAGCAGTGTTACCAAATGCTCCATCTTTAATTTATCCGGGAAAAAATCAACTACGGTTAAAAAAGAAACGAAATCGATTATTAAAAAAGTTATTTCAAGAAGAAGTAATCGATAGTTTAACCTACACATTAGCAATAGAAGAAGAATTACCACAAAAACCACATGAATTACCTAATCTAGCTTCGCATTTTGTTCAAGAAGTAAAAAAGAAGCATAATGGAAAACGTATTCATAGCACTGTAAATATTGAACTTCAACAACAAGTTCAGAATTTAGCAAAGTTGCATTATCAGCAAATGCGACAAAATGAAGTCCATAATTTAGCTGTATTGGTATTAGATGTAGATACAAGAAAAGTACTAGCTTACTTAGGAAATTCACCAACAGATAAAAAACATCAAAAAGATGTAAATAATATCATAGCTCCTAGAAGTACAGGAAGCACGTTAAAACCGTTCTTATACGCCCATATGTTACAATCAGGAGAGTTATTACCAAGTCAATTAGTAAAAGATATTCCGACGGAAATTGCAGGTTATACTCCCAAAAACTTCGATTTATCTTTCGATGGTGCAGTTCCCGCTGATGAAGCTTTAACACGATCTTTAAATATTCCAGCAGTTCGAATGTTACAGGAATATGGATTAGAAAAATTTAGAGATCATTTAAAAGAATACGATATTACGCATATTAATAAATCAGCAGATTATTATGGATTGTCATTAATTCTTGGTGGGGCAGAGGCGAGTTTGTGGGATTTGTGTAAAATTTTTGCAGGTTATGCAGGAACGGTAAATCATTATGAAACCTTAAAGCATCAGTATTATAAAAATGAGTTTGTAAATCCTGTCTATCAGAATACCAGTAAAGTTGATTTTGGAAAAGTAAATGCGAATCAAAGTATTATCGATGCAGGTTCGGCATTTATTACTTTAGAAACACTTACGAATGTAAATCGACCATTATCAGATCAAGCATGGAAATACTACGATTCTTCTCAAAAAATAGCTTGGAAAACAGGAACAAGCTTTGGAAATAAAGATGCTTGGGCGATAGGAACCACATCGAAATATGTGGTAGGTGTTTGGGTAGGAAATTCTGATGGTGAAGGACGACCAGATTTAACAGGTGTAGGAAGCGCAGCGCCGTTAATGTTTTCTGTGTTTGATGTATTACCGAAAGCGACTTGGTTTTTAGAACCGTTTGAAGATTTAAAAGAAGTAGCTATTTGTAAGCAAAGTGGTTGTATTGCATTACCAATTTGTCCATCAACAATAAGAAGAGTTTCAAAGAATGGAGTTAGAGGAGCATCTTGTATTTATCATCAAGAAGTATTGTTAGATAGTGATGAAAATTTCCGAGTAAATTCAGAATGTGAATCAGTAAATAATATGATTACAAAATCTTGGTTTATTTTACCTCCATTAATGAGTTACTATTACAAACAAAAAAATCCAGAATACAAAAAATTACCAGAGATAAAAGCAGGATGTTCAACCATAGAAAAAAATACAATTGATTTTGTATATCCAACAACTATTCAGTCTAAAATGTCTCTTACTAAAGATAATAACGGAGATATTAATCCAATTCTAGTCAAACTCACACATAGTAATCCTGAAGCTAAAATTTACTGGTATATTGACAATACTTTTATGAAGGTAACTGAAGAATATCATGAATTACCAATTCAACCTTCAAAAGGAAAACACACCATAATGGTTATCGACGATAATGGAAACGAAGCCAAACGTTTCATCGAAATTTATTGATGAAGTATAAATAGAATTAATTCTAGTCTATACTTGCTGACTGAGCTAAGTCGAAGTCTGGTGACTGAGTTTATCGAAGTCAATACGGCCCTTCGAGAACCTCAGGGACCTTTGCAATCAAAATATAGTAGTATAAAGTTGGATGCAGAGCCTAGTCAAAGCCTGGCGATTGAGTTTATCGAAGTCAATATGGCCCTTCGAGAACCTCAGGGACCTTTGCAATCAAAATATAGTAGTATAAAGTTGGATGCAGAGCCTAGTCAAAGCCTGGCGACTGAGTTTTATCGAAGTCTGGTGACTGAGCTAAGTCGAAGTCAGAAATCAGTAAATCAACACATTAATTATAACATAAATAGATCAATTTAAACAGCCCTTGAACAATCAGCAACAGAATTGCATCAAAGTTTTATTATCAACTAAAAATAGTATACATTTACAAGTAATAATTAAATAAAAATGTTAGAATTAGCAGGAATTATCATTTTAGGAATTTTAGCACAGTGGGTAGCATGGAAATTGAAAATACCTGCCATTTTACCTTTAATTTTAATCGGGTTATTAGTAGGTCCTTTTGCCGCAGAGTTTTTTAACGATGGAAGTAAATGGATAGAACCAATATGGAATGGTGAAAAAGGATTATTTCCTGGAGAAGGCTTATTCTATTTCGTATCTCTAGCTATTAGTATTATTCTTTTTGAAGGAGGTTTAACACTAAAAAAGAGTGAAATAAGGAATGTAGGACCAGTAATTACAAAACTAATTACTTTAGGTTCTGTGGTTACTTTTTTCGGAGCAGGTATTTTCGCAAGATATATTTTTGATCTAAGTTGGGAAATGTCTTTGTTATTTTCTTCATTAATCATTGTGACAGGTCCAACTGTAATTTCTCCAATTTTAAGGAATATTCCGCTAAAGAAAGATGTTGCTGCTGTATTAAAGTGGGAAGGAATTTTAATTGATCCAATTGGAGCTTTAGTTGCCGTTTTAGTTTTTGAATTTATAAGTGTTGGTGGCGATAGTGGATTTACACAAACAGCACTAATTGAATTCTTTAAAATTGTACTATTTGGTTCTACTTTAGGTTTTGTATTTGCTAAAGGGTTGATCTTTATTGTAAATAGAAAATTTGTACCTCATTACCTATTAAATGTAGTATCCTTGTCTACGGTACTTTTAGTTTTTGTATTATCAGATTTATTAGCACACGAATCAGGATTGTTAGCAGTAGTAGTGATGGGAATGGTAATTGCCAACAGTAAATTAAAAAGTTTCGATGAATTATTATATTTCAAAGAATCACTTACTGTTTTATTAATTTCAATTCTATTTATTTTGTTAGCTGCAAACATGAAAATGTCTGAGTTGCAACTAATTTTAAACTGGAAAACAGTATTACTATTTGCCTTAGTAGTTTTTATTGTACGCCCTTTAGGAGTATTCATAAGTACACACAAATCCACATTACAATTAAACGAAAAAATCTTTATCAGTTGGGTTGGTCCAAGAGGTATTGTTGCTGCGGGAATTGCATCTTTATTCGGAACGAAGTTAATGAAGCAAGGTGTGGCTGGAGCAGAATATATAACACCTTTAGTATTCATGATTGTTTTAGGAACTGTATTATTAAATGCAACTACGGCAAGAATGTTAGCTAAAATGATTGGAGTATTCTTAAAAAAGTCAGAAGCAATTGTGTTTGTTGGAGCTTCAAAATCTGCACGTTTAATAGCAAGTTATTTAAAGAAAAACAATCGTCGTGTAATACTATTAGATAGCAACAAAGATTATGTAAATCAAGCTAAAGAAATGGGAATGGAAGCATTTAATATTGATATTTATAATGATAATTTAGATAATAATGTTGAATTAAATGATGTGGGGTATTTAATTGCTATGACAGGTAGTGATGTGATTAATAAATACGCATTAGAACGTTTTTCTGATATCTATGGAGAAATGGGAGCTTATCGTTTAGCGACATCAAGAGAAGTAGCTTCAAAACAATTAGAGAATTCAGATGTATTGTTTACGGCAAATGATGATTTTATTAATGTAACAGAAACAGTTCGTGATTTTCCAAAAATGAATGAATTAACAGTTACATCTTCAGAAGATTTTACAGAGAAAATAGAAGCAATACTACAAAAAGACAAAGCCGTACCATTGTTTTTGAAATCAGATAAAACAATTAAGATTTTAGCAGAAGTGACTCCTCAAGACATCAAAGAAAATGATGTAATAGTATATGTAGGAGAAACATTGTAACAGAATAAAAATATTCATAACAAAACCCCTTGAAGTAATTCAAGGGGTTTTGTTTTATATTGTCCGGTGGCTGAGGCTTTCGAAGCCACGGAAATCCACATTTTTTTCTGCAGAAATCACATTTTTTATCAAGTAGTTGCCTATTAGTTTTGTATATATAATTAAAAGGGGAATAGATATGGAAGAAATCGTTTTTAAAACACTAGTTAACAGAAAAAAATACACAAGTATAGATCATTTTATTGCAGAAGTGATGAACAATAATCACAAAGATGAGTTTAGCTACGACGGAATAAAAGATGCTGTTTTTAAGTTGATTATATATGGATTTATCACAGTTGATACCACATCTATTGAAAATTGTATCCGAAAAGAAAATAATTTCTATAAAGCAAAAAAACTAGGAGGAGTGGGAGAGTGGTTAAAATACCGTCAATCTCACAGAAACGCAGCATAAATAAGCATAAAAATATATAAAAAATCCTGAACTAGTTTCAGGATTTTTTATATAAAGTTTTTAGTTGTAAATAATATCATACTTTAAATACGGCCCTTCTAGAACTTTTGGGATCTTGTAATTAAAAATTCGAAACCTACTGGCTGAGTTTAGTCGAAGCTCGGTGACTGAGGTTCTCGAAGTCAGACATCTAATCCAAACGTCTGTTTCAACTTATCTAGAAGTGGATTTTTCTCACGTAACTTAGCGTATTTTTCTTGTGGAGTATAAGCAAATTTCTTCTCTACCGTTTCACTAACTTTAATATTAATTGCAAGTCCATAATTGTTTAAACGTACACGAATAAACTTTAATAAAGCAGGTTTACCTTTTTCAAGTTGATTCTTCATTAAAGTATTAGGAAGCGTTACAATAACCTCAAAGTTCTGATGCAATTTAGGTTGTCCTGCTAATAAGATAGAAGCTGTGTTTTTCTCTCCTAATTCCTGTAATTTAAAATAGTATTTCTTCCAAGCTTCTTCTAGTTGCTCTTGCGTAAACGGAGTTCTAGGGTGATTATCGTAGTTTTCTTCTTCAACTTCTACAACTTGAGTTTCTTTCTTTTGCATTAATCCTTTAAAAGAAAGTGCAGAAGTTCTACGTTTAATATTTTTAATAGAAGGCTTTTTTTCCTCCTGTGGTTTTGTTTCTGGTGTTTTTGGTGGAGGAGGAACAGCTTTAGATTGTTGTACAGATGAAATTGCGTCAGCCACTTGTTTTTTAGTAGGAGCTAACGAAGTAAAGAAAGTAGCAGGAATTATAAAGTTGCTATTTTTTTTTTGCTCCATCAAAATTGATAGAGGCAATCTGCATTAAGCACAGCTCAACTAGCAATCGTTGATTTTTACTTGCTTTATACTTTAAATCACAATCATTTGCCTTATCAATAGCCGGTAATAAGAAAGACATAGCAGCCTTATTGGCTTGTTCTAAATATTTCTTTTTGGTAGTATCTCCAACTTCTAATAACGGAATTGTAGCAGCGTCTTTGGCTACTAACAAATCTCTAAAGTGCGAAGCCAATCCACTAATAAAATGTTGTCCTTCAAAACCTTTTGCTAATACTTCATTATAAGCCATTAACACTTCAGGAATTTTATTTTCAAGTAATAAATCCGTCATGTTAAAATACACTTCGTAATCCAGAACATTTAAGTTCTGAGTTACAGCTTCACGAGTCAAATTATTTCCAGAAAAACTAACTACACGGTCAAAGATTGATAAAGCATCACGCATGGCTCCATCTGCTTTCTGAGCTATAATATGTAAAGCATCATCATCTGCAGTAATGTTCTCGCGCTCACAAATTACTTTCAAGTAATTTTTAGCATCTAAAACACCAATACGTTTAAAGTCAAAAATCTGACAACGTGATAAAATCGTTGGAATAATTTTATGCTTCTCTGTAGTTGCTAAAATAAAAATAGCGTGCGCAGGTGGTTCTTCTAAAGTCTTTAAAAAAGCATTAAAAGCTGCTTGAGACAACATGTGTACCTCATCAATAATATAAACTTTATATTTTCCTGTTTGAGGTGGAATTCGAACTTGATCGGTTAGGTTACGAATATCATCTACAGAGTTATTTGAAGCCGCATCTAATTCGAAAATGTTAAATGCAAAATCTTCATCTGCACTATCTGAACTTTCTTGATTAATACGTTTTGCTAAAATACGCGCACACGATGTTTTACCAACACCACGCGGACCTGTAAATAATAAAGCTTGAGCTAAATGGTTATTTTTAATAGCATTTTCAAGCGTATTGGTAATCGCTTGTTGACCCACAACATCCTCAAAGTTTTGAGGTCTGTATTTTCGTGCCGATACTATAAAATGTTCCATTCGATCTTGTGAATTATATAGCAAATGTAGCAAAGACTAAGACTACAAACAAACAAAGTTTCTAACAATGTTTTTTTCTAAAAACAAAGCATTAAGTTACTAACCTCATTTTGATTATTATTACAGATATAAACCAATAGAAAATTATAGCATCTTGTGAATAAAAATAGTGGAACGATAGCCGTTAAATTTGATCTTTGATAAGAATTACAAAAAATTAAGGTATCAGAGATGGGGTTTAGATGAAAAGCTGTTTGAGCAAAGCGAGTTCTTTTCATCTGTGGCTGGTAATACCGTAGTATTTTTTAATTCTTATCCTAAATCTTGATTTTTGCTTCTTTGTATCAAGACAAAGAAAGAAACAAACAAACAATAGTTTTTTACAAACTCAAAAACTCCTTTACATTAATTTTATATACCTTTCCAATTGGAATAATATGATCATTAATAAAAATTCGATTTCCTTCTACATACTTTATTTTCCTTTTTGCTACTAAAAAAGATTTATGTACTTGTAGAATATGATCTTTTGGAAATAAAGTTAATAAATCAGAGATCTTCTCTCGTATGGTGAGTTCTTCTTGCTCTGTTACAATTTTACAATAATTCCCAACAGCTTCTATGTATAATAAATCGTCTAATAAGATTTGATAATACTTCTTGTTCGATTTTATAATGACATGTTTATCACCTGTAGTTTCTGGCATTGTTGCTGTAACTGTTTTTGGAGTATAAATAACTTCTGTTTTTTGTATTGCTTTTACAAAACGTTCAAAACTAAAAGGTTTCAATAAATAATCTACAATATTAAGTTCATAACCTTCTAGTGCATATTCTTTATATGCAGTAGTAACAATTACTTTTGGCGGATTGGTTAAGGTTTTTAAAAAATCAAAACCTTTTAATTTAGGCATATTTAAATCCAGAAAAATCAAATCTACCGAGTTGTTTTTCAAACATTCTAAAGCTTCAATTGCATCATAACAACTTTTCACCAAATTATAATTCGATAACAAATCACAATATCCTTTTATAATATCGTGAGCAATATATTCATCATCAATAATTAAATAATTGGTCATATTGTAATGCTTAAAAATGCTTCAAAAGTATTATTTACTTTACGAGTAGTAAATGTATGGTTATTCGGATAGGTAAGTTCTAATCGGCGTGTTAAATTTTCCAATCCTATTCCTTTTTGAGTTATATGTGTCGGATCAAAATTATTTTTAATTGTAAATTTAATTTCTGATTTGGTAGTTTTTAAATCAATGGTAACAAAAGCTTCATCACGTAATACTTCAACGCCGTGTTTAAAAGCATTTTCTACCAGAATAATAAACAGAAGTGGTACAATATTTACGTCACTATTTTCAATGTTTGTTTGAAAAGAAATATCAATATTCTTCTTGTAACGCATTTGATGTAAACTGATAAAGTTTTGAATAAAATCGATTTCTTCTTGAATAGAAACGGTGTCTTTTAAACCTTCGTAAACACTGTAACGCATCATATCAGAAAGTTTTAAAACCAGTTGTTTCGCTTTTTCCGAATCACGATCTATGAGTCCGTATAAATTATTCAGCATGTTAAAAAAGAAGTGCGGATTTACCTGAGTTTGTAGATGAATCAACTCTGTTTTTTTCTTTTCATTTTTTAAATCAATAATCGTTTTTATTTGCTGAACCAACCAATGTATAGCGATTCCAAGAATAGTTAAAATGAGAAGAATGTAATATCCTAATAAAATAAAAACTACGCTTGAAGGCCAGTTTACGGTAATAACAAAAGAATCTTTATCGGTACTAATAATTTTATAACTAATCCATAGTAAAGGAATAGCTAAAGAAATAAAACTAATAAGTGTAAATATTCTTTTATTTTGTTTGAACCATTGTATCATACAGCTAAATTAAAGATTGACTAGGATTCTACAAATAAAGAAGACAAACGTTCGTAAACTCATAATAAACGGATAATAACTCGTAATAAAGGTACTTTTCAAGAAAAATAGAAGAGTTTAATGCAACTTAAGAGTCGTTTATCCCAATAGTTTTAAAAGGTTGAAGTGCTAAAATATTTTTGAGGAAACTTAAAACTTTAACCGATGAAAAAAAGAATCTTACGCTATGTAAAACATGTTTTTGTAACACTAACTGTATTGATTTTAGTGGGAAGCGGAATTATAATCGCAATGAATGGAACTTTAAATTATAATCAGAATAGTTTACGTTACAATTTAGAAGAAGAAGGTCCGTATATTTTTTATATGAACGATAGTTTAGTCAGTGTTGAATATGTAAAAGGAAATAAAAACGATGGTTTCTATGTAGATAGAAAAACATATGATACTAAAGCCGAAGAAGCGTTAACCTGTTTCTTTCCTTTGGATTCTTCTCGATTTTCTTTTGACTTACAAGCAGCGTTTGAAACTCCAAAATCTATATATAATGATGGGAATAAAATTTTAGCCATTTCAGATATTGAAAGTGGTTATAAAACATTTCGAGATTTCTTAATTCAAAATAAAGTCATCGATGCAAATTTAAATTGGACTTTCGGTAAAGGTCATTTAGTATTAGTTGGTGATTTTGTAGATCGAGGATTTTCTACTACTCAAGTACTTTGGTTTATTTTCAAACTGGAGCAAGAAGCTAAGAAAAAAGGCGGGACAGTACATTTTATTATCGGGAATCATGAGCTGAAGAATATGCAAGGCCAGTATAAATCAGCAGAACCAAAATACTATGCGGTGGCTTCAATTTTAGGAAAACAGCAGTACGATTTATATAACAAAAAATCTGTTTTAGGTAGATGGATGTCAAGTAAAAACACAATTGAATCTATTAACGGAACTTTATTTGCTCACGGAGGAATTCATCCTGAAATAGCAGAAACTAATTTAACATTAGACGATATCAATCGAATAAATAGAGCCAATTACTATCAACGTCATTTTCCAAAACCTAACAAAACTGTAGAAGATAAAGTGTTATCAACTAAAACCGGGATTTGTTGGTACAGAGGATATTTCAAAAATGAATTATCACAAGAAGAAGTAGTTAAAGGCATTTCAAAATTCAATGCAGAAAACATTGTAGTCGGACACACATTACAATGGAAAGTAAATAAAATGTATGACGGAAAAGTGTATGCGATTGATGTAAAACATCCGAGTGATTATATTTCCATGTTTCCAAATAAAAAATCGGAAGGATTATTAATTGAAAATAAAACCTTTTATAGAATTCTACACAACGGAAAACAATACCCATTATAAAGCTAAAAAACACTTTGAAGAAGTGTCGTTTTTTTGGTTCGTTTTTTTGACAAGCAAAAAAATGAACAGTTAACTAATAACTAACACAAATTCTTGTGATAAAAATATCATCAATTCAAAAGAATAATTCAAATGAAAACAAAAATATACACACAGTTAAGTAAATCTTATATCGTAGTTTTAGTAATGATTGTAGCTCCTTTTTTGGGGCATATCGACAGAAACTTTAGTTATTTTTTCGGATTAACAATAGCAGGTTTATTATTATGGTCGAGCCAATACAATTGGTCGCTATTTGGTTTCGGTAAGAAAATCAATAAAAGAACAATAGTGAGAGGAATTATTTATGCATTAATTATATATGTAATTTTTATTCCTATTGATTCATGGATAGAAAGTTTTTTAGGAAAAGCAAATTTATCGTCATTAACAGGAATAGAAGGAAACTTTATAAACTACATAATTACTTTAATTGTGATTTGGATTTTCGCAGCTTTTGGAGAAGAATTCTTGTTTAGAGGCTTTTACTTAAAAGGTTTAGTCGTTTTATTAGGAAATACAAAGAAGGCTTGGTATTTAGGAATTGTAATTGTGTCTTTATACTTTAGTATTTCTCATATTTATCAAGGAATAACAGGAGTTATACAAATATTCCCCTTAGCTTTATTATATTCTATTATTTTTTATAAGAATAGAAACAATTTGGGATTACTTGTTATAATGCATGGAGTTCACGATACAATAGCATTAACATTATTGTACTTAGGTTTGTACAGATAAATTTTAAAAAAAAACAAAAGCCTTACTTTTTAGTAAGGCTTTTCATAAATAACATAACAAACTACAACAGCATACGAAATTATTTGATAAAACTATCTATAATTTCATTTACTTGTTTTTTAGAAGCATCTGCTTTTAGTTTAAATAGATGCGCAAATAATTTTTTATCTTCAATTTTAGTCTGTAAAGTAATATCTTTATTCTGATTAAAAGTTTTATCCCATTTTTTACGAACTTTTTTCCACAACCCTTTGTTTTCTTTCCACCAGTTTTGTGCAGCAATACATTTATTATCAGGAACTCTTATGTATGTGTTAAACCCTTTTTCTTGAGCTAATAAGAAGTCTTTTTCACCATCTTTTCTGATAATTTTATCATTATCCTGATTGTGAATCCAGCCGTTTTCTATAATTTCATGACGATTTCTTCTTAACATTACATTGTAATCAGATCTTTTTGTATGTTCTCTTCTTGCTAAAGGAGCATCTGTAGCATTTTCCCAATAACTTTTTCCATCAACATGAACCCAAGATGCAGTACCTTCATAACGTGGACTATCATCTACTTGATATACCTTCTGAGTCCATTGACCTTGTACACTTTCTTTATCTAAGTTTAGATATTTCCAATGATTATCTTTATGAAACAGATATAAATCCTGATTTTCATAAAGCCAATCTTGACGCCAATGCTTAACAATATGTGGTTTGTTCTTCGGACCAACAATTAATAAATGTTGTAATTGAATTTTATTGTTTTTATCAGTAATAACTTCAACCCATTCTAAAGCACGATCGTGTTTTATTGCAGAAGGCTTGTATAAACTATCTTTTGAGTAATTAAAAGTTTCAGCAAAGTTAAAACTTACTTCAAAGCAACCTTTCATTGTTTTAATTGCCTTTATATCTTTTTGTTTTTTAGATTCTTGTGCGCTTGTGTATGTCATAGCACATAGTGTAAATATTACTACAATTTGATTTCTCATTTTTATAATGTTTGATTTTATTTTCGAGACAAAATTATAATTTATTTAGATTAATTAAAAATAAAAATCTACATTTGTCGAAAATTATTAAGAATGTTTCTAAATAAAGTTTTGGTTATTGCGATGTTTTTTTTGTTCACTATCATGTTTTCTCAAAAGAAGAGAAAGGATACGATTGTAAATAAATTAGATGAAGTAATAGTTACTGCAACTACTACTAAAAGACAATTATCATCTTTACCAATGCCTGTAACTTTAATTACGCAGAAAAACATAAAAAAAACTAGCGCTACACGATTACGAGATATTATTGTAGAACAAACAGGAATAATTTTGGTTTCAGATTTTGGAAGTTCAGAAGGTGTGCAAATTCAAGGAATGGATGCAGAATATACCTTAATACTGGTAAACGGGTTGCCATATATTGGGAGAACTTCGGGGAATTTAGATTTAAATAGAATCTCGGTAAACAATATTAAACAAATAGAGATAGTTAAAGGTCCTTCGTCTTCATTATATGGTTCTGAAGCTTTAGGTGGAGTAATTAACATTATAACAGAAATACCTAAATCAGAACAAACTAATTCAGAATTAAGTTATGCAGGTAGATTTGGTGCAGAAAAAGAGTTGGATTTAAGTTTTGAAATCACCCATCAAAAAGATAAGCTAGGCATAGAAAGCAGAATTAATTTGAATTCTGGTAGTGGTTATGATGTATCTCCAGAAACTGAGAACAATACTGTAAATCCATATCAAAATTATAATGGGAATTTAAGATTAACTTATGATATATCTGATCAATTAAAATTTGTTGCTGATGGAAGGTATTTTAATCAAAAAGTTTTCAATTCAGATAGTAAAGCTGAACAAAAAGATTATGGACTATCTACTAAGTTAACTCATTGGATTAATGAAAAAAATAAAATAGATTTTTCATTTTATACTACTCGTTTTAAGACAGAAAGCCAGTTTGATGGGAACACTTCAGTTTTCAATCAAACTTTATTAAGACCAGAAATAAAAGGGCAATTTAAAATTAAATCTTCAGATTTAATCGTTGGAGTAGGAGGTAATTTCGATGCTTTAGAACGTACTTTTTTTGATGGAAAAGAGCAGTATAATAGTCAGTATGTTTTCACTCAGTACGATACGAAAATTAAAAATAAAGTAAATTTAATTTTAGGACTTAGATATGATCATTTTAATACATTTAAATCAGCAATTAGTCCAAAAATTTCAGCAATTTATAAATTTAACACTTGGTTAAGTACAAAAACATCTGTTGGTTTAGGTTATAAAGTTCCTGATTTTAGACAATTGTTTTTTAACTTCAGAAATACAGCTGGTGGCTATGTTGTATTAGGAACTGAAGTTTTACATGAACTGTATGGTAATTTGTCATCGGTATCAAATTTATCTAAAGAGTTAGCTCCAGAAAGTTCAATAGGCTACAATCTTGGTTTTGATTTTAAACCATTCAAAAATTTAAGCCTGCACCTGAATTTTTTCAGAAATGATATTAGCGATTTAATAAACACTTTTGTTGTAGATACTAATTTTCCAGATTTACCAAATACTACTGTTTTTTCTTATGAAAACAGAGCCAAAGTTTTTACTCAAGGATTAGAGTTTAATGGGAGTTATAAAATTAATACAAACTTTAATATCACATTTGGTTATCAATTTTTAGATACAGGCGATAAAGAAGAAATAAATAAAATTAAATCAGGAGAAGTTTTCTTTAGAAGATCTCCAAGTTCGCCTTCAGAAATAATTCAGTTGGACAATTATTTTGGATTAGCAAATCGTTCACGTCATACTGGAAATATTAAACTATTTTATAAAAATTTTGACCACAACTTTTCACTTAATGCAAGAATATTGTATAGAAGTAAATATGCTTTATTTGATACCAATAATAGTGGTGGGATTATAGATGAGTTTGATCAATTTGCTTCTCCAAATACACAAATTAATATTGGAGGTTCTTTAAAATTATTAAACATTTTTACGGTTCAGTTCGGAATAGATAATCTTTTCAATAATACAGAACAAGAAAATAAGGCATCTTTCGAAAACATAGATGCAGTTTTACAACTAGGTAGAACTTTTTATACACGTATTCAATTCAATTTTTAATATATGATCAAATCAAAAATGATAAAAATAATTACACTCATTTTGAGTGTGATTTTGGGAGCTATGTTAGTATATGGAGGTATAGGGAAATTTTCAAAAGCTAATCCAAAACCATTAGCAGTTGTTGAAAAAGCTCAAAAGTTTAATCAACCTAATCAAGAACAAACACTACAAAAAGTGTTGTATATAAACGGGATGAAACAGACGGGATATCTATGGCAATTTTTAGGAATAATGCAAATCATTTGTGGTTTACTATTAATTAGCCAGGTTTTTACATTATTTGGAGCAATAATGGCAATGCCTATCGTAATAAATATCTTTTTATTTCATCTTTTTTTAGAAACTGATGAAGTAGGAGAGCTTATACAAACTGGAGTTTTACTTCTTATTAATATTTGGCTTTTAGTAGTTGATAGAAAAAAGTTAACATCAATATTATATCAATCAGAAAAATTACAATTTAATTAATAATCATGAATCAAATCAAATCAATATTTTCAATTTTATTTATAGCAATCGTATGCATATCATGTAATGATGAGGCGAAATTAGTAACTCTACCAGTAGAGTCAAAGTCGATTACAAATTTACCAGCATTACAGGATACAGATTTTACTCAAAATCCACCAGTAACAACAGGTACTTTTACTAAATTTAGTTTTAAAACTGGAGCTGTTGTTACAGATGATTCTTGGGACATCGCTTTTAGAGGTACTACAATTTTAGTAAATGGAGGTACTAAAGTGGGAGGTTTATCAGACGAACCTGAAAGAACAGGAAGTGCTGCTTTAGCTATCCAAAATGGAACATTTGCTAACATAACAACTGCACCAGAAGATACTTTATTTTCTCAAGATGCTTCAGGAAGTTATGCATTACCAACTGGTAGTGGTAATGGTTGGTATAGCTATGCAGGACCACCAAGTCATTTAATTAGTCCATTAGCAGGAAAAGTAATCATTGTAAAAACTGTTGATGGAAATTATGCAAAACTTGAAATTTTAAATTACTATAAAGATAATAACCCTGCAGTAGCAGAAAATGCTAGGTACTATTCATTTAATTATGTATATAATCCGAATGTAGGTGATAAAAGCATTCAGTAGGAGTCTCTATTGAATTTTGTTAGTTTATAATTTGAAAAGCTATCCGAATTTCTGGGTAGCTTTTTGTATGTTTTAGTATTTTTAAGCGACGAACACTAAAATTTTTAAAATCATGAAGAATATTATATATGTCGCTCTTTTTTTAATAGGAATAAATTTACAAGCACAAAACGATAAAAAAGTAGCTTACTTTGCAAGTGGTTGTTTTTGGTGTGTTGAAGCTATTTTTGAAAGTGTAGAAGGAGTCGACGAAGCAGTTTCTGGTTATGCTGGAGGGCAGACTAAAAATCCTACTTATAAAAGTATTGGTACAGGAAGAACAGGACATGCAGAAACCGTAGCGGTATATTACGATCCTAAAAAGGTAGATTTTAAAACCTTAGTTGTCGTGTTTTTTGGTTCTCATGATCCTACAACTGTAAATGGTCAACATCCAGATTATGGAACACAATACAGATCTATTGCTTTTTACAATAATGATGAAGAAAAGCAAATCATCGAAAAATATATTAAATCATTAAACTACAAGGTATATAAAGGTAAAGTTGTAACAGAAATATTGCCAATTAAAAAATTTTATGAAGCAGAAGCATATCATCAGAATTATGAACGTTTAAATCCGAACAATCCTTATGTTCAAAATGTATCAATTCCAAGATTAAATAGATTTAAAAAGAGATTTCCAAGTTTATTAAAGAAAGGTTCACACTAATAAAATGAGAAAAATAGTAAGTTTTTTAGTTGTATTAGTTGGTTTTCTTTCATGTCAATCAAATCATAAAAGTGAAAAAATGAATACTAGTTTAATTGTTAAAGAAAGTCCTTTAGATTTTCAAAATACATATTTAAGAGTAAAAAGTAAAATTGAAAACAATCCGAATTTAAAGTTGATTTTTGAACTTGATCATAGCGAGAATGCTAGTAAAAAAGATTTGTCGTTACGTCCAACTAAATTACTAATATTTGGAAATCCTAATTTAGGAACACCTTTAATGAATGTTGCGCCAACATTAGCAATAGATTTACCTCAAAAAATAATGATTTATGAAGAAGCAGGAAAAGTATACATTACATACAATAACCCTGAATATTTAAAAGAAAGACATAATATTGAAGGTAAAGATGAATTGTTAAATAAAATTTCAAATGCCTTAAATAAATTAACTACAGTTGAGTAAACTTTTACTCAATTAGTCTATAAAAAGATAATTCATAATCTGGTAATAATTCTGGATTAGTAATTTTAATTAAATCTTTTAAAACTAAATCAGGACGAATAGGAGCAAACTCAAAATATTTAATTCCTCCTGTTGCTCCTTTTATTGCCGCTATTGTATAAGTTTGATTTAGTTGTACAGGAGAAAATTTATCATAGTTTTTATTGGTACTTAACAATTGTGTTTTAGTTTCATTAATACCACAACCAATCCAATAATCAGCCTCTTGAGCTTTATCTAAAACACTTTCAAAGCTTAATTGTAAACTACCAGTGCCAGAGGTTTCTTTCCATAAATAATCCAAGTTAGCGTCATTGAAAAATTTGGCGATAAAACTTTCGCCAGCTGGAGCATACCAAACATCTTTAAAGAAACTTCCTGAAATTATTTTTGGTGATTTATCAACACTTTGAGCTATTTTTTTAACCGCTAAATAATCTTTTTCGATAGTTTCGAAAACAATTTTAGCTTCTTTTTCTTTACCTAATAAAACACCGAAAAACTTAATCCATTCAGCTCTTCCTAAAGGAGTTTCTTCTAACCACTCACCATTAAAAACAACAGGAAACCCTAACTTCTTAATATTGTTATACAGTTTATTATTAGGGTGTAATGAAAAACCAACGATTAAATCTGGAACCAAATCAATTAAGATTTCTGTATTCATACTTTGTTCTGAGCCAAGTTCAGTAATCAATCCGTCTTCAATACGTTTTCTTGTTTTTTCTGAAGAAATATATTTAGTGTTTGGAAAACCAATAATTCGATCTTCTGCATCTAACAATTCAATCATTGGAACATGAGTAGTGCTTGTAACAACTAAACGATTTACTGGAACTTTTATCTTATTGTTTTTTAAGTCATTTTTCTCAGAAAGTAAGTATTTAAAAGAGCTTATTTCGTTCTGAAAAACTTTTTTTATGAGTAGATATTTATTTCCATTTTCTTCGATAATATCAAATCCTTTGGCATATTTAATTGTTGAAGTATTTTGACTTTGAGTACTTTCTTTTACTCTTTCTTGTTTACATTGAATAAAAAGAAAAAGGCTCAAAATTGTATAGATGTAAGATAATTTAGTTGTCATTATCGGTTGATATTTTTAAGATTTGACCATAAGTCAATTTCAGTTCAAAAGTTTTATCTAGCGGAATGTTATTGTAGTGTGCCCAAATACAACGCATAACTCCAGCATGGGTTACAATAACAATATTTTTAGTGTTTAATTTTTCTATATCTTGTAAGAAATTTACAACACGATTATTTAAATCGATGTACGATTCTCCATTGGTCACGGGAACTTCAACGAAATTTTCCATCCAAGGATTAATTTCTTCTGATGGAATATCATTCCATTTTTTCAATTCCCAATCACCAAAATCCAATTCTTTCAATCGATTATCGAAAGTAATATTTGTGCTAATTTTTTCAGCTAGTTTTTTACAACGCTGTAACGGACTAGCATATATATAATCAAAATCAAGTGTTTTTAATTCTTTTAAAATAGGTTTTAATTCTTCAGAAAAAGTTGCAGTAACATCAATGTCTGCTTGTCCGTAACAAATTCCTTTTTCTATGTTTGGAGTCGTATGTCGTACTATAATAATTTCCATATGGCAATTAAAGAAATGTAAAAAACAACTTCAGCAACTTGCTGTAAAGCACCAGCGCAATCGCCAGTTTGACCACCAATCCATTTTTTAAAGAAATTCCCCATATATAAATAAGCAACTAACAAAGGAAAAATGCTAATAAATACAGTTGGTTTTTGAAAAAAGAATAGTGGTAGTACACCAAAAATAGCAGAGATAACTAATGATATTGTACTCATTTGTTTTGTAGTTGGTTTTACTTTAGAACTATCAAAATCTCTAACATATTCGTGAGTATACAGTAAAATAGTTGCTATAAAACGACTGATTGCATGACCAGAAATTAAAACTAATGGAATATTAACTTGACTTGAAAGTTCTTTTAAACTCAAGAATTTTAAACTTAAAATACTAAGTAAACCAATAACTCCGAAAGTTCCTAAGCGAGAATCTTTCATTATGGTAAGAATCTTTTCTTTAGTCCATCCGCCACCAAATCCATCACAAGTATCAGCAAAACCATCTTCATGAAAAGCACCTGTAGTCCAAATAGAACTTATCATACTTAAAACCAAAGAAATTTCAGTAGAAAATATAAAAGAACTTGCGTAATACACAGCAGCAGCAATACTACCAACTACAATTCCAACCAATGAAAAATAACGACTACTTTTATTTAAAGCTTCAGAAGAATGATCTACCCATTTCGGACAAGGAATTCTTGTAAAGAATAACACAGCAGTTAAAAAATAATGGATTTGTTTTTTCATGAAATGATGTTTTTACTCAGCTTCAGAAACATTAGCACTTTCGAATGTTGCCATTTCATTTAAAAAGTTTACAGCCGATTTAATTATAGGATAGGCAACTGCTATACCTGAGCCTTCACCTAATCGCATTCCTAAATTAAGAATTGGTTTTACGTTTAAATAAGACAACATTTTTTCATGACCTTGTTCACCTGACGTATGAGAAAAAATACAATAGTCTAAAACATTTTTATCTATAGCGTGAGCTGCAAGTAGGGCAGAAGTAACAATAAATCCGTCAATTAAAATTGTCATTTGTAAACGAGCTGCTTCTAACATTGCACCACATAACATAACGATTTCAAATCCACCAAAACTAGTTAAAACATCAATCGGATTTTGAATATTGTTTTTATGTATATTAAATACAGTTCTTAAAATTTCACCTTTAGTATTTACACCATTATCATCTAACCCAGTTCCTTTTCCAACACACTTTTCAATTGGTGTTTCAGTAAAATAACTCATTAATAAAGATGCTGCCGAAGTATTTCCAATTCCCATTTCACCAAAACCAACAATATTTGTTCCTTGGTTATGTAGTTTTTGAATTACTTTTTTACCAGCTTCTAAAGCAGTTTTACATTGATTTTCTGACATTGCTTTTCCTTCAGAATAATCTGAAGTTCCATTAGCAATTTTATGATTCAAAAGTTTTTCGCTGTACTCAAAAGTTCCATTTACACCAGCATCTACAATGTATAAGTCAATATTATTTTGTTTACAAAACACATTAATTGCTGCTCCACCTTGGGTAAAGTTTAAAACCATTTGTTGCGTAACTTCTTGTGGATACGGACTTACAGGTTTGTTTTTTACAATTCCATGGTCACCAGCAAAAACAACAACTGCAGGATTATTTAATTCTGGAGTTAACGTATTTTGAATCTGACTAATTTGTAACGCGATTTTTTCTAAAACACCTAACGAACCGATAGGTTTAGTTTTAAAATCTATTTTCTTCTGTATATCGTTAATTAACGTAGTAGAGATTGGTGGAATCATCTAGTTTTATTTTAAAGTTAATGGTAAGCCAGAGACCATAAATGTGGCTTTGTTTGATTGTTTTGCTATAAATTGATTTACCCAGCCTTGTAATTCAGTAAATTTTCTTCCGCTTTCAGTTTGTGCATGTAATCCCATTCCAATTTCATTAGAAATAATAATTATGGTTGCATTCAATTCAGAAAGCTTTAAAATTTCATCTTTAGCTAAACGTAAACATTCTTCGATGTCATTTTTTGTATCTACAAAAAAGTTTGTTAGCCATAAAGTAACACAATCAATAACTACAGTAGCATTTTCTGGAATTACTTGACTGATATTTTTTTCTTCTTCAATAGTTGTCCAACGTTCATCTCTATCAGAAATATGGCGCTTCACTCGGTTTTTAAAATCAGCGTCCCAAATTCTAGAAGTAGCTAAGTAATAAGGAGTTTCAGATAAAGATTCTGCAAGTTGTTGTGCGTAACTACTCTTACCAGATCGTTCTCCTCCGGTGATATAATACATCATAATTGAAGAAAATTTGAAAGCAAAGATTAGAAAGATTTTTTAGAAAAAGAAAATAATACTACAGAACTATGTATTTTAGCTATGTTAAAATTAGTCGTATGAAAGTATCGTCGTTTATGCCTGCGGTAACCCAAATGATTTATGATATGGGGTTACAAGAATACTTAGAAGGAATAACATTTGAATGTCCTGCAGTAGCTTTAGAGGAGAAAAAAGTTGTAGTGAAATATAAACTAGAAGGACAAACACTAACTAGTGAAGAAATCAATACGATTTTTTCGAAAACCAAAGCTGAAGGAGGAACTTTATATTATGTAGATGAACCAGTTTTAGAAAATATTGCTCCAGATTTAATTTTTACCCAAGATGTATGTGATGTTTGTCAGATCGATACTGAATCTGTAGCAAAATCAGCTTATAAATTACCAAAGATTCCTGAGTTAATTTCAATTACGCCAAATTCTTTAGAAGATGTTTTTGAAAATGCTTTAACTGTAGCTAAAGCTATGGGAAAAGAAGAAGTGGGAATTCATTATATTCAAAAATTACGAAATCGTATTGCAGCTGTAGTTGACGTTCAACGTGAACATAAAATTCAATCTAAAAGCATCATGTTATTAGAATGGATCGAACCTTTATTTAACTGCGGACATTGGATTCCTCATCAAATCGGTTATGCTGGTGGAATCGATTTATTATCACATCCATCAGGAGATAGTATTGTAATTCCTTGGGATAAAATTGTAAAATATGATCCAGAAGTTTTAATTATTGCACCTTGTGGTTATGGAATAGGAAGAACTTTAGAAGACATGGAGTTTTTAATAAATAAGCCTGGTTGGAACGAATTACGAGCTGTAAAAAATAAGAATGTTTACATCGCAGATTTTGCCATGTTTACACAATCTTCTGCAGGAACTTTAGTTGACGGAATAGAGTGCTTAGCTGCTATGATTCACCCAGAATACTACTCAGTTTCACAAGATTTAAACGTTAAATTCGCAAATTATCACGATTTGTTAGTGACTAATTTATAATTAAACAATACATTTGCCGTGAATTTTGGTTTTTCTTCAATTTTCAATTGGAGAAAATTAAAAGGGAATTCGGTGTAAAACCGAAGCTGTTCCCGCAACTGTAAGCTATATAGCTTGTAACTAATTACTTTTAACCACTGCGAAAGCGGGAAGGTAAGTTACAAGACGCAAGCCAGGAGACCTGCCAAAGTTTTATTTGATAACAAACCTTCGGGATAAAGGTTTTTACAGGGGTATATAATGAAGCAATTTTTATTTTGGGTTATTTGTTTTTGTAGCATCTTTTTAAAAGTTAATGCACAAAAAGACACGATACATAATCGTTTGAACGAAGTTGTAGTTCAGGCGAATAAGAGACTTTTAATGAATTCTAAATCGTTAAAGGTTGTTAATTTGAATGATTCAATTATTACAAATAATTTAGAATCATTTACTTCTTTACTACGTTTTAATACAGCAATTTATTTACGAGAGCATGGAGTTGGAGGAACGAGTTCTGCAAGTTTTAGAGGAACTAGTGCTTCAAATACTGCTGTGATGTGGAATGGAATTAACATCAATTCTATTAACAACGGACAAACAGGATTCAATTCTTTAACGGTAGGATTGTATGACGAATTAAACGTAAGAAGTGGAGGGGGAAGTATAGAATACGGTTCTGGAGCAATTGGAGGAACTGTTCATTTAAATGATGTATTAAAATTCAGAGAAAATAAAGAGTTTACAAATCAGATTGTAAGTGCTGTTGGAAGTTTTAGTACTATTAATAGTTTGTATAAATTGAAATATAGTTCTAAAAAGTACACAGCTAATTTCGGAATTTCTTACAACAGGTCAGATAATGACTATCCATTTTTAAACTCAGAATTCAGAAATTTTAATGGGAATTATAAGAACTATGCAGTCAATTTTTCTAATGCGTATAGAGTTTCAGATGAATTAGTTTTACAGTTTTTCACAACATATTATTTTGGTGATAGATTACTTTCAGGTGAATTACCTAATCCAACTTCTGCAGATGATAAATTTCAAGATATAAACCAAAGGAATTTACTGTCTCTTGAGTTTAAGCGTAATAATTTCAGATTAAATACTCGAGTTGGTTATCTATTTCAGAAGTATAAATATTTTGATGACAAAGATTCTGATGTTTTTAACTTCGGAAGTTCTAATCGTTTATATACAGATATTACTGCTGATTATACTTTTAAAAAGTTTAATGCTACTGTAACGTCGAATACACGATTTGAAAGTGTATACGGAAGAACAGATCAAATTAAAGAGAGGAATAGACGAGAGTTTTCACAATCTTTGATTTTTAACCATAAAATAAAGCGTTTTTTTTCTTATGACATAAAATTAAGAAAGGACTATAATTCAGATTTTGATGTGCCTTTAAGTTATGCTTTTGGATTTAAATTAACTCCTTACAAAGGTTTCTTTTTTAGAGCTAATACATCGAGAAATTATAGAGTTCCTACATACAACGATTTATTTTGGCCAGGTCAAGGTAATTTAAATTTAATTCCAGAAAACTCATTACAAGGAGAATTTGGAATAGGTTTTAAATCTAATCAATTATTTGTTGATGTAGCATATTTCAATATCAATTCAAAAGATAAAATTATTTGGACGCCAAATGGTGATCCGAATCGACCAGGAATTTGGACGCCAATTAATCTAGAGGAAACAAGAAATCAAGGAATTGAATTTGCTGCTAATTATAAGCATTTATTTTTTGATAACATTCAAACTGATCTTTCTGTAAACTACACTTATGTAGATGCGATTAATGAAGCGACAAAAACAGCAATTCCATTTGTTCCGAAACATGTTGCAAATACTAATGTTAGAATGAATTATAATCGCTTTTCGGTATTCTATCAGTTCTTGTTCAATGGTAAAACATATACAACTCAAAGTAATAGCGAAGACTTTGTTGTTAATGAATTTTTTATATCAAATATTGGAGGAAGCTTCAATATTCTAAAAAGAGAAAAACAAAACTTAAGTATTGGTTTTAAAGTCAATAATATTTTAAATGAAGATTATACTATTATTCGAGGTAGACCAATGCCAGGTATTAACTATAATTTCAACATAAACTATAAATTTTAAAAATGAAAAAAATCAATTTTATATTCAAAACATTATTTTTAACTAGTGTTTTATTTTTAGTATCGTGTAGCGACGATGATAACGTACCCGATGAACCTAAGGGAGATTATGAAAAAGGAATATTAATATCTGGAGAAGGTTCTGGAGCAGGAAGTGGTTCTGTTACATTTATTTCTAATGATTATACAACAAAACAAGGTAAGATTTATAATAAGGTAAACGGTGCAGATTTAGGTACCTTTTTACAATCTATGACTTTAGAAGGTGATAACGCTTATATTATAGTTGATAATCAAAATACTATTTCGATAGTAAATAGATATTCATTCCAAGAATTAGGAAAGGTTACTGAAGGATTATCTAAACCAAGATATATTGTTGTAGTTGGTAATAGGGGGTACGTTACTAACTGGGGATCTACAAGTGATGAAACTGATGATTTTATTGCGGTTGTTGATATTAATACTTTTGAATTTATTGAAAAGATAGCTGTTGGTAATGGTCCTGAAAGAATAGCTTTTAAAAATGGAAAGTTATATGTAACACATAAGGGAGCTTTTACAAATAACAATATTGTTTCTGTTATTAACTTAACAAATAATGAAGTGAGTACAATTACTGTTAAAGATAGACCAGACGAAATGTTCTTTAAATCAAATAATGAATTAGTAGTTTTATCTGAAGGAAGAACTTTATACGATTCTAATTTTAATGTAATAGGGCATACTCAGGCTGGAATTGCTACGATTAATTTACAAACGAATGTTGTTACTTCTGAAATTGAATTTTCAGAAGGTGTTCACCCATCTTTAATGGATATAGAAAATGGGCAATTATATTATGCTATTTCTAATGATGTTTACAAAGTAGCTATAAATACAACATCTCCAGCAACTAGTAAATTATTAACTGCAGTTGACGGTTATTTTTATGGAATGTCTGTTAAGAATGGAAAATTATATGCATTAGATGCTAGCTTTTCTGATATAAGTAAAGTCAATATTTTCGATTTATCGTCTAATGAAAAAACAAATACTTTCGATGCACCATTAGGAGCTTCAAAAATATATTTTAATTAAGAAATACTTCTGTAGATAGAAGTCCTCTTTTCTATTAAAAAAGGTTACCTAATTTTAGGTAACCTTTTTATTTATATCAACTTCTTTACTTGTTGTTTTATAATTGCTATAGCAGTTTCGGTTGGACTTTCAATTTGTGAGTAATCTATAAGTAAATTTTCTCTCAATTCTTTTGCTGTTTCACTATTTTCTGCTGTAGTTCTAATTTTATTAGCGATAGCTAATTTTGAGCCGACTACAGCTTTCCAAGTATCCTCATGTACATAAATCTGTTGTACCATATTGTGTTCATACTCTTGTTCAATATTAGCTAAAAGTAAGTGTACATAACTATTAACATCGTCGCCAATAGGATTCACTCTAGTTAACAATTTAGCAGGGTTAATTCGTTCACAAAAAAGTAATAAACGTTCATAGGCTTGTAATTTAATAGGTAAACTTTCTCTTTTTTTTGCGATTAATGCTTCGAATTTCTTTTCGTTTTCATCTCTTTGTAAAAAAGCGCTAAACATAAAATAAGCTACGCCTCCTGCTACTAATGCGGGTAATGCGTAAGCTAACCCTTCCATTATTTTATCTTCCATGTATTCAGTTAATTATTTAAAAAATCTAAAGCTAATTGTGTCATTGTTTTTACACCTAAAAGCATACCACTTTCATCTATAATGAAATCTGGAGTATGATGTGGATATGGATTTTCATTTCCAATTGTTTTTCCTCCTAAAAAGAAATAAAATCCAGGTACTTCTTTTTGAAAGAAAGAGAAATCTTCAGCTCCAGTTATAGCTTTAATAAGCTTAACGTTTTCTTTTCCTGCTACATTGTGTAATGTAGGCAAAACTTGTTTTGTAAGTTCAATATTATTAAAAGTAATAGGATATCCCTTTTCAATTTCAATAGTAGCTTCTGCTCTATATGATTTTGCTATTGCAGGAACCATTTCTTTCATTCTATCATTAATTTGTTTTTGCATTCCATAATCTAACGTACGAATTGTACCAATCATTTCTGCAGATTCAGGAATGATATTACTTCGTACACCAGAGTCTATTTTTCCAACAGTAATTACAGCGCCTTCATTAGTTAAATTAACTTCTCTACTAATAATAGTTTGTAAAGCATCAATAATTTTAGCAGATATCATAATTGGATCAATACCTGTCCATGGTCTAGAACCATGCGATTGTTTTCCTTTTACTTTAATTTTAAAACTTTGAGACGCAGCCATAATTCCTCCAGATTTATAGCTAATCGTTCCAACATCAAAACCAGAAGAAATATGTAATCCAAAAATAGCATCTACATCAGGGTTTTTTAATACTCCTTCTTTTACCATAAGCTCGGCTCCGCCTTCTTCACCTTCTGGTGCACCTTCTTCAGCAGGTTGGAAAATAAATTTTACTGTTCCTTTAATCTGATCTTTATTTTTAGCTAAAATTTCTGCAACTCCCATTAAAATTGCAGTATGTGTATCATGACCACAAGCATGCATAACACCAACATCTTTTCCTAAATAGTTAGATTTAACAGTAGACTTAAAAGGTAAATTATTACGTTCTATAACTGGTAAGGCGTCTATATCTGCACGTAGAGCAACTACTTTTCCGGGTTGTTTCCCTTTTAAAATTCCAATAACACCGGTTTTAGCTACATTTTCTTTGGTTTCTATACCAAGATTTTTTAAATGTTTGGCGATAGTTTTTGCAGTTTTAAATTCTCTGTTAGAAAGTTCAGGATTTTGATGAAAATGTCTTCTCCATTGAATCACTTTATCTTCAATTGAAGTGAAATCTTTATCCAATTTCTGAGATAAAATACTAATAGAAGAAAGCAATAAAATAAAACTTAATAGTGTTTTTTTCATAATAAACTTAGGTTTGAAGAGTATCCAGGTTGTTTTTGTTAGAAGGGTAAATATACAATTTGTTTTTGCAACTGATACTCTTAAAAAATCTAAATAATTGTGAATAAAATTGAGTTTTACTACTAGAAAAAGAGGAAATAATGGTTTAATTTAGCACTGAATTACTTTCAACCTATTATTTATTTTCATTGAATACTTATTTAGAACAACTTAACGAACCTCAAAGGGCTGCAGTATTGCAGAAAGATGGACCAATGATTATTATTGCTGGAGCAGGTTCTGGAAAAACAAGAGTATTAACTTACAGGATTGCTTACTTAATGCAACAAGGTGTTGACCCTTTTAATATTCTATCATTAACCTTTACAAACAAGGCCGCTCGAGAAATGAAAGAGAGGATTGGTAAGGTAGTAGGTAACAGTCAAGCTAAGAGTTTATGGATGGGAACTTTTCACTCTGTTTTTGCAAGAATTTTAAGAGCAGAAGCAGATAAGTTAGGGTATCCGTCAAACTTTACAATTTACGATGCACAAGATGCTGTTCGTTTAATTACGACGATTATTAAAGAAATGAATCTTGATAAAGATCGGTATAAACCAAAACAAATTCTAAGTAGAATTTCTTCTTTTAAAAATAGTTTAATAACAGTTAGAGCTTACTTTAATAATTCTGATTTGCAAGAAGCAGATTTAATGGCAAGTAGACCTAAAGTTGGAGATATTTATAAAGAATATGTAGATCGTTGTTTTAAATCTGGAGCAATGGATTTTGACGATTTATTGTTAAGAACGAATGAATTATTAGCTCGTTTTCCAGATGTTTTAGCAAGATATCAAGATCGTTTTAGATATATTTTGGTAGATGAGTACCAAGATACAAACCATTCTCAGTATTTAATTGTTAGAGCTTTAGCAGATCGTTTCCAGAATATTTGTGTGGTAGGTGACGATTCTCAAAGTATTTATGCTTTCCGTGGAGCAAATATTCAGAATATTTTAAACTTCCAGAAAGATTATCCTGATGTAAAAACATTCAAGTTAGAGCAAAATTATCGTTCTACTAGTAATATTGTAAATGCAGCAAATTCTGTAATCGCTAAAAATAAAACACGTTTAGATAAAGAAGTTTGGACAGCCAATGAGTCTGGTGGATATATCAAGGTAATGCGTACCATTTCTGATGGTGAAGAAGGAAGGTTTGTAGCGCAATCGATTTTCGATAATAAAATGAATCATCAGTTAACAAATAACGAGTTTGCCATTTTATATAGAACAAACGCACAGTCGAGAGCTATGGAGGACGCATTGCGTAAAAAAGATATTAAATATAAAATCTATGGAGGTATTTCATTCTATCAGAGAAAAGAGATTAAAGATTTACTATCATATTTACGTTTACTAATTAATCCTAACGATGAGGAGGCGTTAAAAAGAGTGATCAATTATCCTGCTAGGGGAATTGGTCAAACAACTGTAGATAAGCTTGCAATAGCTGCAAATCATTATAAAAAGTCAATTTTCGAGGTAATTTTGAATATGTCTTCTGTAGATTTAAAAATAAACGCAGGAACAAAAACAAAGCTCGAGAATTTTGCAAATATGATCCAACGTTTTCAAATTGAATCGCAAACAAAAAATGCTTTTGAAGTTGCAGATTTAGTGGTAAAGAAAACACAGTTAGTAAAAGATTTACAAAAAGACGGAACTCCTGAAGGAATCAGTAAAGTTGAAAACGTTCAAGAATTATTAAACGGTATTAAAGATTTTATAACTGATAAAATTGAAGCAGGAGAAGATGCTTCGCTACCAATTTTTTTAGAAGATGTTGCTCTAGCTACTGATTTTGATAGTGATAAAAAAGACGAAACTCCTCGTGTATCGTTAATGACTATTCACTTGGCTAAAGGATTAGAATTTCCATATGTTTACATTGTTGGTATGGAAGAAAATTTATTTCCTTCGGCAATGAGTATGAATACAAGATCAGAGTTAGAAGAAGAAAGACGATTATTCTATGTAGCATTAACAAGAGCAGAAAAGCAAGCTTATTTAACATATGCGCAAACCAGATATCGTTGGGGGAAACTTACAGATGGAGAACCAAGTCGTTTTTTAGAAGAAATAGACGATAAGTTTTTAGAGTATATAGCACCAAAATTACCAGAACCAAAATCAAATCGATTTATAGATGCGGATTTGTTTGGAGATGCTCCTAAAAAGATTCGTTTTCAAAAACCAATTCAAAAGAAAAGAAAAGAGTTTTTAGATAAAAAATCAGATCATTTACTTCCAAAAAAAGGAAAAATGAAAAAAGTTTCAGAGTTATCAGAAGCTAAAGCCAATCTTTTTGATGGAGAAGTTACTGTTGGAAATATTGTAGAGCACAATAGATTTGGTAAAGGTGAAGTTATAGCTTTAGAAGGAAAAGGCCCAAACAAAAAAGCAGAAATTCAATTTGCTACAGCAGGAAAGAAAAAATTATTATTACAATTTGCAAAGTTAAAAGTGATAGGATAATTGAAATTATCTCAAAATAATTGTCATTCAACAATAATTAATATGTCTATAATTGTTAACCGACAATTAATCCTTACTTTGCACTAAATATATTAAAGGAAATGACGTTTGATTTAGAATATAATTCAGGAAGAACAAAACTTATAATACCAGAATATGGTAGGCATATTCAAAAATTGGTAGATCATTGTATAGGGTTACCTACTAAAGAAGAAAGAAATACGATGGCCAAAGCTATCATAGATGTAATGGGAAATCTACAACCTCATTTACGTGATGTTCCTGATTTTAAACATAAGTTATGGGATCAATTACATATCATGTCTGATTTTAAATTAGATGTTGATTCTCCTTACGAAAAACCTTCTCAAGAAGAATTAAAGGAAAAACCTCAATCGATGCCTTATCCAAAATCGGCTTCTAAGTATAGGTTTTACGGAAATAATATTCAAAACATGATTGATGTTGTTTTAACTTGGGAAGAAGGAGAGATGAAAGAAGCCTTAGTATACACTATAGCTAATCATATGAAAAAATGTTATCTAAATTGGAATAAAGATAATGTTGATGATGAAGTAATATTAGACCATTTATACGAATTAACAGACGGAGAAATAGACTATAGAGGTAAAGAAGATGAGTTGGCAGATATTAAAATTTTATTAAAACAAAGAAGTAATCAAGGGCAAGGAAAAAAGAAATCAACTCACAACAAAAATTCAAAAAACAGAAAAAAATAAATGGCATCTTTTAAAATTGAAGGAGGACATCCACTAAAAGGTACAATAACCCCTCAAGGAGCAAAAAACGAAGCATTACAAATTATATGTGCGGTTTTATTAACAGCAGAAAAAGTAATTATCAATAACATTCCTGATATTATTGATGTTAATAAATTAATATTCATCCTAGGAGAATTAGGAGTTAAGATTGAAAAATTAGGAGATAACTCTTATAGTTTTCAAGCAGATGATATTAATTTAAAATATTTAGAAAGCGCAGATTTTAAAAGAGATGGAAGTTCTTTAAGAGGTTCTATTATGATCGTTGGGCCTTTATTAGCTCGTTTTGGAAAAGGATATATTCCTCGCCCTGGTGGAGATAAAATAGGAAGACGTCGTTTAGATACGCACTTTGAAGGTTTCATAAACTTAGGAGCTAAATTCCGTTATAATAAAGAAGAATATTTCTATGGAGTTGAAACTGATTCAGGGTTAACAGGTACAGATATGTTACTTGATGAAGCTTCTGTAACAGGAACAGCAAATATTGTAATGGCTGCTGTTTTAGCTAAAGGAAAAACAACAATTTATAATGCTGCTTGTGAGCCTTACTTACAACAACTTTGTAAAATGTTGAATAGTATGGGAGCTAAAATTACAGGTGTTGGTTCTAACTTGTTAACTATTGAAGGTGTTAAAGAGTTAAGTGGGTGTGAACACCGTATTTTGCCTGATATGATTGAAATAGGTAGTTGGATCGGTATGGCTGCTATGACTAAATCTGAATTAACAATTAAAGATGTTAGTTGGAAGGATTTAGGACAGATTCCTAATGTATTTAGAAAACTAGGAATACAGTTAGAAAAAAGAAACGATGATATTTATATTCCTGCTCAAGAAAGCTATGAGATTCAAAATTATATCGATGGATCTGTTTTAACAGTAGCTGATGCTCCTTGGCCAGGTTTTACACCTGATTTATTAAGTATTGTTCTAGTTGTTGCTACACAAGCAAAAGGAACAGTTTTAATTCATCAGAAAATGTTTGAAAGTAGATTGTTTTTTGTGGATAAATTGATTGATATGGGTGCTAAAGTCATTTTATGTGATCCTCATAGGGCCACTGTTATTGGACATAATAGACAATCACAATTAAAAGCAACAAAAATGACTTCACCAGATATTCGAGCTGGTATTTCTTTATTAATTGCGGCTTTGTCGGCCAAAGGAACAAGTATTATTAATAATATCGAACAAATCGATAGAGGTTATGAACGAATTGTTCCTCGCTTACAGGCATTAGGTGCTAAAATAGAAAGAATAGAAGATTAAATAGATGATATAAATATTTAATTTGAAAAAAAAAGCGACTTATAAGTCGCTTTTTTTTACATTTCTTCGTTGCAAGTATACTCTTGTGGGCAAGCAATAACTTGTTCGCAATATTTTGGTCCAGTTACTCTACCAGCACAATCACAACCACAATATTTTGGATCGATTAAGAGAATTCCGCCAGTTAAAGTTTTCTGATCTTTTTTGGTTAAAACAGATACACCATTAATGTTCAATAAGTTTTTCATAATAAGTTTGATTTATGAGGTTAATAAAATTATCAATTATAAAATTAAAAAGTTTTCTTGTTAATTAAAATATAAATTCAGTTTTTAAATGTTAAAAAATCATTTTTAAATCACAAAAAAGATGTCATTATGACATCTTTTTTGTGATGGCAGTATTCTTGCTTTTAGTTTGCAAACTAAAATTAAAGAAGCGATTTACAATGAGTAAAGATCAATATACTAAAGAAGATGAGTTTAACGATGCTATGAAAAGTGCAGAGTATAAATCAAGTGAAGAGCAAGTTAATGATAATGAAGCAGAGAATAAAGAAGAGGATGTTATAGAAGAAGAAGGAAAACCATCTTTCGAAGAACTATTACAAGGTGAAAAAGATAAATATTTGCGTTTATTTGCAGAATTTGAAAATTACAAAAAACGTACTTCAAGAGAAAGAGTGGAGCTTTTTAAAACAGCAAACCAGGAATTAATGACAGTTTTACTGCCAATTTTGGATGATTTTGAAAGAGCTTTAACACATATTGAAGATGATAAAGAAGCAGAGGAATTAAGGAAAGGAGTTTTATTAATTTATCAAAAACTAATTAAAACTCTAGAACAAAAAGGTTTATCTTCTATTGAGGTAAATCAAGGAGATATTTTTGATGCAGATACACATGAAGCTATAACACAAATTCCAGCACCTTCAGACGATTTAAAAGGGAAGATCATAGATTGCGTAGAAAAAGGTTATAAACTTGGAGATAAAATTATTCGTCACCCCAAAGTTGTTGTAGGACAGGCGTAAAGATTGATCAATTGTTAAAAGTTAATGATAATTGTTCATTCATAATTGAAAAGACATGGCAAAGCAAGATTATTACGAAGTATTAGGTGTAGCTAAATCAGCTACTCAAGCAGAGATAAAGAAGGCATATCGTAAGATGGCTATTAAATATCACCCAGATAAAAATCCTGATAACAAAGAAGCAGAAGAGAAGTTTAAATTATGTGCAGAAGCTTATGAAGTTTTAAGTGATGAGCAGAAGAAAGCACGTTACGATCAATATGGTCATGCTGCATTTGAAGGAGGTGCCGGTGGTTTCGGTGGTGGCGGAATGAATATGGATGATATCTTTAGTCAATTCGGAGACATTTTCGGAGGTGCCTTCGGTGGTGGATTTGGTGGATTCGGAGGTGGAAGTCGAGGAAGAGCTAGAGTTAAGGGAGGGAATCTTCGAATTAGAGTTAAACTTACTTTAGAAGAAATAGCCAAAGGTGTAGAGAAAAAGGTAAAGGTTCGTAGAAAAATACAGGCAGAAGGAGTATCATATAAGACATGTAGTACTTGTAATGGAACTGGACAAATAATGCGTGTAACAAATACCATTTTAGGTAGAATGCAAACTGCAACTACTTGTTCAACTTGTCAAGGAGCAGGAGAGATGATTGACAAACGTCCTAATGACGCTGATGCTCAAGGAATGGTTGTTAAAGAAGAAACGGTTTCAATTAATATTCCTGAAGGTGTAACAGAAGGAGTACAGTTAAAGGTTGGAGGTAAAGGAAACGAAGCACCAGGTAAAAATTCTATTCCAGGAGACTTGTTAGTGTTAATTGAAGAAGTACAGCACGAAGCAATTAAACGAGAAGGAAGTAATTTACATTATGATTTGTACATTAATTTTTCTGAAGCTGTATTAGGAGCATCGAAAGAGATTGAAACTGTAACAGGAAAAGTTAAAATTAAAATAGATGCTGGTACTCAATCAGGAAAAATTTTAAGATTAAAAGGTAAAGGTTTACCAAGTATAGAAAGATATGGTACAGGTGATTTCTTAATTCATATTAATGTATGGACACCGCAAGAATTAACAAAAGAACAACGTAAGTTCTTCGAATCTATGTTGGTAGATGATAATTTTTCACCAAACCCGCAAAAAACTGATAAGTCATTTTTTGATAGGGTAAAAGATATGTTTTCTTAAAAAGAATATTTTTTTATTTTTTTTTGTAGAAAGTTAAAAAAAGTTATATATTTGTAGTGTCTGGAAGACGTTCCAGATACTTTTTCTTTTTCATAGCAATTTTCCCACTCAATCTTTGAGTGGGTTTTTTTATGAAAGCTAATAAGTGAAAAAAATAAATTAGCAGACCAGCCTTATCGCTAGGAATTTATTTCTTAGAGGAAAGTCCGGACACCAAAGAGTAAGCATAGCGGATAACATCCGTCCAGTGTAAACTGAGGACAAGTGCAACAGAAAGAATGTACAGGTAATGCTGTAGTGAAATCAGGTAAACTCTATGCGGTGCAATGCCACGTATATTAGAGCTCGAGTGTTACTCGCACGATTCTAAGGGGTAGGCAGATAGATTTTTGCAGTAATGCACTAACTAGATAAATGATAAGGGCTTTTTTGTATTAAAAAGTAACAGAATCCGGCTTATTGGTCTGCTTTTTTCTTCTAAAATATTTTTTTTATCTCAAAATCTAATGTTTAAAATTGTGAAATTGATAATTTACGTTTTCTTTTTTAGTAAATTAATAAAAAACATCTTTTTAAAAATGTTTTTATTATGTAATATTTAATGTTTAACCGAAAACGTTATATTATTTTCAAATATGAATGAAAATTTGTAAATTCGCCAGACTTAAAATTATAAACATTTACTGTGTAATTTACGTTTGTAAGCAGATTATAAAAATCGAGTCTTATTAATAAAATTTACAGAGGACAATAAACTAGAATAGTCTTGCAGATGATATGCAACTATACAAACGACATTGTTACAATTAACTATGGCAAAGTAAGATTAGGTGTAAATAACTAATTGATAAAATTGCCTTTAACATTGAAAAGATTTTTCTATTATGAACTACCAAGATTACCTAAAAGAGATTGAAGAAAGAAAAGAGCTAGGTTTACATCCTAAGCCAATTGATGGCAGCGAATTACTTAGTGAAATTATCTCACAAATTAAAGATGTAAATAACGAGCACAGAAAAGAGTCTCTTAATTTCTTTATTTATAATACATTACCAGGTACAACAAGTGCAGCTGGTGTAAAAGCAAAGTTTTTAAAAGAGATTATCCTTGGAGAATCTATAGTAGAGGAGATTACACCTACTTTTGCTTTTGAACAGTTATCACATATGAAAGGAGGTCCTTCAATTGAAGTACTTTTAGATTTAGCATTAGGAAACGATTTAAGCATTGCTGAAGAAGCTGCAAAAGTTTTAAAAACACAAGTATTCTTATATGAGGCAGATACTGAGCGTTTAGAGAATGCTATGAAAAATGGTAATAGTTTAGCTAAAGATATTATCGAAAGCTATGCTAAAGCGGAATTCTTTACTAAATTACCAGAGGTTGATGAAGAAATTCAAGTTGTAACTTATATAGCAGGAGTTGGAGATATCTCTACAGATTTACTTTCTCCAGGTGCAGATGCACACTCAAGATCAGATCGTGAATTACACGGTCAATCTATGTTCGAGCATAATAAAGATATGCAGAACGAATTATTAGCATTACAAAAGCAACACCCAGATAAGCGTGTAATGTTAATAGCAGAAAAAGGAACAATGGGAGTTGGTTCTTCTCGTATGTCAGGTGTAAATAACGTGGCTTTATGGACAGGTATTCCTTCTAGTCCATATGTACCTTTTATCAATATTGCACCAGTAATTGCTGGAACAAATGGTATTGCTCCAATCTTCTTAACTACAGTTGGTGTTACTGGAGGTATTGGAATCGACCTTAAAAACTGGGTGAAGCAAAAAGATGAAAATGGAAATACTATTGTAGACAAAGATGGTGATCCAATCTTAAAAGAAGTTTATTCAGTTAAAACAGGTACAGTTTTAACAATCAATACTAAAGAAAAGAAATTATACAACGGAAATACTGAATTAAAAGATATTTCTACTGCGTTAACTCCTCAAAAAATGGAGTTTATTAAAGCAGGAGGTTCTTATGCTGTTGTTTTCGGTAAAAAATTACAAACTTTTGCATGTAAAGCATTAGGTATTGATGTGCCTCAAGTATATGCTCCTTCTAAAGAAATTTCTATCGAAGGTCAAGGATTAACTGCAGTAGAGAAAATTTTCAATAGAAACGCTGTAGGAAATACTCCAGGAGTTACGTTACATGCAGGTTCTAATACTCGTGTAGAAGTAAATATTGTTGGATCTCAGGATACTACAGGTTTAATGACTTCTCAAGAGTTAGAAATGATGGCAGCTACTGTAATTTCTCCAATCGTGGATGCTGGGTATCAATCTGGATGTCACACAGCTTCTGTATGGGATGATAAATCTAAGGCTAATATTCCAAGATTAATGAAGTTTATGAATGACTTCGGTTTAATTACTGGTCGTGACCCTAAAGGAGTTTACCATGCAATGACTGATGTAATTCACAAAGTATTAAATGACATAGCAGTTGATGATTGGGATGTTATTATCGGTGGAGATTCTCACACAAGAATGGCAAAAGGTGTTGCTTTCGGAGCAGATTCTGGAACAGTAGCTTTAGCATTAGCAACAGGTGAAGCGACAATGCCAATTCCTGAGTCAGTTAAAGTGACCTTCAAAGGAGATATGGTTCCATATATGGATTTCCGTGATGTAGTACATGCTACACAACAACAAATGTTAGATCAATTTGAAGGCGAAAATGTTTTCCAAGGAAGAATTATTGAAGTTCACATTGGTACATTAACTTCTGATCAAGCATTTACATTTACAGATTGGACTGCTGAAATGAAAGCTAAAGCTTCTATTTGTATTTCTGAAGATGAAACATTAATAGAATCATTAGTAATTTCTAGAGATCGTATTCAAATTATGATCGATAAAGGAATGGATAATGAAAAGCAAGTATTACAAGGTTTAGTTGATAAAGCTAACAACCGTATTGCTGAATTAGAATCAGGAAGCAGACCAGCTTTAAGACCAGATGCGGATGCTAAATATTATGCTGAAGTTGTTATTGACTTAGACAAGATTGTTGAGCCAATGATTGCCGATCCAGATGTAAATAACGAAGATGTTTCTAAGCGTTATACACACGATAACATTCAACCTTTATCTTTCTATGGAGGAACTAAGAAAGTTGATTTAGGTTTTGTAGGATCTTGTATGATTCACAAAGGAGATATGAAGATTTTAGCTCAAATGTTAAAGAATATCGAAGCTCAGCAAGGTGAAGTTAAATTTAACGCACCTTTAGTTGTAGCTCCTCCAACATATAACATTGTTGATGAGTTAAAAGCAGAAGGTGACTGGGATGTTTTAGCTAAGTATTCTGGGTTTGTGTTTGATGATGATGCTCCAAAAGCAGCAGCTCGTACAAAGTATGAAAATGTATTATATTTAGAGCGTCCTGGATGTAACCTTTGTATGGGGAACCAAGAAAAAGCAGAGCCAGGAGATACTGTAATGGCAACTTCTACTCGTTTATTCCAAGGTCGTGTTGTTAGAGATTCACAAGAGAAAAAAGGAGAATCATTATTATCATCAACTCCTGTAGTTGTGTTATCTTCAATTTTAGGAAGAACCCCAACATTAGAAGAATATCAAGCAGCTGTTGAAGGTATTGTGTTAACTAAATTCAAGCCATCACAAAAGCTATTAGTTGTTTAATTAACAACTTTTATATCATATTATAGAGCCCAAGTTTTACTTGGGCTTTTTTTATTTCAATACCTTATTTAAACTCATTATAATTAAAATAGGTTACGAATTTCTATTACGTTTTTTTGGTAAATTAGTCTACAAACTAAAACTTATAGTTCATGGCTTTCGATATTAATATGATAAAAGAGGTTTACGCTAAAGTAGTTGAAAGAGTAGATGCTGCTCGAAAGATTACAGGTAAACCGTTAACATTAGCAGAAAAAATATTATATACACACCTTTGGGATGGTAATCCATCTAAAGCTTTTCAAAGAGGTAAAGATTATGTAGATTTTGCACCAGATAGAGTGGCATGTCAAGATGCAACAGCTCAAATGGCGTTACTACAATTCATGCAGGCAGGTAAAGATAAAGTAGCTGTTCCAACTACTGTACACTGTGATCATTTAATTCAAGCAAAAGAAGGAGCAAGTACAGATTTGCAAAATGCATTAAACATAAGTAATGAAGTATTTAATTTCTTAGAATCAGTTTCAAATAAATACGGAATTGGTTTCTGGAAACCAGGAGCAGGAATTATTCACCAAGTAGTTTTAGAAAATTATGCATTTCCTGGAGGAATGATGATAGGTACAGATTCACACACTGTAAATGCTGGTGGATTAGGAATGGTTGCTATTGGAGTTGGTGGAGCTGATGCCGTTGATGTTATGGCGGGTATGCCTTGGGAATTAAAGTTTCCTAAATTAATAGGAGTAAAATTAACTGGAAAATTATCTGGTTGGACTGCTCCTAAAGATGTGATTTTAAAAGTAGCAGAAATTTTAACTGTAAAAGGAGGAACTGATGCTATTGTAGAATACTTCGGACCAGGAGCGACAGGAATGTCTTGTACTGGTAAAGGAACAATTTGTAATATGGGGGCAGAAATTGGAGCAACAACTTCTACTTTTGGTTACGACGATTCTATGGAACGTTATTTACGTGCTACAGATAGAGCAGATGTTGCTGATGCAGCAAATGAAATAAAAGATTATTTAACTGCTGATGCAGAAGTTTATGCAAATCCTGAACAATATTTCGATCAAGTAATAGAAATTAATTTATCTGAATTACAACCATTATTAAATGGACCTTTTACACCTGATTTATCTACGCCAGCTGGACCTGAAATGACAGAAAAAGCAAATACTAATGATTGGCCTTTAAAAGTTGAATGGGGATTAATTGGGTCTTGTACAAATTCATCTTATGAAGATTTATCTCGTGCTTCTTCAATAGCACAGCAAGCGTTAGATAAAGGATTAAAAACTAAAGCGGAATTTGGAATTAATCCTGGTTCAGAACAAGTTCGTTACACAGCTGAACGTGATGGTATCTTACAAGTTTTTGAAAAACTTGATGCTAAAATTTTCACTAATGCTTGTGGACCATGTATCGGACAATGGGGGCGTTATGAAGATCCAAAAAATGCACCTAAGAACAGTATTGTACATTCTTTCAATAGAAACTTTGCTAAACGAGCAGATGGAAATCCAAATACGCATGCTTTTGTAGCTTCACCTGAATTAGTTGCAGCAATTGCAATTGCTGGGAGATTAGATTTTAATCCAATTACAGATACATTAATAAATGAAAATGGTGAAGAAGTTAAGCTTGATGAACCAACAGGATGGGAATTACCTCCAAAAGGTTTTGAAGTTAAAGAGAATGGATATTTAGAACCAGTTGCCGACGGAAGCGGAGTAGAAGTAATTGTAAATCCAAATTCTGAGCGTTTAGAATTATTAACACCATTTACACCTATCGGAAGCGAAATTAAAGGAGCCAAACTTTTAATTAAAGCTTTTGGTAAATGTACAACTGATCACATTTCTATGGCAGGTCCATGGTTACGTTATAGAGGACATTTAGATAATATATCAAACAACTGTTTAATTGGGGCAGTAAATGCGTTTAATAAACAAACAAATTTTGTAAAAAGCCAGATTAACGGTGAGTATGATGCCGTACCAGCAACGCAAAGAGCTTATAAAGCAGCAGGTATTCCTACTGTAGTTGTTGGAGATCATAATTATGGAGAAGGTTCTTCTCGTGAGCATGCCGCAATGGAACCACGTCATTTAGGTGTAGTAGCAGTCATTGTTAAATCATTTGCTCGTATCCATGAAACAAACCTAAAAAAGCAAGGAATGTTAGGTTTAACTTTTGCTAATGAATTAGATTATGATTTAATTCAAGAAGATGATACATTTAATTTTTTAGATTTAAATGAATTTGCTTCAGGAAAACAATTAACAATTGAGGTTGTGCATTCCGATGGTTCAAAAGACGAAATAAAAGTAAACCATACTTATAATGAAGGTCAAATAGAATGGTATAAAGAAGGTTCTGCTCTAAATTTAATAAAAAAACAAAACGCTTAAAATATATTTACTTTTTTTGATATTAAATTAACTCCTGAATAAAAAGTCAGGAGTTTTTTGTAAGTAAGAGTATGGTTATCGACTAAAAGGCTATAATTAACTAAAATCTAATTAATAATGAAAAAACTAATTTTAGGAGCACTTGCTTTGGCTTTTACATTAACGTTTACTGGGTGTAACGATGATGAAGACGTAACAATAACAGAGGCAGGAACTTTAACTGGTGGACCATTTTCTTTTTTAGTAGATGGTATAGCAGATAATGTGTCTGGAATTTCTGTTGGAGGAAATACTGTAGGAACTAACACATCTTTTATTATAACTGATGAAGCTGGAATGATTTTAGGATTACCAGGAGACATTGCCGCTTTGGAAGGCGTAAATTTCGATGGAGCAGGAGCAGGAAAATGTTTTATATGGTTTATTGCCTATGAGAACGGTTTAGAAGGTTTAGAAATGGGTAAAAATGCCAATAACCTTTCAGGTAATTATGATTTATCTAATAATATAGAAGTTGATAGAATACAAGGAGCTAGTTTATCACTTAATTTTACAGGTTTAGAAAATTTAGGAAATGATTATAAGTATGAAGGTTGGATAATTGTGAATGGAGCTCCAGTTACTACAGGTGTTTTTACAGTTGATGATTCGGGAACTTTGTCTCAAACAGAGTTTTATGTTAAAAAATCTGACTTAGATGCTGCAACAGCATTTGTTTTATCGATTGAACCAGCTGTTGATCCAGATCCAGCTCCAGCTGCAACTAAATTGTTGTCAGGAGATTTTTCAGGAAGTTCTGCTAATGTTACTTCTACAGGTGTTGTAGCTGATTTTAGCGGTTCAACAGGTAAGTATATTTTAGCAACACCTACAGACACTGATGATACAAATGAATATAGCGGAATTTGGTTTTTAGATAATTCAGGAATGTCTCCTGTTGCAGGATTAAATTTACCAACTTTACCGGCAGGATGGAAATATGAAGGATGGGTAGTTATTAATGGAACACCAATTAGTACAGGAACATTTACAGATGTATCTAATGCTGATGACAATGCAGCAACTTCACCATTTAAAGGAACTTCTAATAACGGACCTTCTTATCCAGGTGAGGATTATGTTATGGGAAGTGTTGGAAGTATTACTTTTCCTATTGATTTAAGAGGAAATACAGTTGTTATTTCTGTTGAACCAAGTCCAGATAATAGTTCAGCACCATTTACCTTAAAGCCTTTGGCACAAGGTATTCCAGCAATGGCGATGGACCATTCAGTACTAAATATTGGAGCAGGACCAGTTCAAGTAATTTCTGGTACAGTAACAAGATAAAACATCATTAAATTATAATGAATTAAAGTGCAGTTTTAACTGCACTTTTTTATTTTTATGTCATGAAAGAAATTCTCAATTCTATATCAAAAACTAGTTTGAAAGTGATAGATACTAGTTTAGCTATATCCGATTACACAGCTGTTTCTATATCAACAAAAAATACTGATTTAAGTACTTTTGATGTCAGTTCTTCTGAAGAATGGTCTGTTTACTTAGAGAAATTTTTAAAAGAGAAAAAAGCAAAAGTAGCTTTTGGTGGGTATTTTGAAAAAAGAGATATTTATAAAAGAAGTGCTTACTTCAATTCTTCCGAAGACAATGAGCGAAATATTCATTTAGGAATTGATTTATGGTGTGATGCAGGAACAAAAGTCCTTGCAGTTTTAGATGGAGAAATACATAGTTTTAAAAATAATTTGAATCATGGAGATTATGGGCCAACAATAATTATTAAGCATCAAATTAAAGGTATAGAATTTTATAGTTTATATGGTCATTTATCTTTAGATTCATCAGAAAATATTGAAGTTGGACAAAGAGTAACTCAAGAAGAAATTATTGGGTATTTAGGAGATAATATAGTAAATGGTGATTATGCACCGCATTTACATTTTCAATTAATTATAGATATGCAAGGTAAGCAAGGAGATTATCCTGGGGTTTGTTCAAAAGAAGATGTAGATTTTTATCAACAAAATTGTCCAAATCCAAATTTACTATTAAAATTGCCAAATGAAATATAGACAGCTAACAAAAGAACAGTTCGAAAGTTTGCATGAAGAATTTTCAAAGTTTTTAGCAACACAGGGAGTAGATTTTAATGAGTGGAAAAAAATTAAAGAAAACCAACCTTCTTTAGCAGAAAATGAATTGAATTTATTTAGTGATATTGTTTGGGAAAATGTATTAAATAGAACTGAGTATCTAGAACATTTTTCTAAAAATACGATTAATCTTTTTAAGTGTAAAGAAGAAAAAATATCCAGAATTGTAATTAAAGTTCATAAAGAAGTTGATTTATTGACTCAAAATGATTATAATTGGTTACTGGAAAATTATGATACTGAAGACGTAGAGTTATTTAACGGAACAAAAACGTATTCTTTAGAGAGAAACGTAGAAGTATTTGATTTAATAGAAAAAGGAAGTACCATAAGTAAAGGAGATTTGTATAATTTTTTTGAAAAAATTATAAGTTAATTATCAACAATTACAATTTTGGTCTAACTTTTGTTTATTTTTGAGTAAAAACACAATCTATCAAAATGAAGAAATTAGTATTAGCATTATTTTTAGGTTTATTAACTTTTACTGTTAAAGCACAAGAAGTTGAAACAATCTTAACTTCAGGAAAATGGTTCATTGAATCTATTCAAGAAAAAGGCGAAGAACCTGAATTAGCATCGAATAAAACCGATGAATGGTTAGTATTTTCTAAAGATGGAAAAGTTGAGGAGAATCATTTTGGTGATTCTAAAACCTTTTCATGGACTTACGATAAGAGTAAGAAAATGATTAAACTTTCTGGAGATGAAACAATTTTCCACAGAGTTATTGAAATTTCTGAAAGTAAACTTATCATCGAGTTAGTAGAAGATCTTGAGAACTCAGACGACAATTTAATGATTACTTACGTTAAGTAATTCTAATAATTTTTTTGTCCCCAAAGAAGCTACGTCTTTAATAATTGTTAAATTGTTAAAGGCGTTTTTATTTACCATAGGTTTAGGATCAATGAAATATATAGGTGTACTTTCTTTAATAAAATTGATTAAACTTGCTGCAGGGTAAACTTGCATAGAGGTTCCAATGATAACTAAAACATCTGCTTGTTCAACAATTTCAACAGCTTTTGGTATCATAGGTACATCTTCACCAAACCATACGATGTAAGGACGCAATTGAGAGCCATCTTTAGCTTTATCTCCAATATTTATATCTTTAACCCATTCACAAATAAAATTATCTGTAAGGGAGCTTTTTGCTTTTAAAAGCTCTCCATGCAAATGAATAATATGTGAGCTTTTAGCTCGCTCATGTAAATCATCTACATTTTGTGTAATGATATGTACTTCAAATTTATCTTCTAACTTTTTCAGATTATAATGAGCTTCATTAGGTGAAACATCAAATAGTTGTCTTCTTCTTTGATTGTAAAAATCTAAAACCAATTCAGGATTATTTCTAAAACCTTGTGGTGAAGCTACTTCCATAATATCATGACCTTCCCATAATCCATCAGCATCTCTAAAAGTATTTATTCCGCTTTCTGCGCTAATTCCAGCTCCTGTAAGTACAACTAATTTTTTCATGTTTCTAAAGTAATAATTTTTATAAGTTTGCGGTATGATAGATGAAGAATTATTACAATATTTAGAAGGTTACGTTACAGACAATAGAAAGCAAACGTTTAAAGAAGTATTAGATAATAGAACTAAACATTTTACTGTTGTTTTAGAGAATGTTTTTCAACCACATAATGCAAGTGCGGTAGTAAGAAGTTGTGATATTTTCGGAATTCAAGATGTATATACTGTAGAGAATAGCTATGTAAATAAAGTTTCTAGGAAAATAGCTAAAGGGAGTCAAAAATGGTTAGATTTTCATCGATTTAAATCTCAAAATAATAACACTCAAGAATGTTACGAAGATTTAAAAAGTAAAGGATATCAAATTATTGCAACAACACCACATAACGATTCCTGTTATTTATCTGATTTTGATATTACCAAAAAATCTGCTTTTGTTTTTGGAGTAGAAAGAGAAGGTGTGTCTGAGTTTATGATGGAGAATGCAGATGGTTATTTAAAAATTCCAATGGTAGGCTTTACAGAGAGTTTAAATATATCTGTAGCAGCAGCTATTATACTTCAAGATGTAACAACTCGATTAAGAAAATCAAATGTAAATTGGAAATTAACAAAAGAAGAACGACTAGTTATTTATTCAGAGTGGATTGAAAAATCAATTAAGAATGTAGATAAGTTCAAAAAATTTTATTTGGAAAATAAATAATTAAATGTTCACTAATTTTGGATTTATTATATTATAATTTTTTCTATATTATCTACATTCTTAATTGATTTTATGAGCTTCTTTGAAAAGAAATGCTATAAGTTTTATTAATTTCCATTGAAGAATTTATTTAAACTGTTTGAATCCAGATATTGAAATACAATTCAAATTTTCTTCTTGAAATTTTGATGTAATTAAAGTGATTTTATCAATGTGTTTTTCTTTGATTTCAATAACATTTAGTTTCACAATCCTACGGTAAATTAATGAAATCTACTTTAGTGTGATGCTTATTCCCTAATTCGTTTATAGCTAAGGTTTTAAATTGATAAGGAGCACAACACGAAGTAGAAATGATAATAATTTTAGTTTTGTTTTTTATTTCATTATTAATAGAAAGAGTATCTCCGATTAATGTTACAAAATTATAATTACTAAAATTTTTCCAACTAAATTTTCATCTTAAATGGCTTGAGAAAAAAACTAGATTATTAAAATAATAGAAAAGCTACAATGAATACTTTTTTTCATAAGTGCTTCAGAATATTTAAGATTTAAATATAAGATTATTGTTTTATTATTTTTTTCGATTTTTTCCCATCAATAGATAAAAAGTACATACCTGTATTTAGCTTACTAATATCAATCTTTTGATTTGAAATATTTCCTTTTAAAACGATCTTACCACTTAGATCATTAATAATATATTTCTTGTATTTATCACTAGATATATTAATGAAATCCTTTGTAGGATTAGGATATAAAATACTTGTATCTTTATCAAACTTATCAGTATTAAGTCTATTTAAATTTACTCTCCATACACCATGACCAAATTGTTGAGCCATGTATAAATAATTATCATGAAATTCTAATCCCCAAACAGGGTTAGCAAGATTGTCAACAATCACTTCAGGAATAGGATTAATATCATTTATATTTATTTTTGAAACTTTATTACCATTATCATTTGTTGAAAAATACAAATCATCTCCAACAAATAACAGTCCTAAAACTCCTCTAACAGCAATAACTTCATTTATAGTAGGATTAGAAACAGTAAGATCTATTTTTGATATTTTTCTATCAGTAGCTTGAACAAAGTACAATTCATTATTATGAATTTTGAGATCAACTAAATTACCTAAACCACTTAGTACTTCAACAGGAGGAGTATCCAAGTCTAATAAATTATACTTAATAATTTTACCACCATTGTAATAAGCAGCATACAAATCATTATTATATATAGCAGTACTAACTAAAAATGTATCAGAAGCTATTTCTTTTAATTTAGTAGAAGTATTATTGGTTATATCAAATACAGTCAAAGTATTAATTCCCGGTACATAAAGAATATTACCAACTTTTTTAAAAAAGCCAGGGAATCTAATATCATTAATAAATTCATTTAGTGTAGGAGTTGTTTCTTTTAAATTTACTCTGTAAATTTTTTGTTTTCCAACCGATCCTATTAATAAATCATCTCCTTTAACTAATAACCCAACTGGATTACTTTGGAAGCCAGTTGAAATAAAAAAGTCTGCTTGTGCATTTGAATTCAGATAAATAATGAAAAGAATAATGTGTAAAACGTAGTTTTTTCTCATAACATTCAATTTTGTTTAATTATTTAGTTTTAAAAAGGCTTAAATACAGGGAAATATAGCTTAGTAAAAATTAATCATAGCAATATTAAATTTTAAGCGGTGCAAATATAAATATTAATCTATAATAAACTTTATAATAAAAAAACTTATTTAGTTTAATAACAAGCTTATGGCCAAATAAAGAAAATTTTATGAATTAATTTTCAAAGTTTAAGTTTTCAGGTTTTTTCTAACTTTTCTCTTCCAGTTATTTTAGTTATTTCTATTTTTACTTCAACTTTTGAATGATCTAACTATAATTTTAACTTTTTACTTAGAAGTCTTCAGAAGAACAACTTTGTATTAAAATACTTAATTCAAAAGCATGTAACTTTTTCGAATTTGATAGGTTACTCAAACTTAGTTGTTAAAAAATCATACACCATTTCTTTGGTAATATGTTTCCCGTTAGCTAACTCTTTAATTTTTGTAAAAGGAAAAACATAAGTACAACCATTACTATACTCTGAGCAGCCATAAGCAGATTTACCTTTTAAAATAGTACCTTTTTTACATTTAGGACAGGTAATTTTATCAGGAACAGCTTTTGCTTTTTCTGTACCACTTTGTTTAGGTTCTAACTTTAAATTGAAATGATCATCAAAGCGAACTAAACCTTCTACTTTTCCGTGTTCAGTTTTCCAACCTTTTAAATTCGTAGTACATCCTTTATCAAGTAATCGAATTAATTGACTTTCAGAAATATTTTTCTCTAAGAAAGAGAATGGGAGTTTAAAACCACAACCGTTTTTATAATTCGAACATCCGTAAGCAGAACTACCTTTTAACAAGTTTCCTTTTTTACATTTCGGACATTCTTTTCCAACTACTGTCTTTTTAGTAGTTGTTTTCTTTTTTGTTTTTTTCGCAGTCGCATTTTCTGTATTATTTTCTGCAGAAAGTCGAACAGTTTTTTTACTAGAACGAACTTCATAAACTAATTGATCTACCATTTGTTTCATTTGTTTAATAAATGTACTTGCATGGTAATCTCCACGTTCAATTTCTTTTAAACGCTTTTCCCAAAGTCCAGTAAGTTCAGCAGATTTTAAAAGTTCATTATCAATTAATTGAATTAAATCTATACCAGTTTTAGTTGGTAGAATTAATTTTTTCTGACGTTCAATATATTTACGTTTAAAAAGTGTTTCTATAATACTTGCACGTGTAGATGGACGACCAATTCCATTTTCTTTCATTAACTCTCGCATTTCATCATCGTCTACTTGTTTACCAGCAGTTTCCATAGCGCGTAATAAACTTGCTTCTGTATAATTTCTTGGAGGTTTGGTTTCCTTTTCTAAGAAACTTGGTTCATGCGTACCTTTTTCTCCTTCTTCAAAATTAGGAAGTAAACTTTGATCTGAAGTTATTTTTTTAGGCTCTTCATTGAATTCAAAAACAACACGCCACCCTTTAGTTAAAATCTCTTTTCCGGTAGTTTTAAAAGATACATCATCGGCTTTACCAATAACGGCTGTATTGGCAATATCACTATCAGGATAAAAAACAGCTATAAAACGACGAACAATAATATCATAAACTTGTTGCTGATTGTATTGTAAATTCGTTTGAACTCCAGTAGGAATTATAGCGTGGTGATCTGTGACTTTTTTATCATTAAAAACACGAGACGATTTCTTAATTTTCTTACCTAATAAAGGCTGAGCTATTTCAGCATAATTAGTTAAATTTTTAAGAATACCAGCAACTTTAGGATATATATCATTTGGTAAGAAAGTAGTATCAACCCTTGGATAAGTAACTACTTTCATTTCATATAGTTTCTGAACAATTTTTAAGGTTTCATCAGCTGAAAATCCAAATTTATTATTGCAGTAAACTTGTAATCCAGTTAAATCGAAAAGTTTAGGAGCATAATCTTTTCCTTTTTTCTTTTTTACAGAAACAATTTCAAAATCCGATTCTTTTACTTTATCTGCGAATTTTTGTCCATCTTCTTTCTTTAAAAAACGACCTTCTTCACAATTAAAGAGTGTATCTCTATAAGTAGTTTGAAGTTCCCAATAGGGTTGAGGCTTAAAATTTTCAATTTCTAAATGACGATTAACTAACATCGCTAGGGTTGGAGTTTGAACTCTTCCTATTGAAAGTACTTGTTTGTAGCCACCAAATTTAACAGTATATAAACGTGTAGCATTCAATCCTAATAACCAATCTCCAATTGCTCTAGAATAACCAGCGTAGTATAAATTGTTATAATCTTCTTCTTTTTTAAGGTTATTGAAACCTTCTTTTATAGCTTCTTCTGTTAATGAAGAAATCCATAATCGTTCTACTTTTCCTTTGTAATCAGCTTGGTTAATTACCCAGCGTTGTATTAATTCTCCTTCTTGCCCTGCATCTCCACAATTAATAACCACATCGGCTTTTTCAAATAGTGATTTAACAATATTAAATTGTTTTTGGATTCCAGAATCAGCTGTGACTTTGGTTCCAAATTTCTCTGGAAGCATGGGTAAATTGTTCAAATCCCAGCTTTTCCAGTGAGGTTTATAGTCTTTTGGTTCTAAAAGTGTACATAAATGACCAAAAGTATAGGTAACGGCATAACCGTTTCCTTCAAAATATCCATCATGTTTGGTGTTGGCTCCCAAAATGTTAGCGATTTCTCTTGCCACACTAGGTTTCTCAGCGATACAAACTTTCATTATTCATTTTTAATCGCCGAAAAATAGTAAAATTGATATAATAATTCTATTTTTAGGCGTTATTAAAGTAATTAATAAAAATACGAATCCCTAAAATTAGAAGAATTATGAGAAAAGCTTTATTGTTATTATTGTTAGTTGTTTCAGGATCTGTGTATTCACAAATCGAATTTATTGAAACAAGCCAAAGTGAAGTTGTAGGAAAAATTAGTTATGTGTATTTAGAGAAGGTTGGTGAAAATGATTACAATTTTTTCTTTAAAAACATTAATGCAATCGGCCATGAATATGTAAGCTTTAGTTTTAAAAATATAGATAACGATATAGATAAATTATATAATGGATTAATGGCAGGTTTTCAAAGCGTACCAAGAGATCCGTTAAAAATGAAAGCAAACGGACAAATTGTTTGGTTAAAGTATTCTAGAGAAGATGGAGAAGCTTTCTTACAAATTCAAATGACTAGTGGAGATAATCCTGTAGATGTTGAAGAAAATGTAAAAGTATCTAGATTATTAACTGCTGAAGATGTCACAAAGTTATTCAAGAAATAAGTAATAGCTTAAGAAAATAAAAAAGCGTTTCTAAAATTAGAAACGCTTTTTTATTTATGAATTCAAAAAAGACTTTAATTCTTCGTAAGTACTAATTTGAATAGATTCTTTCTTTTTTGTTATGATTTCTTGAATTTCTTCTGGGATAGGAATTTTTTGAGATAATGTTTCCTCAACCACATCTAAAAATTTTACAGGATGTGCAGTTTCTAAAAACACACCAAACTCTTTCTCTTGTAAACCATAAGTTTCTAAACCTAAATAACCAACAGCACCGTGAGGATCTGCTACATAATTAGATGTTTTGTAAATTCTTTTCATTGCATCTTTAGTAAGATCATCTGAAAATGAAAAAGAAGAGAATCTAGTTTTTAAATCTTGAAAATCGTTATTAAATAACTTTTGAATTCTAATAAAATTACTCGGATTTCCAACATCCATTGCATTAGATATTGTAGCTTTAGAAGCTTTAGGTTCGTATTTCCCTGCTTTCATAAATTGAGGAACAGTATCATTTACATTTGTAGCAGCGATAAAATGTTTAATGGGTAAACCTAATTTTTGAGCCATCATACCAGCGCAAATGTTTCCGAAATTTCCACTTGGTACAGAAAAAACAATATCTGCATGTTGTTTGTATAGTTGTTTGTAAGCAAAGAAATAATAAAACATTTGCGGTAACCAACGTGCTACATTTATAGAATTTGCAGAGGTTAATTGTCGTGTAATACCTTCATCTAAAAAAGCAGATTTAACCATGTCTTGGCAATCATCAAAAACTCCATGAACTTCTAAAGCAGTAATGTTTTTACCTAAAGTAGTTAATTGTTTTTCTTGAATTTCACTGACTTTACCACTAGGATATAATATAACAACATCAACACCATTTACACCTAAGAAACCATTAGCAACTGCCCCTCCAGTATCTCCAGATGTTGCAACTAGAACAGTTACTTTATCTGGGTTTTGAGAATTAAAGTAACCTAAACACCTAGCCATAAATCTAGCACCAACATCTTTAAAAGCTAGAGTAGGGCCATGAAATAATTCCAGAGTTCCAATGTTTTCTTCTAAAGAAACAACAGGAAAATCAAAATCAATAGTCTCTGAAACGATTTTTTGTAAAGTTTCTTTAGGAATTTCATTTCCAACAAACTGTTTAATTGCTTCAAAAGCAATTTCTTCATTAGAATATTGATCAATATTAGTAATGAACTCTTTAGATAAAGGTTGAATTTCTTCGGGGAAATATAAACCTCTATCAGGAGCTAATCCTTGTATTACAGCTTCACTAAAAGAAACAGATTTAGCATTATTATTTAAACTATAGTATTTCATGATTAATTAGATTCTAATATGGTTACTCCTTGTGTGTTTATTTTTGATAACACCATGGTATAATCGATACCAGTTTTTTGATATAATTCATCTATTTGTTGATGTACTTTTTTAGCTGTTTCTTCCCCTTTACAAAGTGCAAAAATTGTTGGTCCAGAGCCTGATATACTAGCACCTAAAGCACCGTGTTTTAAAGCTGTTTTTTTAACCTCATCGAAATACGGGATTAAATGTTTTCTTGCAGGTTCAACAATAATATCTTTAAGAGAATTAGTTATAGATTCATAATTATTAGTATATAAACCACTAATTAAACCACCTACATTAGCCCATTGTGTTACAGCCTTTTTTAAAGATATTTCTTCTGGAAGAACTTCTCTAGCATCTTTAGTTTTTACTTCTACCTGAGGATGAATTGCAACTAAAATTAATTCTGAAGGTACAGGGATTTTAATAATATTTAAAGGATAATACTGTTGTACCAATATAAAACCACCATAAATTGCTGCTGCGACATTATCGGCGATAGGAGTACCACAAGCTATCTGCTCTCCTAGCATAGCGAATTTAGTTAGCTCCAATTGGGTAAAAGGCTTTCCTAATAGTTCATTAACAGCAAAAGCAGCACCAGCAGAACTAGCAGCACTACTTCCTAATCCACTACCTGGAGCATATCCTTTATGAATTTCAATTTCCAAACCAAAATCAACAGGATGTTTTTCAAACATGGATAAAGCAACTCCACTAGCAGCATTTTTATCTGTTTCATAAGGTAAGTTAGCACCAGTAATTTTTGTTATTTTAATTCCTTTCTCTTCGGTTTTTGTAAATGTCATTGTATCTCCAATATCATTAACTGCAAAACCTAAACAATCAAAACCGCAAGAGACATTGGCTACTGTAGCTGGTGAAAATATCTTAATTTGATTCATGTCGTACTTTTTTAATTATTACCAACTCTAATTACATCAGCGAAAATACCTGAAGCTGTTACATCTGCACCAGCACCAGCACCTTTAATTTGTAGCGGCTGAATAGGATAACGATCTGTAAAAAACAGTACAATATTGTCGCTTCCTTCTAAATTATAAAAAGGGTGATCTTGTGGAATATGTTGTAAACCAACTTTAGCTTTACCATCTATAAATTCAGCGACATATTTTAATTTACAATTTTCATTATTTGCTTTAGTATAAATTTCTTGAAAATGAGATTCAAATTTTGTTAAGCTTTCATAAAAATCTTTATTGTTTGAAGTATCTAAGCTTTCTTGCGGTAAAAATGATTGATTTTCTATATCTGATAATTCTAGTTCATAACCACTTTCTCTTGCTAAAATTAAAATTTTTCTAGCAACATCTACACCACTTAAATCAATTTTAGGATCAGGTTCTGTATACCCTTCTTTTTGAGCTTGTTCTACAATATCATGAAAAGTATTAGTATTATTAAAATTGTTGAAAACAAAGTTTAAACTACCAGATAAAACAGCTTGTATTTTATGAACACGATCACCTGAAGCGATAAGGTTTTTTAAAGTATCAATAATAGGTAAACCAGCTCCAACATTAGTTTCAAATAAGAAAGGAGCGTTAAATTGTTTAGAAACTTTTTTTAGTGTCTTATAATTGTTTAATTCAGAAGCACAAGCAATTTTGTTACAAGTAACTACTGCAATATTGTTTTCTAAATACTGTTGATACATTTCTGAAACATTTTTATTAGCAGTATTATCAACGAATACACTGTTTCTTAAGTTTAACCCTTTAGCTTTTTCATGAAAAATATCTAAGCTAGTAGTTTCTCCCTTATTTAAAAGTAAATCTTTCCAATGTCGTAAATCGATTCCTTGTTCATCGAAATACATTTTTTTAGAATTTGAAAGGCCTATAACTCTTACATTGAGTTTAAGTTGTTCTTGTAAATATTCTTTTTGTTGTTGTAATTGTGCTAAGAATCGATTTCCGACATTACCTACACCAGTAACGAAAAGATTTAATTGTTTGGTTTGATCTCCAAAGAATTGTTCATGTAATGTGTTCAATGCTTTTTTAGCATCTGAACTTTTTATCACAGCAGATATATTTTTTTCAGAAGCACCTTGCGCAATAGCTCTTATGTTTACATTATTTTTTCCTAAAGCACTAAACATTTTTCCACTTAATCCTTGATGATTTTTCATATTATCTCCAACTAAAGCTAATATGCTTAAACCTTTTTCAGTATGTATAGGATCTATTTTTTTTAGATTAATTTCTATGTTAAATTTTTTACTGATACTAGTTACTGCTTTTTCAGCATCTTCTTCTAAAACCCCAACACAAATTGTATGTTCAGACGAAGCTTGTGTTATTAATATTACATTTATATTATCTTCAGATAAAGCTTCAAATAAACGTTTAGAAACTCCAGAGATACCAATCATTCCACTACCTTCAATGGTTAGTAAAGCAATATTTTCTATATAACTAATTCCTTTAACCGATGAATTTTTGTTAGTATTTAATGTGATTAATGTACCTTCATCTTTAGGAGCATTTGTGTTTTTTATTACCAGTGGAATTCTCATTTCTCTTACAGGTTGAATTGTAGGAGGGTAGATAACTTTAGCTCCAAAATGAGACATTTCCATTGCTTCTTGATAGGATATATGACGGATAGGTTTTGCTTGTTTTACAATAGATGGATTTGCAGTGAACATACCACTAACATCTGTCCAAATTTGTAATTCTTCCGCATGTACTGCTGCAGCATAAATTGAGGCAGTATAATCTGAACCACCACGTCCCAAAGTAGTTGTTTGGCCATTGTAACATTTAGCAATAAAACCTGGTAATACTACAACTTGAAATTTATTGTTGTTAAAATAAGAAGAACAATTACTATAAGTTGTTTCGAAATCTACTTGAGCTTTTAAATAATTATCATCTGTAATTATTAATTCCTGGCTGTCTTTATAAGTTGCATTTAATCTTTCTTTAGCTGCCTCAGATATAATATATGAAGATAAGCGTTCTCCGAAACTACTTATAATAGCTTTAGCTTTAGGAGAAAGTTCTTCCAATAAATAACAGCCTTTATATAAGGTTTTTAATTGATTGAATAATTCATTTGTACGTTCTATAACATTGTTAGAATTATTACTAATTAAATTTTCAATAGTTTTTAAATGGTGTTGTTCTACTTGATTAATTAAGTTCAAATAACTGTCATCTTTATTTTTTGCAAGTTGAGCACTTTTTAATAAAGTATCTGTAGTTTTACCAAACGCAGAAACTACTATTGCTAATTGATCTTCTTTTGATTTTTCTTCAATGATGTTCAAAACCTTTTTTATGTTTTGATAATCTTTAACTGATGAACCTCCGAATTTTAGGACTTTCATTTTAAGTGAATTAAGGTAAAATGATTATTTTGTGTGATTTATTTTTAGTCTTTTTTTAAAAAAAGACTTACCCCGAGAATTATATGTAGAAAAACAACCCCAAAAGGGTCGTAATAATTGTAGAAATAATCGTGTAAGCGAATCCAAACGTAGTAGTTACGTCTTTAAGAACATGAATATTTATTTTATCCGCTTTCACGCCGATAAAAGTACTATTAATTTTTTAATAAAAAAATGGAGATATATTTTAATCCATAAAAATTTACATATAATCTTTAGGAAAAGAAAAGGAGTTGTTTGTTAAAGTATCAATTTGATAAAATAAACTGCTTTTAAGTAGATATATTGTAATTCTATGTCGATTTATATTTGTAATAATTTTGTATATCATAAAAATGATGTTTTCTAAAAAAATTAATGATTCCATTCATTTTTGATATAATTAAGAGCTTCAATTAGAGCTTTTTTACTCGATTTAGGAGTGAAATTTAATTCAGATTTGGCTTTATTGATGTCATAATCTTGTTTTAAACCATAAAACATATCAATATATTCTTTTTGTAATAGAGGTTCTTTTCCCGTTATTAAACTTCCAGTTTTCATAAAAAAGGCAATTATATAAAGTAATGGTTTCGGTATTTTTGGGGGAGTTTTTAACTTTAATTCAGGAAATGTTTTAGCAGCTATAGCTACACTTTCTTGAATAGAGGTATGTGTTTCATTCGCTAGAATATATCGTTCACCATTTCTTCCTTTTTTCATGGCAGAATAAGCTCCTAAAGCAACATCTTTAACATCAATCCAGTTTAAAGTAATATTTGTATCAGCAATCATTTCACCATCTAAAATCTGTTTTACTAATCGATTGGAGTAACTTAATTGATGAGCTTTACTACCAATCATAGCTGATGGTAAAATAAGTACAGTTCTAATATTAAATTTTTTGCCCAACTCTAAAGCTAATTTATCCGAATCATTTTTAGAATTGTAATACCAATTTCTTCGATCTGTATTATAGCCATTGCTTTCTTTTGCTGGAAGTTTAGTAAAATCCAATGAAGCTACAGAACTCACATAAACAATATTTTTTACGCCGCTTTCATTAGCTGCTTCAAACAGTTTTCTTGTGCCCTCTACATTGTTATCATAGATGTCTTTTTTTGGATTTTTTGACCACATTTTAAAAGACGCAGCTACAGCATATATATTCGTAACTCCATAAAATGCTTTTATCATAGCGTTTTTATCCATAATATCAACAGGCAAAGTTTTGCATCCTAATTCAGATAAAATTTTTCGGTTTTTAGGATTTCTATATGTTGCAATTACGTTTTCACCTTTTTCTAAAAGTATTTTACATAGATTATAACCTAAATGTCCGTTAGCACCAGTTACTAAAGAGATTTCATTCATAATTTTAAAGTTTGGACCAAAATTGATCTTTTAAAATGATGAAAAAAATGACAAATGTTAGAAAACTTGTTTTCGTATTCTACTTAATGAAGATGGTTCTATACCTAAATAAGAAGATAAATCACTTATTGATACTTTTTGAATTAAGGTAGGAGAGTTGTTTAGAAGCTTTAAATAGCGTTCTTTAGCATTTAATGTTTGAAAATCTTGTAAGCGTTCCATTTTGCAGGATAAAGATTCTTGAAGAATTTTATTTAAAGTAGTTTGAAATGTTAGAGATTTATGTTTAAATACTTGAAAATCTTCATAACCTATTTTTAATACTTCTATGTCTGTTATAGCTTGATAATTTTCGTTAGTGTTTTCTTTACTCATAAAACTATCAAAGTCTGTAAAAAAGTTATTTGGTTCTATAAGGTGTTGAATAACGATTTTTTCCTTTTCATATTCAAAACCCTTTACGATCCCTTTTATTAAAAAAAATATATAATTCACTCTTTTTTGGGAAGTAATAATAAATTCTCCTTTACTAAATTTTTCATAAATGAAGCCGTTTTCTATATAATATAAATCAGAATTGCTTAATTTTGCATAGCTATTAATATAGTTTTTTAGCTGTATCATTTATAGATTTAAATTAATTACTACTAAAAAAACCGCAATGTAAATTGCGGTTTTTTGTTTTTAAAAGTAAAAATTACTTTTTATTATTTTTAAACTTATCGAATTTACTTTCAGTTTTCTTAGGCCAACTATTGTTAGAAGTATCAATATCTGCAGTCTCTAAATCAGGATCTACTACAATACTTTTAACTTCTTTAGTTGATGTAAATACTCTATAAGCTTTAGTGTCATCTCTTCTCCAAATTTGAGCAGGAAATTGTTCACGTTTTTTAGTACCATCAGCATATGTTAATTCTACAATTAAAGGTAAAACTAAGCCTCCAGGTTTTTCGAATTCAACTTGATACATATACTTAGGTATTTCTTTTAGTTTAGCTTTTTTATCAGCTGGTAAACCTTTTATATAATTCTCTAATTCGCTTGGATCAGCCTCTGCTTTTTCAGTAGTTATATGAATTAATTTTCCTAATGATGCAAAATAACCTGGATATTGTTTTTGTAATTGTTTAGTTCTTTCGCTAGGCTTGTTAGTTAAGTATAATGGCTTAACTTCTTTAATTCCTATGTCACAGTAATCTGTAGTATAGAACCAACCTCTCCAGAACCAATCTAAATCCATACCTGAAGCGTCTTCCATAGTTCTAAAGAAGTCAGCAGGAGTAGGGTGCTTAAACATCCAGCGTTGAGAATATGTTCTAAAAGCATAATCGAATAACTCTGGTCCCATAATTGTTTGTCTTAACATGTATAAACCAGCAGCAGGTTTTGTATAAGCATTTGGACCAAAATTTTTCACATAATCTCCTTGAGACATAATTGGAGATAAATTTTCTTGATCGTAGCTCATGTAACGAACAATATCTTTAGGTAAGTTATTTGTATTAAAATTAGGATCATAATCTAATTCAGCTAAGATTTCTACAAACGAGTTAATACCTTCATCCATCCAAGTCCATTGGCGCTCATCTGAATTTACAATCATAGGGAAGAAATTGTGCCCAACCTCATGAGTAATTACACCAATCATTCCATTTTTAGTTCTGTCTGAATAAGTTCCGTCAGGATTTGGACGACCATAGTTAAAACAAATCATAGGATATTCCATACCTTGTCTGTCAGCATGAACAGAAATTGCTTTAGAATAAGGATAATCAAAAGTTAATTTAGAATATTCTTCTAAAGTGTTAGCAACTACTCTTGTAGAATGCTCTTCCCATAAAGGATTTCCTTCTTTAGGATATAAAGAAACTGCCATAACAGTTTTCCCGTTAATATCAACTGCCATTGCATCCCATATATACTTTCTAGAAGAAGCGAAAGCATAATCACGAACGTTTTTAGCTTTAAAGTGCCAAGTTTTAGTTTTATCAGTACCTTTTTTCTCGTTTTCTTCAGCTTCAGCTTGTGTTACAATGAATACAGGATCTTTAAAAGATTTTCTAGCTTTTTCAAATCTTTTACGTTGCTCTTTAGTAAGAACTTCTTTTTCATTCTGAAGATCTCCAGTAGCATCGACGATATGATCAGCAGGAACAGTAAGTTTTACATCGTAGTCACCAAATTCTAAAGCAAATTCGCTACGGCCCCAGAATTGCATGTTTTGCCATCCTTCAACATTGTTATACACACATAATCTTGGAAAGAATTGAGCTATGGTGTAAGCTTTATTTCCATCTTTGAATTGTTCAAAACCAGATCTACCTCCATCGGTAACAGAATTATTAATTAAATAGTTCCACTTTATTTTAAATTTGAAATTTGCTCCAGGAGCTAGAGGAGTTGGTAAATTAATACGCATCATTGTACGATTAATTGTATGAGATAAATCTCTACCATCTTCATATTTAACGGCTTCGATTTTAAATCCAAAATCTTTTTTAGTTCCCATATTTTTAGTAACAAAATCTTCTGGAGTTTCAAATAAATTAGCACGTGTAGAGTTTGATAATGGAGTTTTAGAATCTGGAGCACGCATGTTCTGATCTAATTGTAACCATAAATATTCTAAATGGTCTTTAGAGTTGTTATAGTAAGTGATTGTTTCATCTCCATATAATTTATTGTTTTTTTCATCTATACGAAGATTCATTACATAGTCAACTTTTTGTTGTGAATATTCGTGTCCTGGTGCACCTGAAGCTGTTCTATTCGAATTAGGTGTGGCTAAAACATCTTTTAATTGGCGAAATTTATTATTATCTACATGACCTTTTTGAGGCTTTTTTTCAGTATCTTTTTTGGTTTCTTGACCATATACTGAGGAAGTGATTAAGATCACAGTAAGTAGTAAAGCTGATAACTTTCTCATTATAAAATTTAGTTGATTTTAAAATAATTTTTTGAAATTAAAGAAATTATATTGGTAAGTTAAAATTTGTTGTAAAAATTAACAAAGTTTTATAAAAATAAAGCCGATAGTTTAACTATCGGCTTTATTAATAATTATCCTTTGACCTTATTTTTAAATTTTTGAAACTTATTATTTTGTTTCCTTGGCCAACTATTATTTTCAGTATCTACATCTGCAGTTTCTAAATCAGGATCAATTTCAATATTTTTGATTTCTTTATCAGAAGAGAAAACTTTAGTAACTTCATTATCGTTAAGTCTCCAAATTTGAGCAGGATATTTTTTCCTTTCTTTTGTTCCATCTGAATAAGTAAATTCAACAATAATAGGCATTACTAATCCTCCAGGTTTATTATATGTAATTTCATAGTGGTATTTTGATTTTGGATTTTTCGCAGTTCCGAAACCTAAACCTTCAGTTTTATCTTGAATAAAATCGACAGTGTCTCCTTTTCCAGGTTGAGTATAGAATTTTTTAACAGCTTTAATTCCTATGTCTGTAACATCTGTAGTATAAAACCAACCTCTCCAGAACCAATCTAAATCCATTGCTGAAGCATCTTCCATAGTTCTAAAGAAATCTGCTGGTGTTGGGTGTTTAAATTTCCAACGCTTAGAATATGTTTGGAAAGCATAATCAAATAATTCTGGCCCCATAATAGTGTTTCTAAGTATATATAAAGCGGTGGCTGGCTTACCGTAAGCATTATTTCCAAAGCTGTATACATTATCTCCTTTAGACATAATAGGAGCAATTGTTGCTTGATTACCATCCATATATTTTATTATGTTTTTAGGCAATCCTCTTACAATAGGGAAATTAGGATCATAATCTAATTCAGCTTGCATTTCCATGAAAGAATTTAATCCTTCATCCATCCAAGTCCATTTTCTCTCGTCTGAGTTCACTATCATAGGAAAGAAATTATGTCCAACTTCATGAACAGTAACTTTGATCATTAAATATTTTGTTCTATCAGAATAAGTTCCATCAGGATTAGGACGTCCTGGGTTAAAACAAATTTGAGGATATTCCATTCCCATTTGACCATCTACAGAAATTGCTTTGTGGTATGGGTAATCGAAAGTATAACGAGAATATGTTTTAAGAGTTTGTGCAACTGCTCTTGTAGAATGATCACCATATAAAGGATTTGCTTCTTTAGAATATAGTGAATAACCCATTACATTTTTTCCATTAATATCTACAGCCATAGCATCCCAGATAAACTTTCTAGATGTTGCAAAAGCATAGTCTCTTACATTTTTTGCAGAAAATTTCCATGTTTTTGTTTGTTTAGACTTATTTTTTTCAGCTTTGGTAGCTTCTTTTTGAGTAACAATTAAAACAGGTTTATTGTAGGTTCTTCTAGCTTTAGCTAATCGCTCTTGTTGCTTTTTAGTTAAAACTTCACTTTCATTTTGTAAAACACCAGTTGCACCTAAAATATGATCTGAAGGAACAGTAATATTCACATCAAAATCACCAAATTCTAAAGCAAATTCACTTCGTCCCCAAAATTGGTCATTTTGCCAACCTTCTACATTATCATACACACATAATCTTGGGTAAAATTGTGCTATAACATAGTTGTTATTGTTATCTTTTGGGAAATGCTCATAACCAGATCTACCTCCCTGAGTTCTGTGATTGTTTATGTTGTACCACCATTTGATATTAAATTTAAAAGTACCACCTGCAGCTAATGGTTTAGGTAAATTAACACGCATCATTGTTCTATTAATGATATAAGGTAATTTACTACCATCTGCATTGGTTACTTCAGTAATTTTAAAACCACCATCAAAAGGTTTTTCTGGAAAGAAACGGTTAAAGTTACGCTTACTAATGTTTTTTGGAACTTTAACAGAAGTAATATCCGGAGTTTTAGAATCTGCAGCTCTCATATTTTGGTCTAATTGCACCCATAAATATGGAAGTTCGTCTTCTGAATTATTATGATATACTATTTGTTCACTACCAGTTATTCTCTGTTTCTCATCATCTAAAAAGATGTCCATTTTATAATCAACTTTTTGTTGAGTATACTTTTTTCCTGGTGCACCTGAAGCGGTATGAACTTCATTTGGAGTCGCTAAAAGATCTTCTAATTGTTTGAATTTATTTTCGTTAGTATGACCTTTCTGCGTTTTTCTAGTTCTACTTTGTGCATCTACAGAAATTGTGATAGCAAAGCAGATTAGAAAAAATGAATAAAAAATTTTTTTCATTATCTGTTTATAATTTGAATGTAAGATTTGATAAAGTTAAAGTTTAGTAAATATATTGATTAAAACTTTAACAAACCTTTATCATTTTTTTTAGTTAGAAAAAGGCTTTTTCGATCTCCATTTACTTTTACTTTTATTAAGTTTTGTTGATCGGAGAAGTGTTGAACTAAAACATCATTTTCAACTTCAATACTTTTTACTTCATTTATGTTTTCAATTTCTAAATAGAAGTAAACGATATTTCCATCATATTCTTTACCAATAAAATTATAGTCTACTTGTTTTTCATTAATAGAAATCTTAAAATGATTTTTTAAGTATTTAGTAAGGTAAGAATCTGTATTTTGATGTTCCTTTTGAGTGTTTAATTGTAGGTCAGTATTATAATCAGTATTGATAGCTTTTTCTATATCATCAACAAAAACATTCATAATCATTTCTACTGAATTGTTTGTAGAATTATGCTCAATTTCTGTTAATGCAATGTAGTATTTGTGATCAGTAAAGGATAAAAATGAAATCCCTATAAATAGAATTAGAATTTTTTTCATGACTTGTAAAGCTTCAAAAGCTGAGCCAAATTATTGATTTTTTATAATAAAAGTGAGTTTAGTCCTTTAATTTTTTCAAATATAAAATACTTTTTTCTTTTAAGTTCTCAATAACTTTAAAATGTTCTTCTCGTTGTACATTCATTGTAATTTCATCATCGATACTATAATTGATAAAATTAAGTATTTGATCTTCTGGAATTTTAATTGTTTCTGTAAAGTTTTGTTTACCAACAATATTCATTATTCTTTCTGGTAAATGATCACGAAATACTTCTTTTTTAATACGTTGTTTTAATCTTTTTTCTTCGCTCGAAGTGAATAGAGAAAATTGAACTAATGTTAATCCTTCAAAAGCTAAAATTGGATCTGATTTCATTTCAGATTCACTTTTCTTAATAGCACTAGATAACACAATATTATCTGTTGTTTTTACATTTTCAAATTTAGTTGCTTTTTTTGATTTTTCTACTCCGATATTTTTTGGAGTTTTTTTAATATCTGATGTAAGTCTTTGTAATAATGTAGTTTTTTTTATTTCAATTTCTTCTAGAACGCGTTCTTGTATTTCTAAGAGAATATTAATTTTTTTTCGATCCATAGTAATTGAAGAAATCTTCATTTTTTTACCATAGTGTTGTATTGAAGTAATTTGAAGAACATCTCCGATTTGAGCATTAATTAAGAAGTATCCTTTAGCATCTGAGAAAGTACCTTCTGCTGATGTTAAGTTAATTACATGAGCGTTATCTACTATTCCTAGATTATCAGAAATAGTTCCAGTTATTTGTGTTCTTTGTGCGTAAAAATGAATTGTAAAAATTAAAAATAGAAATATGATTTTTTTCATAGGAAAATAGGTCTAAATGTGAAATAAAAATTCTCATTTAAAATACAAAAAATATTACTCTTTATGAATAAAAAATTATTGTTTTTTTATAATGTTTAAATAATTTTTATGTTCTTTAAAGAAAATATCCATTACTCCAATTAAATCTCCATTTTTAAACTTTTTTTCGATTCCTAATGGTTCACAATACAAAAGGAAATTATGATATTTATCTTTAGGAATACCTAGCTTTTTATGGAAAAAATCATCTCCCAATTTATCTTTTAAAAGTTTAGGGAAACTTTCTTTATATTTTAAATCTTTCTTTTGTTTTTTGTTTTTTTTAGAATTAAAAAAAGAAAGGAAAAAACCAAAATTTATACCTTCAAATTGTTTTGTAGGATCTACAATATTGTTTAAGCGTTTGTTAATTTCATCATTTTTATTGTAATTTAAATTGGCTTCAGGTTTAACGTTAGAAAAATTTAAGGCACCTTTAGAGCTAGCTATGGCTATTTTTTCTAATTTAGGATCTCTTGTTTTATGAAAGGCACTAAATAAATCGCCATTAGTAACTTCCACCTCATTTAATAGGTTACTTTTCAAAAATACTTCACAGTCTAATTTTTTAGATTTTAGAATTTCATTTGTAATTGTAATAATTCTTTTATAGTGTTGAATAGTACTGATCTCTAAAATATCGTTTATCTGTACTTTAATTTCAAATTTACCATTATCATTAGAAATAGTTCCTTTTTTAGTATTTCTATTTAATATATGAGCATTTGAAACAGTTCCAGTTTTATCCTTTATAATTCCATCTATTGTAATTGTTTTTTGTGCAATAGCTATTACAGGTGAAAGAGAGATAAAAAGTATGGTTAATAGATTACGCATTATTTATTATTCTTTAGTTTTTTAAATAATTTAGCTTGCTTTTGAAGAAATTCTATCATTCCAAACTCATTAGATTTACTTATTTTTTTAAAGTCACTGTCGAGGTGACAGAAGTAAATAAATCGAGAAAGATCTGTTGAATCTATTTTTAGTTGATGGATAATATACATTTTATGAGTTTTTTCGATAGCGTCCATTTTTTGCTCGTTTTCAAGAAGTTTCTTCTTTTTTTTAAGTTTAGCAATTCTTCCAGAAAGAGTATTAATAATCAAGTCTAAAGGTACTGGTCCAGCACTAGATGAAGCTGTAAATATTTCACGATCTATTTGTGGTATTTTTTTAGGAAAAGGATTAAAACCTAATTTTTCCATTAGTAATTGTTCTTCACTTTTCTTAATTATTTTGGCATCAGTTCCTATTGTTCCACTTAAATATGTTTTTTTTACTTCAACTTCTTCTAATAAATAATCTTTCAGAATTAAAACTAATTCTAATCGTTTATTTTTTATAATTACGTTGGCAATTATTAAATTTTCTTCTTCATGTTGGATTGAAGTAATTTTTAATTCATCACCTAGTTTTACAGGTAAAACGAAATTACCATTTTCGTCAGAAAAAGTCCCTTGTTTAGATGTAGTATTGATGATATGTGCATTAACAACCTTTCCTGTAGTATCGGAAAGACTCCCTGAAATTTCTATTCTTTTGCTCTGTGAATAGGATAAGAAAGAAATGAGTGAAATAAGATAAAGTAATAGTTTTTGCATATAATTGGTTGAAATGCAAATTAAAGAACTATACTTCTTAAAAAGTTTTAAGGACTCTGTAAATATATGTTAAAGAAAGGCGTGAAGTAAGTTTTGTTTTTGTTAATTATTTTCTTTTTCTAATGTTTTATATAATTGAGCTTGCTTTTTTAAGAATAAAATTAAGTCTAAATTTCCGTTATCATAAGCATTTTTAAAACCATTGTCAAAGTGTGAGAAATATAAAAACCTTGAAACTTCTGTAGAATCTATTTTTAAATCATTAATAATGTAACTTTTATATGTTGATTTTAGTTTTTCTAATTTATCATTATTGTCTAGTATTTCTTTTTGTTTTTCAAGTTTGTCTATTCTTCCTGAAATAGAATTAATAACATAATCTACAGAAACAGTTACACTTATTAAATTATATTGTATGCCACCAGCATAAGCTGTTTTAATTTCTCTCTCAATTTTAGATAGTTTTTTAGGAAAAGGATTAATTCCTAAATTTTCCATTACTTTTTGACGATCACTTTTGCCTATTATTTTAGCGTCAGTTCCTAACCTTCCACTTAAATATGTTTCTTTTATTTCAACCTCTTCTAAGAGATAATCTTTAAGAAATAAAGTTAAATCCAGCCGTTTGTTTTTAATGATAACATTAGCAACTATTAGGTTTTCCTCTTTATGTTGTATGGAAGTAATTTTTAATTCATCTCCTAATTTTACAGGAATAACAAAGTTACCAGCTTCATCCGAAAAAGTTCCTTGTTTCGAAGTAATGTTTATGATATGAGCATCTATTACTTTACCAGAACTATCTGAAAGTGTACCAGATATTTCTATTCTTTTATTTTGAGAATAAGAAAGGATAGAAAAAAATAAAATTAGATAAAGTAATAATCTTTGCATACAATTAATTGATTTACAAATAAAAGAACTATCCTTCTTAAAAAGTTTTAATACAGCTGTAAATTTTTGTTAATTTGAATTATGAAAAGATTAATCATAGCAAGTACTTCAACCGTTCATGGTAGCGGATACTTAGAATATATTTTACCGGAATTATCAATTTTTTTCAAAAATGTAAATACAATTGTATTTATACCTTATGCACGTCCAAGTGGAATTTCTTATGATGTTTATACTGCTAAAGCTAAAGAAGCTTTTGAAAAAATAGGAATAAAAGTAAAAGGAATACATGAATTTGATAATCCTGTAGATGCAGTTAAAAATGCTGAAGGAATCTTCACTGGTGGAGGAAATACTTTTGAATTGGTAAATCAATTATACAAGAATAATGTAATTAATATTCTTAAGGAAGTTTTAGAAAACGGAACTCCTTATTTAGGTACAAGTGCAGGAAGTAATATTTGTGGAGTAACCATGATGAATACGAATGATATGCCAATAGTATATCCACCGAGTTTTGATACCATGGGATTAATTCCTTTTAATATCAATGCGCATTATTTAGATCCAGATCCAACATCGAAACATATGGGGGAAACTAGAGAAACAAGAATTAAAGAATATCATGTTTTTAATGAAACTCCTGTTTTAGGTTTACGTGAAGGAAGTTGGTTGCAAGTAACTGACAATCAGGTTTTGTTAAAAGGAGAATATACTGCTCGTTTGTTTAGAAAAGATGCAGTAGCTGTAGAATTAGATACAGATACTATAATTAAACAGGAAACATTGAGTTAAAAATCGAATAATTTGTAATTTTGTGTTTTATTAACACAAACCTATGCCAGCAATTCAAAATATTAAGGTAGCTGTAGATGCAGTTGTTTTCGGTTACGAAGCCAAGAAAATTTCGGTTTTATTAATAAAAAGAGGAGTAGCACCTTTTAAAGATTCTTGGGCATTACCAGGTGGATTGGTTATGGATGATGAGTCTTTAGAAGATGCTGTAAAACGAGAATTAAAAGAAGAAACTGGAGTTAAATTCGATTATCTAGAACAGCTGTATTCTTTTGGAAAACCTGGTAGAGATCCTAGAAATAGGGTAGTATCTATTACATATTTTGGATTAGTACGTCCTAATCACTTCACTATTAAAGCAGACACAGATGCTAATGATGTACAATGGTTTTCGTTAGATGATTTACCAGAATTAGCTTTCGATCATCAAATGATATTAGATATGGCTAAAGATCGTTTAAAAGCTAAATTGCAATATCAACCCATAGGTTTTGATCTATTAAATAAAGAATTTCCGTTTTCAGACTTAGAAAATTTATACACTACAATTTTAGAACACAAGATTGATCGTAGAAACTTCAGAAAAAAAATATTGAGTTTTGAAATTGTAGAAGAAACCGACAAAATTCATCAGCAAGGTAGCGGTAGACCTGCAAAACTCTTTAAGTTTAATAAAAAGAAATACGATCAATTAGTACAAGAAGGATTCCACTTTGAAATTAAGATAGTGTAATTTTTACACAAATTATTTTGTCAGTTTGTTTTTATGTTTTAGTTTTGCGTAAAAAAAACACAAAAATGATTTTCAATTTAGATTCAACATTTGAACCATTAGGAGGTAACCAAGTAACATTTAAATCGTTCACTTTTTCTGGAGGAGAACCTCACATTAAAATATCGTCTGATTTAACTAATGTTGAAAAAGTAACGATAACAACTAGAGTTACTTCTTTTAATGATGTAGGATTGTTATTGTGTGCAGTTGATGCTGTTAAAAGATGTGGAGTAAAAATAATCAGTCTCTTTATACCATATTTTCCAGGAGCAAGACAAGACAGGGTTATGATACCTGGAGAACCATTAACGGTAAAAGTGTACGCGGATTTGTTAAATAGTTTGAAATTAAATGAAATTACTGTTTTTGATCCACATTCTGAAGTTACTCCAGCAGTTTTAAATGATTGTAAAGTGATAACTAATTATAAGTTCATTGAAAAAGTAATTGAAAAAATTGGATCTGAAGTGTTATTAATTTCTCCTGACGGAGGAGCTTTGAAAAAGATATATAAAGTGTCGGAATATTTAGGGGGAATTGCTGTAGTAGAATGTTCGAAAAAGAGAAATGTAACAAACGGAAAACTGGAAGGTTTTAAAGTTTACGAAGAAGATCTAAGTGGGAAGAATTGCTTAATTGTAGATGATATTTGTGATGGTGGAGGAACTTTTATGGGGTTAGCAGATGAACTGAAAAAGAAAAACGCAGGTGATTTATATTTAGCTGTAAGTCACGGAATTTTTAGTAAAGGAGTAAAACATTTAAAAGAAAAGTTTACAAAAGTGTTTACAACAGATAGTTTTAAAGATGTTGAAGACGTTCAGCAGATAAAATTGGAAACGCTTATGTAATAATGTCAGTTCGAGTAATTCCGATTTATCGGGATTGTATCGAGAACTATTTAAGAGATGAAAACTTCTCGATAAAAATTGAAATTAATCTTGTAACGTCATTCCGAATTTATTTCGGAATCTCATAAAACTATCAAAGAATAATTCGTGATGAGAACCTGAAACAAGTTCAGGTTGACGTAAGTTTATTATTACAAATTGTAGATAATTATAAAAAAATGAAACTGAAATTAAAAAATTATAAAGAACAATTGAATGAATGGCCAGAATCAGGTCATCATATCATGGCTCAATACGATGAAGAAAAAGTAATTGTATATCAGTCATACAGACCAGCGATCGGGAATTTTGCTGTGAGAAACCAATTTTTTGGAGGTCCATTTAAGTATACAAGAATGACTTGGATTAAACCAAACTTTCTATGGATGATGTATAGAAATGGTTGGGGAACAAAAGAAGGTCAAGAAGTTGTTTTAGCAATTCATTTAAAAAGAACAGCCTTCGAACGCTATTTGAGTCAGGCTGTGTATTCGAGTTATCAATCGCATTTGTACGAAAATGAAGAAGCTTGGAAAGAAGAAGTTCAAAATTCAAACATTCGATTACAGTGGGATCCAGATCATGATCCGTATGGAGCAAAACTAGAACGTAGAGCAATTCAATTAGGAATCAGAAACGAAGAAATAGTAAAATTTGGTAAAGAAGATATTATTGAAATAGAAGACATATCAGCATATGTGAATCAACAATATCAATTCGTATTAAACAAAAATTTAGATGCCTTAGAGCTTCCAGAAGAAAAACCATATTTGAGTTTTAATGAAGAAGTAAATCGGTTTTTGAAGATTAATTAAATAAAATTAAGAAAAAGTGAATAGAGCAGGAAGAAAAATAAAAGCAGAAGAGACAGTAAAAATCTTTGAAGATGGTTTTTATTATGATAAAAATAATAGTCGAGTAGAACTAAAAACAGATATAGATAATTCAGTAAAAAACACAGTACATTATACATCTGAAGATTTAGATGAATTAAATGATAACGTAGTTTTAGATAAAAATTTCGATACGATTTTTGAAGTAACTAATGAAGATTCAATTAGTGCAATTTTAAGATTGTCAAAAAATGAAGAAGTAATGTGTTTAAATTTTGCCTCAGCAAAGAATCCAGGAGGAGGCTTTTTAAATGGTTCATTAGCACAAGAAGAAAGTTTAGCATTATCATCAGGATTGCATGAATCTCAAATGAGTGTTTTTGAATTTTATGAAATGCATAGAAAGATGAAATCTTGTTTGTATACAGATAACATGATTTACAGTCCAAATGTGCCAGTCTTTAGAGACCATACAACAGAGCTTTTATCAGAATATCAACAATGCAGTTTTATTACTTCTCCAGCAGTAAATTTAGGAGCAGTAAAACGTAATGAACCGAATAAAGTTGAAAGTGTTCCAAAAGTGATGAGCAGGCGTATTGAAAAGCTTTTAAGTCTAAGTTATGCAAAAAAACACGATACTTTGATTTTAGGTGCTTGGGGATGTGGAGTTTTTCAGAATGATCCTAATGATATTGCAAAGTTGTTTAAATCGCATCTTGACAATAAGTTTAAAAATCAATTTAAAAGAGTAGTCTTTGCAATCTATTCAAAAAATGAAAAGTTTATAGAAGCATTTCAAAAAGAGTTTGATTAAATATAATTTGGAGTTGGTGCCTGAGGTACTCGAAGGCACCAATTCAAAAAATCAAAACCAACAAAATGAAAAAGAAAATAGAACAAACATTTTTAGGATTAGCAGTAGGAGATGCTTTGGGAGTTCCTGTGGAGTTTAAAACAAGATTTGAATTACAGCAAAATCCAGTAAAAACAATGAGAGCTTTTGGTTCTCATAACCAACCTAAAGGAACTTGGAGCGATGATAGTTCTTTAACATTCTGTTTGGCCGAAAGTTTATGTAAAGGTTATAACACAAAATCTATAGCTACAAATTTTGTACGTTGGTATGGAGATAGTTATTGGACGGCACACGGAGAAGTTTTCGATATCGGAATTGCAACAAATACAGCTATAAATGCTTTTGCAAAAGGAACGCCAGCAACATTAGCAGGTGGAACTGGAGAGTTTGATAATGGAAATGGATCTTTAATGAGAATAAGTCCGTTAGCATTTTATGTAAAAGATATGTCAATCGAAGAACGATTTCAAAAAGTTAAAGAAGTTTCTTCAATTACACATGGGCATATTCGCTCTGTACTGAGTTGTTTCATTTATGTGGAGTTTATGATAGGTTTATTAAGAGGATTGGAAAAATTTGAAGCTTACGAAAATATGCAACACATAGTGAATAAATTCTTAAATGAAAATGGGATTTGTTCAGAAAGTGAAATCAATAAGTTTCATAGAATATTAGAAAATCCAATAGGCGATTATATAATAGAACCTGTATATAAATTGGAAGAAAAACAGATTAGTGGATCAGGTTATGTATTAAATACTTTAGAAGCGAGTTTGTGGAGTTTTTTAACTACAGATTCATATGCTGAAGCAGTTTTAAAAGCTGTGAATTTAGGTGAAGATACAGATACAACTGCTTGTGTTACCGGAGCCTTAGCAGGTTTATATTATGAAGAAGAATGTATACCAAAAGATTGGTTACATGATTTAGTAAAAAGAGAAGAAATAATCGATTTATCACATCGGTTTTCAAAAAGTTTAGATTATGAGTAAAATTAAGTTTTACAGTGTTAATGATAAGTGGGGTGAGTTTTCAAATTTTGCTTTATATCCAATTAAATTAGATGGTAAAATTTGGCCAACATCTGAACATTATTTTCAAGCTCAAAAATTTGAAAGTATTACTTACAAGGAAACAATAAGAAAGAGCTCTAGTCCGATGAAAGCAGCTGAATTAGGTAGGTCTAGAAGAATTAAAATAAAAAAGAATTGGGACAAGGTTAAAGATAATGTTATGTATAAGGCAGTCTATGCAAAATTCACACAGCATGAATACCTTAAAGAAATTCTTTTACAAACTTTAGATTTTGAAATAATAGAACACACAGAGAATGATCTGTACTGGGGGGATGGTAAAAATGGTAAAGGATTTAATAAATTAGGTAAAATTCTAATGAGAGTAAGAGACAAAATCAGATGAAAAAGATAAAGTTATATAGGCCAGTAGGAGAAAAAGAAATGCAATTAATAGCTGAAAGTGGATTTAAAAAATTTCCGCCAAGATTAGAATGGCAACCTATTTTTTATCCTGTTTTAAATGAAGAATATGCTTCAGAAATAGCAAGTAAATGGAATACCACAGATCCTTTTGGTAACTATTTAGGGTTTGTAACAGCTTTTGAAATTTCTGAAGATGAGTTTAAAAAATATCCAATCGAAAATGTAGGCGGGAAAATTCATAATGAATTATGGGTTTCAGCAAATCAGTTGGAAAGTTTTAATGATTCGATACAAGGAGAAATAAAAACACTTAAAGTTTATATCGGTAAAGATTATAAAACTAGTGAAAGTCTACTTGTAAATGAAATTATGAAAACTGTAGAAAATTTTCATAATTAAGTAATATGTCAGTTCGAGTGATTTTTCTGAAGATTGAGTTTATCGAAATCGGAAGAAAAATTGTATCGAGAACAAATTAAAATATCTCGATGCAATTCTAATATATTGGAATCACTCGATATGATAATAAAACAAGAAATATGAAAATAGAATTACATAAAGGAGATATTACTAAAATAGCAGTAGATGCAATTGTAAACGCAGCAAATTCTAGTTTATTAGGTGGTGTTGGAGTAGACGGAGCAATTCATAGAGCAGGAGGGAAATCTATTTTAGAGGCTTGTCAAGAGATTCGAAATCGACAAGGAAAATGTAAAACTGGAGAAGCAGTAATTACAACAGCAGGAAATTTACCAGCTAAAAAAGTAATCCATACTGTTGGTCCGGTTTATAACGGAGGAAATCGATTAGCGTTGGAAAAAGAATTATTAACCAATTGCTATAAAAATAGTTTGTTATTAGCGAAGGAACATGATTTAAAAACGATTGCTTTTCCCAACATTAGTACAGGAATTTACAAGTTTCCTAAACAATTAGCAGCAGAAATAGCTATTGAAACGGTAAAAAAACACCCAGTTGTAGAAAAGCTAATTTTTGTCTGCTTTGATGAAGATAATTACAGGATTTATGAAGATATTTTGAAATGAAAGGAGTAAACCATTATTTGTTTTGATTTTTGATTCTTTGTATCAAGACAAAATGAATGCAACAGATGATATGATGTAAACTCTCAATTAAAAATGATAAAGAAATGAAAGAGATAAAATATATAAAAGGTGATGCAACTTCACCTCAAGCAAAAGGAGTTAAAATTATAGCCCATATATGTAATGATTTAGGAGGCTGGGGAAAAGGATTTGTTTTGGCTATTTCAAAAAGATGGAAAGAACCAGAGACCAGTTATAGGAAATGGCATAGAGAAAGATCAGAAAATGATTTTAAGCTTGGAAACATTCAAATTATACAGGTTGATGAGTTTGTATATGTATGTAATATGATAGGGCAAAGAGGAATGAAAACTGGTAGTAATGGAGTTCCAATACGATATGAAGCAGTTAATAAATGTCTCGCAAAATTGTCTGATGTAGCGAAAGAGTTAAATGCTTCTGTACATATGCCAAGAATAGGATGTGGATTAGCAGGAGGTAAATGGGAAAAAATAGAGCCAATTATCACAGAGAATTTAATAAAAAATGAAATCGATACAATAGTGTATGATTTATAATAAAAGTTATCAAGAATACAAGGAGACAAAATAATCTGTAAATAGATTACTTCTTGTCTCGAAATAATAAAAAAATAAAAAGATGAAACTAACCATACATGGATATTCAACAGCATTATTTTCAACATGGTACTTTATTGAAGAACTTGGATTGTTATTTGATGCTGGCGACGGATTAACATCCAATTTATTAGGAAAGTGTGGTAAAATAAAAAACATTTTTATCTCACATGCAGATAGAGATCATTTAGGTGGAATTTTTCAGTATAATCAATTGTTTGCACATCGTAAACCAAATATTTATTATCCGAAAGATTCAGGATCGTTTCCATTTATACAAAATTTCACTAGTCAATTTGATCCACATACATATGGAACAAGATGGAATAGATTAGAAGATGAACAAATTATTCAGATAAAATCAGGTATCGAAGTTTTATGTTTTGAAAATCAACATATAGATGTGAAGGATCAATTGAAAAGTTTGTCTTTTCAAGTATTTGAAACAAAACATAAGTTGAAGCAAGAGTTTTCGAATTTGTCTTCAAAAGAGATTATCGCTATAAAACAAGATAAAGGAGAAGATTTTATCAAAGAGAAGATTAAAAACTCAGTTCTAGTGTATTCAGGAGATACACCAGTGTATGATTATTCTAAATATGATAATTGTGGAGTGTTAATTCATGAAGCCACATTTTTAAAGAAAGAAGAAGTAGAAAAAGGGAATGATAAAAATAAACACAGTTCTTTAGAAGAAGTGCTAGAAATGGTAAGTCAAATCAATATTGAAAAACTGATTTTAGGTCATTTTTCATCGCGGTATGATATGCAACAGATCGATCAAACAATTAAAGAGCTCATTAAATACTATAATATTAAAATACCAGTATTTAGAGTTCCTTTAGGAAGATATCAAAGAGATATTTTAAATCAAAAACCTTTAAATTAACTATATATAGTTAAAACTTGAGATTGCGTATAAGTGTATAATGTCAAAACGACGCAGTTGAGATCAATTAAAAACAAAACAAAATGAACGAAAGAGAAATAAAAAGTATAAGTAAGTTTCTAAGTCTATTACTAAGACATCAACCTGATTTAATCGGATTGAAATTAGATGAAAATGGTTGGGCAGATGTAGCTGAACTTATTGAGAAATCGAAAAGAAAAGGAAAGCACTTTTCAATAGAAAAACTAGAAGAAGTAGTTGCAACAAACGATAAAAAGCGATTTAGTTTTAATGAAGATCAAACGAAGATTAGAGCCAATCAAGGTCATTCTTTAAAAACGATTGATTTAAAATTAGAAGCTATTCAGCCACCAGAATATTTATATCACGGAACGGTGCCTAAGTTTATGCAATCGATAAGAGAAAAAGGATTGCAAAAAATGAGCCGACAACATGTGCATTTAAGTCAAGATATAGAAACAGCTAAAAAAGTTGGAAGTAGAAGAGGAGTTCCAACGATTTTAACTGTTCGCTCAGGAGCTATGCATATGGCAGGATACGAATTTTACCAATCTAAAAACGGAGTATGGTTAACAGATCATGTGCCAGCAAAGTTTATAGACAAATAAAACAACTATGAAAAAAATTAATGTACACGACGAAATATTTTTAATAGAAAACTTCCTTTCAGAAGAAGAGTGTTTTGAGTATTTACTAAAATACCAGACAGTAGAATTTGAAGAAGCAAAAATTTCTGTAGATGGAAATCAGGTAATGAATAAAGGAGTTCGTAATAACGATCGTTATTTGTTTTTTGATGAAGATTTAGGAAAAGATTTTTGGAATCGATTACAAGATTTTATTCCTAAGAAAGTTGGATTTTATGAAAGAATTGGCTTAAATGAAATGTTTCGAGTGTATAAATACACCAAAGGTCAGCGCTTTAAAATGCACATAGATGGAAGTTACAGAAGGAATTTAGAAGAGCAAAGTTTCTATTCTTTTCTAATTTATTTGAATGATGATTTTGAAGGAGGAGAAACAGCTTTTCGAAACATTGGTACAGTAAAACCAAATAAAGGAACTGCTTTAGTTTTTAGACATCGATTACGTCATGAAGGAAAAGAGTTAATTTCAGGAGTAAAGTATGTGTTAAGAACAGATGTAATGTACAGAAGAGTTTAAAAATTAATCAAGTAAAGTGTCATGAAAATAAAACTAGTATATAAAGAACCAGAATTAGGTAAAGCTTGGGAATCTTACTTTTCAGAATTTGAAGATGTTGAAATTATTGGAGAAGATATCGTTAAGGTTGCTTGCGACGCTATAGTCAGTCCAGCAAATTCTTTTGGTTTTATGGATGGAGGTTTAGATATTCATTTATCAGAAACTTTAGGTTGGCATATTCAAGACGAATTACAAAAACGAATAGCTCAGTTAGATGAAAGAGAATTATTGGTAGGGCAGTCAATGATAATTCCAACGGAGAATGAAAAAATCCCGTATTTGATATCTGCTCCAACAATGCGAGTTCCTATGAGTTTTAATATTGCAACTTCTGTAAATGCTTATTTAGCAATGAAAGCAATTTTAATAGCGGCAAAAAAACACGAAGAAATTCATACCATTGCTGTTCCAGGTTTATGTACAGGTTGTGGAAGAATGCCTTTTGATATTGCAGCAAATCAAATGTTTTTAGCATACGATGAAGTTATTTTAGGAAATTATAAAGACTATAAAACCTTTGGTGACACACAAAAATTCCAATATCGATTAAATGAAAAAGGATTGATATGGGATTATTAAAATTTAAAAAATGGCTAATTATCAGGAAATAAGAGCCAGTTATGATAAAAATACAATAACTGTTTATCAGGCTTATAACAAAATAATAGCAACGAAAGCTCTTAAAAATAATCGATTTGAATCGCCTTTTTCATTTACCAGAATGACATGGATTAAACCATCATATTTATGGTTAATGGAACGAAGTAATTGGGGGACAAAAAGTAATCAAGATTATATTTTGGGAATTAAAATAAAACGAATTAAATGGGAGAAAGCTTTAGAAATGGGGGTATTAACAGATCCTGATACTAAAGTTTATAAAAGTGGAATGGAATGGGAACAAAAATTTAAAGAAGCTAAAGTTCATATTCAATGGGATCCAGAACGAAATATTAGAGGAAATAAATTGGAACATAGATCTATTCAAGTAGGAATCAGTAGGTGCTTAATACATGAATTTAATGAAGAATGGATTCAAGAAATTGTTGATTTTACTCCTTTAACGAAGAAAATCAATGAGCTGAGGAAGAAAGGAAAATATACCGAAGCCAAAAGACTTCTTCCCAAAGAACGAATTTATAAATTGCCTTCTTCATTAGAAGATAAAATAGGCATAAGATAATTTTAGAGATAAATTATACACTAGAAATAGTTATGATGTACAAAAGAGTTTAAAAGTTAATTATGAGAAGTGTCATAAAGAGAATACACCTAAAAATCTACCACAAGATGTGTTAAGAATGAAAAGCTGTCTGAGTGAAACGAGTTCATCGAGGATATTCTTTTTTAGAGTGATATGATCTTAAGGCTAGATTTTTTGATTCTTTTTTCATCAATGGAAAAAAGAATGATAAATAAAGAAATAAAATGAAAGAGTTAAAAGAAATACTAACTAAAGTAAATTCAAAAAATAATAGAAATAACATCACATTCCTTACAGGAGCAGGAATATCATCAGCAAGTGGAATACCAACTTACCGAGGAACAGATGGGATATGGATAAAAGGAACGAAATATTACAAACCCGAATCGTTTGGAACTTTTGAACATTTTAGTAAGAATGCAGATGAAGTTTGGCAATACACATTTTTTAGAAAGAAAATGTTTGCAGAAGCTAAACCGAATGCTTCGCATTTTAAATTAGTTGAAATAGAAAACACTTTACAAGATCGTTTTCATTTAATCACACAGAATATAGACAACTTGCATCAAAGAGCAGGATCTAAAACTGTATACGAAATACATGGTAATTTAAGAGAAATGCGTTGTGCAGATGAATGTTCGAAAGATGTTTATGAAATGTCTAAAGAGATTCAGTTAAAAGCTATAGATGAGGATTTAAGTTATGATGAAAAGCAATTATTAGTTTGTCCAAAATGCGGAACAGATACGCGTCCGAATATTTTATGGTTTGACGAGTTTTATAATGAACGAAATTTTAAATTACACACAACATTAAAAATAGCTAAAAATTCTGGAGTTTTAATAATTTTAGGTAGTTCTGGTGCTACTACTTTACCGAATAGATTAGTAGAACAAACAATTAAATACGGAGGGGCTGTAATAGACGTAAATCTAGAAGACAACAACTTTACAGAAAACTTCGGAGATAAAAAGAAGTTTTACAAGTTTAGAGGTACAGCGCTAGATTTTTTAACACAATTTCAAGAGGCATTATAAAATGGAACCAAGAACATTTACCATAGGAGATATACACGGAGGCTTATTAGGCTTACGTCAGTTAATTGATAAATTAGAATTACAACAAAACGATACCTTAATTTTCTTAGGAGATTATGTAGATGGTTGGAGTGAATCTGCTCAGGTTATCGATTATTTAATGAAATTAAGAGAAAAACACGATTGTATTTTCATAAAAGGAAATCACGATGAATATTGCGAAAACTGGTTAAGAAGTGGAATAACGAATGACATTTGGTTATTTCATGGAGGTGTTAAAACAATTGAAAGTTATGAAGGGTATACAGAATATGATAAACAACAGCACTTACAGTTTATAGAACAGATGAAATTATTTCATATTGATGCTGATAATCGATTGTTTATTCATGCTGGTTTTTCATCAATGCACGGACCGCAAAAAGAAGTGTATGAATCTAATTTTAATTGGGATCGAACACTTTGGGAAACGGCAATTTCTTTAGACAAAACTTTAGATAAAGATTCACCATTGTACCCGAAACGATTGACCTTATTTCATGAGATTTATATCGGACATACACCAACAACAAGATATAATCAATTTGGGCCAATGAACGGAGCTAATGTTTGGAATGTAGATACCGGAGCAGCTTTTAATGGATGTTTAACGGCTTTAAATATCGATACGAAGGAGTTTATACAAAGTAAAGAGTTATATTCATTATATCCAGATGAAAGCGGAAGAAATGAAAGTTCATATAATGTTATTAAAAAGAAATATAATATTCCAGATTAATAAACTTTATAATTATTCGAAATGTATAGTTAAAGAATACACGTCAACCTGAATTTATTTCAGGTTCACATCAAAATAAGATTGAAGAATATAATATTTTAAATTAATAATAAATATAAGCTGTCATTAGAAAATAAGCCTAAAAATCCACCGTAAGACACGTAAAAAATAAAAAGTTGTTTAAGCGAAGCGAGTTCTTTTTATTTAGTGTCGAGGATGAGGTTTTAGAACGTAATTTTCTTAAGACTAGATTTTTTTGATTCTTTTTTCATCAATGGAAAAAAGAATAATTAACTATTTAAACTAATTTCATGATTGTTATTCAAAGTAAAAGAAGAAAGATAGAAAACATTTTAAAAGATTTTCCAGATGCAGTTATAGTTGATGTAACTTCAAAAGGAGAAATGCCAATGGTAAAATTTAGTCCGTTTTATCCTTTAGGAAATATTCCAATTCCTTTTTCTGAAGGTAAATATTCAGCTTCTGTAGAAGGAATATGGCAAGGATTAAAAGTTTTTGAAACACATGATGTAGATGAATCAAAGTTTGAGGTAACTTCCATGAAAGGTTTAAAAAGAACAGTTCGAAAATTTGGAAAACCTTTAGGACATAGAAAAGGAGTAAAAGGAGAGGAGTTGTTAGATTATATATCAGCAAGAAAAGAAATTTATTTACCAGTATATAATTGGGTTTTAGATCATGTTTTACAAGATGAATTAAGAGAGTTAACTAAATTATCTAAAAGTAAAACATTAGTTCTTTTAGATTATGAAACAAATGAAGATATCGAAAATCCTAGAAAACCTCTATCTCATGCTGGATTAATTAAAATGAAAATAGAAGGAAGATTATAGAATATAAAAGCTATGAAATATTCAAATACAACTATACAAGAAAGATATAATACAGGAGAACATTTAAAATACATATTCTTCTGGGGACATCAACCAAAGAAAGACGGAAGTATAAGCAAATCATGCTTTAGTCAGTGGTGGGAGTCTGATTTTGTTATCAACGGAATTGCATACAAAACTGCTGAACATTACATGATGGCAGAAAAAGCTAGATTGTTTAACGATGATGAGGTTTTAGCAGAAATCTTATCCTCAAAACATCCGCATGATGTGAAACAACTAGGACGAAAAGTTAAAGGATTCAATTCATCAGTTTGGGATAATCAGAAATATTTAATAGTCTATAAGGGGAATTTAGCAAAGTTCTCTCAAAACGACGCATTAAAAGAATTTCTAATCAACACTAAAGATAGAATTTTGGTAGAAGCTAGTCCGTATGATAAAGTATGGGGAGTTGGTTTGGCTTCAGATTACAAGAATATTGAAAATCCGAACAGGTGGAAAGGATTAAATTTGTTAGGTTATGTTTTAATGGAAGTTCGTGATAAGTTAGTAGAAAAATGAAGTTATATGAAATATTATTAGGAACAGCAATTGGAGACGCTTATGGAGCAGGTGTAGAATTTCAAGATAGAAATTGGATAAGAAAACACGTTGATTTTTCCTCTTTTGTAAATGTAAGGCACAAGATTCAAGTACCTGATGAAAAGATAAGTGTATTCACTGAAAATTATCATGAATGGGAATATACCGATGATACCGAAATGACTATTGGTGTATTAAAAGCATTACAGTCTAAAGAAAAGTTTTGTGAAGCTTTATTAGTACAAAAATGGACTGAAGAGTATGAAAAAGGAAAATTAGAAAAAGGTTACGGACGAAACGGACATGGATCTATGCGTTGGTGTTTTTCTGGCGAAAAGACTATTGAAGAAATTCGTGAATTTCAAAAAGATCGTCCAAATCCTGGAAATGCTCCAGCAATGCGATCTGTTCCTTTAGGTTTAATAAAAAGTGATCTTATAAATCAATATGCAGAAATCAATGCAAATGCAACGCATCCTAATATAAATGCCATATTATCTAGTCAATGTATCGCCAGAGCAACAGAGTTTTTAATCCAGAAGAATGGTAATGTAAAAGATGTAATAGCTTATTGTTTTAAAACAGTTTCATTAAATGAGGAATACAAGACGTATCTACGTTTGATTGAAGATTTACCAGATTATAATGATTTAACAAATAATGATTTTGTCACTCTTTGTGGAAAACAACCAATAGAAGTTCCTTATTTTTTAAGCGGAATTCATGGAATGCCTTCAGATTCAAAATATACAACAGGTTGCGTTTTGTATATTTTAAAACAGAGTGCAGATGCTTTTGATGCATTACAAAAATCAATTTATTTAGGAGGAGATGTAGATTCAGTAGCTTCTATTACAACTAGTATAATGGCTGGAATACATGGTTTAAAAAGTATTCCAAACTACATGATTGATAATGTAGAAGGGAAAAATTACTTTAAAAAAATAGTTAAAAACTTTAAAATTTAATTTAATTGTGTAAATGTAACGCAAAATATTTTGTAGATATGTTTTCTTGAATTATATTTGTGTTGTAATTACGCAAATGAATTTGTTTGTGATAAAATAAATAGTATGAGTGAAGAATTAAAACCAAGATTTGTTGATGCCTTACGAAGGAATAACGATCAAATTAGAGAAGACAGAGCCAAAACTATTGGAGAAGATGCAGAATTAATCTATCGAAGAAGAGTAGAAGACATCGAGTTAAAAATTAAAAGATTAACTAGAGAACAAGAAGGAGCGATAGACATCAGTCCATTAGATAAAAACAGTTTAACGTTTGCAGATTTTGATCCGGAAAGTTTTGTGATAAAAGACATAGAATTATCCTTAAAAATCAGAAACTTAAACATTCAATTAGAAATTGCACAAAAACGATACGAATACTTATTCGGTAAAAAAATATAATTATGGGAGGAACTAGATACAATTTAAGTAAAAGAGCTTTAAAAGCACAAAAGGAAGGCTACGCAAGTAAGTCAATAAATGAAATCTTTAAGCAGAATAGAGAAAGACGCGCGCACAATTCAATGAATCCGAATGGGGTAGATTTCAGAGAAGCGAGAGATTCAGAAGTACACCCAAATTCATTTCCAGTAATCTTAGCGTTAGATGTTACAGGAAGTATGGGACACATTCCACACGATTTAATTAAAGAAGGTTTGCCTAAGTTAATGGGAGGAATTATTCAAAATGGAGCAGAAGATGTCGCTTTATTATTCTTGGGAATCGGAGATCATGAATGTGACAGTTATCCATTACAAGTTGGTCAGTTTGAATCTGGTGATGAAGAATTAGATATGTGGTTAACGAGAACTTATATCGAATCTGGTGGAGGTGGAAATGCAGGTGAAAGTTACTTGTTATCATGGTATTTCGCTGCCTTCCATACAAGAACAGATGCTTTTGAAAAGAGAAATCAAAAAGGAATTTTATTTACGATTGGAGACGAACCTAATTTGAAACATTTACCAGCTTCAGCAATAAAAGAAATTATGGGAAGCGGTCAGCAAACATTTTCAGAAATGGAATTGTTTCAAGAAGTTCAAAAGAAATATGATGTATTCCATATCAGCGTAAATCATTCCGGAAGAGCAATTCAAGCAGAAAAAGGCTGGAAACAATTATTAGGAGACAATTGTATTTCTGTTAGTGATTACAGAACAATTCCTGAAGTTATTACAAAAGTAGTATGTGAAAATTATCCATCAGCAAGTGGAAAAACAGATATTTCAGGAGTAAATTTTGATGATATAGAAATGTTATAAAGATGAAAAAAGCAAAAATAGTTATAGGATTAGGTTTTGGTGATGAAGGAAAAGGTATTACAACAGATTTTTTGTGTACTAAAAATCCAGAAGCTATAGTAGTTCGTTTTTCGGGCGGACAACAAGCAGCACATACGGTAAAAATAGGAGATAGAAAACACGTACATTCTAGTTTTTGTAGTGGAGCATTACGTGGATTACCTTCTTATTTTAGCGAACACTGTACTATTCATCCTACTTTTTTGCATACAGAATTACAAGAATTAAAAAAGAAGAAAGGCAACGTTACTTTGTCAGTTCATCCATTGGCAAAAGTAACGACTCCTTTCGATGTTTGGTCGAATAGAAAAAACAATAAAAATTTAGTTCACGGAAGTTGTGGTAAAGGGATAGGAGCAACAATGAAGAGAAATGAAGGACCGTATAAATTGTATGCAATTGATTTGGTCGGTCCTAAATCTATGCTTTTAGAAAAACTAAACAGTATTGCAAACTATTACGGATTATATGATATTCCAGAATTAAGCGCTGAAGTAGCATATTTTTTAGATTGTGTTTCCGATTTAGATATAAAAATTAAAGACTATTCTTTTTTAAATACATATGAAACCATTATTTTCGAAGGTAGTCAAGGAGTATTATTAGATATGAATCATGGTACGTTTCCTAATGTCACTTATGCAAACACCACAGCAAAAAATGCCATAGAGATTTGTGAAAAGTTAAACATTGAAAATATAGAAACCTATTATATAACAAGATCTTATGCGACACGACATGGAAATGGTTGGATGCTAAATGAAGAAGAATTAGAATTGGTAAATACTGAAGAAGAAACCTGTGTTTACAACGAATTTCAGAAACATTTACGAACAGCTAAACTAAACATACTGTTATTATTACATGCGAAAAATATTGACCAGATTTATAATAAATCAAAGAAATCAACTTTAATAATGACGTGTTTAGATCAATATGAACCAGAATTAAATTGGGAGTTATTAAAAGAAAATTTTGATGAAATTTATGGCTCTTACGGTGCAGAATCAACAGCAATTAAAAAAATAAACATATGAATCCCTTATTATATACAGACGGATACAAAGTAGATCACAGAAGACAATATCCTGATAACACTACTTTAGTATATTCTAACTGGACACCAAGAAAAAGTAGAATTGAAGGTGTAAACGAAGTTGTATTCTTCGGCTTACAATACTTCATTAAAAAATATATTATTGATGATTTTTCGAAGAATTTCTTTCAGCAATCAAAAGAAGAAATTTCAAAAAGATATGCGAGAAGAATCAACAATTATTTAGGCGAAAATCAAGTGGGTATAGCGCATATTGAAGCATTACACGATTTAGGATTTTTACCAATGGTAATTAAAGCTTTACCAGAAGGAGTTTCAGTACCGATTCGTGTACCAATGTTTACGATGTATAATACATTACCTGAGTTTTTCTGGTTAACAAATTATTTTGAGACTTTATTATCTACAACAATTTGGATGCCTTGTAATTCAGCAACAATAGCGAAGCAATACAGAAAGATTTTAGATAAATATGCTTTAGAAACTTCTTCAATTCCTGAATTTGTAGACTGGCAAGGTCACGATTTTTCTATGCGCGGTATGGCAGGATTAGAAGCTGCTGTTTTATCTGCATCTGGTCACTTATTAAGTTTTACAGGAACAGATACAATTCCATCAGTAGATTTTTTAGAAGAATACTATAATGCAAATTCTGATACTGAGTTAATTGGAGGATCTGTTGCTGCAACCGAACACTCTGTAATGTGTATGGGAACGAATAGTGGAGAAGAAGAAACATTTAAAAGATTAATTACAGAAGTGTATCCTAAAGGAATTGTTTCTATTGTTTCTGATACTTGGGATTTATGGAAAGTGCTAACAGAATATCTTCCGAATTTAAAAGAAGAGGTTTTAGCAAGAGATGGAAAAGTAGTCATTCGTCCAGATAGTGGAGATCCAGTTGATATTATTTGTGGAAATCCAAATGCGAATTCAGAAGTTGAACAAAAAGGAGTAGTAGAATTACTTTGGGATATTTTTGGTGGAGTTACAAATGAAAAAGGGTATAAAGAGTTAGATGCACACATCGGAGCTATTTATGGTGACAGTATCACTTTAGCTAGAGCAACTCAAATTTGTGAGCGATTAAAACAAAAAGGGTTTGCATCTACCAATGTTGTTTTAGGAATCGGTTCTTTTACATATCAATATAATACAAGAGATACTTTCGGGTTCGCTATGAAAGCAACGTACGGAGAAGTAGCTGGAGAAGGAAGAGCCATTTTTAAAGATCCAATTACAGATGATGGAACTAAAAAATCAGCGAAAGGATTAATTAAAATTGAAAAAGTAAATGACACGTACAAATTAGTTGATCAAGTTTCTTGGGAAGAAGAACAAAAAGGTGAATTAAAAGAAGTATATAGAGATGGAAAATTATTAATCGATGATAGTTTGGCTGAAATTAGAAAACGATTATTATAAACCTTGTTAATTAAAGATTTAGGTGTTTTAAATAAACTGAAAAATCAATATATTTGGTTAGAATATTAACCAGATAAATATGATAATTAAAAGTAAAATAAGAGTATTCGTACTCTTATTTTTGTTTACGAGTATACACAGTATTTTTGCTCAAGAAACAAAAAAGAAGAAAGATTCTATTAAGAAAAAGGCTACAAAAACACTCCCGCTTGAGCCTAAAAGAACAATTTCATTTACTACAGATAAAGGAACTTGGATTTCTTTAGATGTTAGTCCAGATGGTAAAACAATTGTTTTCGATTTAATGGGAGACATTTACACAATTCCAATTACTGGAGGAAAAGCAACTCAAATTACTAAGGGATTAGCTTATGATGTACATCCTAAATATAGTCCAGACGGAAAATCATTAGTGTTTATTTCAGATAAAAGTGGTTCTGATAATATTTGGACACTTGATTTAAAAACCAAAAAGGATAAACAAATTACTAAAGAAAGTAAACATAATTTTTTTTCAGCTGAATGGACTCCAGATGGAGATTATATAGTTGGAGGAAAAGGAAGAAGAAATATAAAATTACACATTTATCATAAAGATAGTGGTTCAGGATCACAATTGTTCGATAAACCTAAATCAATAAAAGCAATTGATCCTGCTTTTAGTCCAGATGGAAAATTATTATACTTTTCGCAACGTTTTGGTTCATGGAATTATAACGCAAGTTTGCCTCAATATCAAATAGGAACTTATGATATGGAAGATGGTGATAGATCTGTTATTACCTCAAGATATGGATCAGCTTTTACTCCTACATTATCAAATGATGGAAATTGGATGGTTTACGGAACTCGTTTTGAAGATGAAACAGGTTTGGTTTTACGTGATTTAAAATCAGGAGAAGAAAGATGGCTAGCTTATCCAGTCCAAAGAGATGAACAAGAGTCAATTGCTCCTTTGGGTGTGTTACCTGCTATGTCTTTTACACCAGATAGTAAAAATTTAATAGCTTCTTATGGAGGGAAAATTTATTCAATTCCTGTCTCAGGAGGATCAGCAAAAGAAATTCCTTTCTCAGTAGACGTAAATTTAGATATGGGACCTAGGTTAGAATTTAAATATCCTATAGAAGATACTAAAGAAGCTTTTGTAACTCAAATTAGAGATGCAAAACCTTCACCAGATGGAACCAAACTTGCATTTACGGCTTTAAATAGATTATATGTTATGGATTTACCTAACGGTAAGCCTAGAAGATTAACTAAAAATGATTTTACTGAAGCGTATCCAGCTTGGTCTCCTGATGGGAAAAGCATTGTTTTTACAACTTGGAAACAAGGTGGAGGTCATTTATATAAAATAAATAGTACAGGTAGAGCAAAACCAGTTCAGTTAACAAAAGAAGTAGGTATTTATACTGAGCCTAGTTGGTCATATTCTTCAGATAGAATTGTATTTATTAAAGGAGCTGCACAAGTTTATGATGATGCAGTGAGTCCTTTTACAAGTAGAGTACAAGAGGATTTAGCTTGGATTCCTTCAGATGGTGGAGCTATTACTATTATTGATAAAACAAAGGGAAGAGGAAAACCTCATTTTACTAAAATTGATAATCGCATTTATTTAAATCATTTTGAGAAAGGACTAATTTCTATTCGTTGGGATGGAACAGATGAAAAACAACATTTAAAATTATCAGGAATTACAACTTATGGTTCTGGTGATGTTTTCGGAAAGGGACATAATCATGCAAATGATGATCATTCACATACAGCAATGCCAAGTAATGAAGAAGGATGGAGAGAAAGTAGTAAAGCATCTAAACCTTCAGAAATTCAAATTTCTCCAGATGGAAAATCAGCGTTAGCACAAATTAATAATAATATTTATACTGTTATTATTCCCCGTTTTGGAAAAACACCATCAATTTCATTAGCAAAACCACAAAATGCTTCTTTTCCAGCAATGAAATTAACTATTTTAGGAGGAGAGTTTCCTGCTTGGTCTTCAGATAGTAAAGAAGTACATTGGTCTTTAGGAGCTAGTCATTTCAAATACGATTTAGATGCAGGCAAGAAGTTCAAAGATAGTCTTGCCTCTGCTAAGAAGAAAGAAATGGAACTTAAAAAGAAAAAAGAAGGAGATAAAAAAGATAGTAAAGACAAAAAAGCTAAGAAGAAAAAAACACCTAAGTTTAAAGCACAAGAGTTTAAGATTAAGGTAAAATATATACAAGATATCCCTCAAGGAACATTATTATTAAAAGGAGGAAGAATCATTACTATGAATGGTGAGGAAGTTATAGAAAATGGTGATGTATTAATAGAAAACAATAGAATTAAAGCTGTAGGTAAGTCTGGAACTTTAAATGCATCAAAAAAAGCGAAAGTAATAAATATCACAGGAAAAACAATTGTTCCTGGTTTTGTAGATACTCATGCACATATGTGGCCGTATTGGGGATTACATAAAAATCAGGTGTGGTTATATTCTGCAAATTTAGCTTATGGAGTTACAACAACTAGAGATCCACAAACTGGTACTACAGATGTATTAACATATGCTGATATGGTAAATTCGGGTATGCTTCATGGTCCGAGAGTTTATAGTACTGGGCCGGGTGTAGGTTTTTGGCAATATCAAATTACAAGTTTAGATCATGCTAAAGATGTACTAAAGCAATACAGTGAATATTATAATACAAAGAGTATTAAAATGTATTTAGTAGGAAATCGCCAGCAACGCCAATGGATTATTATGGCTGCAAAGGAGTTAAAATTAATGCCTACTACTGAAGGTGGATTAGATTTTAAATTGAACATGACTCAACTTTTAGATGGTTATCCAGGTCATGAGCATTCATTCCCAATTTATCCAATTTATAAAGATGTTACTAAAACTGTTGCTGACTCTAAAATGGCAGTAACACCAACATTATTGGTTTCTTATGGAGGGCCTTGGGCTGAGAATTATTATTATTCGAGAGAGAACGTTTGGGGAGATAAAAAAATTCAATATTTCACACCTTATGAAGAATTAGCTCAGAAATCTAGAAGAAGACCAGGTTGGTTCATGGATGAAGAACATGTGTTTAAAAAGCATGCTGAGTTTATGAAAGATTTAATAGAATCTGATGGTATTGGAGGTATTGGAAGTCATGGGCAATTACAAGGTTTAGGATATCATTGGGAGCTTTGGTCTGTTGCTAGTGGAGGAATGAAAAACCTTGATGCTTTAAAAGTGGCAACGATTTTAGGAGCAAGAGCTATTGGTTTAGATGGAGATTTAGGAAGTATAGAGAAAGGGAAACTAGCAGATATTTTAATTTTAGATAAAAATCCATTAGAAAATATTCGTAATACTAATACAATTACTCATGTAATAAAAAATGGTAAAGTTTATAATGGAGATACATTAGATGAGATTTGGCCTAAAGAGAAAAAGGCAGAGATATTCTATTGGCAAACTAAAAAACCGAAAGGATTACCGGGAATTAAAAAATAAAATGCAAATATTTTTTTTAACTTTTAAATTGTGGATTTTTTGTTTTTTTTACAGTTAAGTTAAATATATGTTAAATAAATAACTATATTAGCTCGATTTATTTTATAAAAACCTTTCAAAATGAAAAAAATTTATTTAAAATTAACAGCATTGGCAATTACGGGAGTTGCATTTGTTGGATGTAATTCATCTGAAGATACATCAGAAGTTTCTATCGAATCTATTGTTGAGAATTCTTCAGAAATAATTGCAGGGCAATACATTGTTACATTAACTAATGGAACATTAAGTAGACCTTCAGCAAGAGGTACTAAAATAGCTTATGAGAGTACTGTAGCTTCATTAAAAACTGAAGTGTGTAATAAATTTGATGGATTTAAAATTAAAGGAGAAAATATAAAAACAACTTTTGGGTATGCGCTTCAAGGTTTTGTAGCTAATCTTACAGATAAGCAAGTGGCTGATTTAAAAAATGATCCAAGAGTTAAATCTATAGAAAAAGATTATTTAATCACATTAGCACCACCTCCTGGTAAAGGAGGGCCAGGTGGAGGTGGAGGAAGTACTCCTTCACAAGAAACTCCATGGGGAATAACAAGAGTTGGAGGTGCTGTTAGTGGAGCTGGACAAACTGCATGGATAATTGATTCTGGTATTGATTTAGATCATCCAGATTTAAATGTTGATGTAAATAGAAGTAGAACTTTTGTTACTTCTGGAAAAGACTCAAAAGATGCAAATGATGGAAATGGTCATGGAACTCATGTTGCTGGTACTGTTGGTGCATTAGATAATAATATTGGAGTAATTGGAGTTGCACCTGGAGCAAACTTAGTAGCATTAAAAGTTTTAAGTTCAAGAGGTACAGGTGAGTTTTCGTGGACTGTTCAGGCTTTAGATTATGTAGCAGCAAATGGATCTGCTGGTGATGCAGTAAATATGAGTTTAGGCCCAAGATCTAGATATACTGATTCTGCTGTTGATCAAGCAACTTTAAATGTGGCAAACTTAGGAATTAATATCGCTATTGCAGCAGGAAACTCTGATGATGATGCATCTTTCTATTCACCTGCTCGTGTTAATCACCCTAATGTATATACAATTTCTAATATGACTATAAATGAAGTTTTAGCAAGTAGTTCTAACTATGGAGAACCTGTTGATTATGCTGCGCCAGGTACTTCAATTTTATCTACATGGAAAGATGGAGGTTATAACACAATTAGTGGTACTTCTATGGCTTCACCTCATGTATGTGGTTTATTAATTTCAGGAGGTGTAACTGGTGATGGTTTTGTTCAAGATAAGGATAATGATCCAGATCCAATTGCAGTAAGAAAATAGATTTTATATAAAGTTTTAAAATATAACAGAGCCTCTACTTTTAGAGGCTCTGTTTTATATAAAAAATTAAAAATTAATTTCTACGTTTATTCGCTATTAAGGTATTTTTTAATAACATAGCAATAGTCATAGGACCAACACCGCCAGGAACAGGAGTAATAAAAGAAGATTTTTCAGCTACTTCGTCAAAGGCCACATCCCCAACTAGTCTAAATCCACTTTTTTTAGAAGGATCAGCAACTCTTGTAATTCCCACGTCGATTATAACAACACCTTCTTTTACCATATTACCTTTTAAAAATTCTGGAATACCAATGGCAGCAATAATAATGTCTGCTTCTTTAGTAATATTCTCTAAATTTTTAGTTCTACTATGCGTTAAAGTTACAGTAGCATTTCCGACTTTTCTCTTTTGAGAAAGTAAAATACTCATAGGACTTCCAACAATATGGCTACGTCCAATAACGACAACATTTTTTCCTGAAGTTTCAACTTCATAACGGTCTAATAATTCTAAAATCCCAAATGGAGTTGCAGAAATAAAAGTAGGTAAGTTTAAAGCCATTCTACCAACATTTTCAGGATGAAAACCGTCTACATCTTTGGCTGGATCTATAGCTAATAAAACTTTTTGTTCATCAATATGTTTAGGTAAAGGTAGTTGTACAATAAATCCATCAATATCATTATCGACATTTAAGATTTCAATTTCATTTAACAATTCAGCTTCAGTAGTTTCTTCTGGTAATTGAATTAAAGTTGATTCGAAACCTACACGTTCACATGCTTTCACTTTTGCATTAACATAAGTTAAACTAGCCCCATCATTACCAACAATAATTGCTGCTAAATGAGGCGCTTTTTTTTCGTTTCTCTTTAATTCACCAACTTCTAAAGCTATTTCTTCTTTAATGTCGGCAGAAGTTTTTTTTCCGTCTAATAAAATCATTTTTTGTTGTTAGTGTGTTGTTTATGTTGTGTAAATAAAAAAGAGAAGTGGGCACACTTCTCTTCTGTAATTTTTTATCTCATTCCTCGCATCATTTGCATCATTCTTTTGCCTCCGCCACCTTGCATCATTTTCATCATTTTACTCATTTGATCAAATTGTTTCATGAGTTGATTTACTTCTTGTACTGAGGTTCCAGAACCTTTAGCGATTCTCTTTTTTCTACTTGCGTTTATAACAGAAGGTTTACTTCTTTCTTCAGGGGTCATTGAAAATATAATAGCTTCAATTCCTTTAAATGCATCATCATCAATATCTACATCCTTTAAAGCTTTTCCAGCACCAGGTATCATTCCAACTAAATCTTTCATGCTACCCATTTTTTTGATTTGCTGAATTTGATTTAAGAAATCGTCAAAACCAAATTGGTTTTTTGCAATTTTCTTCTGTAATTTTCTAGCTTCAGCTTCATCATATTGTTCTTGAGCACGCTCAACTAACGACACAACGTCTCCCATTCCAAGGATACGATCAGCCATACGATTCGGATGGAATACATCAATAGCATCCATTTTTTCACCCGTACCAATAAACTTAATTGGCTTATCAACTACAGATTTAATAGATAATGCAGCACCACCTCTTGTATCACCGTCTAATTTTGTTAGTACAACTCCGTCAAAATTTAAAACATCATTAAAGGCTTTAGCAGTGTTTACTGCATCTTGTCCTGTCATAGAATCTACAACGAATAATGTTTCATTTGGATTTACAGCTTTATGAATATTAGAAATCTCAGTCATCATTTCTTCATCAACAGCTAAACGACCTGCGGTATCTATAATAACCACATTTTTTCCGTTTGCTTTTGCATGCTTAATTGCATTTTGAGAAATTTCAACAGGATTTTGGTTTCCTACTTCAGCATAAACTTCAACACCGATTTGTTCTCCAACAACTTGTAATTGATTAATAGCGGCAGGACGATAAACATCACAACCTACTAATAATACTTGTTTAGTTTTCTTGTTTTTTAAATAATTGGCCAGTTTACCTGAGAAGGTTGTTTTACCCGATCCTTGTAAACCAGACATTAAAATTACAGTTGGACTCCCGCCAAGGTTAATACCTACTGTATCTCCTCCCATTAATTCAGTTAACTCGTCTTTTACGATTTTAACCATTAACTGACCAGGATTTAACGTTGTTAATACGTCTTGTCCTATGGCTTTTTCCTTAACCGAGTTTGTGAATTGTTTTGCAATTTTAAAGTTAACATCGGCATCTAAAAGTGCTCTACGAACTTCTTTTAAAGTTTCGGCAACGTTAACCTCATTTATCTTACCATGACCCTTCAGCGAGTGTAGAGCCTTATCTAATTTTTCACTTAAATTATTGAACATCGATGTCTACTACATTTTTTAGAGGCACAAATATAGGTATTTTAAGAGTAGTTTTCAATTAAATCTCTTGTGTGATGTTCTGTATGATGCGCAGTCCACATAATTATTTCTCGAAGTGGCATTTTTCCTAGTAATGGATGGGGTAAAATTAAGTTGTCTAGTTTATAATCACTTAACTTTTTAGTCTTACTTTGTAATTTTTTATTCTGCTTTTTTAAAGTAGCTACAAGTTTAATTATTTTTTTTTCGTTTGGAGTACTTACTTTACTATTAAAATCTCTGGCTTTGTCTTTATATTTTATTAATTTTTCGTCATATCTTTTCACAATCTCTTCATATGTTCTTAATTCTCTATTAGTTGTGCCAAATTTTGCTTTTAAAATAAATGGCGGTAAATTTAAAGCAAGATTCAATGGTTTAATAGAATCTACAAGGTGTTGAATTTGTTGACCAGCTGTCCATCGATTTATTGGTCCTTTCTCCCAATATTTTCCTTCTTGTTTAGATATCCATTGAAATAACTGTTGATGTTTTTCTTCAAGTAAATTTGAAATTGAATTTTTATCCATATCCGTATAAAATGAAATGCATTTTAAAGATATAAAATTAAATTTTACAATTGACTACATTAAAAATACGGTTGATTACATTTCGTTTTTTTTAAGTTTAAACTTCAAATACTTTTGAAAAAGTAAAACAAAAAACAAAGTCATGAGAACAAAATCGATTATACTAACATTGATTTTAATATTATCATCTATTGCATATAATTTAGCAGCACAGACAAATATTAAAGTCTATGGAAAGAATGAAAATTTTAAAAAAGCAGTAGGAAATATTACTCTGTTTATTAAAGGAAAAGGAAAGTTTCATATAGAATACGAAGGAGATATAGAGGTTTCAGATGATGATAAAGATATTATTTCAATTTCAAGAGATGGTTTTATAGAGATTAAAAAAACAAGTTTTGGAAAAAAGAGAAGGCTGGTAATTGAAGCAGAAAGTGGCTCTTTAAAAAAGAGATATTATGTTGGGTGGAGTGAAAAAAACTTTGACCCTGAAGGGAAAATTTGGTTAGCTGAAATTCTTCCAGAAATTGTAAGGTATACTGGTATTGCTGCAAAATCTAGAGTAGAAAGGTTTTATAGAAGAGGAGGAGCAACAGCAGTTTTTAATGAAATAGAAAAATTAAATGGCGATTATGCTGAATCTACATATTTTAAACTTTTGTTAGATAAGGGTTTGGATAATTCGGAATTAATAAAACTTATAAATTTAGCTAGTACTACTATTGATTCTGACTATTATTTATCGGATATTCTTCAAAAAAATCAAAATTTATTTTTACAAAATGAACAATCAGTATCAGCATATTTAAATGCCACAAAAACTATAAAATCTGATTATTATAAATCTCAGTTAATAGAAAATGCGATTGATAATACAGAGATAACAGACGAGCAATTAGATAAATTATTAGAAATTTCTAAAAATATTAGCTCAGATTATTATTTATCTGAAGTGTTAACTAAAATTTTAGAAAATAGAGATTTAAATAAATCAAATATGAATAAAATTATGAAATTATCTAACAGTATTAGTTCAGATTATTATAAGAGTCAAATTTTGAAAAAAGCATTAAAAAAGAAAGATTTATCTAAAGAGAATTATGATACTTTTATTAAGTCTATGGGAGATGTAGATTCTGATTATTATGCTTCAAATGTAATTAAAGATTTACTTAAAAAGGATTTAAATGATAAATCATTAAATGAATTAATAACACTTGTAGAAAAGAATGTAGATTCTGATTATTATGCATCTGATGTTTATAAAAAATTAGCTAAAAGAGATTTAACAGAAAAGCAATTAATTAAAATATTAGAGTCTTTACATACTATCAATTCAAGTAATTATTTATCATCTGTTTTAATCGCTTTTGCTCCAAGTGTGAAACAGGCTTCCCAACGTGTTAAAGACGCTTATTTAAAAAGAGCTAAAAGTATAGATTCAGATCTTTATTTTGGTAGGGCTATAAAAGCAATTTATTAAAAATTATACAATAAAAATTTTAATATGAAAAAGAGTTTACTTTTCGTTTTTATAATGACATTTTTAATTTTGGTTTCTTGTGAGTATCACAATAAAAATAACGATTCGTTTAAAATTATAATTAACGAAAAAACAAAGAAATTAGATTTATTGTATTCAGAGTTGTACAATAATCAGAAATTTAACGGTAATGTTCTTGTTGCTGAAAAAGGAGATATAATATTCCAAAAAAGTTTCGGATTGGCGAATGAAAAAGATCAGATTAAATTAAATTTAGAAACTACTTTTGAATTAGCTTCTGTATCTAAACAATTTACAGCAATGGGAATAATTTTACTTGAAAAAGAAGGAAAATTATCTTTAACAGATACCATATCAAAATACATCCCTGAGTTAAAAGAATACAAAGCTATAACGATACAAAATTTGTTAACACATACAAGTGGTTTACCAGATTATATGGAATTGTCAAATAATGAATTAGATAAAAGTAAAATTGCCACAAATCAAGATATTATAAATCTTTTTCATAAAGTTAAACCAAAGAGAAATTTTGAATCAAATCAAAAATGGGAATATAGCAATACAGGATATTTATTATTAGCTACAATAATTGAGAGAGTAAGTAAGAAAGAATATGGAGATTATTTGAAAGAAAAGATTTTTGATCCTTTAAAAATGAAGAATACTTTCGTACACAGAAGAAGATTCAATCCTAAAGAAATTAATAATTACGCATTAGGGTACATTTATTCTGATAGTTTGAAAAAGAAAATATTACCTGATGAATTAGGTAAAGAGTATTATGTGGTTTATTTAGATGGAATTGTTGGTGATGGTATGGTAAATTCAAATTTATATGATTTATTGAAATGGGATAGGGCTTTGTATAATAATGTATTAGTGACTGAAGAGGAAAAAAAGCATATATTTTCATCATACAAAATTAATGGAAATACTGAGACAGATTATGGTTATGGTTGGATGATTGAAGATTCTGAAAAATTTAATAAAATTGTTTCTCATTCTGGAGGATGGGCAGGTTATATTACTTATATAGAAAGGCATATAGATAACGATAAAACAATTATTATTTTACAAAATAATTCTACAAATCAAATTGAAATACCTATAAAAAATACAAGAAGGATTTTATATGGGATGCCTATTGAAAAACCTATTAAATTAGTTAAAGAGGTTTTAGGAAATTTAGCTGGAATTTATATTTCAAATAAAGGAATAGAAGAACAAATTATTTTTGAAAATGATAAACTTTGGGTTCCAATGAATCCAGAAATTAACCTTGAATTAGTTCCTGTATCTGAAACAAAATTTATTGTCGATGGATTTTCACCAGAAGTATCATACACGTTTGTCCTTAATAAAAAAGGGGAAGTTAAACAATGTAGAATTCAACAAGAAGGAACTAAGGTAGATAAAGTAATAAAAAGAAAAAAAAATTAAAAGTCTTAAGTTTAAGTTCATGTAAATGAAACTAATAAAAATACATCTTCTTACTATTATAACTGGACTAGCATTAGGAATATCAGTGGGATATTTTATGCTAATAGGAGAGCAAAAAGGAGAAGATATTAATATAATTACCATCTTTTTATTAGCTTGTTTGGGGATAGTGTGTGGATATTCAAATTTGGTTATTTCCAAAGTTTTAGATAAACAATTACCTTGGAAAACAAATGAAGGAACACGATTGTTTTTAGGAATAATATTACATTTTGTAATTACTTTTTTAATAAGTGTTTCTCTTTTTTACTTCTATCTTTTGGCATTGAATCCTATTTCTGATTTTCTATCAGAATATTCATTGATTTTAATAAAATTGAGTATTATATTTTTTATAATTTCAATATTATTTCAAGTAGTTTATTTTGCTTTATACTCATATTATGCATATGCTACATTACAGATAGAAACAGTAAAACTTCAGAGGAATCAAATAGAACATCAGCTAGAAGCTTTAAAATCACAATTAAGTCCACATTTTTTATTCAATGGTTTAAACGCGATTTCATCATTAACTCATAAAGACAAAACAAAAGCCTCTTTATTTATAAGAAAGTTAGCTTTAATGTACGATTATGTTTTAAAAAGTTATGATACAAAACTCATTGAACTAGAGAAAGAAATGGAATTAGTAGCGTCATATATTTTTTTAATTAACAATAGATTCGAAAATAAATTTAAATGTGAAATAACATTATCTCCTGTTTTATTAGGAACTAAAATTCCACCATTATCTATACAAATGTTGGTAGAAAATGCTGTTAAACATAATGTTTTAAGTATTGAAAAACCTTTGATGATGAAAATTACAAATGATGAGGAATTTATTTATGTTCAAAATAATATTACATCGAAGCCTAAAAAGGTTAGTTCATTTAAAATAGGGTTGAAGAACATTAACAAAAGGTATTTGCTTTTAACAGGAAAAAACATAGAAATGAGCAATGGAGATAAATTTCTAGTAAAATTACCTATTATACGATGAAAAAGTTATTTATACACAAACCTTTGTTTCGATTACTAAGTCCTGTTTTTAGTGGAGTAGTGGTGTATTTATTAATTCTTTTGGTGAATAATAATGTAGCACAAATTCGACAAGAATTTTTAGGACAAGAATTATATGTGTGTATTGGGTTATCGTACATAGTTCAAGAGTTTTTAAGGTTTTCATTATTACAATTTAAAAGGTTTTTTAAATCATTAAGTAGTCCTTTTTTTATACTAATTCAAGTCTTCGTTACCATAATATTATGTATTGCAATTGTATCGTTATTTATGACAATATATTACAAGAAAATATTAGGGTTTTCACCAAATTTTGAAGAGTTATTATTGTTCAATAGTATTTTTAGTGTTGTAAGTGCTATTTATATTTTACTTTTTATTAGTCACGAATATTTACATAAAATAAATACAGATAAATTAAAAGAAGAGGAACAATACCTTCAATTTATAGAAGAAGATTTTCAAGAATTTAAACAAGGGATTAATCCTAGTTTATTATTCGAAAGTTTAGAAAACTTATTAGTATTAATTCAAAATGATACTGATTTAGCAGATAATTTTATCGATCATTTAGCAACAATATATCGTTATATTTTATCAAGTAAAGAAAAACAATTGGTAACGATTCATGAGGAATTAGAAGCTACAAATGAATTGGTACATCTTTTTAATTATTTACCATTCAGAAATATTACAATAGTAAATGGTGTTAAAAGTGATTTTTTAGTTGTACCAAGAAGTTTACTTTTTACAATTGAACAAATTATTAGGACTACAATCATCTCATCGAATTTAGAATTAAAAATAGAATTAAAAGAAACGGAAAATAGTTTTATTCTAACTTATGTAACCAATGATAAAATAACAACACCATTTACATTACACAGTATTAAAGAGATAGAAAGAGTTTATAAAATATATAGTGATATAGAAATACAGCTTATTACAACTGATTTTAAACGAACGATAACCTTACCAAAACTAACTACCAAAACTGAAAAAAACTAAAATGAAAATAATAATAGTTGAAGATGAATCCTTAGCTGTAGAGAAACTAGAACGTTATCTTTTAAAGTACGACGGAACTATTGAAATTTCAACGAAACTTGATAGTATTCAAAGTGCAGTAGAATTTTTTCAATCAGAAAATGAATTTGATGTTGTTTTTATGGATGTTCAATTAACAGACGGTCTAAGTTTTGAGATTTTTAATCAAACTAAGATCGAGAAACCCATCATATTTGTTACAGCTTTTGATGAATACGCGATAGATGCTTTTAAGGTGAATAGTATAGACTATATTTTAAAACCAATTACATTTACTGATATCTCCAAAGCAATGACTAAATTAAAGTCAATGCAAAATCTTTTCAAAAAAACAGAAGTTGTATCTAATGTTGCTAAAGATTTAATCAAAAGAAAGTTTAAAGATCGCTTTTTAGTGAAATTAGGAAACCATATTCATTCAGTAAAAACAGACGAAATTTCTTTGTTTTATGCTGAAGGAAGAACAGTATATTTAGTAACGAATTCTGGAAAAAAATATATTTTAGATTTTAAATTAGAAGATTTGGTAAAAATTTTAAATCCTAAAAACTTCTTTAGAGTAAATAGAACATTTATAGTTGGAATCAATCCAATTAAAGATGTGTTAGTTTATTCTAATAGTAGATTAAAAATCACAACATCATTTCAACTCGAAAAAGAAATTATAGTAAGTAGAGAAAAAGTTTCTCTATTTAAAAATTGGTTTGAAGGTAATTAATTATAAAGCTTGTTTTTATATTTTTTGATACCAAGAACTAACCCGAAACAACTAATAATTATAATACAAATGAGCATTGGAATAATAAGAAATTTTATGTTAAGTAAAGTACTTATTATTGTTAGTATTAAAAAAGAAACTCCAATATATATCCATATAGGCTCAGATTCTAATCTGTTTTGAGAAGGAAAATTTGGTTCTTTATTAAAGAGAACTTTTAAAGTGTCCCAATCCCATATCAATAGTAAAATATTAGCTAATAACATTAATCCAGTTATAATAGGTGTTCCTCTAAAATCATAAGATATTGTAATAACAAAAACATTGGTAATAATAGCAAAGAAAGCAACAGCACCTAGTTTAGCATAGCGTTGTGTCATCAATAATATTCCTGCAATTAATTGTCCTATTCCTAAGAATTTCCAATAAATTCCAGATTGATATAGTGTTTCAAAAAAATGCCAAGCTGTGTTGATCGGATTTTCAGCACCACTTTCGGTAGTAAATCGCATCCCTTGTATTTTTTTAATACTAGCAAATACAAAAGCAAAGCCTATTAAATACCTAGTGTATATAATAAACAATTGAGGTAATAATTTATTTTTCATCTCTGTTTTTACTTGGTTACTTAGTTAGAGACGAACAATATAAATTTTTGTTACCAAAGAGTCAGGTATTTACTTTGTATAATACACAAGATTCTAGTTTAGGATATTCTTTTAAAAATGGATGATTAAAAGTACTGGCTTTTTGCATTCCTATTTTCTCCATTACCTTTATTGAAGAAATATTAATTGAAGGAGCAACAGAAACAATTTCAGATAACTTTAAAGTTTCAAAACCGTACGATAAACAACGTTTTGCACCTTCAGTAGCGTAACCATTTCCCCAAAACTTTGGTAATAACCGCCAACCAATATCTGTAGAAGGATTAAAATCAGCTTTATAAGTTTGTAAAGAAAGCCCCACAAAACCTATAAATTCTTGAGTTTCTAATTTTTCAGTAGCGAAATAGCAATATTTATGTGTTTCAAATTGCTGCTGCATTCTTTTTATAAAATCTTCACATTGTTCTTTAGAAGCTGTAGAAGGAAAAAAACGCATAACTTCTTGATCGGAATTTAATTTATATAAATTATCTAAATCATTAATAGTCCAATTTCTAAATCCTAAGTTTTCAGAAGTAAATATGTAAGAGTTCATTTTGTTAATTTTTATCAGTATGAAATCACATTTTTTTTGATCACAAAAAGCAAATTAATACATTTACTTCCTAAGGAACCGAACAAATATTGATTTTTTATGAAAAAAAGTATCACGCTGAAAGAGTTGGCTAAGATTCTTGATGTTTCTGCATCTACAGTTTCAAAGGCTTTAAATGATAGTTATGAGATTAGTGAGGCCACAAAGAAGAAAGTTGAAGAAGCAGCTAAACGATATAACTACAGACCAAATAGAGCTGCTTTAAATTTAAAATCAGGAAAAACAAATACAATAGGAGTAGTATTACCAAGTATTAAAGATTTCTTTTTAGTTAGAGCTTTAAGAGGTATTGAAAGTGTTTTAGCAGATACAGATTATAATATTATTATTACCGTTACTAATGAATCTTTTGAGAAAGAAGTAAAAGCTGTAGAAACCTTAGTAAATGGTTTGGTTGATGGTATTATTATAGCGGTAACTGAAGAGACACAAATTAAACAAGATTTTAAGCATTTAAGTGATATTTCAGAAAGTATCGATTTATTAATGTTTGATAGGGTTGATAATCCTGTAGAATGTGATAAAGTTTTGGTAAATGATTTTGAAGCTGTACAAAAAGCTGTACGACACTTAAAGTTTAAAGGAGCTTCTAGTGTAGCATTAGTTTCTTCAAATAAAAATTTAAGTGATGAAAATACAAGGCTATTAGGATATTTAGAGGCTATAAAAGATAATCAAGATCCTCTTATTGTTAAAGGAAATGAAATGTATATTGAAAATGAACTTCATGTTTTATTTGATGAAGAAAAAGTAGATGGAATTATAGCATTAGATGAAGAAGCTTCATTAGCAGCTTTTAGAACAGCTAGTAAAAGAAAACTTTTAGAGGATAGAAAATTATTAATGATAGGTTATGCTGGAACAAAAATTTCTGAACATTTAAAACCTAGCTTAAGTACGGTTGATCAACATGGAAAAAGAGTAGGAAGAACTACAGCAAAACAATTATTAGATAAATTAAATAAAGAGTCAAAAACAAATAAAGTTACAGTTGTGTATTCATCTTTATGCGAAAGAGCAACAACACAAACAATTATAAATCCTCTGTAAAATGCTTACGAACTTTATTTTTTGAGAATTTCTCTTGATTATATTGTTCTGAATTTCCTTTAGGAATAGATAAAGATTGCCATTTTTCGTTAGTTAACATTTTCCCTAAAAATACAATTTGCCCTGTATGATAAGAGTAATGACAAAGCTGACGATTAATTGCTTCCGTAACAGTATGTCCATGATTTCTGATGTAAATAATTTTTTCTAAATCATTTTGATGTAAAGATCCAATTGCGTTAAATAAACATTGCCATCCTTTTTGCCAATATGATATTATCTCATCTTTAGAAACAAAAGTATTTAAAAATTCTTCATCTCTATTGCGCTATTCTTTTTCGCCATCTTCAGTTAAAAAGTTAGTCCATCTAGATAACATATTACCTACCATGTGTTTTACTATAATTGCTATAGAATTTTCATGAGTATCAGCTATCCAAAAAAATTGATCATTAGTAAGTTGATTAAATGTTTTATCTCCTAAATCTTTGTAATATTCAAATTGCTTGATAGCGCTATTTAAGTAAGAATTGGTCATAAAAAAGAGTTGAATTTTCAACTCTTAATTTACATTATTTTTTTGAAGGAATAAATTTTAGGGCTACACCATTAATACAATCTCGTAATCCTGTAGTCTCTCTGGGTCCATCATTAAAACGATGTCCTAAATGCCCGCCACAAGTATTACACTTAAGTTCCGTTCTGGCATAACCAATCTTATAATCTACATCAGTTTCAATATTGTTTTCAATAGCTTTATCAAAAGAAGGCCAACCTGTTCCTGAATTAAATTTACGTTCCGATTTGTACAAAGGAGTTTCACAACCAGCACAAACAAAAGTCCCTTTTTCTTTTAAGTAGTTAAATTCACTTGTGTTTGGTCTTTCTGTTCCAGCTTTTCTCAATACATAATACTGCATTGGAGTTAAAGCTTTTTTCCATTCTTGATCGGTTTTTTGAACCTTATATTTTTTCGATGAAGCTTTATCTTTCTGTGCAATAGATTCACAAGAAATTAAGGCTAATACAGCGAATAAAACAAATATTTTTTTCATACTTAAGAAATTATAAAATCAACAACTCTATTCATGGTTTCTTTATCACGTAAGATTTTTGTGTGTCCTAATCCTTGCGTGATTAAAATAGAACCTTGGTTTAAGTTTTGACGAATACTGTATGCACAACTTACAGCCACATCACCATCTAAAGAATCATGAACAACTAAAGTAGGTATATCTACTTGTTTAGCTGTTTCAGAGCTAGCATTTAAATCGATATCTTTACCTAATTTCTTATCATAATAATTTTTCATTCTTTTAGCAATCTCAGGTTTTAATGTAAGATTGTTTGTAAAATTCATTAGAATTTCACTGATCGTATCTCCAGAGCCAATAGATATAATTTTATTTGTTTTAAAGCCATCTGCATATGCAGAATATAAAGACATTCCTCCCAAAGAATGACCAACGGCAGCTTCAAAAGGACCGTGTTCTTTATTAACTTCATGAATAGCTTCAATAAATTCAGGCATTAAAGTAGTTTTACCTTCAGATTTACCATGAGCTGGAGCGTCAAAAGAAATTACCATATATCCTTTTTCAAGTAATTTATCTGCAATCATAAATAGCTGTGTACTTCTACCGCACCAACCATGAACCAGTAGTATTTTTTTAGTAGAGTAACCATAAGTTAATACATCAATCTCTTTATTGATAGAAGAAACTTTTAACCTGCTTTTTTGAGCACTCTTCCACATTGTTTTTTCTCGTTCAGGTAATTGAAATTTGATAGGAGTTGAAAATAATTTCAAAGAAAACTTTGTTGCCAAAGCAGGAGAAATAAACTGAATAATTTTACTTATTTTTTTGACTTTATTTGGAATAGCTAAGCCTTGGGGTAAAATTCTGTTTGAAGCTGTTTTCATTATCGGGTGAATATTTTTAATGTAAAGATAGAATTTTGTATTTTTAAAAACATAGAAAGTGACTTTTACACTAAATTTGAGTCATATTTTAATAAAGAGTAACAAAAAATCAATAAAAAGATGAGAAGAATTTTAGCTTTAGTAACTGTAATCACATTATTCATTCAATGTAGTACTGTACCAATTACAGGAAGGAAGAGAGTGAATTTTGTAAGTGATTCTCAAGTTTTACCTATGAGTTTTCAACAGTATAGTGGTTTTTTAAAAGAAAATAGTAGTAAATTAATTAAAAATACTAAGCAATCTAGAGAGTTAAAATCAATAGGTAAAAATATAGCTGCTGCTGTTGATCGTTTCATGAGAGCTAATGGAATGACTTCTGAAGCTAATTCTTATCGATGGGAATTTAATTTGATTAATGATGAAACAATTAATGCTTGGTGTATGCCAGGAGGAAAAGTAGTTTTTTACACAGGCATTATGCCTATATGTGCTAATACTAATGGAGTTGCTGCAGTAATGGGGCATGAGGTTGCTCATGCATTTGCAAAACATGGACAAGAAAGAATGTCTTCAGCTCAAATGCAACAATTAGGAGGTTTAGCAGTAGCTCTAGGAACAGCAAATAGTAAGCAACGTAATTTATGGAATATGGCTTATGGTGTAGGATCTCAATTAGGAATGCTTAAATTTAGTAGAACTCATGAAACTGAAGCAGATAAATTAGGTTTAGTTTTTATGATAATGGCAGGTTATAAAGGAGAAGAAGCTGTTAATGTTTGGTTTCGTATGAGTGAAAATGCTAAAAAATCGGGTAGAAAAGCACCCCCAGAATTTTTAAGCACTCATCCACACAACCAAACAAGAATTGTAGATTTAAAAGCATATTTACCTACAGCAAAAAAATTAGCAGCTAAATATAATGCTGAAACAAAAAATATAGGAGTAAAAAAATAAAAGGTAACTTTTTGAGTATATTGCAAACCGTTCTTAAAATAAGAACGGTTTTTTAATTTTTCTAAGTGATGGTAAAAATACAAGGAGACTCAAAAGTAATTAAAGCTTGGGCTTTTTATGATTGGGCAAATTCAGTTTATTCTTTAGTGATTAGTACAGCAATTTTTCCAATGTATTATGATGCGGTAACTGAAGGTAATTTTGTAAGTTTTCTCGGTATAGAATGGGAACATCCTAATTCTTTATATACTTATGCATTATCATTTTCATTTTTAATTGTAGCTATTATTTCACCAATTTTATCAGGTATTGCTGATTACAGGGGAAATAAAAAGAGTTTTATGAAATTCTTTTGTTTGTTAGGAAGTTTATCTGTTATGAGTTTGTATTTATTTGAAGGCTTATCTACAACTTGGATTGGGATTATAGCTAGTATTTTAGCAAGTATTGGTTTTTGGGGAAGTATTGTTTTCTACAATGCATATTTGCCAGAGATAGCACATCCTGAAGATCATGATAGGGTAAGTGCAAGAGGTTTTATAAATGGATATATCGGTTCTATTTTATTACTTCTTCTATGTTTATCATTGGTCATATTTCATGATTCTTTTGGCTTAACAGAAGGAGTGGCTACACGTTTATCTTTTGTACTTGTAGGAGTTTGGTGGTTAGGTTTTGCACAAATTACTTTTAAAAAATTACCAAAAGATAAAAAAATACCAAAAGATCAATTAGAAGAAGGGTATTTATGGAAAGGCTTTCAAGAGCTTAAAAAAGTATTGAAAGAAGTAAAAAAAGATCATCCAGTTTTAAAACGTTTTTTAATAGCTTTCTTTTTGTTGAGTGTTGGTGTTCAAACGATCATTTTAACAGCTACATTATTTGGAACAGCAGAATTAAAGTTAGGAAAAATTAACCTAATAGGAACCATATTAATTATTCAAGTTTTGGCAATTTTAGGTGCTTTTCTTTTTTCTAGAATATCTGAAAAATTTGGAAATATAAAAGCTTTAACGATTACTATTATTGTTTGGATGTTTGTTTGTTTTGGGGCATTTCTTTTACATAAAGATTTAAATAATATTTTAGTCTATTTTTATTTGTTAGGAGGAGTTTTAGGTTTAGTATTAGGAGCAATTCAATCTTTAGCAAGGTCTACTTATTCTAAATTAATTCCAGAAACAAATGATAACACAACTTATTTTAGTTTTTTTGATGTAACTGAAAAAATTGCAATAGTAACAGGAACCTTTGTTTATGGTTTCTTAAATGCCATTACAAACTCTATGCAATGGAGTGTTTTATCTTTAGCTATTTTCTTCTTTGCATCTTTAGTAGTTTTATTAAGACTGAAAAAGACAAAGTATGTGTCTTAGAAAAATATATTTATTAGTTATTTATAATCATTTCTTGCATCTGTAAGTGCTTTATGACAGTTGTCACAGATTTCATCTGTAAAACAAATAAAAAATTCACCTTTTACAATTCCATATTTCAGAGTATATTTTTCTCTATTTAAGCTTTTAAAAGATTTATTTAGGTAGTCTTTTTCTTTCTCAGTCAATAAGTCATAATATTTGAGTTTAATGATAGCTTCACCATTATTATTTTCTACAATACCAATGTTAACTAATTTTTCTTTGAGTTCTGGATTATTATTTAAAATATCAATATAATTTTCTATACTCATTTCTTTACAAGGAGTGTTCATAACAATAATACATTAAAGTTTATCTTCAAATTTAGTAAATAAAAAAAGAGCTTCACAAAGAAGCTCTTTTTTTATTTGGTTGATTAATTCGTATGAACTAATTATTGAATAGTTACATTAAAAGTAGCTTCAATGTCAGTTTCTCCACCAGCTTGTTCTACTAATCCATTATTTGGTTTAGTTGGTTCGTGTTTTAACGTGAATGTTATAGTACCTGAGCTAGCTTCACCTGCTACAAGACTAAAGTTTATTCCTAAAGGATTATTATTAGAATCGTTAGGAGTTTTATAGTTAAAAGCGACGTTTGGTCCTACTGCAGTATAAAAAAACTGATGTTCATTAGCTTCTTCTTCTACTTCTTTTGTGATATCTTCAGCAGGATTTTCAGTTTCGTTTAATACTACAATTGAGCCGTTATAAGTTGTATTTGCTGCTAAAGTTGCGTTTGATGGTGTTATTACTGGTGAGTTAGGTCCGTTACCATCTAAATCTTGAGTTTTTAACACTATAGCAGTTCCACCGCCATCTGGTGTTAAGGTAATTGTCATCGTTGTTATAACTTCTTCTTCATTTACTTCTTCAGGAGTTTTATCGTCAGAACACCCTGTAAATACTAATGAAGAGATAAATAAGAATGCTAATAATTTAATTGATTTCATAATAATATATTTTTAATTTATTTAAGGTTCTATTTAATAATTGAGTTTTAATTGTATTTTAAAATTTCTACCTAAATCATCAGCAAAAAATCGTAATTGATTTAAGTAATTTCTATAAGAAGTATCTAAAATATTATTTACAAACAGATTTATTCCTACTTTGGTTTTTGATAATTTAAATTCAAAACCACTAGAAAAATTTAATAAATGATATGCATCTGGAGGGGTGCTAATATCAACTAATTCATTAGTGTTACTTGTAGCCACAAACGTTGTGAAATTATTATTTGGAAACAGTGTTTGTCTTGCGTTAAATTCACTTTCTAAATTTGCGAAAAAGTTATTCCATTCTTTTTTATTAAACTGTAAATTACTTACGGTTTTAAATGCTGGTATATCAATTAATGGTCTATCATTAGTTAAATCATCTCCTTTGATATAAGAAGATTTGTTCCTAATTAAAAAATTATCATTAATTTGGTACGATAAATCAGTGTCTAAACCAAATAAATTGGCTTTAGTTTGTTTATAAGACCATACTACAAAGGCACCTCTAATTGTAGTTTCTGAAGTAGTAGGTTCTATGTAAATAAAATCGTCAATAAAGTTGTAAAAGCCTTCTATAGAAGCTTTGAATTTTTCACTTGTAAATTTATAAGTTGTTGAAATTCTATGGGAAGATTCTGGACGGATACGTAAATCTCCTAACTCAATTCTAGCTGCAGAGTGATGTAAACCATCACTAAATAATTCAGCAGGATTTGGAGCTCTATTTGATAAACCATAATTAAATAGTAAAGAGTTTTTTTGGTTGAATTCATAAGACAGTCCAACTGAAGCTGATATATTATGATAATTAAAAGTTGGATTTGTTAAGAATTGTGATCCTCTGTCATCTATTATTATAGAATTAAAATCTTGATCATAATTGAGTGAATTCCATCTAGATTTTAAGTAAAACTTCTTTGCGTTAATATGATTAAAGTCGTATCTGATACCTGATGAAAAAATTAAACCATTAAAAAAAATTAATTCAGATATAGTATAAACTCCCACATTATACTTATCATAGTCAGGTATTAGTCGTCTTACTCCTGTTTCAGGGTCAGGAAAATTATTTTGGTATCCGCCAGAAATCCCAATTTTGAATATCTTGTTCGGATTAGCATCAAACTTCATGTCAGCTTTTACATTATGAGTTTTTAATGTAAGGTCTGTTGCAGCAATATTACTTCTTCCACCACGCCTTATGTCAAATTCTTTACGCTGATTATGTTGAAAATCATATTGTAAAGAAAGTTTTCCAAGGCCTTTAAATCTTTTGTAAAAGTTAGCTTTAAAGAGTTGATGTGTAACATCTTGTTTAGGGTTGTTAATATCGTAGCTGAAATCCTTTATCACTAAAGGAATGTCGTTATTAATAGCTCTAATTAAATCAGCTGTATTCCCTATATGAGCAGCTCTTAAAATCCCTATTTCATTTGATAAATAACTGTAATAAATATCATAGCCTTTATCAAATCTTTTAAAGCCAGTGTTAAAAGATAAACCTAAAGATTTTAATCCTGTATTTGTTAAATTATAATCAGGGGCTTCAAAATCTCCGGCTCTTTTTAATGAAGCTTGTCCATTTACAAACCAACCTTTCTCAAAGGATTTATTAATTGAAGTGCTTACAGAGGTAAGGCTACCATTAGTTTGCTGAGATAAAATTGTTTTTCCGTGTAAAGAATCTTTTACGATTATTTTAGCAGGATTAACAACAACAACACCGCCAATGGCATCACCAGCATATTCAAGTGCACTAGCACCTTTAATAAGAGAAATACTACCCGCTGCATTAATATCAATATTTGGAGCATGTTCTATTCCCCAGTCTTGATCTTGTAATCTAACATTATTTACAGATATTAATACTCTACTACTATGTAAACCATTTATAATAGGCTTAACAATAGCATTTCCAGTATTTAAAGATGAAACACCAGATACTTCTTTTAAAGCATCTCCTAAACTACTATTACTGTATGCATCAATTGTACTTTCTTTAATTAAAGTTTCTTGTGATGTTTTAGTTTTTATTCCGTTAGAAGATTTTACCTGAACTTCTTTTAATTCTTCAATGTGATGTTCTAAATCAATTATCTTAAAAGTATTTTTTGTTAGATTTATTTCGATAATTTGTGTATCACAAGCTACATGAGAAACTTCTATAATTAATTTACCACTACATAAATTCTTAAATTTAAACTTACCATCTAAATCAGTGGCAGCATATCTATTAAGGTTCTTTATGTAAACTGTAGCATCAATTATGGGAGATTTGTCATGGAAATCTTCAACGAGCCCAGAAAAAGTATATGTGCATTTTTGACCTATTATTGAATTTGATAAAAAAAACAATAATACAATCAAAAAATAGTGATTGAATTTCATTATGAATGTTTAGTTTGAATTATATGCTAATACTAGTATAATTAAACTAAAGAAGGTGGGGCTCTAAGAGAAAATGATAATTTTAAATAGGATTCTAAAGAAGTATAAAGACTAGTTAAAAAATCAATTTTTTCATAAGAAATAAAAGTAGTATTTGTAAAATCTATAGTTGTGAAACTATTAAAATTAAATTTACAAATTTCACACTCTACTTCATGTTCATGTAAGTGTTGATCGTTTTCAGAAATACAAATCTCAGATTCGATATGATCCGAATCAAAGGAATGTACTAGCTGTATTATTGATGGACTCAATAACAACAGAAGTAACATTACTACAGATAAATATTTCTTTAATGTCTTCATTGATTCGCAAATTAAAAGGATTTATTTTTAAAATCCAATTAATTAACTTAATTTTTAAAAGGTATCTTGCTGATAAATACAGTTCCTTTAGGTTTAAATTTTGAAAACCCTATTCTTGAAACATAATTATAAGATGAATCTGTAACTTTATTCATTTGAACATAAATAGGATCTTTATCCAAATCTGTTTTAGGGTTTTTCATTTTCAATGTATATGAAAAGTTATTTCTCCAAGTAATAAATAAAGTGTCTATATGTTGAATCTCTTTTTCATATACAGTAGTATCTGTTGAAATAGTTACTTTTTTTGTATAATATTCTATTTGTAAACTATCTTTTCTAACTATAATAGTTTTACTGTAATTGTTTCCAGCAGGAATTTCAAAAGTTCCGTGTTTAAAACGTTCAGGATTTCCTTCTGTATTTATATTACAAGAAGTAAGTACTATAGCTAGAAAAGATAAGATTAAATATTTCATTAAATTCCAGTGTAATTTGATGGAGTAATTTGTTTTAATTCAGATTTTATAGCATCTGAAACTTCTAAAGTATCTATAAAATTAGCAATAGATTGTTGCGTAATTTTTTCATTAGTTCTTGTTAGTCCTTTTAAAGCCTCATAAGGGTTAGGATAAGCTTCTCGTCTTAAAATAGTCTGAATTGCTTCAGCAGCAACAGCCCAATTATTTTCTAAATCGTTTTCAAACTTTTGTTGATTTAATAATAATTTATTCAAACCTTTTAAAGTAGCCTTAAAAGCAATTAAAGTATGTCCGAAAGGAACTCCAACATTTCGTAATACAGTACTGTCAGTTAAATCACGTTGCATACGCGAAACAGGTAGCTTACCAGCTAAGTGTTCAAATATAGCATTAGCTATTCCTAAGTTTCCTTCAGAGTTTTCAAAATCAATTGGATTTACTTTATGTGGCATAGCAGAAGAACCTACTTCACCTTTTTTAATTTTTTGTTTAAAATAATCCATTGAAATGTATGTCCAAATATCACGATCTAAATCAATAAGGATAGTATTCACACGTTTCATAGCGTCGAATAAACTAGCCATATGATCATAATGCTCAATTTGTGTAGTAGGGAAAGAATGGTGTAATTCTAAAACTTCTTCAACAAATGAAGTTCCAAAAGCTTTCCAATCAATATCAGGATAAGCTACTTTATGTGCATTGTAATTTCCTGTTGCTCCACCAAATTTAGCTGCATTGGGTATGTGCTGTAAGAATAATATTTGCTGATTAATACGTTCTACAAAAACGAATAATTCTTTGCCTAATCTTGTAGGAGAAGCTGGTTGACCGTGAGTTCTAGCTAACATAGGAATATCATCCCATTCTTCGGCTAAATCGGCTAATTTAGAAGTTAAATTATCTAACGTAGGAAAATATACTTCTTCTACAGCATCTTTAATAGATAGAGGAATAGCAGTATTATTAATATCTTGGGAAGTTAATCCAAAATGAATAAACTCTTTATATTTTGATAAGTTTAAAGCATCAAACTTTTCTTTTATAAAATATTCAACAGCTTTTACATCGTGATTTGTTACACTTTCTATTTCTTTAATTTTTAAAGCATCTTCAGTAGTGAAATCTGAATATATGTTACGCAATTCTGGATATAAGTTTTTATCAATATCTTGTAATTGTGGTAAAGGAATTTCACATAAAGCGATAAAGTATTCTATTTCTACTTTAACTCTGTATTTAATAAGTGCTTCTTCAGAAAAATAATTTGCTAGTTGATCTACTTTGTTTCTATATCGACCATCGATAGGAGAGATGGCATTTAATGTAGTTAAACTCATATTAGTGTGTTGTGTTCAAACGACAAAAATAGAAAATACTATGCTTATATATGAATTTATTAAATAGTAATTTTAGATAGTTTTTAAGTTCTTAATTTTTAAAACAGATACTTCTCTTATGATGTTAATAAATGATGACTTTAAATATTTTATCTTCATTTTGTTTTATAAAGTAAATTCCTTTTGTGTTTGAAGTAAAGGTTATTTTTGTTTGTTGTGTATTTTCATCAAAAATAATTGTTCGGAATTGAATTAATTTACCTAAATTATTGTATAGTCTAAAAGTATCTGTACTATTTGTTTGAGATATATTAAGTGAGTTGTCTACATTTATTGGATTTGGATAAACTATTTGTTTTGTAATAGTTGAAGCATAAGGTTTAAAAAAAGTTATTCCGTGATTGTAAGCTTTTTCTCCTACAGCTTCGCCAATTAATCTACCAGGTATATCATCTGCTGGAGGATGTATTCCTCCCCAAATTCTAGATAGACTAGATTGGTCTGAAGCATCGAAATAGGTTGCCCATTGTAATTCAATATCTTGACTAGGACCTTCTTCAAATACTAGAAAATCATTTTGTTTAGCTAAAAAAGTTCCCATACCATTTGGAAAATATTCACTACCTGTTAATAATGTTAATACTTTAGCTGCAGCTCTTGAAAAAGTAGAGTGCCCTGAAACATAACCAGCAAATGGAGGAGTTACAAAAGAAGGTCTTTGATATGGCCACCAATTCTCTCCTAAAATCCAATCAACCCCAGCATATTCAACTGAAGGATTATTAATATAATCATGACCTCTCCAGGTATATAATTTAATTTTTCCAACATTTTGATTTTGATCACCACTAAGAGGATCTCCAGTTTTAACAACTTCAACTAAACCTTCAACAAGAGGAATTCCATTTTCATGATAATTAGCTAAAGTGTTATCTGTACTCTGTCCTAAACCTACCATATAACGAATTGAAGATATTGGTCTTACATAATCATACCAACCTTTAATACTCCATGCGCTTATTGCGGCATCATGCATTGCTCCACCAAGTAAAAAGTAAGATTTTACATCCCATTCTAAGTCGTCAATAATTTTATTATAGCCAGCTATTTTTTTATTAGAAATTTGATCACTAACTTTTTCGTTTAAAATGGTAAACCAATGTCCAGGAGGCGTTTCAGAATCAGGTCCATCAGCCCAAAATTCTGCAATAACTCTAGCATAATCCCCTCTTTTAACCAAATTTGGAGTATACACTGTATTGGTTATTGGATTAATTGTTCTTCCTTTACCAATATCACCACCATTTTTTAAATTATAAAAATTAGGATAATCATTATAATTTTTTGGAAAATCGGATATATTAATATTTCCCATTGCTCCAGGTGAAATATCAACAAGTGTATTATCTTCACTTGTTAAATGTGATCCCCAAATGGAAACTAGAGAGAATCCCCATTTATAAAATTCTGCAGTAATATTATCGCTTAAAAGAGGAGGAGAATTCGGGTCGTTGTAAACTTTATATTTATTACCATTTTTTGTTTTAACAACATAATCTTCTTCAGTCAAAGAAAAAGGAACAACATTTCCCCATTCAGGACTTAAAAAATCTGGTACACCATGTACAATATTGCCACTTTGATCGATAAAAGTTCTTAAAGATAATGGTTGCCATTTATCAGGATTGATAATTGTGGAATTACCACTATCAGTTGGAATTAGAAAAGGGTTTGTTGGTAAATAAAATTCATTTGAATAACCATTAATTTCATTTGAACCATCGTTTAAACCAAATTCAATAATTACAGATGCTATTAAGTTTCCTAAAGAAATAGCATTTGGTTCATCATGGAAATTTAAATCTATTTTGTTGATGTCTAAATTCAAAGATTCCATCAATGCATTCATGTTAGCTAAAGTCCAGAAATATCTTGGAGATTTTTCAAATCGATGTTTTATAAGATTATACATTGCATAACTCATTGTTTTAACTATAGATTCATTTTTTTCTGTTTTTATAGTTGAATCAAAGTTATTAGGAAGGTTGTATTTCTCTAAGAAGTAAGGTCTACTATCACTTCTGTTATATAACGCCCAAGTATCAAACATGGCAATAGAAGAATGAAATAAATTTCGGGCATGTACCGTAGGTCTAGCAAAATCTTTTCTGATAGCTTCTAAAAGTACTTCATTCCATTTTCTTGCGATAGAGTGTGATTGGTTAATTGTGTGTTGCGAATTCAAAGTAATAGTATAGCAACTTAAAACAAAAAGTAATAGTAATTTTTTTAACATCAGTTTTTAATATTAATAGTATAATATAATTAGCAATTCATTCAAAAATAATAATTTTATTTTTTTTAATAAGATTTAAAGTAGTTATTAAATTAAAATAAAGCTAATTAAATACATTTATCTGTAAACTTTTCTATTTTCAATTTTTACTTCTCCTTGTTTTTCTAATTGTTTTATAGTTCGTATTACAGTCTCTACACGTAAACCTAAAATGTCTGATATTTGCTGACGCGTATAGTTTATTTTTAATGTGAATTTTCCTTCTTGTTTAAAAACATCGTTTTTTAGATAGTCGAAAAACCTTAAAATTCGATGTGATGGTTCTTGACTAGAAATTTCTGAAGCTATTATGGCTTTGTAGTATAGTCTTTTTGCAAGGCTTTCTGTGATTTTAAAATGTACTTCTTTATTGTTTTGTAGTAATTCGTAGAACTTTTCTTTGGGTAAAATATATATTGTACTCTTTTCTATAGCTGTTGCATTGGCTGGGTATTTAACATTAATAAACAAAGGAGGTTCTCCAAAACTTTGTTCCTTATAAAAAACACCTTGAATGAATTCTTTAGCATCATCATTAAAGTTATTCATTTTGACAATTCCATGTTTAACTTGATAATAATTTCTAGCAAATTCTCCCTCTGAAAAGATAATCTCATCTTTATCAAAAGTTTTCAAAGTAGCATTATATTCAATTAAAAGTGTTTCAGGTATCATAATATTATGACTATAATCATAAAGTTTAATTGTACTAAAGATATAATTTTACCACAGTAATTTATATATTTCGATCAATGATTAAAAAAGAAATAGTTAACCGAGCAGATGTTTATTTATTAGTTTCTTCTTTTTATGATAAAATAAAAAAAGATGAAATTATAGGACATTTTTTTTTAAATGCAATTCCTGAAAGTGAATGGAATAATCATTTAGAGCATCTAACTGATTTCTGGGAAACTAATTTGTTTTTTGTTCGAAAATTTAAAGGAAATCCAATTCAGAAACACAGAGATGTAGATGCAAATTCTAACTTTAAAATTTCTCAGGAACATTTTGGTAGATGGTTGCAATTATGGTTTACTACAATAGATGAATTATTTATTGGAGAAAAAGCTCATCAAGCTAAAGAAAGAGCACGAAATATAGCTTCTATGCTCTTCTTTAAAATTTATGAAAATAAACCTAAAAATATAGGTTAATTAATTGCATTACAATTAAAATAATATTAGTAGTAATACTAATAATTCCCGCCCAGGCTACATATTTAAACGGACTTTGACTAAATGCAGTTGCATTTGTTCCCATAGCTGTTACTAAAGCTAATGCTAAATAAACAAAAGAAAATTGATGGTGAATTGCAAGTGCTGCAGTTGCTGAAGCGATCATAGTACTTATCATAATGAGTAATACTGTAATTCCAAAAGCATTTTCTTGTTCAGCTTTAATTTTATTGTTAATTAAGTCAATAATATTTGTTGGCTTTGTATAAGTGATATTTTGAATTGCGGTGTTATCTGTTGTGATCATGATATTTAATTTTAATACAAAGCTACTTTCAGAAAAGTTAAAATTTTATGACCAAAATCATATTTAAGAAGATTTCAAATAAATTATGTTAAAGGTTATTCATATCTTCACATTTCAAATTTTTTAATGTGCAAACAGAAACTCTAGTTTATATCATTTTAGCTTTATTAGTAAGTTTAGGTGTTGGTTTTTTTCAATACTTTTTTAAAGTAAAAAAGACATCAAAAATTACGATTTTATTATTCTTTTTAAGAGTTTTAAGTATTTTCTTAATTCTACTATTATTAATAAACCCGAAAATAGAATTAACAACTACTAAAAATGTAAAACCATCATTATCTGTTTTGGTTGACAATTCGTCATCAACTCAATTTTTTAAAGAGACTGATTTTGTGAATTCTTTTGTAGAAGATTTAAAAAAGAATGATGTTGTTAATGATAAGTTTGATGTTGATTTTTACACATTTGGTAATCAGGTTGAGAAATTAGATAGTGTAACTTTTTCTGATAAAAACACGAATATTACTAAGGCTATAAAATCCATCAATGAGTTACAAAAGAATAATGAAGGAACTATAGTTTTACTTTCAGACGGAAACCAAACTTTAGGAGAAGATTATGAGTTTTTGAATTCACAAAAAACTGTTTATCCTGTTGTATTAGGAGATACTATTCAATATCAAGATATCAGAATAAGTCAGCTAAATGTAAATAAGTATAGTTATTTAAATAATAAATTTCCGGTAGAAGCTTTCATTAACTATGAAGGGAGAGCAGAAGTGAAATCTATTTTTTCTATCTATAAGAGAGGAACAAAAGTTTTTAGTAAAACTGTTGAATTATCACCAAATAAAAAGTCGACTGTAATTACTGCGGAATTAAATTCAGATAAAGAAGGAGTACATTATTACTCTGCGTCATTAACTAAGTTAGATAAAGAGAAAAATGTAAGAAATAACACAAAGAATTTTACTGTAGAAGTAATAGATGAGCAATCTAAAGTTTTAATACTTTCTTCAATTATTCATCCTGATTTAGGTGCGCTTAAAAAATCTATAGAAAGTAACAAACAAAGAAAAGTAGAGCTTGTTCAAGTAAATGAATTTAAAGGAGATTTAAAAGACTATCAATTAGTCGTTTTTTATCAGCCTAATGCATATTTTAAAAAGTATTTACAAGAAAGAAAGTCTAATTTTCTTTTAGTAACAGGCTCTAAAACGAATTGGGATTTAATTAATTCTTTAGGGTACAGTTTTAATAAAAAAGCAATTAATCAAACAGAAAATTATCGCCCGGTTTACAATACAAATTTTTTAACCTATTTACAAGAAGATATTGGTTTTGATGGTTTTCCGCCACTAAAAGATAAATTTGGATCAATTGCAATTAAAGAGCATAGCCCATTATTGTATCAAAGATTAAAAGGAATAAATACCTCGAATCCATTATTAACGACTTTTGATAAAAATGATACAAAATATGCTGTGCTTTTTGGAGAAGGAATTTGGAAATGGAGAGCTTCTAGTTTTATTAGAGAAAATTCTTTTGAAGTTTTCGATGAGTTTTTAGGAAACTTAGTTCAATATTTAAATTCAAATAAAAAGAGAAGACGTTTAGATGTAAAACTAGACAATTTATATTTAGCTAATGATAAGATAAATGTTTCTGCTTTATATTTAGATAAAAATTACAAGTTTGACAACAGAGCTTCTTTAGAGATTCTAGTGAAAAACGAGGAAACAAAAGAACAAAAAGTATACCCTTTTTCTTTGATGAATAGTTCTTACAAAGTAAGTATCGAAGGTTTAGATTCTGGAGATTATACTTATCGAGTAAATGTACTTGGGCAAACCGTATCTAAATCAGGAAAGTTTAAAGTTGCAGATTTTCAAATAGAAGAACAATTCTCCAATGCAAATCATAAAAAACTAAATGTTTTAGCAGAAAATTCTGGAGGAAAATTGTTTTTTAAAGATCAAAAAGAAGTATTACTGCAAGATTTAGTAGCTAATGAAAAATTGGTTACAATTCAAAAGTTAGAAAAGAGAGAACAAGATCTAATTAATTGGAAATGGATTTTGCTTTTAGCAATTGCTTTATTGGCAATAGAATGGTTTACACGAAAATTCTTTGGTAAAATTTAATGAAAGAACATTTTTTTCAATGCCCGTATTGTTGGGAGGAAATCTCAATGTTGTTAGATTCAAGTTTGTCAGAAACATATATCGAAGACTGTGAAATTTGCTGTAATCCTATTCAAATTATTACTCAGTTTGATGGTGGAGAATTAGTCGGTTTTCAATCAATTAATATAGAACAATAGTTTATGAAATTTCATACAAGAAAATGGGTGAAACCCGAAGATTTAAATCCTAACAGAACATTATTCGGAGGAAGATTATTACAATGGATAGATGAAGAAGTTGCTTTGTATGCAATTATACAATTAGAAATTCCAAGAACAGTAACAAAATTTATGTCGGAAATAGATTTTGTAAGTTCTGCTCGTCAAGGAGATATTATTGAAATTGGAATTGATGTGGTGAAATTTGGAAGGACGTCAATTACTTTAGGTTGTAAGGTAAGAAACAAACTTACAAGGAAAGATATTATTACAATTGATAAAATTATTATGGTAAGTTTAGATGATGAAGGAAATCCTGTACCACATGGGAAAACTAAAATAGAATACGTTAAAGATAGATTAGAAGAAAAATAAATTTAAAATTATGAATAACAGACAACCAAATTTAAATTTTCCTAAGCGTGGAATATTATTAATACCAATAGCATTTGTATTAATGATTTTCATAGCAAAATCAACAGAAACAATTAATTCTGGAAAAGCGGGTGTTTTATACAAAACTTTTGGAGGTGGAGTAGTTGTAGATGAACCTTACATGGATGAAGGTTTTCACTTTGTATTACCATGGAATAAAGTATACGTTTACGAAGTAAGGCAACAAGAATTGTTTGAGCAAATGCAAGTATTATCTTCAAACGGATTAGAAATCCGATTAGATGCTTCTGCTTGGTATCAGCCACAGATTAATAATTTAGCAAGATTGCATAAAGAAAAAGGAGAAAATTATTTAGATCGTGTAATTAAACCAGCAATTAGGTCTGCTGCTAGAAGTGTGGTTGGACGTTATACTCCAGAGCAATTATATTCAAGTAAGAGAGATGTAATTCAGCAAGAGATTTTTATTGAAACTAAGAAAATTTTAGACAAGCAGTATATTCAATTAAATGAAGTTTTAGTTCGTGATGTGGAATTACCTCCAACAATTAAAAACGCAATTGAGCGTAAATTAAAGCAAGAGCAAGAAGCATTAGAATATGAATTTAGAATTGCTAAAGCTAAAAAAGAAGCAGAAAGACAACGAATAGATGCTGAAGGTAAAGCAGCTGCAAACCGTATTTTAAGTGCTTCATTAACGGATAAGATTTTACAAGAAAAAGGAATCGAAGCTACATTGAAGTTATCGGAGTCTTCTAACAGTAAAGTGGTATTAATTGGTTCTGGAAAGAACGGAATGCCTATAATTTTAGGAAATCAATAAGAGAACTTCTTAAAAAAAAGTTAATTCAATTTCAAAAGCGTAACTAGATTGGTAATTGGTCGTCTTATATGTAATTACTTCCTGTAAGTTAGTGATTAGTTAGTTTTTGATAGTTGATTGAAAAGCCCAAGGAATTCACCTTGGGCTTTTTTACATTTATAATCTAAATCAATACAAAAAAAGACACTCGTTAGAGTGCCTTTTCTAAATTAATTTATAATAATCTTCTTTATAGTAAACTTATTATTATTTTTAATTTTAAGAAGATAAATTCCGCTATTTAAGTTTTCAATGTCAAATGCTTTATCATCAAAATTAGGATTCTTTTTAGCGTAAACTTCTTTTCCTAAAATAGAATATACTCTAATGTCATTAATTCCAGATTCGTTAGAGAAAATAGTAATTTTACCGTTAACTGATGGATTAGGAAATACACGAGCTTTTAATGTTTGTTCCTCAGAAACACTAGCCGTTGCCCATCTGTTTTCTGCTACAGGTCCGCCCCAAATTTGAGTTGCTAAATTCGGATTGTCAATAAAAGGATTTCTATTTCCTTGTGCATAGGTATTAGTTGTATCACCATGGTAAGTATTTCTATTATCTTCAATTTCAGAAACTGGATCTTCAGCATTCCATTTTAAAAATAAATCGATCATGTCATCAGGTGTACTTGCAGAACTCCCAATTCCAACTACTGTAGGTAAACATCTATCTCCATAACGTAAATACATATACATCATCATTCTAGCTACATCACCTTTCCACTCATCACCAGGATACCAGCCACCATTTACTCTTCGAGAGTTTCCAGTACTTTCCACAAAAGCTAAATTTCCTCTATCTCTATTATGATCTACATCAGATGGACGTAAACTATGTGCATCAGTACCTGCTCCAGGTGAACTTGTAGATAATGAAGGGTTAGCTAAACTTCGAGGATATACGTGTTCTCTGTTCCAATCACCAGCACTTCCTCCGTTTTCATTAATTCCTCTAGTTCTCGCAGTTACGCCTGAAGTACTATATCCATAAATTAAAATAACTTCATTAGCATTTTCTGGGTTTACATCTGTTTTTCTTGAGGCTTCCCAAACACCAGGGGTATAGGATAAAAAGTTAGTATGAGTAGCTGTAATTTTTGTAGCTAACTCATCTTTAAGAGTTAATCCAGATTTAGTTAAGTCTACATCATTATAATAACTTTGTTGTGAAAATCCAACAAAGAAATAAAATGTAAAAAATAAAAAGAATAGTTTTTTAATCATGCTTACTTTTTTTCTAATAAAGCCATATAAAATCCATCAAAACCAGATTCATGAGATAATACTTTCTTATCATGCACGAAAGTAAAATCTTTTCCTGCGTCTGATGCTAAGAAAAATTCGACTTGTTGTTGGTTTTCTGATGGTAAAACAGAACAAGTAGCGTATACTAATTTTCCGCCTGGTTTAACCATTTTAGAGTAACTTTGTAATACTTCTTGCTGAACATTTTTAATGTTATCTAAAAACTCAGGTTGTAATTTCCATTTACTATCTGGATTTCTACGAATTACTCCTAACCCTGAACAAGGAGCGTCAATTAAAACGCGATCTGCTTTATTGTAAAGTTTTTTAATAGTTTTCGTAGAGTCAATTACTCTAGTATCAATATTATGAACACCATTTCTACGAGCTCTAACTTTTAGTTTTTTTAGTTTACTTTCGTAAATATCCATGGCAATAATTTGCCCTTTATTTTTCATTAAAGAAGCAAGGTGTAATGTTTTACCTCCAGCACCTGCACAAGTATCTATTACTTTCATACCTGGTTCAACTTCTAAATAAGAAGCAACCAATTGAGAAGAAGCATCTTGAACTTCAAAAAATCCTTTTTTGAAACTTTCTGTTTTAAATACATTAGCACGTTCTACTAATTTTAATGCATCAGGATATCCTTTTATAAATTCAGTATCAATCCCTTCAGCTTGTAATTTACTTCTTAGATTTTCTTTGGTAGTATTTAAAGTATTAGTTCTTAAAATAACTTCAGCTTGCTTATTTAAAGAAGCAATTTCTTTAGTCCATACTTTTTCTCCTAATTCACTTAAGCAAACATCATCGATCCAATCAGGAATAGATTCTCTAAATTTTCTGATTTTTGATAACTCATCAAATTTTCCTTTGATTCTTCTATTTGGAGTAGGTTCAATTTGGTTCCAATCTGGTAATTGAATACCTCTTAAAACACACCAAACTGAAAACAAACGCCATAAATCTTGACGAGAGAAAGGTTCTTTTACATTAGCTATTTCTGCATATAATCGTTTCCAACGAACAATTTCATAAATAGTTTCAGCAACAAATTTACGGTCTCTAGCGCCCCAGCGCTTGTCTCTTCGTAAAGCTGTTTCAACACCTTTATCTGCATAAACACCTTCGTTGAAAATGTCTCTTAGACTGTCTATTACAGCAAAAACTAAATTTCTATGTAGTCTCATTCGTTTTATTTTGGGCTGCAAAGATACTACGATTTATTGGGTTTTTGTATTTTCGTGTAAAAACTTAAAACTTTGTCTATGAAAGTGCTGAATTATTTATTCGTTTTGTTTAGTGTACTAAATGTTTTTTCTCAAGAAGGAAAGTATATAGGAGTGTATGGTGAACGTTTTAAAATTAATGAAACTGTAATGTTATTTGGTGATAATGTTCGTTTAAGAGAAGAACCAAATATGAATGCTAAAGTTCTAAAGACTTTAAAAATTGGAGAAGAAGTTACAGTTTTAAGTTCTGGAATAGAAGATGAAAAACCAATACCTGATAATGAAATAGTTTGGGAATGGTATAAAGTTAAATATAAAAACATAGAAGGGTATGTATATGAAAGTTTATTGTCTTTAGATTATAAAGTTTATGATACTGACCTTTATTTAGTGTCTATTAGAAAAGATAAAAACAAAAATGATAAAGTTGTAGTTAGGTTATTTAATAAAGAAACTAATAAATATGAAGAAAATTCAAGTTTTTTAGGAAGTGCAACAACTTTTAAAATTAGAGTATTTGGAAATAAAGGATTGAAAAAATATTAAGTCTATCTTTTTAGTAGATGCTATAGCAGAAGCTTGCGGAGTAGATGGTGGTGGAGTTTATTGGTTTAATGATGGAAGTTTAAAAAAAGGTGTTGCTTTTTCTAGTTTTGCTGATGGAGGTTCTTGGTTCGAGGAAAAAATAGTTTTTCCAAATGATAAAGAAGGGATAGAAGATAAAATTGTTTTTATTAGAGAAGTAGGTGAAACTATTGATTATAAAAAAGATTACATTAAAAAGACTGTTGAATCTTGTGCTTTTGATTGGGAAGGAGAAGAAATTAAATTTGAGATTGAAGACAAAAAAGATCATTAATTTTTAATCATTGAATGAACTTAAATCAACCAGTTACATATATTAAGGGAGTTAGCGTTGCAAGGGCAGAACTGCTGTATTCAGAGTTAGGAATAAGGACTTGTAATGATTTTTTGCACTTATTTCCAAATCGTTATATTGATAAAACTCAGTTTTATACAATTAACCAGTTAGAACAAAATAGTTCCGAGGTTCAAATCGTTGGTAAAATTACTGGAATTAAAACTGTAAAGCAGAAAAGAGGAAGTAGATTAGTTGCAACATTTGCTGATGCAACTGGTACAATGGAATTAGTTTGGTTTAAAGGTGTAAAATGGATTAAAGACAGTTTAAAAGTAAATACACCTTATGTAATTTATGGAAAATTAAACTGGTTCAAAGGAACTGCAAACATGGCGCATCCTGAATTGGAACTAGTATCTGAATATAAAAGTAAGATACAAATGGCAATGCAACCTGTTTATCCTTCTACCGAGAAATTATCAAATAAAGGTATTAGTAATAAAGTCATGAGAACCATGATTCAAAATTTATTACAACAATCTTTTGATAGTATAGAAGAAACATTTACAACTGATTTTAGAACTGAAAATCAGTTATTACATAAAAAAGAATCGATTCTTAATATACATTTTCCTAAAAGTCAAGAATTATTAGCAAAAGCACAATATCGATTAAAATTTGAAGAACTGTTTTATATTCAATTACAGTTGTTAGTAAAAAAACTAATCAATAAATCTAGAATTAAAGGTTATGTTTTTGAAAATGTAGGAGAGCAGTTTAATACCTTTTATAATAATCATTTACCTTTTGATTTGACAAATGCTCAAAAAAGAGTATTAAAAGAGATTAGAAAAGATACAGGAACTGGTGCACAAATGAATCGTCTCTTACAAGGAGATGTTGGATCGGGTAAAACTATAGTTGGGCTTTTAGTGATGTTATTAGCAATTGATAATGGTTATCAAGCTACAATAATGGCTCCGACAGAAATTTTGGCAAATCAGCATTACAATGGAATAAAAGAGTTACTTGCTAATACTACGATCAATGTTGAGTTATTAACAGGATCTACTAAAACAAAAAAACGAAGAGAGATTCATGAAGGTTTAGAAAATGGATCACTCCATATTCTAATAGGAACACATGCTATTTTAGAAGATAAAGTTCAATTTAAAAAATTAGGATTAGCAATTATAGATGAACAACATCGATTTGGTGTTGCACAAAGAAGTAAACTTTGGAAAAAAAGTGAGATTGAAGGAGTTCCACCGCATGTTTTAGTGATGACTGCAACTCCAATTCCTAGAACATTAGCAATGTCTGTTTATGGAGATTTAGATGTTTCTGTAATAGATGAATTACCTCCAGGAAGAAAGGCTGTAAAAACAGTACATCGATACGATAGTCATCGTTTAGGAGTATTTCGATTTTTAAAAGATGAAATAGAAAAAGGAAGACAAGTGTATGTTGTTTATCCATTAATTCAAGAGTCACAGGCTATGGATTATAAAGATTTAATGGATGGTTACGAAAGTATTGTCCGAGAATTTCCGTCACCAAAGTATCAAATTAGTATTGTACATGGGCAGATGAAACCAGCGGACAAAGATTATGAAATGGAACGTTTCTTAAGAAAAGAAACTCAAATTATGGTCGCTACGACTGTTATTGAAGTTGGTGTAAATGTTCCAAATGCATCTGTAATGGTTATAGAAAGTTCTGAGCGTTTTGGTTTAAGTCAATTGCATCAGTTGCGAGGTAGAGTAGGTAGAGGAGCAGAACAGAGTTATTGTATTTTATTAACAGGAGTAAAATTGTCTTCTGATGCTAAAACTAGAATTAAAACTATGGTGGAAACTTCTGATGGATTTAAAATTGCTGAAGTTGATTTAAAATTAAGAGGACCGGGAAATATCATGGGAACACAACAAAGTGGTGTTCTTAATTTAAAAATAGCAGATGTCGTAAAAGATAGTCCGATTTTATATAATGCTCGACAATGTGCAATAAAAATATTAAATGACGATCCGGGGCTAAAAAAAGAAGAAAACGCTTTGATATTAAAACGACTTATATCTTTACAACGTACCAGTGGGATTTGGAGTAATATAAGTTAATAAAAAACTCCGCCAATAGGCGGAGCTAATCATACTCTTTTATGTTTTTTAGTTAGGAACACAAGTTCCGTAAAAAGAACCATATCTTTTTACACAAGAAAAGTCTCCAGGAAAAGCGTAAGGTATACTTTCCCAACAATCTCTATGCGTGTTACAAAAAATGTTTGTGTAACCACCATTGATACTTTTTTGCTGTTCTTTCGTTAATTTTTTTCCTAAGTTTTTTAACATAATAGAAGGTTTTTTGGTTAAATAATTTTATGAACAACTAATATACAAAACTTAATGAATTGATAATTAGATTTATATTTGAATTATTATCATGATAATACATAGGATACCCATTCTTTTGGAGTTTCAAGCATAGGGAAATGCCCTGAATTATTAAGAGTATATAATGTGTTATTTTGTATTTCTTTATGAAGCAATTCAGCCATTTTGTAAACTGCAACAGGATCATTTTTAGGCCAAACTATTTTAGTTGGTATAGTCGTTGTTTTTAAAGCACCGATCCATCTATGCCAGAAAAAATAACGTTCATTAATGTAGTTGGATAATTTATGAATTACAGCTTTACCATCATTATGAGTAAGTTGTATCCACATTTCTTTGAGTTCTTCGTTGGTTACTTTTTTCTTGTCGAAATAAACATTTCGTATGTTTTTAGAAAAAATGTACTCGTTAGATAGTTTAGCAACATGTTTACCAGTAAGTTTATTTTTTAATAACTTTTGAATCAATCGTAGTTGCGAAAGTTCAATATGTACGCTTCCATTGCATAAAATGAATTCTTCAATAGTTACATCAATTTGTTTTTTATTAAGACGAGCAATTATTTCTGTAGCTATACTAGTTCCATAATCATGAGCAAGTAAAGTGAATTTAGAAACACCAAGTTGTTTCCATAATGCTAAGGCAACATCAGCTTGTTCAATTAAAGAATAAGAATACTCTTTTGGTTTATCAGAGAAACCATAACCCAAATGATCGTGAACAATCACTCTGTATTTTTTAGTAAGTTGATTTAAAACTTTATAATAATCATAAGATGAAGTCGGATAACCATGCAAAATAACTAATATTGGTTTGTCTTTTTCACCAGCATCTACAGTGAAAATTTTATGATTAAAAACAGTTCTAAATTCACCTTTTTTTACCCACTCATTTGAAGTCATAATCTTATTTAAAAATATATAAACAATGTAGTGAATTTTGCTTAGTTTTGATATAATAAAATCTTTCTCTTATTTATTTTATAGACGTCATATTACCTATACCAATACAAAAAACATTTATGTATTCGGTAACTAAAGAAGAGGCAAGTTTCCTTGAAAAAGGAATGCGAGTTGCTGTATCTTTTGGTAAAACTAAAATGTACGCAGCTTTAGTTTTTAATATCCATCAAAATCCTCCAGAACTTTACGAGGCTAAAGAGATTCATCAAATTTTAGATGAAAAACCTATTGTAAATGAAAGACAGTTAAAACATTGGCAATGGATTTCACAATATTACATGTGTTCTTTAGGAGATGTATACAGAGCAGCTGTTCCTTCTGCATTTCTTTTGGAAAGTGAAACTGTAATTCATAAAAATGAAACATTTACCAATATTGATGTTTTAAATGATGAAGAATACTTGATTTATGAAGCTTTACAACGTCAATCACAGTTAACAATTCATGAAATAACGGCGATATTAGATCGAAAAAAAGTATTCCCCGTTATAAACCAATTAATAGACAAATCTGTATTGTATGTAAAAGAGGAAATTTACGAAACATACAAACCTAAGTTAATCAAATATGTGAGGCTTAATAAAGTTTACGAACATGAAGAAGGTTTGCAAGCTTTATTATCAGAATTATCTCGTGCAAAAAAACAAAGAGATGCTGTTTTAACCTTTTTTCAATTAAAAACAGATAAAAAACCTATTAAGGCTAAAACTTTACAAGAGAGATCAGGAGTTTCTAGTCAAATATTAAAATCTTTAGTAGATAAAGAGATTTTTGAATTTTATCATATTCAAACAGATAGAGTTCAGTTTAAAGGAGATGAAAACCCGTTAAAAGATCTTAATGAATTTCAAGAAAAAGCATTATTTAACATTAAAGAATCTTTTAAGGACAACGATATTACATTATTACACGGAGTAACAAGTTCTGGAAAAACAGAAGTGTATACAAAATTGATTAAAGAAGTTTTAGCTGAAGGGAAACAAGTATTATTTATGTTGCCTGAAATTGCTCTTACTACCCAAATCATTACGCGTTTACAGAATTATTTCGGAAATCAAATTTCTGTTTTTCATTCTAAATATTCAGTGAATGAAAGAGTTGAAGTTTGGAATAATACACTTAACCAAAAAACAAAAGCACAAATTATTTTAGGAGCTCGATCAACTGTTTTTCTTCCTTTTTCTAATTTAGGATTAATCGTTGTTGATGAAGAACATGAAGTTTCTTACAAACAATTTGAACCATCACCAAGGTATAATGCTAGAGATTCAGCTATTGTTTTAGGTAAAATTCATAAAGCAAAAGTTCTTTTGGGTTCAGCAACACCTTCTATCGAATCTAAATTTAATGCTTTAGAAGGAAAATATGGATTGGTCAATTTAACAAGACGACACGGAAATGTTTTGATGCCTAAAATAGAATTGATTGATGTAAAGGAAAAAAGAAAGCGAAGAGAAATGGTTGGACATTTTTCTGATCGATTGATTCAATTAATTAATGAAGCTTTAGAGGAGAAAGAACAAGTAATTCTGTTTCAAAATAGAAGAGGATATTCACCAATTGTTGAATGTACAACTTGTGGGAATTCACCTCAGTGTCCGAATTGTGATGTTAGTTTAACATATCACAAGTACAACAATCAATTAAAGTGTCATTATTGTCATTATCAAAGAGCTATGCCAACCAGTTGTGGAGCTTGCGGTAGTTCTACATTAGACACGAAAGGTTTCGGAACAGAGCAAATAGAACTTGAATTAAAAGAACTTTTTCCAAATCATAATATTGGAAGAATGGACTCTGATACAACTAGAGGAAAATTTGGTTATCAGAAAATTATAGAGGCTTTTGATGCCCAGGAGATAGATGTTTTAGTAGGAACTCAAATGTTGTCTAAAGGTTTAGATTTTAAAAACGTGACTTTAGTTGGTGTTTTAAGTGCTGATACAATGTTGAATTTCCCTGATTTTAGAGCGCATGAAAGAGCTTTTCAATTAATGGTTCAGGTTGCTGGTAGAGCAGGAAGATATCAAAAACAAGGATTGGTAGCTATACAAACCTATAATCCTTATCATCAAATTTTACAGCAAGTTTCTACAAATAATTATGAGGAAATGTATAAAGAACAATTGCAAGATCGTTGGCAATATCATTATCCTCCTTACTATCGTTTAATCAAGATAACTTTAAAACATAGAGATTATGTTAGAGTAAACGATGGTATAAATTGGTTAGCAAAATCCTTACAGAACGTATTCAGAGAAAATGTTTTAGGTCCAACAGCTCCTTCAGTTTCTAGAGTACGAAATCAGTATATAAAAAATTTAGTGATAAAAATTCCTCCGAAACAATCATTACTAAAAACGAAACAAGAGATTCAAAGAATAAGAACTACGTTTGAAGCAGTTAAAGAATTTCGTCCTATTCGTTTTATTTTAGATGTTGATGCTTATTAAATCATAAATGCTATGAAATTCCAATATGTAAATCTTAATAAAGAAGAAAAGGTAATTGATTTACCTGTAAGTGAAGAAGCTTTTAATAAAACGAAGAGTTTTGTTAAAGGATCTGCATTAATTGATATGTATTATGATTGGTTGATTTGGGATTTAAGAGATTATTTTTTTGATAAAATGATTTTAGATTCATTTAGAAAAGAAATCAATTCTTTTTGTAAAAGAATTCAGTTAGCTGATTTTGATTATGAAAAGAACGCAGGGCCTGAAGATGTAAAAGTAGTTCAGATGTATTATCATGTGTACATTTGGGATCAGATTTTTGTTGCTTGTGAACCTGAAGGATCGTTTCATAAAGAAAGTTTAGTACAAGATCGATTAGAGTTAGATTTAGAGTTTGAATTAAATGAATTAGAACACTTACTATTGCAGTTATTAGATGCATTAGAAGTAGATTATTCAGAATTTAAGGAAGAAGAAGATATTTCAACAAATGAATTAGGTATAGATACTTTGGTAGAAAATTTACTTAGAGAATGTTGGAGAAAAACAAAAGAAGAAACCAACTCTAAAATTGTTGGAACTTTATTTGAAGCAACAGGCTTAGGTTCTACTGGAGATTTAGATACAGATAAAGTTATTGGAGATAGTGAAGAGTTAATAATAGAATTCTTTAAGAAAAAAAATATAAAAGCGTAGAATTTATTTCTACGCTTTTGCTTTTAATGCTTGTATTTATCTGTAATATTAACCAATTTAAAACTTGTTTCTTTATTTGTTAAAATTAAAGTATCGTTTTTTAAATTAAAGTCAAAAGTTACATTATAAGATTCGCTATTTCTTTTTTTATTGTAATAATCAGTAATTTCTTTTTTTATTGCTTTAGTACTATCTTTTGGTAAGTTCAATTTATTTAAACTGTCTTTAACTAAGAAGTAGCCTGTTTCAGTGTAACATTTAGCTTTTAAGATTACCGATTTTTTTAAAGAATCAATAGAAAAGTTACCATAATAAATATTATCGTTAAAATCTTTAATTTTTAATCTATAATCATAATCAAAATAAACTCTAAAATATCGTTCATTAAAATTTTCAGGTACTGCTTTGTAAATTCCGAAGATTTCCTTTTCAACTAAAAAATTCTTTTTAATATTAGAAATGTAGTTGTATCCATAAAAAATCATTCCGCCAATAATTAAGAATTTTATCCAATATAAATTTTTAATTTTTTTAGGTAATATAGAAGGAAATAAAGGCGTGTTAATTTTAAACTTTAAGAAATATGTTTTAAAACCATTCCAATCCGATAGTAACAAGAAAACTCCCATTATACTTAATCTAATAGCCATAGAAAGTGCTCCTTGAATATCATAAAAAATATCTACTAATAAGATATTTATCATAAAACTTAAAAATAAAATAACTCCAGCACGTTCGGTTTTTCTAAATAAAAGTAAAAAAGCAGCGATAATTTGAGTAAAAGCTATTATTAATCCATAGGTTCTTGAGTATCCATAGTAATTCCAAGTTAGCATGAAACCATTAAATTGGTTTATAGAGGTATCCCCAAGGTAAGATAAACCTAAATCGAATTGACTTTTAAGTATTTTACCAAAAGCATAGGAAAACATCTGAAAAGCAATATAATATCTACAGATAAGACGAAGTATATATAAGAAGTTGTTCTTCTGTTTTTCAGACTTTAAAAATTTTTTAATCATAGTTTTTTTAATTTTTTTAGTTTAATGAAATTTTAAGTCAGTTTTGAAAAGATTACAAAAAGCATAATAATCAGTGTTTTTTATCATGGTAATTTTTTTAAAAGAGTTTATTCTAAATATATTTACTTCAAATCTAAAATAAAATCAATGAATTTCGAAAAAGAGTATGATTTAATTTGTATTGGAGGTGGTATAATGAGTGCAAATTTAGCTTTATTAGCTAAATTATTAGATCCTAAATTAAAAATACTAATTCTTGAACGTTTAGATGGAGTTGCTTTGGAGAGTTCAGCAGCGTGGAATAATGCAGGAACTGGACATGCAGCTTTATGTGAACTAAATTATTGTCCAGAAAAGGAAGATGGATCCATAGCTATGGAAAAAGCAATTCGTATTTGTACTCAATTTGAAATTTCTAAACAGTTTTGGGCATATTTAACAAAGAATGGATACATAGATAATCCTAATGATTTTGTAATGCCAGTAAAACATCATAGTTGGGTTACAGGTAAAGAGAATAGTGATTATCTAGAAAAAAGATTCAAAGCTTATAAAGAACACTTTATGTTCGATAATATTAGTTTCACTAGAGATATTGCAGAAATGGAAAAGTGGTTTCCATTAATTATGAATGATAGAGGAGAGGAAGAGATTATGGCCGCTTCTCGAATGGATAGGGGAACAGAAGTAAACTACGGAGCATTAACTAAAGTACTTTTTAAAGTTTTAGAAGAAAAGTTTGATACACCAGTATATTGTAACCAAGAAGTTTTAGATGTTGATCCAGATACAGATTTAGATTGGACTGTAGCAACAAAAAACACAAAAACAGATGAGATACATAATATAGAAGCAAAACATGTTTTTATTGGAGCTGGAGGTGGAAGTTTATTATTACTGCAAAAAATAGAGATAGAAGAGAAAGAAGGTTACGGTGGTTTTCCTGTTAGTGGAGAGTGGTTAGTTTGCAATAATGAAGAAATTATTAATCAGCATAACGCAAAAGTATACAGTAAAGCAGGAATTGGAGACCCGCCAATGTCTACACCACATTTAGATACAAGATACATCGACGGAAAAAAGTCATTATTATTTGGTCCATTTGCTGGCTTTAGTCCAAAGTTTTTAAAAGAAGGATCGAATTTAGATTTATTTAAATCGATTCAGTTTGATAATATTTCACCAATGCTAGGTGCTTTTTGGCACAATTTACCACTAACAAAGTATTTAGTTCATCAAGTATTAATGAATAAAGAAGACCGAATAGAGTCGCTTCGCAAGTTTATGAAGAATGCAAAAAGTGAAGACTGGGATGTTGTAAAAGCAGGTCAGCGTGTTCAAATTATTAAGAAAGATGAATTCGAAGGAGGTCAGTTACGATTCGGAACTGAAGTAATTAGTAGTAAAGATGGAAGTATTACTTGTTTGTTGGGCGCATCTCCAGGAGCATCAACAGCAACAGCTATCATGTTTGAAGTATTAGAAAAAGCTTTTCCTGAATTGTTACAAAATCAAGAAAATAAAGACCTATTAAGTAAAGTAGTTCCTTTTTATAATAAAGAAGTTGAAGAAGTATTTTTTAAAAGTGAGTTAAAAAGAGTAAATACAATCTTAAATCTATAAACCAAACTGTTTGTTATGAAAGCTAATTTGTCTAAACTATTATTGGTGTTATGTTTTGTTTTGTTTCACGGTATAACAAAAGCTAATAATTCATTTCATTTTTATGAACAAGATAGCATTGTAGAGCAACAAATACCACCATCAACATTTATAAGTCCCAAGTATGAAAACATAAGTGTTTATAAAGTTGATAATGTTCCAGACCCCAAAAAAGGCAGTTCAAATGGATTTGTGTCAGATCCTAATAATTACATCAATCCATCTGAAGAATATAAGATCAACTCGATTCTTTGGGAGTTGGAAGAGAATTCTACAGCTCAAGTTGCAGTTGTAATTTTAAAAAGTATCGGAAATGAAATTCCTAAAGATTTTGCAGTAAAACTATTTGAAAAATGGGGTATTGGTCAAGCTGATAAAGACAATGGGTTGTTAATATTAACTGTTATAGATCAACGAAGAACAGAGTTTGAAGTCGGTTATGGTTTAGAACCAATTTTAACGGATTTAATTTGCCATAGAATTGGAACAGATGAAATAATACCTAACTTTAAAAAAGGAGAATTTGGATTAGGTTTAATTGCGGCTTCTAATAAAGTAAAGCAAATAATTGAGGATCCTAAAAATATAGAAGAAGTATATTCTCAAAACATTAGTTATCCTGAAAAGAGAAATTCGTCTTTAAGTTCTGTTTATGATCAATACTTAGATTCTAAAGAGCCATCTCCGTATAAAATTTTCCTAACATACTTACCATTATTAATATTAATACTAGTTTATGCAAGTTTAAATGGAGTGCTTTTTCAACGAATGAAGGAGAAAATAGCGATTATAGATAATAGTAAAGAAGATTATTATGATAAGTATAATGAATTAAAAAACACAACCAGAGGAGCTTTAGGTTGTTTATCATTGTTTTTAGGGATGTTTTTTCCAATATATGCGTATTTTAGATACACTACCAGAAAAAAGAAATTAAAAGAGTATCGTTATGCTCCAAGATTTAGCAGAGTTAATGGGCAGAAAATGGAATTGTTAAATGCTTGGGCAGAAAATGAATTTTTGAAAGAAGGTGAAATTTTAGAAGAAAAATTAGATGCCGCAGAGTATGATGTATGGGTTACAGAAGACGAATCTGATGTGATGGTCTTAGAATACGAAGGTTCCAGTAGAAAGTATTCCGATTGTAAAGAATGTGGTTATAAAACTTATGGGCGTTCTAGTACAAGAATTATTCGAAGTGCGACCTATGAAAGAGCAGGAAAAAAAGAAGAAATATATTTATGTAGAAATTGTCATTATACAGATTCCGTGATAATAACAATTCCCCAAAAGGTAAGATCTCAGTCGTCTAGCAGCTATTCTTCAGGAGGAAGTAGTTGGAGTAGTAGTTCATCATCTTCTTCAAGTTGGGGAGGTGGAAGTTCTGGAGGTGGAGGAGCTGGTGTTAGTTGGTAAAAAACTATTCTTAATAATAAAAAGAACTGATTAAGTCTTTTTTGTTTAATTTTTAATGTTCTGTAAATGAGTTTTTTATGTTTTTTTGTGGTTGTTTTGTGTTGGATTGTTTAATTTTTTAAAATTGTAATACATTGTAAAACAATGATTTAAAAAGGTGTTTTTCCTCTTTTAAAGAATATCTTTAATTCGTAAATTTAAAATGTAAATAAATCTAAATATAAAGTACTTTCTTTCCCCCGATTTACATCTTGTGTATGTAGCTTTAAACCTTCTAAACATAAATTTAGGAGGTTTTATGTTTTATTCAGGCAACCTTTTTCAAAACTATGTAGTCTATATATTTGTAAGAGGACAAAAACAGTGAATTGAAAATAATTTCTTTACATACAAAATCACAACAGCAACGTAAAAAAGCGATTAAAGGAGATCGTGAAGCTCAAGAGCAAATATTTAAAGAACACGCTCCTGTTATGCTTAGTGTATGTAGGCAATATGTAAAAGATATTCATCATGCAGAAGATTTAATGTTACAAGGTTTTTTAAAAGTTTTTAAAAATTTAGAGAAATTTAAAAACGAAGGAAGCTTTGAAGGTTGGATTAGAAAAATAATGGTGAATACTTGTATTAGTTATTTAAGAAAGAAAAATCACTTAGAATTTACAGATGAAGAATATCAGTTTAATGATATGGTTACTCATAACATTGAAAATACATCAGTAGAAGATATTCAGAGATTAATTGACGCCTTACCAGATGGTTATAAAATGGTTTTCAATTTGTACGCAATAGAAGGTTACAAACATCACGAAATAGCTAAGAAGTTATCTATTTCAGAAAGTACTTCTAAATCGCAGTTATTTAAAGCTCGTAAATGGTTACAAGCTAATTATATTAAAATGAATAGAATTAAAGATGCAGACAGATAATTTTGACAAACAAATAGCCGAAAAGCTTAAAAATAGAAGATTATCACCTTCTGGTTCTGCTTGGGAAAGGTTAAGTAATCAGCTAGATGAAGTTGATCAGTCTAAGCGTAAGAACAAAATGGTTCTTTTAAGTTATGTAGCTAGTATTTTACTTCTAATATCATTAGGGATGTTTTTCTTGAAAGATGATATTAATAATTCAATCGATTTTCCTAAACAGGAAATAATTACTAAAACAGAAAAAAAAGTCGATAACGATATATTCCAGAAAAAAAGTTCAAAAGAAGAGTTTAAACCAGTGGTTTTAGCAAAAAAAGATGAAGGTATAAAGAAACAAACTCATAAAACTAAAGTTAAAATCACAAGTAAAACAGAATTACTAAAGAAAGAATTTAATGATAAAGTAAATTTTATTAAAACTGAAATTTCAGAAGATAAATTATTAGCTCAGAAACAAAAAACAGTAAAAGATTCAGTTATAAATCAAAAAATAAAAACAGTAATACCAGCTACTAAAAGAATATATGTAAATGCAGATGATTTATTATATGCTGTTACTCATAACCCAGAGGAAGTAAAAGAATATTATGCTAAATACAAAATAAACAGAAATGATATTATAGATACAGTAAAATATAAGTTACTAAAATCTAATTTGAAAATTGACCCAGAAATAATTTTAGCCGAAGTAGAAAGTGCTATAGATGAATCTTATTATCAAGAAAATTTCATGGATAAATTCAAATCAAAACTATCAGAAGTTATTGTAGCAATTGCAGAAAGAAATAATAAATAGAAATTATAAAATAATTATCGATAATTAGACTTACCAAACCTTAAATCACGTTTAATTTAAAACTTAAAAAATGAAAAGAATACTACTAATATTAGTACTTCTATGTACTACTTATGCCCAATCTCAAGAAAAAACTTTTGAAAAAGAAGTAAAGAAAATTTCAATTGAAATAGAGAAAATTACGAAACAAGAAAAAGATAGCTTAAAGAAAAAAGTAAAAGCTATTAATAAAAGATTAAGTAAAGGAGAAATTACAGAAGAAAAAGCGAAACAATTAAAAAAAGAAGTAGCAGAGTTACACGCGTCAAATATAGAGAACAGAGTTAGTAAAGAAGAATTAAAACTACAACAATTAGTACAAGATAAAACTAATGGTAAAATAGTTAGTGATGATGCAGATTTTAATGATTATGTTTTCAATTTTCAAATTTTTGATAGAGGTATAGGTATTAGTAATGCTTCTGTAGGAGAGCGAAGAGTTAAGAGACATAGAAAAAGGAATAAAAGAACCACAAGTCAAATAGTTTTAGCTATGGGAGCAAATAATGTAATTGAAAATCATAACCTAGGTTCTATTAATAATTCTGAATATAAATTTTGGCAATCACGTTTTTACGAAATAGGATTTTCTTTAAAAACTAGGCTTTCAAAAGAACCATCTAAAACATATTTTAAATACGGTCTTTCTTTTTTATGGAACAATTTACGAGCAGATAATAACCAAATTCATGAAGTAAATGGAGACCAAACTAATTTAGTAACTTTTTCTGATAAACTTTCAGAAAGTAGATTGCGTCATGTACAAATGATTTTTCCAATGCATTTAGAATTTGATTTTTCAAAACATAAAAAATATGATGATGGTTTTGTGAAGGATAGAACCAACGAAGGAATTCGTTTAGGATTAGGAGGTTTCTTTGGATTTAAATTAGGAACAAGACAATATTTAGAGTATGAAAATAGTAATGGTATTGAGATTGAAGAAGTTCAAAAAGATCCGTTTAACACGAATACTTTAAATTATGGTTTAAGTGGTTATTTATCATACAAATGGTATGGATTGTATGTGAAATATGATTTAAATCCACTATTTAAAAATACAAATACACGAAACATATCTTTAGGAGTTCGTTTCGATATCGACTAAACTTTATTAAAAGTAGCGGTATTGTCCGCTACTTTTTCTTTTCCCATTCTGCTCTTAAATCATCAGATAAGATTCCTGTACCATCATGTTTCCATCCAGGAGGTTTAAAAAAATATAATAGTCTTTTTCTTACAGAAGTTTTACTTTTAAATACATCGGAAAGCATATGATACCATTCAATAAAAGCAATTTTAATAGGATTATAGGTATTAATATTTTTAACTAAACCATAAATAGGTTTTTCTACTTCAGGTTCAAAAGTTCCAAAGATTTTGTCCCAAATAATAAAAATACCAGCATGATTTCTATCTAAGTATTGGGGATTTGTTGCGTGATGAACTCTATGATGACTAGGGGTGTTAAAAATGGCTTCAAACCAATTAGGCATTTTCTGTATTAATTCAGTATGAATCCAATATTGATATAATAAGCTAATACTCATTTGAACCATAACCATTACAGGATGAAAACCAATAATTATTAAAGGAAGCCAAAAAATAAAAGTATAAAAACTTCCTGTCCAAGTTTGACGTAAAGCTGTACTTAAATTATATTTTTGAGAAGAATGATGAACTACATGGCTTGCCCAAAATAATCTACTTTCATGTGCAATTCGATGATTCCAATAGTACACAAAATCTTCAGCAAAAAGTAAAATAACCCAAGCCCACCAAGAAAAAGGGATGGTGAAAAACCGATACTTATATAAAAGTAAAAAGATAGTGAGTATAACTCCTTTAGTAAATAAACCAATAAAAACATTACCTAATCCCATTAAAATGGAAGTGTAAGCATCTTTAAACTCATAATTATCAAGTTTCACTTTTACAGTTAAAATGGCTTCAATAATTACTGTAATTACAAAAAATGGAATTGCATAATGAATTAACTCTGGCATTTCAGGAATTGTCATAATTTAGGGTTTATTTTTTGTGAATATACTAAAAAGAAAAATATTTGTTTTTATTATTCAATTATTAGATATATAAATGTTATATTTGCACGCTTTAAAAATTAATTTAAACATTTAATTATGAATCATTACGAAACTGTTTTCATTTTGAATCCCGTTTTATCTGAAGGTCAGATAAAGGAAACAGTAAAAAAGTTCGAGGACTATTTAGTTTCAAAAGGTGCAGAAATGATCCACAAAGAAGATTGGGGCTTAAAAAAATTAGCTTACCCTATCCAAAAGAAGAAAAGTGGTTTCTATCATTTATTCGAATTTAAATCAGCTGGTGAAGTAATTTCTCCATTTGAATTAGAGTTTAGACGTGACGATAGTATCATGCGTTACTTAACTGTAAAGTTAGACAAGCACGCTGCTGCTTGGGCTGAGAAGAGAAGACAAAGAGTTAAATCTGCAAAAAAGTAATCAATTATGTCATCAATTGAACAACAAGCAAAAGGAAACAAGCAGGGGGAAGTACGTTACTTAACTCCACTTGACATTGAAACTAAAAAAGAAGCTAAATACTGTCGTTTTAAGAAAAACGGTATCAAGTACATCGATTATAAAGATGCTGATTTCTTAATGTACTTAGTAAACGAGCAAGGTAAGATTTTACCAAGACGTTTAACAGGAACTTCATTAAAATATCAACGTAAAGTAGCACAAGCTATTAAAAGAGCTCGTCACTTAGCTTTAATGCCATACGTTGGTGATATGTTAAAATAAAAAAGAAGTAGAACAATGGAATTGATATTAAGACAAGACGTAGAAAATTTAGGTTTTAAAGATGATGTTGTAACTGTTAAGAATGGTTATGGACGTAACTACCTAATACCTCAAGGATATGCAGTTTTAGCTACTTCTTCAGCTAAGAAAGTATTAGCAGAAAATTTAAAGCAACGTGCTTTTAAAGAAGCTAAATTAGTAGAAGATGCTAACAAAATAGCAGAAACTATTAAAGGTTACGAATTAAAGATTGCCTCTAAAGTAGGAAGTGGAGATAAATTATTTGGATCTGTAAATAATGCTGATGTAGCTGATGCTTTAGCTAAAGAAGGTACTGAGATTGAAAAGAAATTTATCAAAGTTACCGGAGGTAATGTAAAAAGATTAGGTAAATATAACGCAGCTGTTCGTTTACATAGATCAGTAGTTGTAGATATTACATTTGAAGTAGTAGCTGAAAAATAATTTCAGAAATTTAACTTTAAAAAAATAAAAACACACTCAATGAGTGTGTTTTTTTATGATATAATGTGGAAAACCGTAATTTTAATTGCGGTTTTCCCTATTTAGAAACAGGTTTTTTCCTGTTTAAAAACCTTAAATAATTTGCAAATTGCCAATGCATATACTTTTATATAATTTATTTAGGGGATTATTTAATTATATAAGAAATAAAAACTCCGACGAAAGTCGGAGTTTTTTTATAAGTTAGATTACTATTTCTTGGTTTCTCATAATATCTTCAAAAGTTTCTCTTTTTCGTATTAAATAATCCTTACCTTCATGAATCATAACTTCTGCAGGTCTGTATCGAGAATTATAATTGGATGCCATAGAGAAACAATATGCTCCAGCATTATGGAAACATAAAATATCATCCTCTCTAATTTCATTAATTCTTCGGTTTGTACCAAAAGTATCTGTTTCACATATATATCCTACAATACTATAAAAACGTTCTCTTCCTTTTGGATTAGATAAGTTTTCTATAAAGTGGTACGAGTTATAAAACATAGGACGGATAAGGTGATTTAAACCACTATCAATTCCTGCAAATACAGTAGAAGTAGTTTGTTTAATAACATTTACTGTAGCTAAGAAATATCCTGCTTGACTCACTAAAAACTTTCCAGGTTCAAACATTAAGGTTAAATCTCTTCCGTATTCTTTACAGAAATCATTAAACCTTTTCGATAAATGTTTTCCTAAATCTTCAATATTTGTAGCAATGTCACCTTCTTTGTAAGGAACTTTAAATCCACTGCCAAAATCAATAAACTCAATATTTTTAAATTCTTTAGCAGTGTTGAAAAGAATTTCAGTAGCCATTAAAAAAGTATCTACATCTAGAATGTCAGAACCTGTATGCATATGAATACCATTTATATGCATGCCTGTGTTTTCTACTACTCTTTTTATATGTGGAACCTGATGTATTGAAATTCCAAATTTCGAATCGATATGTCCAACAGAAATTTTAGAGTTTCCACCTGCCATTACATGAGGGTTTATTCTAATACAAACCGGAATGTTTGGGTGTTTTTGACCGAATAATTCTAGAATAGATAAATTATCGATATTTATTTGTACTCCAAGCTTTGCTACATCTTCAATTTCTTTTAAAGAAACACCATTTGGAGTGTAAATAATGTCTTTTGGCTCAAATCCAGCTAATAAACCTAGTTTAACTTCTTGAATAGATACAGTATCTAATCCACTTCCTAATTTATTAAATACCTTTAGTATATTAACATTAGATAATGCCTTAGTTGCGTAATTAATTTTTACATTCTTTACCTTAGAAAAAGCTTTTGTTATTCTTTTGTATTGACTTATAATCTTTTCTGTATCATACACATATAAAGGACTTCCATGCTTTTTTGCTAAATCTAATAGTAAATTGTTCTCCATTTTTAAAATTAATTTTTTTCAAATGTATTGATATAAAAATTTAAAAAAAATTGAATGTGAGAATATAACACAATAGCCTATTATGTGAAAAAATTACATTTTTTTATTACAAATTGCAATTTTTCTTTGGTTTTTGGTAAAAAATAATATTATCTTTGTATCGAAATCAAAATTGATGGGAGTGTTTTCATATATTTGATTTTAATAGGAGGTTAATTAAAAACTCTGGTATTTCTTCACCAGAGTTTTTTCATTTTATAATATGTAGTAAATTTTCTATTTAAACTTCACTGAAACTTTTTCCGCTATACCAACAATAACTTCTGAAGCTTTAATCATAGATTCAACAGGAACATATTCGTATCTACCATGAAAATTATGCCCGCCTGCAAATATATTTGGACAAGGAAGTCCCATATAAGATAATTGAGAACCATCGGTTCCTCCTCTAATAGGTTTAATTAATGGTGTAATATTTAAATCTTTCATTACTTCTTCAGCAATATCTACGATATACATTACAGGTTCAACCTTTTCACGCATATTAAAATATTGATCTTTAATCACTACTTTAATTGCTTCTTTGCCAAGTTCATTATTAATTTTTTCAGCAACAGATATCATAGTTTCTTTTCTTTGCTGAAAAAGTTCCATGTCATGATCTCTAATAATGTATTTTAAAACTGTTTGCTCAACTTTGCCTTCCATTGTGTGTAAATGGAAAAAACCTTCGTAACCTGTAGTTTGTTCTGGAACTTCATTTTCAGGTAAAGTGTTGATGAATTGACTGGCAATAGTCATAGAATTCACCATTTTTCCTTTAGCGTAACCAGGATGAACAATTTTTCCTTCTATAGTAACAACTGCACCTGCAGCATTGAAGTTTTCATATTCTAATTCACCGATTTGGCTTCCGTCCATTGTGTATGCCCATTTTGCTCCAAACTTTTCTACATCAAATTTGTGAGCTCCTTTTCCAACTTCTTCATCTGGAGTAAAACAAATTCTGATTTTTCCATGTTTAATTTCTGGATGTTGAATTAAATACTCCATCGCTGTTACAATTTCTGTAACTCCAGCTTTATCGTCTGCTCCTAATAAAGTTGTACCATCTGTTGTAATTAAGGTTTGACCTTTATATTGTAATAAATCTTCAAAATACGAAGGCGATAAAACAATATTCTCTTTTTGATTTAAAACAATATCTTCACCATTATAATTCTCATGAATTTGAGGTTTTACATTTGCTCCAGTATAATCAGGACTTGTGTCTATATGTGCAACAAAACCAATTGTTGGTACTTCATAATCAATATTACTTGGTAACGTAGCCATTAAGTAACAATTTTCATCCAATTCTACATCTTTCATTCCAATACTGATTAATTCCTTTTCTAATAATCTAGCTAAATCCCATTGTTTTTCAGTACTTGGAAAAGCAGGATTTGTAGGGTCAGATTCAGTATCAATTGTCACGTATTTAATAAATCTATTAATTATGTTTTGTTTGTTCATTTATGTTTTGTTTGTTTTTTGAATGTTTATTTTACACGTACATTATTAATTAAAGTAATTGCAGAGCAAAGTCGCTCATTAATTAATGAATCACCATAAATTTCTGTTTTAGCATGTATAAAACCAGTTTCAGTTTTTCCATAAAGATTTAGAATATGGTAATTAAACTTTCCTCTTTTTCCTTTAGCTAAGTTATAATATGCGTCGTTTCTTTTGAATTTTATTTGTTTCGATTGTACTTCTTCAAGTTGTAATTCTTTATTATCACTTTTCACTTTATTAATAAAATCATTATCAATATTGTCAGGATTTGTGATAAAAGAAATATCGATTAAAGTAGCTTTAGATAAACTTAATGTTGTATCTGCAGCATAAATAGAAGAAACAGCTTCTTCATAATATAAATTAATCTTCCAGTGTTTTGGGAATTTTACAGTGAATTTTTTCTTAAAATCTTCAACCGTTTCTAAATTACCTGGAGAAGGAAATTCACAAGCAAATTCTTTACCTAATTCGTTAGAATCACATGATATAAATATAAATGCAGTGAAGAAAAATAGTAAATACTTTGTCATAATTATTTTTGTTCAAAATAAGCAATAAGCAAATCTACAACATAGCTGTAAGATTCTATTCCTTTTGTTTGATTATTCGCTTTTAAATAAGAATTATATCCTTTTTTTAAATAAGGTTCAATAGGGTTTTCATACTTTTTCCAAAACAAATAGTTGTCATTTAGTTCTTTCTTGATACCTTTATTTACTGTTTTCAAAAGTTCTTTATATAATTCTTTATCACGTTTTCTTATTTCTCGCATACAATATCGAAATGCCATTCGATAACCAGAGTAATTAAAATAAACATCATCACTATAAATACAAGCTAAAAAGCCTAAGAAATTAGCGTCGTTTTCTGCTGACCAACCGATTTGATGTGCAACTTCATGACAAGTAGTTGCTGGATAACCTGCTTTTGGAAGCATACTATTTACTTGTGCTTCACCTGTTATTGGATTTAAATATCCTGCTGTTCCGTTATAAGACTGAAATAAACTAACTAATGAGTTTTTTATAGCAGTATTTTTATAAGCGAGTTGCGGATAATCAATAGCTACATTTTTGTAAGCATCAGGTACTTTAGCATAAATTTCACTTGAAGAATAAGGAACATTAATTTTTAATGTATCGTTTTTTGTTATGTTGAAATGAATGTTATTGAAAATTTCAATAGTTTTCTTTGTAGTTCTTATTAATTGTTCTGTAGTATATTTAGATTGTTGTAAACCTAAGTTGTTAGCCAAAGGTTTTCTAAAATAATTTAATCCCCAAAACATATAAAAGCAAAAATAAACTACAGATAAAGCAGCAATAAATTGTACTAGTTTAGGAAATATGTTTTTTAATTTATTTTTAATTAAAATGTAAACCTGACGAATAAATAGAATAATTAGAGTAAACCCTAAAATATCTCCCAAAGAAAAAGGTAACCAACCTAAAAGAATTCTAAAAAATCTAGATATATATGGATATATCCCTGAAGAATAGTACTGTTCAATAAACTCATGCTTTTGGCTTAAAAATTGTACTATAAAGAACTGTATTGGTAATAATGTAGCAAGTATTACATGTTTCTTTTTTAATTTCATTGGGTAAAAATATAAAACAAAAATGTTATCAACATGTTAGTAACAGTTTTGTTTACATTTTTTGTGAAAAAAGAAAATTGTTAAAAATGAGGAACAATATGAACCTAAAAAATTACTTTTGTCACCATGGAGAAAACACAAAGTTTAAGGGGAGGAAGAGTTGATCGTTCGAGAGTCGTAAATTTAGAAAAAGGAAAATTACCACCACAAGCATTAGATCTTGAGGAGGCAGTTTTAGGAGCTATGATGACCGATAAAAAGGGGATTGATGAAGTGATAGATATTTTACATCCTGAAGCTTTTTATGATAAAAGACACCAAGAAATTTATGCAGCTATTTATGCTTTATTTCAAAATTCTGAACCAATAGATTTATTAACCGTATCTAATCAATTAAGAAAAGAAGGAAAGCTAGAAATAGCTGGTGGAGATTTTTATATTATTGGTTTAACACAAAAGGTAGCTTCTTCTGCTCATATTGAGTTTCACTCGAGAATTATACTTGAAAAGTTTATTCAGAGAAAATTAATTTCTATTTCTTCGGAAATTATTGAAAGTGCTTATGACGAAACTACAGATGTTTTTGATTTATTAGATGATGCGGAAGGAAAACTTTTCGAAGTAACACAAGGAAATCTTAAAAAAGGAGCAGAGAATGCTCAATCGCTTGTACAACAAGCAATCAATAAAATTCAAGAGATTTCAAATAAAGAAGGAATGAGTGGTTTAGCAACTGGTTTTACTAAGCTAGATGCACTTACTTCTGGATGGCAACCAACGGATTTAATTATTATTGCTGCTCGTCCGGGTATGGGAAAAACAGCATTTGTAATTTCGATGGCAAAGAATATGGCAATAGATTTTAATCACGCAGTTGCTTTGTTTTCTTTGGAGATGTCTTCTGTACAGTTAATTACTCGTATGATTTCTTCAGAAACTGGCTTAACTTCAGAGAAATTGCGTAAAGGAAACTTAGAACCACATGAATGGGAGCAATTAAATGTAAAAGTTAAAAAACTATCTGACGCACCTATTTATATTGATGATACTCCAGCTTTATCTATTTTCGACTTACGTGCAAAAGCTCGTCGTTTAGTATCACAGCATGGAGTAAAGATCTTAATCATAGATTATTTACAGTTAATGACAGCTGGTGGAGCAGGAGGTAACCGTGAACAGGAGATATCGATGATTTCACGTAACTTAAAAGCTTTAGCAAAGGAATTAGATGTACCAGTAATTGCATTATCGCAGTTATCACGTTCGGTAGAAACACGTGGAGGAAGTAAACGCCCACTTTTATCCGATCTTCGTGAATCTGGAGCAATCGAGCAGGATGCCGATATTGTATCATTTATTTTCCGTCCTGAATATTATGGAATGACAGAATGGGATGACGATGATCATTCACCTTGTGAAGGGCAAGGAGAATTTATTGTAGCAAAACACCGTAATGGTGGTTTAGATAATATTCGTTTGAAGTTTACAGGACATTTAGCTAAATTCTCAGATTTAGAAGAAGGATTTAGTAGTGAATTTCAATCTAGTATGAATACATTTGAGTCTGGTTCTTTACCATCTCCATCTGCCGCAGATGCTTTTGGAGCTCCAGAACCACCTTCAACTCCAGATTTTAATGATGATGTACCATTTTAAACTCAAATAGTGGAAATAGTTTTTATCATAATAGTAATATCAACATATCTATTTATATTTATTTGGGGATACAGTTATGAATATAAAAAAAATCCTAAAGGTTTTTTAAAAACTATCATTGGAATGCCAATAGCCATGTTTGCTTCGTATATGGGATTTCCTGAATTAGATAAGAAAATTAAAGATTGGACAGAAAAATAACAATAAACAAATCACAAAAAATATTAAAATACACAATTGCTTTATGGTAATTGTGTATTTTAGTTTTTACATATGAAGAAATACATAATATTACTAGTAATTATATTATTATCAAATACTGTATCGGCATCATTTATTTACCTGCCGATGAGTCATGATAATCAAAAAAACCATTTAAAAGCTTATGGTATTGTTTATTACGGACTTCAAAATGGATTAAAAGCGAAGTGGTTATTAAATTACGATGGAGGAGCTTTTTTAATTGAACATAATGATGCTGTTGTTAACGAATGTAAAATAAGAGGAGTTTCTTACGAGGTAATTTCAGATGTTAAATCTCAATTAATATTAGAAGAGATTTCATCACCAAGTAAAAATCAAGAAGCTGTAACTTTAGAGAAAGCTCCTAAAATAGCAGTGTATTCACCAAAAGATAAAATGCCTTGGGATGACGCTGTAACTATGGTGTTAACTTATGCAGAAATACCTTTTGATGTTGTTTACGATGAAGAAGTGTTGTCTGATAAATTGTTATTATATGAGTGGTTGCATTTACATCATGAAGATTTTACAGGACAATATGGACGTTTTTACGGAGCTTTTAGAACTGCTCCTTGGTATATTCAACAAAAGAAAGATGCTGAAGCCTTAGCTACAAAATTAGGATATAGTAAAGTTTCTGAAGCAAAACGAGATGTATCTAAAAAGATTAGAGATTTTGTAATTGGGGGAGGATTTATGTTTGCTATGTGTTCTGCTACTGATAGTTTTGATATTGCTTTAGCAGCAGATGGTGTAGATATTTGTGAAGCTATGTTTGATGGAGATCCTTCTGAACCAAATTATCAATCGAAAATTGATTATAACAAAACCTTTGCGTTTAAAAATTTCGAATTAATTCGTAACCCAACTACTTATGAGTTTTCTTCAATAGATATGACAAGAAAGCGAAGAATTAATAAAGAAGTAGATTATTTTGTTTTGAAAGATTTTTCTGCAAAATGGGATCAAGTTCCAACAATGTTGTGTCAAAATCATACTCAACTTGTAAAAGGTTTTATGGGACAAACAACTTCTTTTGAGAGAAGAGCAATTAAATCTAATGTTATGGTTTTAGGCGAGAATAAAACCAATAGAGAAGCAAGATACATTCATGGTACAAAAGGGAAAGGTTTATTTACTTTTTATGGAGGACATGATCCTGAAGATTATCAACATAGAGTAGGGGATCCAAAAACAGAGTTAGACTTACATCCAACTTCACCTGGATATCGTTTAATTTTAAATAATGTTCTGTTTCCAGCTGCTAAAAAGAAAAAACAAAAGACTTGATAACCTTTGTTTTACACATTAAAAATATTTAGAACCCTCACACGTTTTAAAACATGTGAGGGTTTTTAAGTGTAAATAGTATAATGATATATAGAGTGTTTCTTACAATGTTATTATTTTGTATTTCATGTTCGTCAAATGATGTAACGCATGATCGTAAAATGACAAATGATTTCATCAAATCATTATTGAAAAATGAAGATTTTTTAAAAGTAAATGGAATATTAGAAGTTTCTCTATGGAGTCCAGATTTAGTGAAAGAAAACATTGATTTCCTGAGTAATAGTCTAAAGATAAGGGATTTAAAGCATCTAAATTTTCAATTAAGTTTGTTGGATAGTTTTAGAGTTCCTTCAATTTTGATTAAACCTAAAAGAATAATCACTATAAATGAATATAAAGATTTTACTGCATTACTTGAATTGTTTCACAAAGAAGACTATTCTTACCTTGATTGGTTAGAAAAGAAAAATTGTAAATATGGATTTGGATCAATATCAAAACCGATTTTCAATGAGAAATACGATCGCGCTTTGATATATTTTGAAAAAATTTGTGGACCTCTTTGTGGCGGAGGAACGATAGCTTTATATGAACTTGAAGAAAATGAGTGGAAACAGAAAAATGTTATTGATCATTGGATACAATAAGATTTAGTTAATTAAAAACATAGAGATTTTGTAAGGTCATAAAAAAGGTTAGCATATAAAATGCTAACCTTATTATTATATATAAATACTACTATTTAATATCTTTAAGCATTTCTTTAACAGATCGTTCTAATTGCTGATCACGACCATTGTCAATAATACCAGGCATATTTTTTACTTTAATCATTGGTTCGGTTTGGTTATTTTCCATCCATCTACCAGATTTATCTTTAGCACTTACAGGAACAACTCCCCAATAACTTCCATCAGGTAAACCTTCCCAACCAGCAAAGCTACATGTTCCAGGAACAGGCATTCCTACTGTTTTACCAATTTTAAGATCTGTATATCCAGCAGCATAACAATGTCCGTCAGAATAATTACTTTCATTAAACATGGTTAATGTTGGTTTTGTCCAACGAGACGTTGGTTCACCACCGACAACTTTAGCTTCAGTTTCATAAGAAATAAAAGGTACGCCAGTAAAGAACATAGCTAAGTCGGCAACTAAATCACCACCACCGTTAAATCGAGTATCGATAATCATTCCTTTACGTTCGAAGAATTTACCCATAATATCTTTGTAAATACTTCTATATGGACCATCACTCATTCCAGGAATATGAACATATCCTAATTTTCCATTACTTAATCTATCTACTTCTTTTTCGTTAGTTTTTACCCATCTCTTATATAATAAGCTACTTTCTTCACCAAGAGAAATTGGTTTTATTGTTATAGTTTGTTTTTTCTTAGTTTTAGGATCAGTAATATCTAATAAAACAAATTTTCTAGCTTTTCTATTTAAATATTTAGCAACATCAACATTTTTATCGATAGTAACACCATCAATTTTTTCAATGATCATTCCTGCTTTTACATTTAAAGATGATTTGTCTAACGGACCCTCTTTTATGATTTCATCAATTAAAATACCATCATCTTTATGATTGTAATTCATGAAAATTCCAAGAGAAGCAGTAGCATCTGCATTATTGATACTAGTTCTATAACCTGCACCAGCATGTGAAACGTTTAATTCACCTAACATTTCAGAAAGCATTTCAGAAAACTCAAAAGAATTACCAATTGATGGTAAATACTTTTTGTATTCCTTTTTCATTTGCTTCCAATTGATACCATGAAAATCTGGATGATAGAAAATCGCATTAGTTCTAATCCAAACGTGATCGAACATTGCTTCTCTTTCTGCATCAGTATCTAATAGCATTTCACCATTAATCTTAACGCCTTTATTACTTTTCTTAGCTGGAGCTATTTTCGAAATTCTTCCTCCACTTAGTAAGTATAAGTTTTTCATATCCTTATCCCATTGAAGTGAACCAAAATTAGCATTTAAACGCATTACCATTTTAGTTTCCTTTGTGCGTAAATTTGTACTCCAAAGGTTCATTTTTCCTTCAAAACGAGCTAAGTAGTATAAAATATCACCTTTCTTTGATAATACAGCATCACCTAAACTAGAAGAATGAATAGTAAGTCTCTTAGTACGATCTTTCATACTGTCCCAATCGAAAGTAAGAGGTTTAATTTCCTTCTTTTTATCAGTTTTCTTCTTATCTTTTTTATCGTCTTTTTTGTCCTTTTTGGCAGTCTCTTTTTTCTTGTTCTTCTTTTGTTCAGCTTTAATAGCTTCCATTAATTTGAAATCTTCATCACTAAGATTAAATTGATCCCAAGCATCTTGTGTAAAGAACATACTGTATACATCAGTTTGAGACTGACCGCTAGTTGCGTAAGATTTTAAACCATTTCGATTACTAAACCATAGCATTTGCTTTCCTCCGTTAACCCATTTCGGATAATAATCACTATATCCGCTTTCAGTTAAATTAACACGTTTAGATCCGTCTGCGGCCATTAATAAAACTTCACTATTGCTTAACGTTTTACTCCATCCGACTAATAACCATTTGCTATCTGGACTCCAAGTATAATATTTATCTCCATCTCTCATATGGAATAAATCTTTTGGAGTAAGTAATGTTACTTGCTTTTTAGATTTTAAATCCATTACTTTTAAAGTACGACGACCTTCAACAAAAGCAATTTTAGATCCGTCAGGAGAAAACTCAGGTAAGTAATTATCAAATTTATTTTCAATTACTGGAGATTCTTTAATTAAAGTAGAAGCAAAAAAGAAAGGTTCTTCTTTTCTAACTTTTTCAGTTTTGTAAATACTCCATTTTCCATTTCTTTCACTACTATATACTACAGATTTACCATCTGGTGTCCAAGTAACAAAACGTTCTCTTTCAGGAGTATTTGTTAATCTTTTTGTAAACGATTCATTTACAGAAGTAACAAAAACTTCACCGCGAGCTATAAAAGCAATTTCTTTTCCATTAGGAGAAATAGCCATTTCGTTTACACCTCCATTAATAGATACAAATTTGTCACTGTTATCAATACTCTGTGTTCTAATAATAACATTTACTTTAGAAGGTTTTTCTCCTTCTTTCATTGTATATAACTCACCGTCGTAACCAAAACTTAAAGTTCCGTTACCCATGCTTAGAAAACGAACAGGATGCAACTTGAAACTAGTTATCTGTTGATTTTGATTAGGGTTATTTAAGTTAATTTTATAAACATTAAATGTTCCACTTTTTTCACTTAAATAATACATGCTTTTTTCATCTTCAGAAAAAATAGGTTGTCTATCTTCTCCTTCAAATGAAGTAATCATTTTATGAGTTTTATTTTTAGTATTGTAACTCCAGATATCTCTAGTAATTGAAGATTTATGATGCTTACGCCATTCATTTTCTCCACCTTTCTTATCATGATATAGCATTGTTTGTCCGTCTTTAGATACTTGAACATCTTCAGCAGGAACAGTTAACAATTGACTCACTCTACCACTAGAAACCGGAACACTATATAATTCTGGTTGCGATCCAGTAGGGTATTGTCTATGCTTTACATGATCTTGGCGTTGAGCACCGAAGATTACATTTTTATTATCTGCTGAAAATGAAAATGGAGTTTCATTACTAGAATGAAAAGTTAATCTTTCTGCAGCACCTCCACGAGCATCCATAACATAAATGTCAAAGTTTCCGTAACGATTAGAAGCAAAAGCGATTTTTTTACCATCTTTACTCCAAATAGCTTTATAATCATGTGCTTTATGGAAAGTTAATTGTGTTGCGTTTCCTCCATTAGAAGAAACTTTGTACAAGTCACCTTTATAGGTGAATACTATTTCTTTTCCATCAGGTGAAATAGATGAGTGTCTTAACCAATTAGGTTTCTCTTGAGAGAATAAATTAAAGGTTAATAATGTAAATAATATTGAAATGTATTTCATTTGGTTAATTTTTCGGCCAATCTACTAAATAGATGGAAGTTAATTATGTTAATTTTGGTTAAAAAGCTCGAGGAATATTTAATTTGAATTATTTTTTTTCAATTCATTAATAAAGTAAGAAGGTTTTACATTAGTGAATTTATAAAATGCCTTAGAGAAAGATTCAGCACTTTTAAAACCAACTTCTTCGGCAAGTGCTTTTACAGTATATTTTTGAAAAGTAGAATTATGTTTTAACTCGTTAACGATGTACTTTATACGAAGTTGATTAATATAATTAGAGAAATTTTGTTGTTTGTGCTGATTGATAACTTTGGATAAATAAGAAGAATTTGTTTCTAAATGACTAGCTAATTTTTTAAGATTGATTTCTGGGTTTAAAAATTCTTTATTTTTTTCGAATAAATCTAATTCCTTAAGTATAGCTTCACTTATTTCTTTTGAAATTTGGTAAGAATCTTGTCTAGGTATTAAAGTTGTATTATTAAATGATACTGTATTAGAGTTTTGTTCTTTTTCAATTAGTTTTGAAAATTGACGTTTATAATTACGTTTTCTTTTGGTTTGGTAGATTAAAATTAGAAGAATTATTAAAATTCCGGTTCCATATAATAGTTTATAAAGTTGATTTCGATTTGCTTTTTTTTGCAACTTAGCAATAATTTTATTTTTCTCAGCAATGAGTTTGGGTTTATCGTAATTTTCTGATAATGAAATATTTAGTTCTTTATTTGTTTTGTTGTTGTAGTTGTTAATATCAATTAGACTATTTAAGTAGTTTAATTGTTCAGTTAAGTTATTTTCGTTTTTTGATTTTTCAATTAGAAAATAATATGTCTTTTCAATTTCAGGATTTATAATATTTTCCTTCTTGTAAATAGAGTCAACTTTATAGTGAAATCTTTGAGCTTCTTTATAATTATTTGTTTTATCATAACATATAGCTAGTTGTGTGTAGCAGTAAGACAGTCGATTAATTGCTACGTGATCAGAAATAATAAATTTGACATATCTTTTTAAATGTTTAATAGCGATGTCATACTTTTTTTCTTCAAATTTAAGTTTAGCATTGTAGTATAGAAGAGTTCTAGTATGTTCTAAAGATTTATATTGATATGGAATTCCATAACCTTTATCTAAAAAATAATATGCAGAGTCGTATTTTTTTAATAATGAGTAAATTAATGTAAGTTTGTTATATATTTTATATGTTAAAATAGGATTATTTGAATTAGTTTTCTTTTTTTTCAATATTTCATTAAAAATATCTTTTGCTCCTTTATATTGTTTGTTAGCGAGTTTAATTGTTCCTATTCTATAATTAACAAATTCATAAATACTATCATTTTTATAATAATTTATAATTTTCTTAATCGCTAAATATTCTTTTAAAGCTTTGTTTTTAAGTTTTTTTACTTCGTATGCATTTGCTTTCTGACTTCTGATCTCAATTAAAAAATCATATTTTTTTTGAGGTTCATATATTTTTATAAGAGAGTCACAAAAAACATGAAATTCCCTATAATCATTTTTGTATTGAGATAATAAAAAGTTTCCGTAAAGTTTATAAGTAAATGATTTATTCTTTTCTGCTTTTTTTAAATATGCACGAGCATAAACTTTTGCTATTGCAGTATCTTTTAAATTCTTGTAGAAAGAGTTTATGAAATAAGCATATGATTTCTCAGCTAAACTATCGTTTACAATTTCTTGTCCTTTTAAATTTTGATTGATTAAAAAAGTAGAAAAAAAGAGAAAAAAGAATTTATAAAATTTCATTAACGAAGCGATTTTTAACAAAAATAAGTATTAAAAAGTTAAAAATAAGTACTCATTTTATGGTTTTGTTTTATAGTAGTTTAGATGTTTTAGGACTCGTTTTTTATAAAACGTGGGTACAATTTATTGTGTAATTAAAACTTTAAGATTTTCTTTGGGGTAAGAAAAGGGTTCGGGGGAATTAAAGAGGACGGGAAAATCTCTTAGGAAAAAGAAAATTTAATCAACTAAATAATCGAGCCCTTTTTTCTTTGTCAATTAGCTTTTTTTTCATTCTGAATCTATTACTTTTGTGTCAACAAAATAATATACAATGCCAACAACACAACAACTTCAAGATTTTACACAACAAGTTCGTCGAGATATACTTCGTATGGTACATGCAGTAAATTCAGGTCACCCTGGTGGATCATTAGGATGTGCAGAATTTTTTACATGTTTATATCAGGAGGTAATGGATTATTCTACTGATTTTAATATGAATGGAGAAAATGAAGATTTATTTTTCTTATCTAACGGTCATATTTCACCAGTATATTATAGTGTTTTATCAAGAAGTGGTTTCTTTCCAGTAGAAGAATTAGCTACTTTCAGAAAATTAGATTCTCGTTTACAAGGTCACCCAACTACTCACGAACATTTACCAGGAATTAGAATTGCATCTGGTTCTTTAGGGCAAGGAATGAGTGTTGCAATTGGTGCAGCAGAAGCTAAGAAATTAAATAATGATAATAAATTAGTATTCTCTTTACATGGTGATGGAGAATTACAAGAAGGTCAAGTTTGGGAGGCAGCAATGTACGCAGCTGCTAAAAAAGTAGACAACTTAATTTCAACTGTAGATGTAAACGAAAAACAAATAGATGGTACTACAGATGAAGTATTAGCTATGGGAAGTTTAAAAGCTAAATTTGAAGCTTTTGGATGGGATGTTTTAGAAGTTAAACAAGGAAATGACGTTGCAGCTGTTTTAGAAGGTTTAAATGAAGCTAAATCTAGAACAGGAAAAGGAAAACCAGTTTGTATTTTATTATATACAGAAATGGGGAATGGAGTAGATTTTATGATGCACACACATGCTTGGCATGGAAAAGCTCCTAACGATGAGCAATTAGAATCTGCATTAGCTCAAAATCCTGCTACTTTAGGAGATTACTAATCAGATTAATATCAATATAAAACGCCGCTACTTAACATAGCGGCGTTTCTTTTTTATTATTATTAACATTTCAGCGTAAACAAATATGTATTTTTACGTACTAAAAGATCAAACAATTTTAACTCAATGAAAATAGGTATTGTATGCTATCCTACTTTTGGTGGAAGTGGAGTAATGGCAACTGAATTAGGAATGGCATTAGCTAATAAAGGACATGAAGTTCATTTTATAACATACAATCAACCTGTTCGTTTAGATTTTATTTCACATAACTTGCATTTTCATGAAGTGATGTTAGAAGAATACCCATTATTTCAATATCAGCCTTATGAATTAGCATTATCTACTAAAATGGTAGAAGTTGTAAAACAATATAATTTAGAAGTTTTACATGTACATTATGCTATTCCACATGCCTATGCTGCCTATATGGCTAAAAAAATGCTTAAAGAGAAAGGTATTAAAGTAAAAGTGGTAACTACATTACATGGGACAGATATTACTTTAGTTGGAAGTCATCCGTCATACAAAACAGCTGCAGAGTTTAGTATTAATAAATCTGATGAAGTGACTGCTGTTTCTAATAGTTTAAGAGAAGATACATTACGATTATTTAATATTGAAAAAGATATTAAAGTGGTATATAATTTTATAGATACAGTTAAGTACGATATGGCTGATCAAGAAGAATGTATGCGTAGTGCAGTTGCAAATCCTGAAGAAAGAATCTTAACTCATGTAAGTAATTTTAGACCTGTAAAAAGAGTTTTAGATGTAGTTAAGGTTTTTCATAAAGTACAACAAAAAACACCTGCAAAACTATTAATGGTAGGTGATGGACCAGAGCGTTTAAAAGCTGAAAATTTAGCTAAAGAATTAGGAATTGCAGATAAGATATTATTCTTAGGAAACAGTAACGAAGTAGCTAAACTTTTATGTTATACCGATGTGTTTTTATTACCATCAGTAGCAGAAAGTTTCGGGTTAGCAGCTTTAGAAGCTATGGCAGCAAATACAGCTGTAATATCAACAAATGCAGGAGGTTTACCAGAAGTAAATGTTCATGGAAAAACAGGTTTTTTAAGTGATGTTGGAGATGTTGAAGATATGGCAAATAACACATTGAAAATTTTAGAAAACGACGCTTCTTTATTAGGGTTTAAACAAAGAGCTAAAGCGCATACAAAACAGTTTTCTTTAGATAAGATTTTACCACAATATGAAAAGATTTATCAAGCTTGTTTTTAAGTTACAAAACGTTATTGTGATTAATTGTTAGTTGACTGTTTTTTTATATTTAATTTTATGTAATCACCTAACTATGTCCTTAGATCTGGTTTATTTTAAAAAAATATAAAATCTTCCCTAGAGATATATAACTTGGTTTTAATTTTTTTATTGGACTTAGATTCTAATATTCAGTTTAATTTTTTTGATAAACTTAATAATATTGAAAATAATAATGTTTTTATTATTAGAGTAATATCGTTTTTAAATAAAAAAGTTGGCTTTTAAACCAACTTTTAACTTTTATAAATTATAAAATCTAATACTCTCTCGAATTAATTCTTCAGAAGCCTCACAACTTAATTCAAAATCTTCATAATCATTTAGTAAAACAAACTTTACAACACCAGCTTCATTTTTCTTATCGTGAATCAATAATCCCATAATCGGGCTAATGTCTTCTGTAGAAATTTCAATTTTTCCGTAAATATTGATGATAGCTTCTTTAATTTCAGCTGTTTTTTCTTCTGAGAAATTTAAAATTTTAGAAGATAAATAAGCTTCACAAACCATTCCTATAGCAATGGCTTCACCGTGGGTAAGATTTTCTTTATGTTCAGAATCTAAAAAGTAAGACTCAACAGCATGTCCAATTGTATGACCCCAATTTAAAACTTTACGCAACCCTTTTTCCTTAGGATCTTCAGTTACAACTTCGTTTTTAATCTCAATAGATCTATGAATTAAGTCAATGATATTTAAATCAGGATTATCTTTTATTTCATTAAATAAGTGAATGTCGTGTGTCATTCCATATTTAATAATCTCAGCAGTGCCAGAGCGAATTTCCCTTGGATCTAATGTGTGTAAATACTCTGGATCAACTAATACCATTTGTGGATTAGCAAAAACTCCAATTTGATTTTTTAAAACTCCTAAATCTACTCCAGTTTTTCCACCAACAGAAGCATCTACCATTGAAAGTAGCGTAGTAGGAAGATTGATAAAGTCGATTCCTCGTTTAAATGTAGAAGCAACAAAACCACCTAAATCTGTTATAACTCCACCACCAAGTGTAATTAATAAACTTTTACGATCTGCTCCTAATTCAGTCATAGCATTCCAAACACCCAAACAAGTGTCTAAGTTTTTATGAATCTCTCCTGAGTCGATTTGAATTAATTCAATTTTTAAGTCGGTTTCTAAATGTTGTATGAATTTAGGATAGCAATATTCAATAGTGTTATCATCAACCAATATAAAAATTGATGAATACGTATTTTCTTTTAAATGTAAATTTAATTCTTGATATGCTTTGTCAGAAAAATGTACTGGATATGTAGTTGCTTGAATTGTATTCATTGGTTGTTTTAATATGATGCAAATTAAATAGAAAATATTAAAATATTTAAATGTTGTCTTCTATATTTGTCGGAATAAAGTAAACTAGTTACTACTATCAATGAAACTTTTTGAAAATACCGAAGTAGCGTTTAAATTAAAATCAGATTCTGAGTTAGAAAGAGCTCATTTTCTGTTTCGCTTAATACAGAGTCAACCTATGGTAAAAATAGGAACTGCTGTTACAAACTTTGCTTTAAAAGCACATTTACCAGTTGAAGGTTTAATTCGTTCTACAGTGTTCGATCATTTTTGTGGAGGAATAACAGAAGAAGACTGTATTCCTAACATAGAAAAAATGTACAATGAAGGAAATGTTCATAGTGTTTTGGATTATTCTGTAGAAGGAAAAGAAGAGGAGGAAAGCTTTGATAGTGCAGTAAAAACTATTGAAAATATTATTAAGTTCTCTGAAGAAAAAAACTCAATTCCTTTTGCTGTTTTTAAACCAACAGGGTTTGGTCGATTTGCCTTATATCAAAAAATTGGAGAAAAAAAGCCATTAACTGTTGAAGAGGAAGAAGAGTGGAAGAGAGTTAAAGCAAGGTTTTACAAAGTTTGCGAATTGGCTTTTAAGAAAGATGTTCCTTTGTTAATTGATGCAGAAGAAAGCTGGATGCAAGATGCAGCAGATGATTTAGTTGAGGAACTTATGGAGAAATACAATAAAGATAAAGCAATTGTATTTAATACACTTCAAATGTATCGTCACGATCGTATGGAATATTTAAAGGCTTTACATCAAAGAGCACATCAGAAAGGTTTTCATATTGGAATGAAAGTAGTTCGAGGCGCATACATGGAAAAGGAAAGAGCTAGAGCAGAAGAATTCGATTATCTTTCTCCTATTTGTAAAACTAAAGAACTAACAGATAAAAACTACGATGAAGCTATTTTATATATGATGGAACATAAAAATATGGCTTTATTCGCAGGAACTCATAATGAGGAAAGTTCATATTTATTAATGCAATTAGCTGAGAAATATAATATAGAAAAAGACGACAAAAGAATGTGGTTTGGTCAATTATATGGAATGAGTGATCATATTAGTTTTAATCTCGCTAAAGAAGGATATAATGTAGCAAAATATGTTCCATTTGGACCTGTTCGAGATGTGATGCCTTATCTAATTAGAAGGGCAGAAGAAAATACATCTGTAGAGGGACAAACTTCACGAGAGTTAAAACTCCTTAAAGTTGAAAAAAAACGTAGAAAACTGTAATGACTGGAGTAGAAGAAATAAAAGCTTTACTAGTAAGTAATAAAATTCGTTTTTTAAATGAATTAAAAGAGAGTAAAGAACTTATTTTACTACTTAAAAAATCAACAACGAATAAGTTAACTACAGAAGAAAAACATAAGATAGAGGAACAGTTATTAGATATTTGTAAAGCTATACCAGCTTTTGCAATTTTCTTACTACCAGGAGGTTCTTTATTATTACCTTTGTTAGTGAAATTGATCCCTACAATTTTACCAAGTTCTTTTAGAAAAGATATAGAAGATTTAAAATAACAAACAACAATGCAACAAGATCATCAAATATTTGATTTAATTCAAGAAGAGAAAGAACGTCAACTTAATGGTTTAGAGTTGATTGCTTCTGAAAATTTTGTAAGTGAGCAAGTAATGAAAGCTCAAGGATCTGTACTAACTAATAAATATGCAGAAGGATATCCAGGTAAGCGTTACTATGGAGGATGTGAAGTAGTAGATGTAGTTGAGCAGATTGCAATTGATAGAGCAAAAGAGCTTTTTGGAGCTGAATATGTAAATGTACAACCTCACTCAGGAAGTCAGGCAAATACAGCTGTTTTTGCTGCATGTTTACAACCTGGAGATACTATTTTAGGATTTGATTTATCACACGGAGGACATTTAACTCACGGATCACCTGTAAACTTCTCAGGAAAACTTTATAATCCAGTTTTTTATGGAGTTGATAAAGAAACTGGTTTGTTAGATTATGATCATATCGAAAGTCAAGCAAAAGAACATAAGCCAAAGTTAATAATTGCTGGAGCATCTGCTTACTCAAGAGATATGGATTTTAAACGTTTCCGTGAAATTGCAGATAGCGTTGGAGCTATTTTAATGGCCGATATTTCTCACCCTTCTGGATTAATTGCTAAAGGTATTTTAAATGATCCGTTACCTCACTGTCATATTGTAACTACTACAACTCATAAAACATTACGTGGGCCAAGAGGTGGTATGATTATGATTGGTAAAGATTTCGAAAATCCATTTGGTTTAAAATTAAAAAGTGGAAAATTAAAGAAAATGTCTACTTTAATAAACAGTGCAGTTTTCCCAGGAAACCAAGGAGGACCGTTAGAGCATGTAATTGCTGCTAAAGCAGTTGCTTTCGGAGAAGCTTTAACTGATGAATTCTTAGAGTATCAAATTCAAGTTAGAGCAAATGCTCAAGCAATGGCTGCTGCATTTGTAGAGAAAGGATATCATATTATTTCTGGAGGAACAGATAATCATATGATGTTAATTGACCTTAGAAATAAAGGAATTACGGGTAAAGATGCTGAATTAGCTTTAGGTAAAGCAGAAATTACAGTAAATAAAAATATGGTTCCATTTGATACAGAATCTCCATTTGTCACTTCAGGAATTAGAATTGGAACACCAGCGATTACAACAAGAGGTTTAGTTGAAGAAGATATGCTTATTGTTGTTGATTTAATCGACGAAGCTATACAAAATGCTGATAATGATGAAAAATTACATGAAATAGGTGAAAAGGTACAGGATTTAATGCACCATAGAAGATTATTTGTAATGTAATTTGTATGTAACATATATAATTAAAAAACGGTTGTTATTTAAAACAACCGTTTTTATTTGGGGATTATTAATAACTACTGAAAAGAGTTAATTTTTAATTATTTTCATAGGTCTTGTAATATGTACATTATTTAAAGTAGTAGTGATAATGTAAATTCCTTTTAACCCAAAATCATTACTGTTTAATTGAATTGTATGATTTCCAGCTTTATTTGTTTTCTCATAAACTGTTTTAGATTGTCCTAATAAATTCATTACAGATACTTTTAAAACACCTTTTTGAGTTGTTGTAATAAATAAGTTTCCATTCTGATTAATTGGATTAGGAGCTATTCTTACAGAGTTTTCTGTTGTTAAATCAGAATTATTATTTACTGATATTTGTCTTGAAGAAACACATCCACTAGGACATGAATTAGACCAAACTCCTGTAGCTTTTCCATTAGAACTTCCAGTAATTCTAAACCATCCTGAAGTTCCTCTATTTAAGTCTACAGTTTGCTGACCATTTCCATTGTTAAAAACAACTCCAACATTATTTACAGAAACATTACTAGGTAATGTAAATGAAGTTGAAGACCAAGAAGTACTAGCTTGATTTTGCATTGTTCTACCTGGCCAAGCAGGAGTTCCAGCTAAAGTAGAATTTGTATTCGTGTTATATAAATATACATTTACAGTATTTCCCCAAGAAGATGTTCTTAAAAAGTTTAATGTAACATTATTATTACTTGGAGGTGGTGGAGTAGCACCATCACAGTCAGACGGACACGCATTTGTCCATGTGCCATTGTCATACCAACCAGTTGAGCTTCTTGTTAAATCATCAGTTTGGTTATTTCCATCATTAAAAATTACACGAACATTATTTAACGAAGTTCCAGAAGGAATAGCAACTTCGTAAGAAAACCAAGGTGTTCCAGAAATGTTAGTTGTTGCCTGTCCTGGCCAACCTGCGGTTCCAGAAATTGTAGTATTAGAACCAGCATCAAAGAAATAAGCGTTTACACCATTTTCCCAACCATTTGGTTTTTTAAAGTTAACAATAAATCTAGTATTAGTTGTCGGTGGATTTGTACTTCCACTGCAATCAGACGGACATGTATTAGACCATGTTCCATTATCATACCAACCATTAGTACTTCTGCTTAAATTATCAGTTTGACTAGTTCCATCATTAAAAATCACTCTAATATTTTCAGCAGCAACACCAGAAGATGGGTTAACTTGTAATGAATACCATGGAGTTCCATTAATATTAGTAGCTGATTGTCCTGGCCAACCTGTAGTTCCCGGAATAATAGCATTTGTAGAAGTATCAAATAAATATACATTTACATTATTTCCCCAACCACTAGGTTTTTTAAAGTTTACAGTAAAAGGATCAACTTGAGCTGGAGGAGGAGGAGGCGTAACAATTCCACCTTTTGTCCAAACTGCATAATCTGTTCCAGAAGTACGCAAAGTCCAACCTGAACCTTGAGGAGACCAATTACCACCACCAAGTTTCATTGCAATCGTTCCATTTCTTCCATCAATGTAAGCTGCATAAACATCGTTTCTTGCTTCAGCAATATTAATAGACGAACTCGCAAAAATTCTTACATCTTTTCTAATTGCTATCAAATCTTTGATTGCCTGTCTTACGCCATTTCCAGCATCAAAATAATGTGTCCAGAAAATCATAGGATTACCTGGGTGAGTTAGAATGTAAGCATATCCCTTTCTTAAGTTTGTTTCACCACCAGGGAAAACATAGTTAGAACCACAACATTGTTGTGCAAAACCAGTATCGTGATTATCTAAGAACGTTACCGATTTTCCTGGATTAATACCAATCATTCCAGATGGTCTTCCTTGTCCATCTCTTAGGTATGACATATTGTTGTCTCTAATAGCATCTTGTAAAGTAACTTTAGTATTAAAGTCAAATGCAGAAGAAGACTGTTGTGTAAAGTTTACCCAGTTATTTGTTTGAACTCTACTACTTTCTAATAACTCTCCTACAGCAAAGTAAGGCTGTGTAGCATCATTATATTCTTTGTTATATATTGGATCATATCCATGAACAAAATCATATCTCCAACCGTCGAATCCTAAATCATTCTTTAAGAAATTCATCCAGTTTTTTATCTCTTGTCTTACAGCTGGATTTCTATGATCTAAATCTCTAGCAGGACCATAAGTTCCGTTTGAACCATCAGCTTTTAAAGCTGTACCAGGAAAGTAATCTGAATTAATACTAAACTCTACAGGAAAGTTAACAAAGTTTCTTCCTTCATCATCGGCAGTAATAAATGTTGTTGGCCAAGCAGGATTTGTGAAAGTAACTGCGTCACTAGTACCAACTCTATGGTTAATTACAATATCTCCAATAATTTTCATTCCTAAATTATGATATTGATTAATTAAGTCTCTTAATTGAGCTTCTGTACCATAAGCACTATTAAAATTATATAATTCTCTTGGTAAATATCCTTGTGGAGCTGCAGAGTCACTCACTGGAGGTAACCAAATTAAATCGACACCAGCACTACTTATTTCTGCACTATTTTGAGTGACAACATTAAACCATGTTTGTCCAGCAGGTTGGTTTTGAACATTCCAATCGAAAGCTTGAAACATTACATCTTCGTCTTGTGCTTGTATATTCCATGCTAAAGAGAATATTAAAATAATTTGTAATAATTTTAGAGTTCGTTTCATTGTGTTATTTGAGTTTATTTGAAAGGTTATAATAGGATAGTTGTTCTTAAAAAACATTTTAAATTGTTTATTTTGATAATGTTTTTAAGAAAAAAGTGAAATTATTATCACTTTAAAACGAATTTATTGTGAAATAGTCAATCAAAAAAAAGGAAAGGAAAACTAAATCGATTTCGTGTTAATAAATAAATCGATTTTCTACGAAATGATTATCAATAATTAAATTTTAGTTGATTAAAACTTGTTTTTATGTATTACGATATCGTTGTCGTTTTGTAAGATTATAATGAAGTGAATTGATTGTTAAGTTATTTTTATTTTTTGTTTAAGCAATACTAATTTATTCTCATTACAACTGCTGATTTGCAAATATGTTTTTTCTTGATCTGGAAAAGTATGAATCGCTAAATGACTTTCAGCTAATAACCAAACAGCAGTGTATCCTTTAATAGGAAAATTATGTTCTATGAAGTTAACAATGTTAAATCCCGAATCGATTAATAACCTTTCTAATTTGTGTTTTAATTGATCAGTATTAGTGGTAGATAACCAAGTATCAAAGTGGAACATTTCTGCCTTTAAAGCAATGTATTTTTCGTTATTTTTTTTCATAATTAATAAATGTCCCAGTTTCCTTTGTTATAATATTCGTAAAGTACTGGATTACTAATCTGATTGATTTCTATTGAATCTAATTTTTTCTTTTTAAAAAAGTCTTTTCCGAAGGAAGTAATTAATTGCATGGCTTCTTTATTTAACCATTTTGTTGTAATTACTTTCGTATCTAATTGATTCAATTTAGCCATCATTTCTTGTTTAGAAAGTTGATTTTTAGTTCCTAAAATCCAACCCCATTCTCCCATAGAAAGTACCTGATTATGTAATGCTAAAACACTATAATTGGCTTTTTCCATAGTCTTTTCTATACATTTATATGCATAAGGAGTATAATAAGGACTACCAGCTTGAGTAATTAAACCACCATTTGGAGTTAGCTTTAATCGACACAGTTCATAAAATTCTTTAGAATACAAACGAGCTAATTCTACATTTCTAGGATCAGGAAGATCGATAAGAATTAAATCGAAAAACTCTTTGGTATCCGTAACATATTTAAATCCATCTTGATTAACAATACGAACTTTTTCATTTGTTAGAGACTTTTCATTAATAGCTACCAATTCTGATTCATTAATAAAAAGATCGGTTAGTTTTTTATCTAAATCGACAAGAGTTATTTGTTCTAAAGAAGGATATTTTAATAATTCCCTAGCAGCACAACCATCACCACCACCAAGAATCAAAACTTTCTTAGGTTTGTCTAAAATATGCATTACAGGATGCACTAGAACCTCATGGTACATAGGTTCATCAAAAGTAGAAAACTGTAAATTATCATTTAAATATAACCAGTAATCATTTTTCCATTTGGTAACCACAATTTTCTGATAAATAGATTGCTCTTGGAAAACAATTTTATCTTTATACTTACTTTGTTCTCCATGTAAAATGATTTTTCCAGCAAAAATATTTCCGATAATTAATATGGTAACCAATACTCCTGCAAAAGAGAATAGCATGTTTTTCTCTTGCTTATTCAATTTATTTTTAAAAAATATAAGTAGAAGAATGGCTACAAAAAGATTAATAAAACCTAAGATAAAAGGCGTATGAGTTAGCCCTAAATAAGGAAGACCAATAAACACAAAAAATAATCCACCAATTAGACTTCCGTAATAATCTTTTTCTAAAATATTAGCTACGTTTAGTTTTAGTGATTGAAAATCGTTGTTTAATCGCATTGCCAAAGGAAGTTCCATACCAATTAACATTCCTGTTAAAATAGCCATTGAGTAAATGTAAATAGATACATATTCTAATTGAGTAGCTAGATAATAGGTTGTAACTGCCGAGAAAGAAACTAATAAGGAAAGAGCGAATTCTGTAAAAATGAAAAGTTTAAATACATTTCCATCAAAAGATTTCGTAATTCGACTACCTAATCCCATGCTAAATAGCATCAAAGAAATTACAATAGACCACTGCTTAACAGAATCTCCAATAAAATAAGTAGATAACGTGGCGAAACAATATTCAGCAACTATACCCGATAATCCTGTTGCAAACAAGGCAAGAAATAAAATTCTTCTTTTAACTTTTATGGATGCCATTTACATACAATAACTTATAATGATAGCACTACCGATATAAGCAAAAGCTTCTATTAAAGCAGCTCCTTTATTCGGAATTTCTTGATGTACAATTTCATCAGTTAGATTACTCTTAGGTAGTATTATTTTTTCAACAAAAATTCTAGATAATGGAAGTAAAATAATAGCTAAACCTAAATGATATGCAATATCTTCTAAAGCTATTTCCCATGATTCTATATCACCTCTAGAAGCAAATGAATATAAGAAAGAAACTGCCACAAAAATACTAGCATATACTATTCCTACAGCATTATTATCTTTTTGAATTTCTTTGATAAAATCGTATTTCACAAACTTGCGATATACTTTTAAAAATATGTATAAGATAACTTGACCTAATAACCAGAAGAATAATAAACTTAAAAAGTCAGATAAATAATGTCCTATTTCTCCGTGATCTGGAAATAAATTGATGTTTCTACCAGAAATAGCACCATAAATGATTAATCCTGCTCCAATAAAATTAGCAGCTTCCATAAAACCAGTTCCTAAATTTTCATCTTTTATAATTTCTTTATAAAATCGGAACTTTTTTCCAAAAACTATTTTTTCATTAATAATAGAAGTAAGAATCAATAGTAAATTCCCGAAGAAAGAATAGAATAAGATTAAAATTATATCTTTTATTAATCCGTGTGATTCACCATGCAGAACGCCAACAAAAATGGTTAAAGTAGCAATAAAATAACCCGTAGCAGTTACAGCAAATGCTACATTATCTTTTATGGTTAATTCGCTTTCAATGTCTATTTTTCTATTTTTTAATTTAAAAAACAGTTTAGCAATAATAAACGAGGCATAAAATAGCGTTACATACGTTACGGTTTTAGTAAGCCAAATAAGTGTATTTTCTTCCATAATTTTCTATTTACCAAATCCTCTTGAGCTTCTACCTCTGTAGTAATTGTTTGTATTTCTATAAACTTTCGTAGAGTCATTATAATCTCTGTTACTATTCCAAGAATTATTATTTGAGCATTTTCCAAGCATTAATGTCATTAAAATAAAAGCTCCAAAGATTAGGCCTACAAAATATCGACTGATAAAACTTCCTAAAGAACTAGTATCAACAAAAGTTTTTCTTTCTTGAATATTTTTGATTTCAGTTTTAGAAATCAATTTCCCAGTACAAATTTCAATTTCATCATCCCATAATTGAATAGAGAAAAATTTTGTATCGTCTGTGTTGGTATAATCTAAAGAATTTACTCTTTCCGATTCGTAATCATAATAACAAGTTCCATCGCAACGCTCATCAAAATCATACGCTACGCTTTTGTAATTGAATTTCTTAGGAAATTTTGCATTATTGATAGAAACATAATCTGTTTCAGTTTTTGTAATTTGAGATAAGAAATGATCTATGCTATATAGTTTTTCCCAAAACGTATATTTAGGCGATTCTTTTCTAACATATTCGATCATTAAATATCGAATAATACCGTTTTTATCTTTTACTTTATATTCTGTTGTATTAGAACCATCATCCCAATTAATCTTATATATATCAACAACTTTCCAGGTCTGAGTTTTATAATTGAATAAGTATCCTTTTTTTAACTCTTGCATTTACACTTCAATTTTTGATTAATTATCGTCATTTGCTCTTTCAATAATACTTTCTGGAAGTGCTTTTTTAGCTTTAGCTCCCATTTTTTTAAGTTTTTCTACACTGGTAATTAAGTTTCCTCTTCCATCAACTAATTTATTCATAGCTGCACTATAATCACTTTTGGTTGCATCTATTTTCTTTCCTATATTAATTAAATCTTTTAAAAGACCTTCAAATTTATCATATAAGGCTCCAGCTTGACGAGCAATTTCTATAGCATTACGCTGTTGCTTTTCATTATTCCACATCGTATCGATTGTTCGTAAAGTAGCTAATAAAGTAGTAGGAGTTACAATTACAATATTTCTTTCAAAAGCTTTATTGTATAACGTATTGTCTTCATTTAAAGCTACAGCAAAAGCAGGTTCTATAGGAACGAAAAGTAACACGAAATCTGGAGATTCTATTTTGTAAATATCTTCATATTTCTTTTCAGAAAGTTGTTCAACGTGTCTTTTTAAAGAAATTAAATGTTCTTTTAAGAAGGTTGCTTTTTCTGTGTCATCATCAGAATTTACAAACTTCTCGTAAGCAGTTAACGACACTTTACTATCGATAACCATTTTTTTATTATCAGGTAAATGAATTACAACATCAGGTAAAATACGTTTTCCTTCTTCATTTGTAAACGATTGTTGTACAAAATACTCTCTATCTTTTTCTAAACCAGATTTTTCTAAAACACGTTCTAAAACTAATTCTCCCCAATTTCCTTGAGTTTTACTATCACCTTTTAAAGCTCTAGTTAAGTTTAAAGTTTCTTTGCTCATTTGAGCATTTAATTCTCTTAAACCAAGAATTTGTTGACGTAAAGCAGAGTGGTAATCAATACTTTCCTTATGAGTTTTATCTACTTTATCCTCAAAATCTTTAATTTTCTTTTCTAAAGGATTTAAAATGTTTTGAATATTCTCCTTATTCTGAACAGTAAATTTATTCGACTTTTCTTCTAAAATTTTATTCGCTAAGTTTTCGAATTCTTTTGTGAATTTTTCTTGTAATCCTTCTAATTCACCTTTTTGTTCAGTAAGCTTATGTTGTAAGTTTTTTAGATCAACATCTTGACGCGTATTGACTTTTATTAAACTTTCTTTTTCTGTTTGTAAAAACTTTAATTCATTTTTTAATTCTTCTACATTTTTTTCAGAAGAAAATTTATATTCAGTTAAAGATTGATTTCTTTCTTTTAAAGTATCTTTTTCTGTTTGAATAGTTTTTAATTCTTCCTTTAGAATTACTATATTATTTTCAGCAGTAGTTTTTTGCTCCAAAAGCATTGAATTTCGTTCCTGAAGACTAGAATTGTCTTTTTCTAGAACAGAAGCTTTACTTTTTTGAATGATAAAACCTACCAAAAAACCTATGATAATTCCTACAAAACCAGTTGCTAAAATGTATAATAACTGTTCGCTCATTTATATAAAAAATTAAAACGGTAAATTTACCACTTTAACATGAATTAATGATACAAGCAATTTCTAAATTTATTTTCACCAAAATATTAGGTTGGAAAGTAACAGGTAGTTTTCCTAAAGATTTAAAAAAATACATAGTTATTGGTGCTCCCCATACAAGTTGGAAAGATTTTCATATTGCTATTTTAGCTAGAAATACCGTTGGAGTTAAAATTAATTATATAGCAAAAGCGTCTTTATTTAAACCTCCTTTTGGATTTATTTTTAGAAAACTTGGTGGTACTCCAGTTAATAGAACAAAGAGTAGTAATTTGGTAGATAGTATTGTGTCTATTTTTGAAGAGAAAGAAGAATTTAGATTAGCACTTTCTCCAGAAGGAACTAGACAATTTACTGAGAAATGGAAAACTGGATTTTATTATATAGCGAAAGGTGCAAATGTACCTATAGTAATGTTTGCTTTTGATTTTGGAAACAAACAAATAAAAGTTGCAGAACCTTATTATTTAACAGATGATAAAGAAAACGATTTTAATCATTTTCTAAATTTTTATAAAGATATTGTTCCTGCTAAACCAGAACTCTTTAATAATAAAAAGCTGCTTTAAAAAGCAGCTTTCTTTATGTATTATCCTTTGTAAAATGGCAGTTTAACCACTTTTGCTGGAATTTGTTTCTTTCTAATTTGTATTAATATATCAGAATCTACTTTAGAGTTTTCAATAGTGACATATCCTAAACCAATTCCTTTACCTAAACTCGGACTCATAGTACCGGAAGTTACTTCTCCGATTACTTCTCCGTTTGTATTTACGATTTCATAATCTTTACGAGGAATACCACGTTCATTCATTTCAAAAGCCACTAATTTTCTTGAAACACCGTTTTCTTTTTGAGCTTTTAAGGCTTCAGCATTCACAAAATCCTTAGAGAATTTTGTAATCCAACTTAAACCAGCTTCAATAGGAGAGGTAGTATCTGTAATATCATTTCCATATAAACAATATCCCATTTCTAAACGTAAAGTATCTCGAGCTGCTAATCCAACAGGTTTAATGCCCCAGTCAGCACCAGCTTCAAACACTTTTTTCCATAAAGCTTCTACATCTTCATTTTTTACATAAACTTCAAAACCGCCAGACCCTGTATATCCTGTGGCAGATACCACCACGTTTGGAATACCTGCAAAATCGGTGATTTCAAATGTGTAAAATTTAATGGTTGATAAATCTACTTTAGTTAAAGATTGCATAGCTTCTGCAGCCTTTGGACCTTGAATAGCTAATAAAGACCAGTTTTCAGATCTATCTTCCATATCAACATTTAAATCGTTATGTTGAGAAATCCAGTTCCAATCTTTTTCAATATTAGATGCATTTACAACTAGCATATACTCGTTTTCTTTTATCATGTAAATGATTAAATCATCTACAATACCACCTGTATTATTAGGCATACAAGTATATTGAGCTTTTCCAGGAACTAACTTTGAAGCATCGTTGGTTGTAATTTTTTGAATTAAAGCTAAAGCGTTTTCTCCTTTTAGAAAAAACTCTCCCATATGACTTACATCAAAAACACCAACACCATTTCTAACCGTTTCATGTTCAATATTTACACCTTCGTATTGCACCGGCATGTTATATCCAGCAAATGGGACCATTTTTGCACCAAGAGCTTCATGTACGTGTGTTAACGCAGTATTTTTCATTTGAATTGTTTGTTTTTTAGATGATTCAAAAATATTGAATCCTTTTTAAAGACTATAATCTTTTTAAATAATCTCTTAATTTTTTATGTAAATTTTATTATTAAGTTTAACAAAGAGGTATGTTGTTATAAATACAATATATTCGCGAATACAAAATGTTTAAAATTATGGTTAGAGAAAAAAGTAGCTTTTTATTTGTGATTATATGTTTAATAAATATAAATGTAAAAGCGCAAGAAGGTTTATTTGTTCATAAACATAAATTTACTAAGCAAGATACTTTAAGAGGAACTATTACACCTGAAAGAGCTTGGTGGGATTTAACATATTATCATTTAGATGTTACTGTAAATCCAGAGGAAAAATTTATTAAAGGGAAAAACGAAATTCGATATAAAGTTTTAAATTCATTTCAAACATTACAAGTTGATTTACAACCGCCTTTAAAAATCACGAAAATTACTCAAGATGGAAAAGAATTAAAATTTTCTTCAGATATAAATGCACATTTTGTAAACTTAAAAAAGAAGCAAAAGAAGGGAAGTCAAAATTCAATTACTGTTTATTATGAAGGAAATCCTAAAGCTGCAAAAAATGCACCTTGGGATGGTGGTTTTTCATGGAAGAAAGACGGTAATGGAAATCATTTTATAGCAACTTCTTGTCAAGGTTTAGGAGCTAGTGTATGGTGGCCAAATAAAGATCATATGTACGATGAAGTTGATAGTATGGCTATAAGTGTTAGAGTACCAAAAGATTTAACAGGAGTTGCTAATGGAAGATTACAAAAAATAGAAAAGCATAATGATAACACTACTAGTTATCATTGGTTTGTGAAAAATCCAATTAATAATTATGGCGTAAATGTTAATATTGGTGATTATGTTAATTTTTCTGAAAAATATAATGGAGAAGGAGGAGAGCTAGATATGAATTATTATGTTTTAAAAGACAATTTATCTGAGGCTAAAGAACATTTTAAAGACGCTCCTAAAATGATGAAAGCTTTTGAATATTGGTTTGGAAAATATCCTTTTTATGAAGATAGTTTTAAATTAGTTGAAGTGCCTTATTTAGGTATGGAACATCAAAGCTCTGTTACCTATGGGAATAAATATTTAAAAGGCTATTTAGGAAATGATTTATCTGGAACTGGTTGGGGATTAAAATTTGATTTTATTATTATTCATGAAGCTGGTCATGAGTGGTTCGCAAATAATATTACAAATAAGGATATTGCTGATATGTGGATACATGAAAGTTTTACAGCATATTCAGAAAGTTTATTTTTAGAGTATTATTATGGTAAAAAAGCAGGTTCGGAATATGTAATTGGAACAAGAAGAAATATTGCTAATGATAAGCCTATAATTGGAGTATATAATGTGAATCATGAAGGATCTGGAGATATGTATTATAAAGGCTCAAATATGCTTAATACTATAAGAACAATAATAAATGATGATGAAAAATGGAGAATTATTTTAAGAGGTTTAAATGAAACATTTTTTCATAAAACAGTAACTACTGAAGAAATAGAGAATTATATTAGTACAATGGCAGGAGTTGACCTTTCAAAAGTTTTTGATCAATACCTTAGAACAGTTAAAATTCCTGTTTTAGAAAATAAAATTGAAAATGGTAAATTGTATTATAAATGGAATAATGTAGTTAAAGGATTTAATATGCCTTTAAGAGTGAAATTTAAAACCGAAGAAATTGTTTTAAAACCCACTGAATTATGGCAAGAAATTAAAATTAATTCTGATAGAGTTTTTATAAATGAGAACTATTATATTAATCAAGAAAAAAAGTAGTGTTTAGTTGTTTTTTATTTATTAATCAAATAGTTATATAGATCAACTAAAAATCAAAAGTTATGTACTATATTTATATTAATTTTTTGTTTTTATAACTAGTTAACCTCAATTTTAACATAAACATTTTCATCTATATGAAAAAAGTGATCTGCATATTTTTATTATTATGTATAAATTTAGCATCATTTTCTCAAACTGATTCTGATTACGAAAAATTAGTTGAAAAAGTTACCAAATTCATTAATAGTCAAGATTTTAAAAGTGTTTATGAATTGTTTTCTGACAATTTAAAAAAAGAAAATAGTTTTGAAAGTCTAAGAAAGACTATTCTTAATCATCAAAAAGAACTTGGGAAAATTACTTCTACAGAGTTTTGGATGGAAGGTGAATTAGGTAATTGTTATTTATTAGAATTTGAACAGGCTACTATGGTTTTAATAGTAAAGTTACTACCAGAAAATAAAATATCAGTTTTCAATATTGAAGAGTATTAAATAACTAAAAACAAGTGTTTATAATTTAACTCTGAAACTAATATTTGGAGTAAAGCCTAAAGAAATATTATCAATTTTAGATAAATTTCCGTTTTCTATATCATAGTAGGTATTTAATACATTTTTTCTATCTAAAATATTCCACATTGATAAACCAGTACTAGCATGTGATTTCCATATTTTAAAGTTGTAGTTTATAGAAGCATCTAATCTGAAGTAATTGGGTAATCTGCTACTATTAGGATCTTCATAATTAATACTACTTCCTGTTGAACTTACCCCATTAGGTTCTGTAAAAGGTCTACCTGAATGCCAATTAAAGCCAAGCGCAAAATCTATATTTTTATAACTATATGTCCCATCTAAACTAATTACACTTCTAATATCTACATTATTTGGAAAGCTTTTTGATTCATTTAAATTCTCGAAAATATAATCGTTTTTACTGTAACTGTAACTTAACCATGTTTTTAAGTTCTTAAGTTTTTTATGAATCAATAAGTCTACACCTTTAACCTCATAATTTCCAATGTCATTAATTAATTGAAATTGATTTTGAAATCCTTGACTTCTACTACTTATATTATTAACTTTTTTATAATAAGTTTCTATACTAATTAACCATTTGTTTTTTTCGTAAAATAAACCTAATCCAAGTTGCTGACTTGTAAGTATAGGAGTATTTTCATTAGCTAATACCCATCTTCTTTTTTCTATTCCTAAAAAATCATTTTGTAAATCAATTATTTGTGATGTTCCTTGACTTTTGAAATCTGTTGTAAACTCAAATTTAAAATTTTCATGAAATTTATAGTTAAAAGCTAATCTAGGTTCAAATGAAAATCGCTTAAATTTTTCAAAATAACTTATCCTTAATCCTCCTTTTAAATAAAAATTATCACTAGAGTAATTTAGTTGCGTGTATAATGAGTGTGTTATTAATACTTGCTTAATAAAGCGTCTGAAAAAAGGATCATCAATTTTTTCTAAATTACTTATAGCTATTTGAGAAAAGTGATATCCGTTAGACCAAGTTGTATTTGGAGATATAATTAATTCTGTATCAAATTTATACCCATTATCTTGAATTTCGTTTTCTTGAGTGAAGTTTTGTTTATCTATAATATTAGCATTGGTAGAAGATAAGTTATAAAAAGAAAAATAAGCTTGAGCAGTAAGTTTAAAACGATCGTTTAAATCTCCAACATAAGTTATTCCAGTGCTTATATTGTTCTGATTAAGTTCACTTTTTAGCTCTTCATCTCTCAAAGAGTTAATCAAAGATTCGTTATAGGTTAAGTCATTTTCTATATTTAATAGTACAAATCTAAGTTGATGATTCTCTTTTATATCCCATATTAATTTACCGTAAAAGTCATGAAATTTAAAATTTTCATCTTTTGTAATAATACTGCTATCATCGGAAATCAGTTGTAAGTCAGAATTTTGAAATGCTCTTTGGAAATATTGATCAAAAGTAGGTGTGTTTAAGAAATCTGTGGTAGATCTTCTTGCTGCAATCTGTAATTCTAAATTCTTTTTCATAGGTATAGTACTCAAAATATCTAGATTAAGTAAATTCATACCGAAGCCTAATTCAAATTTATTTGTAATTTTATTAGGTAACTTCATATCTATGATACTAGATGTACTTTCACCGTATTTAGCACTACTTCCTGTTTTTGATAAAGTTATATTGTATTTAAGATTAGGATTAAAGGCAGAAATTAAACCAAAAAAATGACCAGATTGGTACATACGAATACCATCAAAAAGAATTAAATTTTGATCATGTGTACCACCTCTAATATTTAAATTTGAAATAGATTCATCTGAACTTACTACACCAGGAAAAGCATTTATTGCTTGTAAAACATCTGGTTCAATAAGTCCTGGTAAAATTCCTAGCTTATCTGTTTTAACACTAATTGATCCATCATTGTTTTTTGAAATCCCTGAGGTTAAATAGCCTTGAACAGAAATTTCTTCTAAATTTTCAAATAAAATATTTTCTGTGTTTTTAGTTTTAATGATAATAAAACGATCATTTAAAATTTTAAATTCTAACTTTGTTTTATCTTCTAAGAAAAATAAAATTTTATCTAAACTTAAAGAACTATTTGTCGGAGGTGATATATAAATCTCCTCAATTGTCTTATCAGCATAAGAAAAACTTATATTAAATTTTCGTTCAGTTTTTTTTAAAAATTTAACAAGAGGTATTTCATTTTCATTTTGACCTAAAGAAATGAAAATGTTAAGATTAAATATTAATAGAACAAAAAAAAACTTATTGAGGATTCTCACGCTTTAAAATAATTTCATCTCCTCGGATTGTGTAACTTAAATTTAAAGGTAAAGTTATTGAATTTAAAGCTAAATTCAAGTCTTTATGGTTAAATTTACCAGTAAATAATTGTTGAGTGTTGATATTATTTATTGTGAAATTGACTTTATATTGTCTTTCAAATTCTTTAATTACTTCTAAAAAAGGCTCACTAACAAATTCACTTTCATTGTTAATCCAAGAAGGAGAAATATTTCCTGTTTCTTTTTCTATAAATCGCCCAAATTTAAAAGAATCTCCTGGTGATAATTTTACTATTTTGTTTTTGTATTCTACACTTACAAGACCTTCATAACAAACAACCTGAAAGATGCTATCCCTAGTTTTTATATTAAATTCTGTTCCTAATACAGTCACATTACCTTGTTCTGTAATTACTTTAAAAGTAGAACCTTTGGCTACCTTAAAAAATGCTTCACCTTTTAAAATAACTTCTCTCTTTTTATCCCAAGAATTTTTATTGTAATTAATTGAACTTACTGCGTTTAATTTTACTGTAGAAGCATCGGGTAAAGATGTTGTAATTTTGTTAGCATAGCCTGTTTCAACTTTAGTAATATTGTCTTTGTTGAATAAAAAATAATAAGCTCCTAAGGTAATTACAAAAAGAGCTGCAATTTTAGTTAGTACACTAAAAATATTTAAACTGTTTTTTTTCTTTTTAGAAATAATGTTGTTTAAAATTTGTTGTTGATTAACATTATGTTCTGCCTTAAATTTCTTAAGACTTTCAGAAATATACATCAGTTCATCATAATCTTCAATAGACTTAAAGCTTTCAAGTTCTTGAGGATTAAGATCGTGATCTAACCATTTTTTTATTAATTCTGTTTTTTCCATATCTATCTACAATACTATAACAAGTAGAGAATAAAAATTCCTACCCCAAAAAGATTATAATCCATCAATATCTTCTCTTAATTTTTTTAATGCACCGTAAATTCTTTTTTCAACAGCTTTTACTGAAATACCTAAAATTTCTGCAATTTCTTTAAATCTTTTTCCTTCTATACGATTTAGTAAAAAAGCAACCCTTTGAGATTCAGTTAGATTGCTAATTGCGTTTTGAATTTTATTCATGTATTCCTTTTCTTCTAAAACGAAATCAGGTGATTCATTAGTAGATTTTTTTTGGGGGATTTCAGCGTACTTTAATTTTACTTTTTCGTGGTTAACTTGATTTAACATCAAATTATTTGCAGTAGTGTATAAAAAGCTTTTTGCTTTATCTGGTGTGATACGATGGCAATTTTGCCAAACTTTTAAAAAAGCTTCTTGAACTTTATCTTCAGGATTTAGTTTTTCACCAAATTTATAGTATAAAAAATTATATAAATCTTTAAAATGCTTATTAAAAAAAGAAGAGAAAAGATTTTCGTTACAAATATTTTTATGTATTGGTTTTTCCATTAAGCAACAGCCATAATTTTTTTGTAATTTATAAAAAAACGATTACGAAGGTAGGATTTTTTTTTAGTTTGTTGTTATAATAATGAGCAAACAAAAATTACGAGGTTGATTTTTAATAGTTAACAACGCTTTGTATAATTTTTTTATGAAATCAAACTTATTTTTATTTTATTGAAACATTAATCCTTAATTTTGAGTTTGCTTTTTTAATTTAAGTTTTTGTAAGTTGTTGAATATTAATTTTATTATGAGTGTCAAGCGTAATCAGTTTTTAGCTTTTTTTTTGCTAGTTGTTATAACGTTAATACTATTTTCCTGTCAAAAAGAAGTTATAGAAATATCTAGTTCTCAAGAAGAAGAAATAAAGTTAACTACAAATTCTACTTTAACAACTTTAATTACTCAAACTGTAACTAATGATGGTTCAATAGATAATATAATAGATCAAGCTAATTGTTTAGAAGTCAAATTACCTGTTTTTGTTGTAGTAAATGGAACTGGAGTCGAGATTAATTCAATAGAAGATTATCAAGTAATTGAAGAAATTTTTGATAGATTTAATGACGATATTGATAGAATTGATATTCAATATCCAATAAAAATTGTTACAAATGAATTCACTGAAATAGAAATAGATAATGAAAATGAATTAAAGGAATTAGTTAGCACATGTAAAGGTGAAAATGAAAAAGATGATGATATAGAATGTATTGATTTTGTATACCCAATATCAATTTCTGTTTTCAATACGGATTTTGATATTCTTGATACTAAAACTGTAAATAATGATGCTAACCTTTATGTTTTTTTACAAAACCTTGACGCTTCAACTATTGCAAATATCAAATATCCAATTACTTTAATAAAAGCAGATGATACATTAATTTCAGTTAATAATAATAAAGAATTACAAGAAGCTATTATTGATGCAGCAGATAGTTGTGATGAAGATGATGATTTTAATTACAATGATGATGACCCTGATTATTGCAATGTTGATTTTGTTAAACAGAGTATAGAAAAATGTTTATGGAAAGTTACATCATATGCTAATAATTCATTATTAGAGAATTATAGCTTAAGGTTTAGTAGTGATTTAACTTTTACAATAATTCAAAATGGAACAATTGAAGGATTTGGAGATTGGTCTGTTGATTCTTTAGCTGATGGAAATGTGTTAAAATTATCTTCAACTATAACAAACTTTAATGGTGAATGGATAATAAAAGAATGTGGAGATAAATTTTTAGAGGTAAAATTAAATGATGACATAATGAAAATTGAAAAAATATGTCCAGATTTTACCGAAGATAAAGTAAAAGAAGTTTTGTCAGGTTGTAATTGGGCAATTACAGATTTTATAGATAATGGTAACAATCTGTCTGATCAATATTCCGATTTTAAATTTAAGTTCAAATCAGATGAAACATTTGAAATTACAGACGGAACGGATACATATACAGGCTTATGGAAAGTAGAAACTAATGAGTTTGGAAATGTTACTATTAATATTTCTTCAGTATTTTCTGATATTGTTGATCAGTATTTTGTGGCTAGTTTAGAAAATAGTAATGTATTAATTCAGAGTAATTCTGGAAAAACTATTAAACTTCAAAAGGATTGTAGTACAGCTCCTGATGATATAAGTGTTGATAGATTAAATTTTTTAGTTCTTAATTGTATTTGGAAAATAGCAGATTTAAATAAAGACGGTAATAATTTAACTGCAAATTATACAATGTACAGGTTTAAGTTTTTCCAAGATGGGACTTTTATATTTTATAATGCGTTTGGTGGTGGAGATTATTCAGTAGGTATTTGGAAAGCTGAAAGAACAAATAAAGTTGTATTTTTATTAAGTTCTCAAAACCTAAGTAATGAAATTAAAGGATTCTTCGAGGTTGTTCTTTTGGAAGACGATAAGTTAAATTTATTTGTTGAAGGTATAAATGGAATACATGAAATGAAACTAGAAAGACAGTGTATTTAATTTATTGTACAAAATATTGCTATGGTTTAATTATAGGTTATTATATGTTTTAGATATATTTATTTAAAGTCCATATTAAATATTTTTAATATAGACTTTTTTTAAATATTTGATTTAGGTTAAGTGTTTTTTTTTACCTGTATATCAGTATTTTATATAAATAAATAAGCCTGTATTTTTATACAGGCTTATTTCTTAAGGGGATTATTTAAAATCAGTAACTCTTTAAGGAATTACTTGTCAAATACATCAAATGTACCGTCGTTATACAGTAAAATAATTTTGGTTAAAGTTTTCGGGGGTAGAGTTGATAAGTTATTAATTTTTTCTGACCTATCAAAATTATTTTCTAAAATTGATTCTTTTTTTCTGCTTTCTTCTATTTCTTGATTAAATAAAGAAGTAGATTGTTGTTGTGAAGTAGATTGTTCTTTATTTTTAGGAAAATATCCTTTACCATAAAGCAACCAATCTAAATCGACTTCTTCGAAAGCTTTATCTACTTTCATAATAAAATCTAAACTAGGTTTATTTCTGCCAGAGAGTAGATGTGAAATACTAGATTTAGGAACATCTATTTTTTCAGCAAAATTTGTTGACGTTAGATTATAATGATCTAAAATCAATTTTAAACGATCTATCATTTTACAAACGTAAACTAACATTTAGTGTTTACAAGTGTAAATATAAGTAATCTAAGTTGAATAGCAAAAAATTCCTTGTATTAGATGAGTATAACCAGTATTTACAGCTATAAAATACTTTAATTAACTATGTTTAACTTATTGTATTACAGTTATTTAGATATATACTATAAATTATACTTATAATTGAGTAATAATGCGTTTTTAGGGGTTTAAAATACAAATGTAAACACCTAAAAGTAGTAAATTACCTTAAAAATACATATATTAATAAACCAATATTTGCTATTAGCCATCCTTTTGAGCATAATTAACAACCTAATCAGAGGTTACAATTGTAAAATTATCTAGATCTTAATTAGTTTAACTATGTAAACTATCTATTAGTATACAATTGTAAAAAAAAAGAGACACTAATAATAGTGTCTCTTAATTTTATCATATTGTCTCGTCCTGAAATAGCGTTACACAAATTTGTAACCTTATGAACGACAACATTTACCGCAAACGTACTCAGAAAGATTATACGATGAGTTTTAAACTTTCGGTTGTATCGGAAGTAGAAAAAGGCGAATTAACCTACAAACAAGCTCAACTTAAATATGGGATTCAAGGAAGAAGTACTGTTTTAGTATGGTTGAGAAAATATGGTAACTTTGATTGGACTGATCAAACACCATCTAATATGCCAAAATCACCAGAACAAAAATTATTAGAGTTAGAGCAAAAATTACGTCAATTAGAAAAGCAAAACAATCGTTTAAAAGCTCAAGCAGCAGCATCAGAGAAGAAAGCGATACTGTTTGATATGATGATTGATTTAGCTGAGAAAGAGTATAATATTCCTATTAGAAAAAACTCCAAAACCGAGTAATTGATATGTTTGTTTTACAAAAGAAAGAAAGTATTTCTTCTACCTGTAAATTACTTGGGTTTAGCAGACAGGTCTATTATCAAGCTAACTATAGAGTTAAGAAATCTCAATCAATAGCCAATAAGGTTGTTGAATTGGTTAAGCGTGTAAGAATGGAACAACCAAGGATTGGGACAAGAAAACTGTATTATCTTCTTTCGGAGGAATTAAGCAGTTTAGCTGTTGGAAGAGATCGATTATTTGATATTTTACGAGCTAATAAACTATTGATAAAACGACAAAAGAGTTATCACATTACAACCAACTCTCATCATCGTTTTAGAAAACATACTAATCTTATTGAAAATCTGGAAATAAATAGACCAGAACAAGTATGGGTAGCAGATATTACATATTTAGGCAATCGTAAGAACCCTATGTATTTATCATTAATTACAGATGCATATTCTAAGAAAATCATAGGATATCATTTGGATAAAACTTTAGAAGTAAGCTCAACGGTAAAAGCCTTGGAGATAGCTATGAAAAATAGAGTATATCCAGAGAAGGAACTTATCCATCATTCAGATAGAGGATTGCAGTACTGTAGTAACATCTATCAAAATATTTTATCAAAACATAATATTAAATGTAGTATGACAGAATCATACGATCCATATCAAAATGCGATAGCTGAACGGGTTAATGGAATCTTAAAACAAGAGTTCTTTATTGCTACCACAAATCTAGATATTAAGATAATGAAGAAAATAGTAAAGCAATCAATAACTATTTATAACTCTAAAAGACCGCATTGGTCATGTCATTTTAAAACTCCTAACCAGGCACATCAACAAAATAAAATGAAGATAAAATCATATCGAAAAAAAACATCATCTAAAGCTATAGCTTTAGATGATGTTTAATATATTTAATCAATAAATAACTGTAACGGTTATTTAGGACTAGTCATATAATTAAATTACTTAATCATCATTTTTATTATCGATCCAATTTTTAGCATTAATAAATGCTTCTAACCATGGAGAAACTTCGTCTTTTCTACCTTCAGGATAATATGGCCAGTTCCATTGGAATGTAGAACGTTCAATATGTGGCATAGTAACTAAATGTCTTCCTGTTTTATCAGTTAACATGGCTACGTTATAATCTGAACCGTTAGGATTATGAGGGTATTCTTCGTAAGCGTACTTAGCTACAACATTATATTCGTTTTCTTGTTTAGGTAAATTAAATTTACCTTCACCATGAGAAATCCAAACACCTAAAGTACTTCCTGCTAAACTAGATAGCATTACAGAGTTATTTTCTTGAACTTTCACAGATGTAAACGAACTCTCATGCTTGTTAGAATCGTTATGAATCATTTTTCCATGAATATCATGTTCTGGATTAATTAGCTCTAATTCCATCCATAGCTGACACCCATTACAAATACCAACTGATAAAGTATCTTCTCTTTCAAAGAATTTCTTTAATGCAGTATTTGCTTTTTCATTATATAAAAATGCTCCAGCCCATCCTTTAGCAGAACCTAAAACATCTGAGTTAGAAAAACCACCTACAGCACCAATGAATTGGATGTCTTCTAAAGTTTCTCTTCCAGATATTAAATCAGTCATATGAACATCTTTAACGTCAAAACCAGCTAAATACATGGCATTTGCCATTTCTCTTTCTGAGTTAGAACCTTTTTCTCTAATAATAGCAGCCTTAGGTTTTGGCTTGGTAGTATCTATTTTTGGTAATTCACCAGTAAAATTATTAGGAAAAGTATATGTTAAAGGCTGGTTTTTATAGTTTTGGTAACGATCTTCAGCTAAGTTATTTGCAGTTTGTTTTTGATCTAATAAATATGAAGTTTTATACCAAACATCTCTTAATTCACTAATTGATAAAGAAAATAAATCAGTATTATTCTTAATATTAATTCTATCAGATTCAGTTACTGAACCTATTTTAAAGAATTCAATAGCATTAGCTTTTAATGTATCTTCTATAGAACTATCACTTGCTTGGATTACAATTCCTGAGTTTTCAGCAAATAATAAACGTAAAGAATCATTTTCATTTAGCGCAGATAAATCTAAGTTAGCTCCGGTATTTGTATTTGCAAAACATAATTCTAAAAGAGTAGTAATTAAACCACCCGAAGCAACATCATGTCCAGCAACAATCTTTTCTTGCTTAATTAATTCTTGAATAGTATTAAAAGCTTTTTTGAAAAAAGCTGCATTTTTTATTGATGGTACTTCATTACCTATCTTATTTACAACTTGACTAAAAGAACTACCACCTAATTTAAAACTATCCTGTGATAAATTGATGTAGTAAATATCTCCTTTATTTTGTTGAAAAACTGGCTCTACAACTTTAGTAATATCATTACAATTTGCAGCTGCTGATATAACTACTGTACCTGGAGAAATCACGTCTTCATTAGGATACTTTTGTTTCATTGATAAAGAATCTTTACCTGTAGGAACATTTATACCTAAATCAATAGAGAATTCAGAAACTGCTTTTACAGCTTTGTATAATCTAGCATCTTCACCTTCATTTTTACAAGGCCACATCCAGTTTGCAGATAAAGAAACCGATTGTAAATTATCTTTCAAAGGTGCCCAAATAATATTCGTTAAAGCTTCAGCAATTGAATTTAAACTTCCTGCTCTAGAATCTATCAAACCAGAAATAGGAGAGTGGCCAATAGAAGTAGCAATTCCTTCTTTACCTTTAAAGTCTAGTGCCATAACACCAACATTATTTAAAGGTATTTGTAATTGTCCAACACACTGTTGTTTAGCTACTTTACCACCAACACAACGATCTACTTTATTTGTTAACCAATCTTTACAAGCAACAGCTTCTAATTGTAAAACTTGATGTAAGTACGATTCAAAGTTTTCACTAGAATATGTAATTTCTTTATAGTTACGATTGATTGTTTTATCTGTCATTATTGTTTTTGGAGAACTTCCAAACATGTCAGATAAAGCTAAATCCATTGGTGTATTACCTTTAGTTTTAGATTTAAATGTAAAACGATGATCGTTAGTAACATCACCAACAGTATAGATAGGAGAACGTTCTCTTTCTGCAATTCTATTTAATATTTCAGAATTTTCTTCTGAAATTACTAATCCCATTCTTTCTTGAGATTCGTTTCCAATAATCTCTTTATCAGATAATGTAGGATCTCCAACAGGAAGTTGATCTAAGTCAATTTTTCCACCTGTATCTTCTACTAATTCAGATAAACAATTTAAATGTCCACCAGCTCCATGATCGTGAATAGAAACAATAAAGTTTTCTTCACTTTCAACCATTCCTCTTACTGCATTGGCAGCACGTTTTTGCATTTCTGGATTAGATCTTTGAACAGCATTTAATTCAATACCTGAAGAAAATTCACCAGTATCAGCAGAAGAAACTGCAGCTCCTCCCATACCAATTCTGTAATTTTCACCTCCAAGAATTACAATTTTATCACCTTCTTTAGGTGTGTCTTTTAAAGCTTGATCTGCTTTAGCATATCCAATTCCACCAGCTTGCATAATTACTTTATCAAACCCTAACTTTCTAGCATCTTCTTCATGTTCAAAAGTTAAAACTGATCCACAAATTAATGGCTGTCCGAATTTATTTCCGAAATCAGAAGCTCCATTTGAAGCTTTAATTAAAATATCTATTGGTGTTTGGTATAACCATTTTCTTTCATCCATGGCTTTTTCCCAAGGACGATTTTCTTCTAAGCGAGAATAAGAAGTCATGTATACAGCAGTACCGGCCATTGGAATAGAACCTTTACCACCCGCTAAACGATCTCTAATTTCTCCCCCCGAACCAGTAGCTGCTCCATTAAATGGCTCTACAGTAGTAGGGAAGTTATGTGTTTCTGCTTTTAATGAAATCACAGATTCAAACTCTTTGGTTTCGTAGAAATCAGGTTTATCTGCACTTTTTGGAGCAAATTGTTCAACCTTAGGACCTTTTATAAAAGCGACATTATCTTTATATGCAGAAACAATATCATTTGGATTTTGTTTCGAAGTTTCTTTAATCATTTTGAATAAAGAAGTAGGTTGTTCTTCTCCATCTATGACAAAAGTTCCATTAAAAATTTTATGTCTACAGTGTTCTGAGTTTACTTGTGAAAAACCAAAAACTTCAGAATCTGTAAGTTTTCTTCCAATTCTTTCAGAAACTTCATTCAAATATTCAACTTCTTCGCTACTTAATGCTAAACCTTCTTGCTCATTATAAGTTGCAATATCTTCAATTGCTATAATTGGTTCGGGTCTAATGTTTATGGTGTACGTTTCTTGATCTAATTTTTCAAATTTTTGAGAAATCATTGGATCAAATTCTGAAAAATCTTTAGCTACAGCATTAAATTCTTCAATTCTTATAATACCTTCAATACCCATATTTTGGGTGATTTCAACGGCATTTGTACTCCAAGGTGTAATCATAGCCGCTCTTGGTCCAACAAAAAAGGCGTCGATAGACGCCACGTTTATTTTAGGTTGATTACCAAATAACCAAGTTAATTTTGCTATAGTCTCAGATGTTAATTCTTCTGTTGTTTGAACAGCAAAAACCTTGCTGCTTGTGTTTCCAAAGAAATGAATCATTATGTTAAGTTGTGTTTACGTGTTGTTATAAGGGTGTAAATTTAATTCTTTTGGATGAAATAGAAGCATAAAAAAAGCGGCAAAATTTTGCCGCTTTAATTTTTACTTTACTAATATCTTTTGATGTTTATCTCCAGAATTTGTCTTTATTTTTAAAAAGTATATTCCAGTTAGTAAATTTTTAATGAAGATTGTGTTTTCATTTAAGTTTTTAGAAGAATTAAAAACTTCTTTACCATCTATAGAAAATACACTTATTCTATTAATAGTAATATTAGTTTTGTTTTGAATCTTTATAGTTCCATTAATAGTTGGAATAGGAAAAACTTTAATATTATTTAGAATTTCTTCATTTACGCTAGCTGTAGCTGTATTATGAATTCCGATATTGTCTACATTATCTTGTGGAAATTCTTCCCATTCATTTATTAAATCAAAAGTAGTGTTAGGGGTAACTACAGTTAATTTTCTTCGTAATGTTTTGTCTTTAGCAAAATTAGCTGTTCCTCCATTGAAAACACCAATAATATCTATTAAAACATCATTTTTAAATAAACCTACAGGATCATTTCCATTAAAGTTTATTGGTTCTCCGTTGTTAGTTGCACTAGAATTTGGATGATTCAAGTCAGCTTCATCAATTAGTTTTTGAATAGAAGAGCTACCGTTAATGATTACATACACATCGCCTGCAGCTATTGTTCCTGAAAGATTAAGAGGAGCAGACCAAGTTGAACCACCATTTCCGTTTCTTTTAATACTATACACAGATAAATCAATTGGATTAGAAGTAACATTTGCGATTTCAATAGCTTTATTATTACTTGACCCTTCTACATATTCTGAGAAAAATAGTTCATTTGCGCTTGAAGTTCCCCCATCTGTAGTTGTTGCGTTTACTACAGTACTTAATGAAGAAGAATTACCAACTGCATCTTTTGCTAAAACTTGAACACTATAAGTAGTAGAGGCTGTTAAACTATTTGCAGTATATTCTGTATTCGTACTAGTTCCATTTACACTTCCATCAATATAAATTTCATATTCAGTGACAGCAGTATTATCGGTAGATGCACTCCAAGAAACTTTAAATGTAGTATCTGTTTCGTTACTAATAACAATATTTGTTGGAGTAGTAGGAGCAGTTGTATCTTCTAAAGTTTTAGGTGTTATTGGAGAAGTTTGAGCTGACTCATTACCAACAGCATCTTTAGCTAAAACCGAAATAGAAAATGTTGTATTAGAAGCTAAATTATTTAACGTATGGTTTGTACTTGTTACATTAGTGTTTAGATTTCCATCTACATAAATATCGTAACTAGTTACATCAACATTGTCCGTTGAAGCTGTCCAAGAAATGTCAATAGATGAAGTAGTGATGTTACTTGCCATTAAATTTGTTGGTACAGTTGGAGCTTCTGTATCTGAATTTGAATAAATTCCCCAAATATCTTCCGCATCTGGTCCTCCCCAAATTCTTGTAGCTAATCTTGGATTATCGATGAAAGGGTTTCTATTTCCTTGAGCATAAGTGTTTGAAGTATTTTCATGAAAAGTATTTCTTTGTTTTTCAACATCAGAAACAGGATCTTCTGCATTCCATTGTAAAAATAAATCAATCATGTCATCTGGAGTAGCAGATGAATTACCAACACCAACTTGTGTAGGTTTACATTGGTCTCCATATCTCAAATACATGTACATAATAATTCTAGCTACATCACCTTTCCATTCGTCTCCAGGGTACCATCCATTTGTAACAGCTCCAGAATTACCAGATCCTGTAGCAAATTTTTTATTACCCCTTGATGAATTAATTTGCGTATCAGAAGGACGTAAATTATGAGCGTCAGCATACGGAGGTCCGTTAGTACCACCTGCATCTAGATCAGGATTGGCTAATGAGTTAGCATAAACATGCTCTCGGTTCCATTCTCCGTTGTTTCCTCCATTATCATTAATTCCTCTAGTTCTAGAAGTAGATCCAGAAGTACTGTAACCATAAATAAGTAAAACTTCAGAACTGTTAACGGGATTAATATCAGTAGCTCTTGAAGCTTCCCATATTCCAGGAGTATAATCTAAAGCGTTGGTGTGAGTATTAATTATTTTTACAGCCAAAGCGTTTTTTAATGATGTTCCGGTAAGGTTTAAGTCTACATCACTGTAGTAACTTTGCTGGGCATAAATAGAGCTTGTTATAGTAAAGTATAACAAAGCAAAAATAGTTAAAGGTATTTTTTTTACCATAAATAACTTTTTTAAGAATTGATTTAAAAACTATAATTTAATTTTTTCTAGGTATTCTATCTCTTTCAATTTTACCTTTTTTAATTGCTTTATAATTTTCATAACAATTTAACACAGCCTCAATTAACTGTAAGTCACTAGCTTTTTTAATGAAGTATTCAGAATAATTACAATCATCTAACAGTTTTGTTAATTGTTGTTTATCCATTTCTAAATATTCCATCATTACTTCTCTGTCAAATTTGCCTGCTAACATTTTACGCAAGTCATCTTCTTTCTTTAGCTTTTGTAATTTTTTTAGTTGTTTAGGTTTTTTCCCAAATAAGTTATAAACGAGATCTACAGGGTTGAGAAGTTTAGCAATGGGAGAGGAGATTTTTTGTGGTCTTCCAACTTCATAAGTCTGTGGTAATCCATTTAAATGTATTCTAGTAAATTTATCTTTAGGAACCTGTTTTATATCTACTTCTAATACACCAATTAATTTAGTAGACTTTATAATAATTTCTTTAACTTCTTCTGGTTTTTCGTTCAAAGCTATTTCTAATTCGTTACCTTTTAGTAAATCATTAGTTACTTTCAATTTAATAGACTCAAAACCTAAAAAAGATACTAAAACAGTGTCGTTTGCTTTAGCAGTTAATTCAAAAAGTCCTTTTTCATTTGTGATAGTACCAATTACGGTATTTAAATTAAGTACATGTGAAGCGCTAAGCGGTTTCTTTGTAACTGCATGAACAACTTGCCCTCTTAATTTGTTTTCTTGAGCGAAAGTGTTGTAAACTGTTAAGATAAGTAATAGTAAAGATAATTTTTTTAGCATAATGCAATAATACGGAATATTTATGGTGATATTAGTCAATTATACGTTAAAGAACTTTCAAAAAATATACCATAAAAAAACGTTTCTCTAATTATAAAGAAACGTTTTGAGTGCGCATAAGAAGATTCGAACTTCCACATTCATAAGAATACTGCCCCCTCAAGGCAGCGCGTCTACCAATTCCGCCATATGCGCTTAAATAAAAAAAGTTAAGCAAATGCTTAACTTTATGTGACCGGGCTGGGGCTCGAACCCAGGACCCTCTCCTTAAAAGGGAGATGCTCTACCAACTGAGCTACCCGGTCAATAACTCTTCTTTCGAAAAGCGAGTGCAAATATATATACGTTTTTTGAAACTTGAAAGTATTTTTTATGTTTTTTTTTTAATCTTTGTAACTCTAAAAATTATTTCAATGAAAACTATACTGTTAGGTTATATGGGGAGTGGTAAATCTACTATCGGAAAATTACTTTCGGAAGAGAAAAAACTACCTTTTATTGATCTAGATCATTATATAGAAGGTAAATTAAATAAAACAATTCCAGAAATTTTCGATGTAGAAGGAGAGATATTTTTTAGATTAAAAGAGCATGAATGCTTAAAAGAACTTTTAGAAAGAGAAAATGATTTTATTCTTTCTTTAGGAGGTGGCACTCCTTGTTATGCTGGAAATATGGATGTAATTAATAAGAAAGAAAATGTAATTTCCATTTACTTAAGAACTTCCATTAATACAATAGTAGAAAGGTTAAAGAAAGAAAAAGAATCAAGACCTTTAATTGCTAAATTAAATGATGGTGAATTACATGAGTTTATAGCAAAACATTTATTTGAACGTAGTTTTTTCTACGAACAAGCTTCACATAAAATAAATACTAACAATAAAAATATAGATGATATTTTATTAGAAATTAAATCTATTCTAAAAAAGCGATAATATTATTATCATTAAATTCAACTACAACATGTTCTTTTATAGATGTTGATAATGAAATACCTTTAAAATCGGCTTTTATAGGGTATTTTTTATGATTTCTATTTACCAATACAGCTGTTTTAAATTTCTTTAAAGGAACGCCTAAAAAGTGTTTTACAGCATATATCAAAGTAGTTCCAGAATGTAAAACATCATCTACTAATACCAAAGGTTTGTTAGTATAATCTTTAACGGTAATATCAGTTGTAATTTCTTCTAAAGGATTTTTTTTGTTAATACTTACTTTACAGAGAGTGATATTTAAATCAGAAATATTTTTAAGTTCTTCAACAATCTTTTCTGCTAACAAAAAACCATTATTTGCTATACCTGCAATAACAACTTCATTTTCTAAATGATTTACTTCGTAAATCTGATATGCGATTCTTTTAATTTTTTGATGAACCTGTGTCGTGTTCAGTATGATATTGTTTGTCTCGATCATGGTGCAAATTTATGAATCTTCTTCATTAGTTTCGTAATAATCTTCAATATCTCTTCTGTCTTTTTTGGTAGGTCTTCCTGTGCCTTTTTTTCTATAATAGTCTTTTGCGTATTTTAACAATTCAGTTTTTTCAAACTCTTCCTTTGGAGTTATATCTTTTCTATATAAATCAACTAATTTAGCACCAACTCTATTCGGTGGTATGTCTAGAACAATTATTTTATAATTGATTTGATTTTTACGGATTGTTATAGTTTCACTTCCAAAAATATCTCTAGAAGGTTTACATATTTTATCATCTATTTTTACCTGTCCTTTTTTACAAGCAGTTGTAGCTATATTTCTTGTTTTAAACAATCTGATACACCATAAATATTTATCAATTCTCATTCAAAAAGTTAATTTTTTGTTGACTTCTTTTTACAAAGGTATAAAAATGGTAAATTGCAGCCCTAAATAAAAATAAATGATGAAAATAAAACATATACTATTAGTTGGTATTATTTCAATTTTAGTGTATTCGTGTGGTGATGATGGTCCTGTAAGTACAGTAGACCCAAACTTTGATCATGCAGCACAATCTGCTATTGATAATGATTCGTTGGTTAAATTTTTTAAAAATCATTATTATGATTTAGATACAGATATAGTAAAGCCGATGGAGGCAGGAAAAACGCCACTATCAGAAGATCCTAATTTAAAAACTCAAGATGTAGTTGATAATATAAATGGGAAAGAAATTGATTTTAAATTATATGCCTATGTTAGAAATGAAGGTTCTTCTCCTAAAGGATTTCCAACTGTAGTAGATTCTGTTTTAGTAAATTATTCAGGAAGAAAGATCTTAGATACTGAAAGAATTAGTCCTGTGCAATTTGATGTTAATGTAAACACTTGGTTCGTTTTAGGATCTGGAGTAATACGTGGTTGGACTTATGGAATGACAAATTTTAAAGGAGGAATAAATACCACTAATCCTAACGAACCATTAACTTTTTCAAATAAAGGTAAAGGAGTTTTATTTATTCCTTCTGGATTAGCTTATAGAAATGAAGGCCTTGTTGCTGGAGGAATTTTAGCTAATGATATTTTAATGTTTTATGTAGAAGTAAATGATATTGTTGTAGATACTGATGGAGATGTTGATGGAATACCTTCTATATTAGAAGATTTAGATGGCGATGGGAAACCATGGAATGATGATACAGATGGAGACGGTTTACCAAATTTTGTTGATACAGATGATGATGGAGACCTTGTTTTAACAAGAAATGAGGATACAAAAATTAAAGATGGTAACCCATTAAATGATTTTAGTGACCCTAACAATCCAACTTTACCAGATTATTTAAATCCAGAAGTTAGAAAATCAAAAGATGACTAAATTCATTTTTTTTAAATAGTATAGTATAAAAAATAAAAAGGACAACGAATTCGTTGTCCTTTTTATTTGAGGAAATTTATAATTTCTTTTTAATTAAAATCTATATGAAAGTCCTATAATAATTTGATTAACTCGAGTGTCAAAATTAGTAGTATTATTAACTCCTCCAATATTAGAAATTATTTCAGATTCAACATCAGAAAAAGCTCTTTCCCAGCGTAAATCTATACCAACTTTACCTAATTCAACACCACCACCTAATTGTAAGCCTACAGTAAACCCATCAGCTTTAAGATCAGAAACTGCATCAAAATTCAAATCACCATCAAGAAGATATTGAAAAGAAGGACCAATATGCGCGTAAGCAACTTTAAAGAATTTTTTTCCTAATAGTACAGGAATATCAATTTTTTGAAAATCATAACCTACTTTTTGTGTAGTAGTAGCAGTAGTTTTTAAATCTACTTCACTTTTTAAAGAAGTATAAACTAATTCAGGACGAACATACCAGCCAGACATTGGTAATTTAAATCGTAACCAAACACCGGCGTGAAAACCTGTTCTGCTTTCAGCATTCCCGTTAATAATATCATCTGACACTTCTTTAAACGAATCTGAGTTGTAGTTTATACCTCCTTTAATACCAAAACCTATTTGCGCTTCAGAAAATTGTACTGCTGCAAATAATAAGCATAATGTAAAAATAAGTTTCTTCATAATTTTACTTTTAGAATTATTATATATAAAAAAAACGAGTTAATAACTCGTTTATTTTCTCTTTATTACTTTCTTAACTGCTGCTATTACTGCTTCATCGTTAATTTTGTATTTTTTCATCAATTGATCTGGTGTTCCAGATTCACCAAAACTATCATCTACAGCAACAAATTCTTGTGGAGTAGGAGTGTTCTCTGCTAAACAACGTGCTACGCTTTCGCCTAATCCACCTAATTTATTATGTTCTTCAGCAGTAACAATACATTTTGTTTTAGCTACAGATGCTAAAATAGCTTCTTCATCTAAAGGTTTTATAGTGTGAATGTTAATTACTTCAGCAGAAATTCCATCTTTTTCTAATGCTTCTGCAGCTAATAAAGATTCCCAAACTAAATGACCAGTTGCAACGATAGTTACATCTGTACCTTCAGTTAATTTGATAGCTTTTCCAATTTTAAATTCACCTTGTGGCATGAATACAGGAACTTTTGGTCTTCCAAATCGTAAATAAACTGGTCCATCATGCTCAGCGATAGCGATAGTAGCTTCTTTAGTTTGGTTATAGTCACAAGTATTAATTACAGTCATACCAGGTAACATTTTCATTAACCCGATATCTTCTAAAATTTGGTGTGTAGCTCCATCTTCACCTAAAGTTAAACCTGCGTGAGAAGCACATATTTTAACATTTTTGTGTGAATACGCGATAGATTGACGAATTTGATCGTAAACTCTTCCCGTAGAGAAGTTAGCAAATGTTCCAGTGAAAGGAATTTTACCGCCAATAGTAAGTCCAGCTGCTATTCCCATCATGTTTGCTTCTGCAATACCTACTTGAAAAAAGCGATCTGGATGATTTTTTTCGAATTCATTCATTTTTAATGAACCTGTTAAATCAGCACATAAGGCTACTACATTAGGATTTGTTTTTCCTAATTCAGTTAAACCGTCACCAAAACCAGAACGTGTATCTTTTTTTTCTGTAAATGTGTATTTTTTCATTGTTGTGTTGTAAATTCTGACCAAAAATAAACTTTTAGCTTATAAGAAGCTTATAAATTTTCTAATTCTTTATATAATTTATGAACAGGTAGTCCCATAACATTAAAATAGCTTCCTTCTATTTTGTTAATTCCTATTTTACCTATCCAATCTTGTATTCCGTATGCTCCAGCTTTATCAAAAGGTTCGTAATTTTCTATATAGTAATGAATTTCTTCATTTGTAAGTTCTCTAAAGTTAACCAAAGAAGTATCATGAAGTATTTTTTGAAAGTTTTTTCCTTTAATACTTACAGAGGTAATTACTTTATGACTTCTATTGGATAAACTTTTAAGCATATTAAAAGCGTCATCATAATCTTTTGGTTTACCAAGTGCTTTATCGTTTAGCCAAACAATAGTATCAGATGTAATTAATATATCATTATCTTTAAGTTCATTATCAAAAGCTTTTGATTTTAAATCGGCTAAAAAATCTGTAATTTGTACTTCTTTAAAATGATCAGGAAAAATTTCATCTACTTCTTTTAAACGAATCTCAAATTCTAAATTTAAATCTCGAAAAAATTGTTGACGTCTTGGTGAACCAGAAGCAAGAATGATATTATATTTTGCTAGTTTTTCTTTAAGCATGATTAGTAATTCTTTTTCAAACGAGCTAAATCTCTTTTATTATCACGATCTTTTATTGTGTTTCGTTTGTCATGAGTTTTTTTACCTTTAGCTAAGGCAATATCTAATTTAGCCCAACCATTTTCATTGATAAATAAACGTAAGGGAACTATTGTATTACCTTTTGCTTCAACTTCACGAGCTAGTTTTTTTAGTTCTTGTTTATTTAATAAAAGTCTACGTTCACTTTTAGGATTATGATTGTAATGGTGTCCAAAAGCATATTCTTCTATATACATATTAATTACAAACAATTCACCTCGTTCATTAAATTCACAAAAGCTTTCTGTGATTCTAGCTTTACTTTGTCGAATAGATTTGATTTCTGTACCCGTTAATTGGATACCAGCAGTATATTTATCTATAATCTCGTATTCAAAACGAGCTTTTTTATTCTGTATGTTTATTTTTTTCTGCATAATTCCTCAGCAATAAGCTACAAAATTAAATAATATTATTTAGCAGTAAGCATAGAAATATTATAATTAATTCCAAAGTTAGCAAAAGTACTACTCAAACGTCCGCCTCTTGCTTTTACATAACCAATACCACTTCTTAGACTTAAGTTTTCTAATAGTTTTATATCAACACCAAAACTAGGTTTCACAATTAACCCTTGTCCAGTACTTATTCCGCCACCTCCAGCAGCTCCACCTAATAATTGACCATAGATACTTAATTTATCTTTTAGAAAACGTTTAGATTCAGCACCTAAACCAACAATTCCTTCTGCATATGCTCCTGCATCTCCAAAATTAGCAAATGAAGTCTGACCAGCAGCATATATGTATTTATTTAAGAATACATTGACTTGTAATGAAATTTGATGCATGTCTAAGTTGAAATTACCATTTCTTGCAGCATCCAAATACCAATCTTGTTTTATGATAGTTTGTATTCCTTTGAATTTAAAACTATTTGGTTCAGAAAAACTTGAAGTAGTTCCTTCTTTATCAACATAATATTTTAATCCAACTCCAAAAGTAGAAGTTAAAAAATGAGCATCAGGACTCATTAAGTATCCTTTATTTATGGTTGCATAAAAATTGTCAAATAATTTTTGCTCTAATGAAATATCAGGATAAATTAAGAAACCACCTTTAGTGTCAACTCCGCCGCCGCCACCGGCTCCAATTCCAAATTTAGCTTGAATATTAGTTCTATTTTTATTCAGAGATAAATGATAACCGCCACCTAAGAAAATGTCCATATAACCAGCAGGAATTCCATGGAAAGCACCGTCTGCTCTAACAAAGAATAGCCAATTCTTATTTAAAAAAGATATAAATTCAAAACCAGCTAGCCTTATAGTTCTTTCTTTAATAGCTTCTCCTGTTGTGAATTGTGAATCACCCTCAACTGATAAATTATTTAAATGCACCATTAAAGAAATTCTGTTAGATTTAGTGTTCCAATTGCTATTTTTTAAATCTTCAAAAGTGTATTTAACTTCTTTATTTTTAAAATCAGAATGATTAAAATTCAATGGTATTTGTACTGAAGCATAAAATTGATTGCTATTAATTGTGCCACCATCAAAAAAGTCTATGTAACTCCAACCTGAAGATATAGAGAAGTGCTTAAAATCATAACCTAAATTAAAATGAGGTAGTATAAAAGCACCGCCTCCATCAGGAGCTGAAGCACCACCACCACCACCAAAATGTATTCCAGTGTCAACAAAAAAGTTTTTATAAAATTTATAATTAACACCAGCATTCACTCCTAAAGTAAAAAAACCACCTCTAATACCACCTATGGCACCATAGAAACCTAATCCTGCATAACTCCAATCATTCAATTTTATGTTATAATGAATACCTGTAAAATCCATATTAGGTTCATTATTATTAGGCATTTTGATACTTAAAAAATCTACTTGCGCAAATCCTATTTGAGTTTTATGGTTTGTTGTTTCTTTAATTTGTGCGTAAAAAAAATGAACGCTTAGTGATAAAAATAACACTAGCGTTCTGAAAAAACTGTTAGTCATTAGTTCTTAATATGGTTTATGAATTTGTTGTCTTTTTCCATTTATATATGAAGCAACGAAAGCATCGTCAAATCCATATTTTAATAATTGACGTCTAAAATTTTGAGCTTCTTTTAATGTTTCAAATAAACCGATAGAGTATCTCAAGTAATCGTCATCAGATAAATTTCCTGCAATTGTTTTAGATAATAAAGGGTATCTTTTTTCTGTAAAAGCACCGATTTGTACTGAATATACTTTCTTACCTTTAATTCCATCCTTAATAGCAGATATTTTACCATTTCCAGTAGAAGAAACTTCATCATTATATTCATCATTATAATCCTCACCTTGGAGATCACCTGTGTTTGCTGTTTGAATACTATCGATAATTCTATCTATTTGTTCTTGATTTAATGCTGATGTTTTTGAGGAAGGCCCACCAAATTTCCCCTGATAGGCGAAATAAGCTATGGCCAAACTAATACCAGCTATAAAGCTTAGTATTATATTCCTATTTCTAGAAATACTTTTTACATCTGCTATTTCTTCTGCTTTTTCATTCAATTCATTTTCTAAATCTTCATTTTTAGAATTTAAGTCTTTAATTTCTTGTTGTAAATCTTCTAGTTCTTGATCGTTTAAAAAAGGCATTGAGTTGAGTTAAATTGATTATTAATAGCTAAAATACAAATCTTTTTAAAATATAAATAAACTGTTGTGTAAGTAGTTATAATTTATAAGGGGCGCGTAGCCTAAAAGACCTAGGCTACGCTAGTGTTTCCCCCTTAAACACTTTTCAGTAGCTACCTCTAACTTAGTTAAGTAACTAAGTCAAATATAAAAAAAACTATTTAATTTTTGAACTGATTATAAAAACCTTAGATTCATTAAGGAGCTTTGTTCCAAAAAGATAAAGATCTCCACCGGATTTAATTTTAGTTTCTTTTCTTATTTGATCTACAGATTTCCCAAAGTTTCTTACAGTTATATTGGCTTTTTTTTGAGGGACTTCTCTTATAATATTTTTTTTATTATAGGGTATAGTTTTTTTTATTTTAAAAGTCCTTCCAGGAAAATCTATTAATTCATTTGATGTGTATAAATGAGTATGTTTATGTAGTTTTTTTATATTGAAATGTGTTGCAATTTGATAAAAAGCTCCAGACTTAAGAATTGCTGCATTTGGTTCGTAAAGATATTCTAAAGGCAAACTGTATTCTGGATTTTGCTTAATTTCAGAAATACCAAACTTAAATTTTTGGATTTCTGTTTTTAAAATATTTGCAGTTTTTATTATTGTTTCGTTATTGTAATTTTTCTCTAACAAAAACAATAACTCTTTAACTTCATTATTAATTGCTATAATGTGAATTGTTTTTACATTTCTTAATTCATTTATAGCAGAAGAAAGATCTAATAAAGGAGAGGCTTTTATAAATATTTGATTTGATTTTGAGAATAAAATTTCTAATGAATCTGGTACATTTGGAGTACAATCTTTTAAGAAAAAAACTTTGTTTTGTTGTGAGTCTCTTCTGGAAGGATCAACATAAATACAGTCAAGTTTTTCTTTATGATTTTTTACAAATTGAATACCATTATCATTTATAGTTTCAATGTTATTAATGTCAAGTTGAATGAAATTGTGCTGAACTATATTAGAAAGCTCAGAATTGATTTCGCAATGAAAAACAATATCAAAAAATTTTGAAAAATAATAAGAATCTACTCCAAAACCACCTGATATATCTGCAATGCTTTTCCCTGTAATTAGTTTAGATTTGTATGCTGCGGTAATTTCCGAAGATGTTTGCTCTATAGAAATTTTAGCAGGATAATAAATGTTTTTAGTGTTAAACCAAGTTGGGAGTTTTTTCTCGCTTTTTTGTCTTGCTTGTATCTGATTTACGAGTTCTTGTATAGTGATATTATCAAAAGGACTCCCTTTAAAAATGAGTTTCGAAATATCACTTTTTAAATTGGAGTTTATAAAATCCTGTACGTCAGTTCTTAAAATATTTGTATTCAAAAAAAGTAAAAAAATATGGCTTCTGATAGTCAAAAATACTGATATTTTTATGAATTTCGCGCCTCAATTTTTGCAACAAACATTTAATATTTATGATTAAAAACAGTTTTTTGATGTTGTGTCTAGTGTTATGTTCATTTACAGCTAGTGCACAATTTTATGTATCTTTTAGTGGAGGATATGCATTCGCAGCAGGAGAGAAAGAATTTGGAACTAATTCTGTTTTATCTCCTACAGGTATTGTTAATCTTGGTACTTTTGAAGGTAGTTATGGAGAAGGAGTGCAAACTCAATTAAGAGGTGGTTACTTTTTTAATGAAAAATGGGGAGTAGAAGTAGGTGTAGGATATATCTACGGAACTGACCAACAGTTTCAAAAAGTAGAAGGGATTTTAGACATGAAAACTAGGGGTAGAGCTTTTGGTGCATCTTTGTCTGGAGTTTATAATGTTACTAAAAACATTTATGTACGTGCGGGTATGCTTACTAAAATTGCAGGAAAAACAGAAGCTGTAGTAGATTTAACGCTTCCTGCTGCTTTAACAGGGAGAGGCGATATTAAAGCTGATTTTACTACAGATTTTAGAGGAGAATTCCCATTAGGATTTATTGGTGCAGCTGGATATAAATTCCCGATTACAGAGAGATTATCTTTATTTGCAGAAGTAGAATATATGTCTATCGATGTTACTAGAGATATTTCTGAATTGGGAGAATATAAAGCGACATTAAATGGAGTTATTGATGTTCCAGCTGAAGCTTTAGCTCAACAATTAGGAGCTACTCCTTTATCAGAATTAAGTTTATTATTACAAGAAAGATTACAGTGGGGTGAAAATGGATTACCTTCTCCTGAAGCGCCATATTCTTCATTTGGAATCAATTTTGGAATTACTTATAACTTTAAGTAATTAATAAAATTTTACATAAAAACAAAAAAGAGGCTTAAATAAGCCTCTTTTTTGTTTTATAATCCTTTTACGTTTTTGAGTTCTGATAGATCGAAATTAGTGTTACTGATTTTGGCATCAGTAAAATCTGCTCCAGAAAGATCTTTAGCTTTCGTGATTCTTGCATCGGTTAAATCAGTATTAATAAAAATAGTATTTCTCGCCCATCCATTAGAAAACTGAATATTTCTAAGGTTTGAGTTAGTTAAATTAGCCCCTTCTAATTTTGCTCTTTGTAATTCAGCATTTTCAAAATTAGAATTAGCTAAATTAATTCCAGATAAATAAGCTCCTGTTAAATTTGTGTTTTTAAAATAACAATGTGAAAAATCTGAAGCAGCATAAATTTTATCTAATTCATCTGTGTTAATACCTGAGTTTACTAAGAATAATAAAAGTTGAGTTCTTTCTGAACTATATGTTTTATTAGAAAGTTTACTGTCTTCTTCTAAAATTTTATAAGGTGTTAAACTGTGAGAAAGTGAGATAATTCTAGATCTTATATTTTTGGTTACTTTTCCATTGTTTCTTCCAATTGCATCATAAATACCCTCTAATTGAAAGCTGTAAGAACTTTTTCTTGTTCCTTCAACAAGAGCGTTTTGAGTTCTAATTAAGTCATTCTGTTTTACTAATATATATAACGATACTAAAGACGGAACTATAGAAAACAATAATAAAATAACACTTAATAGACGTACACGAACAAATCGTTGTACTAAGGATGTAAGTAAATTAGCAGAAGTATCTGGAGAAACTTTTCTTTCTGTATGAAATTCCGTAAACCAGTTGTTAAAGTTTTTATTTAATGAAGCTCCTGTGAATAATTTCCATGTCCAACTTAAAGTTTTCTTTGTACGTTCTTGTTTTCGTTGAGCTTTTTGGTTTGCTCTGTCTACTTTAGCACGTAAAGCATCATTTTCTTTTTGTAGTTTTTCTAATTCGTTTTGGAGATTATCTTCCATAATAATTTATTTAAAGATTGGCTTTAATCATTCTGTCGTTACCAAATAAATCTTGTTTTAAAGTTACGTTTTTAAACCCTTTATGAATCAACATTTCTTTGGTTTCTATTCCTAAATACTGATTGATTTCAAAAAAAAGAATTCCATTTGGATTTAAAGCGTATTTAGCTACATCAGCAATTCTTTTATAAAAAATCAACGGATCATCATCTTCTACAAATAACGCTAAATGTGGTTCATTATTTAGTACGTTATTTTTTATTTCTTGTTTTTCTAGATTTCTTACATAAGGAGGGTTAGAAATTATGATATCGAATGTATTTTCTAATTCTTTTTCAGAAAGTATATCATGTAAAAGGAAAGTAACATTAACATTATTGTATTTAGCATTATTCTTTGCTGTTTCAATTGCTTTCTCAGAAATATCTAAAGCAAATACATCTGCTGAAGGAATTTCTTTTTTTATAGTTATAGGAATACAACCTGATCCAGTACCAATATCTAATATTTTAATATTATTATCAACAATAGAAGATTCTTTAACCCAACTAATCAGTTCTTCGGTTTCTGGTCGAGGAATTAAAACATTGGGGTTTACATAAAATCTATATCCATAAAATTCAGTAGAACCTAAAATGTATTGAATTGGTTCTTCATTTTTTAATCGATTTAATATATTATGGAATAATTCTAGTTTGTTTGGATTTATAATGGTAGCCTTTTGAGTAAAAAGATCAAGTAAACTTAACCCCATTTTATCTTCAATAATTCTAAAAAAGAAAGCATCGATCTCTTTTTTAGGGTATATATTTTCTAGTTCTTTATTAAAAAAAGTTCTGAAGTCGTTTAGCTTCATATATTCAAGGTAAATTGGTACTTTTGATGAGTCAAATTTATAGAAAACAAATGAAGAATTTAATTTATTTTATAGCTATATGTTTCTTATTGGTGAATTGTTCAGTAAAAAAGAAACCTACCTTTATTAAAGTAGACGACATTAAGTTCTTATCATTAAAATCAGATACTGTAAGATTACAAGCCAAAGCTTATTTTAAAAATGAAAATGATGTAGGAGGGAAGTTAGCTACAGATGAGATTAAAGTTATTATTAGTGGTGAAGAAGTAGCACAAGTATCTTCGGAAGAGTTTAAAGTTCCTGCTAACGAAGAATTTTTTATACCATTAAATGTTGTTGTGCCGGCTAATAAGATTTTCAATGATAAAAAAAATGGAATTTTAGGAGGAATTCTTAGTTCTTTAATAAACAATAATTTGAAAGTTCAATTCAAAGGAGTTATTAAATATAAAGTATTAGGTTTTTCAAATTCTTACGTTGTTGATAAAACTGAAGAAGTTAAAATTAAGTTTTAATACAATTACATTGAATTACGATAAAAAATATATGGCTAGATGCCTTGAGTTAGCCAAAAACGGAACTGGAACTGCAAGACCAAATCCTTCTGTAGGTGCTGTAATTGTTCATAATGATAAAATTATTGGAGAAGGGTTTACAGATTCGTATGGTGGACCACATGCAGAAGTAAATGCTGTAAACTCGGTTAAAGATGAATCTTTGCTAAAAGAAGCTACAATTTATGTGACTTTAGAGCCTTGTTCACATCATGGAAAAACACCACCTTGTGCAGATTTAATTGTTAGAAAACAAATTCCAAATGTTGTTATTGGAACTGTAGATACTAACAGTTTAGTTTTTGGAGAAGGAATAAAACGTTTAAAAAAAGCAGGTTGTAACGTAAAAGTTGGAGTTTTAGAAGAAGAATGTAAACAACATCATAAACGTTTTTTTACCGTTCAAAATAAACAAAGACCTTACATAATTTTAAAATGGGCAGAAACTAGCAATGGTTTTATAGCTCCAAAAAATAAGGAAAAACAAGAACCAGTTTGGATTTCCAATACTTATGCTAAACAACTAGTACATAAATGGAGAAGTGAAGAACATGCGATTTTGGTAGGAACCAATACAGTTCTAGCGGATAATCCAAAATTAAATGTAAGAAGTTGGAGCGGAAATAACCCTACAAGAATTGTGTTAGATAAATCACTTAGAATTCCAAATGACTCAAGTGTTATAGACGGAAGTATTCCAACTATAATTTTAACAGAAAAAGAAGAAGGTACTAAAGAAAATATCATATTCGAACGTATTGATTTTTCAAAAGAATTAGCATTTCAAATTTGTGGAGTTTTATCAAAACATAAAATTCAATCAGTAATTATTGAAGGAGGAACACAAACTTTACAAAGTTTCATAGATGATAATTTATGGGATGAAGCTAGAGTTTTTATAGGGGATGTTAGTTTTTCTGAAGGTATAAAAGCACCTGTTTTAAATAGCTTCTTATCAAAACAAGAAACAATAAAAAATAACACATTAAAGTATTTTTTTAATGATTAAAAATATCATTTTCGATTTTGGTGATGTATTCATTAATCTCGATAAACAAGCTACTTATGTAGCATTAGCCAAATTAGGTGTAAATGAAGTTTCAGAATCTATGATGCAAGTATATTATGATTATGAAATGGGATTAATGGCAACTGATGAATTTGTTGATTATTTTCATAATGAATTCAAGATAGATAAAGAATCTTTAATCGATGCTTGGAATGCTATTTTATTAGATTTTCCATTACATAGGCTTAATTTTTTAAAAGAATTAGCAGATTCAAAAAAGTACCGTTTGTTTTTGCTAAGTAACACAAATGATTTACATATTTCTTGGATTCAAAAGAATTGGGGAGATGAATTATATAAAGAGTTTAAATCTTGTTACGAACAATTCTATTTATCTCATGAAATTAATTTGAGAAAACCTAACAAAAATATTTATGAATTTGTTTTAAATGAAAACCAATTAGTTGCAGAAGAAACATTCTTTATTGATGATACTAAAGAGAACACTGATGCTGTTAAGAATTTAGGAATTAAAGCTTGGAATATAGATCCTACTAGTGAAGATATTGTAGATTTGTTTTCGAGAGAGGAATTTAGCGTATGATTTATTTAGTTTTAAGCATTTTAATATCGAGCAGTTTATATGTGATTTTTAAACTTTTCGAGAGATTTAAGGTAGATACATTTCAAGCTATAGTAGTAAACTATATTGTAGCTTTTTCAATAGGATATTTATATTCTCCTGTAAAATTACCAATACAAGAAATTCCTAGTCAATCTTGGTTTTTAGGAGCCTGTTTTTTAGGTTTTTTATTTATTACCATTTTCAATTTAATGGCTTTAACTTCACAAAGAAATGGACTTTCAGTAGCATCTGTATCTGGAAGAATGGCTGTTGTTATTCCAATTATTTTTGGTGTTATTTTATACAACGAAAGTGTAACGATTGTAAAGGTAATTGGTATACTTTTAGCTTTGGTGGCTGTATATTTAACATCTGTTAAAGAAAATAGTAAAACGATAGAAGGTAGTTCTTTACTTTTTCCTGTTCTTTTATTTTTAGGATCAGGAGCTATAGATACTTTACTTAAGTTTACTGAAGTTAATCATGTTTCTTCTGAGAATGTATCTATTTTTTCAGCTTCTATATTCGGAATCGCTTTTGTTTTAGGTATAATATATTTTTTGTATCAATTACTTTTTCAAAATGGAAAAAATATAAATATTAAAAATATTATAGCAGGAATTGCATTAGGTGTTCCAAATTATTTTTCGATTGAATTTTTAATTCGAGCACTTAAAATAGAAGGCTTTGATAGCGCTATACTTTTTACAATCAATAATGTGAGTATAGTGTTGTTAACTACAATTGCTGGCTTATTTCTTTTTAAAGAAAAATTAGAAGATAGGAATTGGATTGGAATTGCCATAGCTGTTTTTAGTATCATTTTAATTACAATGGTTTAATTTTATGGAAAAAGATACCTACAAAACAATAATTAAACCATCTGAAGAAACTTTATTTAAAGACAGAAATAGTAAGTTTTTCGGTTACGCTTTTCCTGTTCAAACCGAAGATGATGTAAAAAAATACTTAGAAGAAGTAAAAAAGAAACATCACACAGCAAGACATCATTGTTATGCTTGGCAATTAGGAACAGAAAACATTAGGTTTAGAGTAAATGATGATGGTGAACCAAATAATTCTGCTGGTCAGCCCATTTATGGTCAGATACAAGCATTTGAAGTAACAAATGTTCTTATAGTTTCTGTTCGTTATTTTGGTGGAGTAAAACTTGGAGTAGGAGGATTAATTAATGCCTACAGAACTTCCGCTCAATTGGCTTTAGAAGCTTCAGAAATTATAGAAAAAACTATCGATGTACATTTTAAGTTAAAATTCGGATATGATTTAATGAATAAAGTTCAACGAGTTATTAAAGAAAAGAACTTAGATATTTTAAACCAAAAGTTAGAATTAGATTGTGAGTATGTGATTTCTGTTCGAAAAAAAGATTCAGAACATATCTTTAATACTTTTCAAAGTATATATAAATTAGAAATTTCAGAAATATAATATAACCTCCAAAAAATAGTTTAAATAGTATTCAGTAATACCTTTTACTATTTCTCATTCATTTCCCTATGCATAAAAGATATTTACTCTTATTACTTTTTTGTTGTATTAATAATCTTATATATTCTCAAAATTATTTATACGATACAGAGCAGTTCGGTATAAAAGGTGCAACTTTAGGTGGTTCAGTAATTGCTGGAGCAGATGATGAAAGCATGACTTTTTATAATCCAGCTGCAATTCATAAAGCTCCTTCTCAAGTAAGTATTTCGTTGTTTCAACCAGCTATACGAAGTTTCGGGTTTGATAATTTTTGGGGAGGAAATGAAACTAGCCAATTAAATACAAATTTCGGATTAAGACCTTCTTTAATCTCTTTTAAAGTAAATATAAAAGGTTTTGATATTGCTTTCATAAAGATTAGTAAAAGTGTTCTTACAGATAATTTTAGTGCTAAAAGAGAAACTACAAATGGAAATGATTTAACTACTCAATTTTTTGAGTATAAGTATACAGGAGAAGATAGTTGGTTTGGAGCAGGAACTAGTTTTAAAATAGGACCTAAAACTCATTTAGGTGTAAGTCAATTCTTAACTGTAGCCGATTTTAGTTATAGTAACAATATTCTAATAGAGCAATTTGATATGACCAACAATATGGCTATATCGAATAGTTATTTTAATTCTCAGCAGAATAGTAACTATGGTGATATTGGTTTTGTTACAAAATTTGGTTTTTTATATGATTCAAAAAATCATGATTTTGGTGTTACAATAACTACCCCTAAATATTTAAGATTGAATAGTAATGGTGAGTTTACTAGTACTTTTGTAAATATTGACAACACTACTAATGATTCTGTTCAGATTATTGATAATGATATAGATACAGAAATTAAAACACCTTGGGAATTTTCTCTAGGTTATAGTTATTTGTTTGAAACAGGAAGTAAAATTTGGGCTACAGCAAGTTATTATTCTAGTATTTCTGAATATGAAATGGGAATTATTGAATCTGTTAACAATAATGCTTCATGGGTAAATGGTAGTGAAGGGGTTTTTAATGTAGGAGTTGGATATTCAAGAAAAATAAGTAATAAAGTAGAGCTTTCCGGAGGTTTAAGAACGAATAATTTCGCCTACAGAAATAGACAATCTGTAAATAATGAGCTTAGAAATACAATTTTAGATGGAAATCATATTCATTTTGTTGTAGGAAGTAAGTTCGAATTCAGAAGACATAATGTTTTAATAGGTGTTGATTGGGGAACTCTAGTTGAAGCTCCCGGAGAAGGGAATTTTCAATTCTTAAATAATATTGGAAGATTAAGTCCTAATTTAAAAGGATTGAAAAAAAATAACATCAATGTGTTGTTAACATATCGATTTATTATTGATGAACTAATTAAGCTATAAAATTACTTTTAATTGAATTAAACACCCTTCTTCATTTGAAGATAGGTGTTTATTGTTTTTGAATTAGTTTATTTAAAATTTAAAAGAATTTTTTTAGTAATTTCTTCTTTCTCACTTTTAATAACTACAATGTAAACTCCCGAAGAAACAGGTTTTTTGTTGATGATTATTTTAGAGTTATTTAAGTTTAAATTAATATTCTCTAATTGATTAATTAATTCTCCTTTCATAGAATAAAGTTTAATCAAAATGTTTTCTTGAAAGTTATTGTTTTTTAATTCTAAAATAACTTTATTTTCTTTAGTGAAGATGTTAAAGTTATTATTCAATAAATCATCTTTAATGCTTAATGTTTCTTTATCTAGCTTATATATGTCTCCGTAATAGGAAAAAGCGTAGCCGTAATCCTCTCTTATAATTATTTCAGATATAGATTTGTCAGCTTCAAAATCTTTTTCAAATGTTGGGTTAATATTAGCATCCTTATAATTGATTATCTTATAAATGTACTTGTTTTCTCTATTGTAAGCATATAAAATTTTATTATCAAAACTAGCTATAGAGGTAAATTCTTGGTTGTTTTGATAAATTCTTTGATAGGAAACTTTATTTTCTGGTATTCTAAATATAGCTCCTTCAGTACCGCTAGGATAACCAGAATCACCATAATCGTATATACCTGTAAAAACATTATTTTGTGCATCTAAATCAATCACAGAATAACTTTCAACAGAACCAGATGTAGGCATATCAAAAGATTTTATCCAATCTCTTCCGTAATTACTTGTTTTATATATTTTCTTATCCGCAGTCCCAATACCTTTACCTGTTGATTTATCTATTTTAAAATCTCTTAAAGAAAATGAAGAGTTTTTGTTCCAAGTAGCGCCTCCATCTGATGTGTTAATAATAGCTTCATTAGTTATAATGAATCCATTATTTGTGTCTTCAAAGAAGATTTTATAAGCTCTTGTACCACAAGAACTACACAAAGAAATTTTCTTAATGGTCCATGATTCTCCTCCATTATTTGTAGAACCAAAATAAATTTCACCAGATTTATCGTTTACAAAATATCCATTTTTTATATCAACAAAATCAAAACTAAAAAAAGAGCTTCTTTCGTCATAAATTTCACTCCAAGTTAATCCTCCATCTTTAGAATGATGTATTCTTCTTTTAAAAGGGTATCCATGAAAAGATGATATGTAAACATTGTTTTTATCTATAACTTTCATGCTTTCTATATTTATAATCCCTTTTTCAGATAAATCAATAACTTTCTTCCAATTAATTTGTGAGTAAGATAGATTTGAAAATATAAAGTATAGCAAAAAAGATAGTAGTATTTTTTTTATAGTTCTTTTTTTAGCAATGATACAAAAATATTTAATATTAGTATCTTGATTTTATATGTTTTTCATATTAAATAAAATAACAACTTAAAATAAAAAAAGAAATTAAAATAGGTTAACTCATTAATAATCCGTAAATTTGCACGCCTTTTTACGGTAACAGATTATTAAAAAGGTTGAAAATTATATTTATAAGTTTAATCTCTCTTTGAGTTATTGCCGTTAAAAATCTGAATAACAAAAAGATACAAAATTATTTCAGACATGTCTGAAGAAACAAAAAAGACAGTTGATCCAACTGTAGACCCAGCACAATTTTTAGCAACTTTTAACTGGCATAAATACGAAGAAGGTATTGATGAAGTTGATGAGTCTAAATTAAAAGAATTCGAACAAGCATTAGAAGGAACTGTTGGTTTCGTAAACGAGCGTGATGTAATTGAAGGTGAAGTTGTACGTGTAACAGATCGTGATGCAATTATTGATATTAACTCTAAATCTGAAGGAGTTATTTCTTTAAATGAATTCCGTTATAACCCAAATTTAGCTGTTGGTGATAAAGTAGAAGTATTAGTTGACAAAAGAGAAGATTCTTCTGGTCAATTAGTATTATCTCACAAAAAAGCTCGTGTGATTAAAGCATGGGATAGAGTTAATAATGCACACGAAACTGGAGAAATCGTTAATGGTTTTGTTAAGTGTAGAACTCGTGGTGGTATGATCGTAGATGTATTTGGTATTGAAGCTTTCTTACCAGGTTCTCAAATCGATGTTAAACCTATCCGTGATTACGATCAGTATGTTGAAAAAACTATGGAATTCAAAGTTGTTAAAATCAACCACGAATTTAAGAATGTAGTAGTTTCTCATAAAGCATTAATTGAAGCTGATTTAGAAGATCAAAAACGTGAAATCATTGGTCAATTAGAGAAAGGACAAGTATTAGAAGGAGTTGTTAAGAATGTAACTTCTTATGGTGTATTTGTTGACTTAGGAGGTGTTGATGGATTAATTCACATTACTGATTTATCTTGGTCTCGTATCAACCACCCAAGTGAAGTTGTTGAATTAGATCAAAAATTAAACGTTGTAATCTTAGATTTTGATGATAACAAATCTAGAATTCAATTAGGATTAAAACAATTATCTGCTCACCCATGGGACGCTTTAGATGGAGGATTAAAAGTAGGAGATAAAGTAAAAGGTAAAGTAGTTGTATTAGCTGACTATGGTGCGTTTGTAGAAGTAGAAGATGGAGTAGAAGGATTAATCCACGTATCTGAAATGTCTTGGTCTACACACTTACGTTCTGCTCAAGATTTTGTGCAAGTTGGAGACGAAGTTGAAGCTCAAATTTTAACTTTAGATAGAGATGAGCGTAAGATGTCTTTAGGTATGAAGCAATTACACCCAGACCCTTGGACAGATATCACTAATAAATTCCCTGTTGGTTCTCAACACGAAGGAACTGTACGCAATTACACTAACTTTGGTGTATTCGTAGAGTTAGAAGAAGGAATTGATGGATTAGTTTACATTTCTGATTTATCTTGGACTAAGAAAGTTAAGCACCCATCTGAGTTTGTAACTGTAGGTGATAAATTAGCTGTTCAAGTATTAGAATTAGATGTAGAGAACCGTAAGTTAAACTTAGGTCATAAGCAAACTCAAGATAACCCTTGGGATGCTCACGAAGCTAAGTATGCTATCGGATCTAAATTCGAAGGTACTATAACAAACAAGAATGACAAAGGAGCTACTGTAACTTTTGAAGATGGTATTGAAGCATTTGCACCATCTCGTTTCTTAGAAAAAGAAGACGGTAGTAAATTAGCTAAAGGAGATACTGTAGAGTTTATGGTAACTGAATTTAGTAAAGAGTATCGTAAGATTGTTGTTTCTCACACTTCTATCTTCAGAGAAGAAGAGCAAAGAAATGTGAAAGCAGCAGCTAAGAAAGCTCAAGAATCTGAAAAAACTACTTTAGGTGATATCGGAGGATTAGCTGAATTAAAGAGAAAAATGGAAGGAAAATAATTCTTGATTCTATTTAATAAAATCAAAACCACTACAAAAATGTAGTGGTTTTTTGTTTTTGAAATGTATAACTTGGTTTAAATTATACTTTGGTACTATATTTGTCGTTAAGAGTATCAAATTTAAAAATCTAAAAAATGAAAAAAATTTTATGCATTGTTGCTTTCGTAGCTTTTGCTTTTAATGGATTAGCACAAGATGGAAAATTAAGGATAGGTGCAAATATTGGTTTTACAACTGGAGGAAATAACTCTGAATTCGTTATTGGAGCAGATGTAGATTATTTATTTAACACAGAAAACAAAAGATTTGAAATAGGTGCTGCATCAGGTTTATTTGTAACAACAGAATCTAATGGAATTGTTTTACCTTTAGCTTTTGCAGGTAGATTTAACGCTACAGACAAGATAAATTTAGGTGTTGATACAGGTTATGGTATTGGAATGAATAATGCTAACAACGGTTTTTATTTTAGACCTATTTTTGAATATAAATTTGCTAGTAACATGGCTTTAAGAGCTTCCTATACAGGTGTAGGAGGTGGAGGGTATTTAAATGCTGGAATTATGTTCAATTTATAAGTATAACCCTTATCAAAACAAATAAAAAAAACACTGTTTATTCAGTGTTTTTTTTTGCTTAGAATTTAGATGTTTATATTTGTTGAAAACTGGAAAACAAAATATGACATTAATCAAATCCATTTCAGGAATTAGAGGTACCATTGGGGGAAATACAGGAGATAATTTAACTCCTATAGATGCAGTAAAATTTGCTGCTGCCTACGGAACCTTTATAAAAAATAAGAATAAAGAAAAAAGAGATATAAAAATTATAATAGGTAGAGATGCAAGAATTTCTGGTAAAATGATCAGTGGTTTAGTATCAGATACTTTAATTGGTTTGGGAATAAATGTTGTTGATTTAGGCTTATCAACTACACCTACAGTAGAAATTGCTGTACCTATAGAAAAAGCTGATGGAGGAATTATTTTAACAGCTTCACATAATCCAAAACAATGGAATGCTTTAAAATTGTTAAATGAGAAAGGAGAGTTCCTTAATGGTGAAGATGGTAAACAAATTTTAGAAATAGCGGATAATGATGATTTTGATTTTGCTGATGTAGATGATTTAGGGATTTACAAGAAAAAGAAAAACTATATCAAAAAACATATTAAGGAAGTATTAAAACTTCCTTTAGTTGATAAAAAAGCGATTAAAAAAGCGAAATTTAAAGTTGTTGTAGACGGTGTAAATTCAACAGGAGGTATTGCAATTCCTGCTTTATTAAAAGAATTAAGAGTTAAGTGTATAGAATTATATTGTGAACCTAATGGAAAATTCCCTCATAATCCTGAACCTTTAAAAGAACACTTAACAGATATTTCTGAGTTAGTAGTAAAAAAGAAGGCTGATTTAGGTATTGTTGTTGATCCAGATGTAGATCGTTTAGCCTTAATTTGTGAGGATGGTTCAATGTTTGGAGAAGAATATACTTTAGTAGCTTGTGCCGATTATGTTTTAAGTAAAAATAAAGGTGGAAATACCGTTTCTAATTTATCTTCATCTAGAGCATTAAGAGATATTACAGAATTTCATGGAGGAGTTTATACAGCAAGTGCTGTAGGTGAAGTAAATGTAGTTCAAATGATGAAAGATACAAATACTATAATAGGAGGAGAAGGTAATGGAGGGATCATTTATCCAGATTCTCATTATGGTAGAGATTCATTAGTTGGTGTAGCCTTATTTTTATCTCATTTAGCTCATAAGAAAATTTCATGTAGAGCTTTACGTGATAGCTATCCTAATTATTTTATGAGTAAAAATAAAATCCAATTAACTCCTGAGATCGATGTAGATAAAATCTTAGTAACAATGGCCGATAAATATAAAAATGAAGATGTAAATACTATCGATGGAGTAAAAATAGATTTTCCTAAAGAATGGATACATTTAAGAAAATCTAATACTGAGCCAATTATTAGAATTTATACTGAAGCTATGTCTCAAGAAAAAGCAGATGATTTGGCAGAACGTTTTATAAAAGAAATAAAAGAAATAATTTAATTTGAATCCCGCATAAGTGCGGGATTTTTTATTACCATACAAATTTAGTAGGATTGTTAAATATTGAATAAGAAATTTAACAATTAAAAAAAAATGTAGAAATTCGTATTATGAAGAGTAATGAAACTTTGACTTTAGAGCAGTATTTTCAAAAATTTAGAGATAATATAATTGGTATAGATCAAAAGTTTATAACACCTTATGGTGAAAAAAAACTTTTATATACTGATTGGACTGCAAGCGGACGTTTGTATAGGCCAATTGAAAATAAATTAATTAATGAGTTTGGTCCTTTTGTAGCTAATACGCATACAGAAACATCTACTTCTGGTGCAGCAATGACTTTAGCTTATCACGAAGCTCGTAATATTATTAAACGCCATGTAAATGCTTCTTCAGAAGATGTTTTAATTACTGAAGGTTCAGGTATGACAGGTGTTGTAAATAAGTTTCAACGTATTTTAGGTTTAAAAGTTTCTGAAAACTTAAGAGAACACACTACAATTCCAGATGAGAAAAGACCTATAGTTTTTGTTAGTCATATGGAACATCACTCAAATCAAACTTCATGGATTGAGACTATTGCAGATGTAGAAGTCGTTCCTTGTAATAACGAAGGATTGGTTTGCCTTGAGATGTTTGAAAAAGTAATTCAAAAGTATGAAGACAGACCTATAAAAATTGCTTCAATTATTGGAGGCTCTAATGTTACAGGTATAAAAACAGATTATCATAAAGTAGCTGCTTTAATTCATAAGTATAATGGTTTATGTTTCGTAGATTTTGCTTGTTCTGCTCCTTATGTAGATATTAACATGCATCCTGAAAATGAAGATGAATATTTAGATGCAATTTTCTTTTCTCCGCATAAGTTTTTAGGTGGGCCAGGAAGTTCTGGTGTATTAATTTTTAATAAAAAATTATATAAAAATGTTATTCCGGATAATCCAGGAGGAGGAACAGTAACTTATACAAATCCTTGGGGAGAACATGATTATATTGATGATGTTGAAACTAGAGAAGATGGTGGAACTCCTGCATTTTTACAAACAATCCGTATTGCTTTGTCGATGCAACTTAAGGATCAAATGGGAACAGCCAATATAAAATCTAGAGAAGATGAAATTAATGAAGTAATGTTTAATTGCTTAGAAAAACTAGATGGAGTACATATTTTAGCACCTAACCATAAAGATAGATTAAGTATTTTTTCTTTCTATTTCGAAAAATATCATTTTAATTTAGTTGTAAAATTATTAAACGATCGTTTTGGAATTCAAACAAGAGGAGGGTGTTCTTGTGCTGGAACTTACGGACATTTTTTATTGAATGTAGATCGTGAAACTTCTAAATCTATTGAACATCAAATTTTAGAAGGATGTAATATAGAAAAACCAGGTTGGATTCGTCTATCTATTCACCCAACAATTACAACTCAAGAATTAGAATTCATTTGTAATTCATTACAAGAATTATCACAGAATATTGAAAATTGGTCTAAAGATTATACTTATGATCCTATCAAAAATGATTATGTACATAATTCTGTAGCACCAATTGAAAAAGAACTAGTTAAAAATTGGTTTTCAATTTAATATGAATACAAGTATTACGATATCTTTTTTAGAAGAAATTTATCCAAAAATAAAAGAAGATAAATTATTTGGTAAATGGATTACACTTTCTGATATAGAACCTTTAGTTTCCTCTTTAAATAAAAATCTTTTTCAATTAGATTTACTAGGAAAATCTGAACAGAATAGAAATATTTTTAAATTGAAATTAGGCAATGGAAGAAAAAAAATAATGATTTGGAGTCAAATGCATGGTAACGAAAGTACCGGCACCAAAGCACTATTTGATTTATTTAATTTTTTTGAATCTTATTCCGAACATAATATAGCTAAATCAATTTTAGATAATTGTACTATTACATTTATACCGATGCTAAACCCAGATGGAGCTTTAGCATATACAAGAGTTAATGCTAAAAATATAGATTTAAATCGTGATGCTGTTGATTTACTAGCTTGTGAAAGTAAATTACTTCGTAATACATTAGATATAATTAATCCTAAGTTTTGTTTCAATTTACATGATCAAAGAACTATATTTGGAGTAGAAGGAAAAAACCAACCAGCAACAATTTCCTTTTTGGCTCCATCAGAAGAGGAATCTAGAAAAATTACTTCTGGAAGAAAAGAAACTATGAACGTTATTATCGCAATGAATAATTTATTGCAAAGTATTATACCTAATCAAGTAGGAAGATATACAGATGAGTTTTACCCAACAGCAACTGGTGATAATTTTCAGAAATTAGGTCACAATACAATTCTTATTGAGGCAGGGCACTATAAAGATGATTACAATAGGGAAGAAGTTCGTAAGTTTAATTTCTACTCATTATTGAAGGGATTATTACATATTTCTACATCAGATAATTTTTCTACTTACAAATCTTATTTTGATATACCGAACAATAATAAACAGTTTTTTGACGTAATTCATAGGTATAAAAACAAAGAGGATATAGCTTATCAATATGAAGATAAAATAATAGATAATCAATTCGTTTCTACGTTAAAAAAGCATCAAGAAGGAAATTTAAAAGAGCATATCGGACATAACGAAATCGTTTTCGAATATTAAAATTTTATTAAATGTTTAATTTTTCAAACACAATAGTTCTTGTTTGTTAAAAATAATTCATATTTTTGCCCGATACTATGAATAAAATTAAAAAATGAAGAAATTTGTATTAGACGAAATCGATCATCAAATATTAGATATTTTAATCGAAAATGCTAGAACTCCATTCACTGATATCGCAAAAAAATTATTAGTATCTGCTGGTACTATACATGTTCGTGTTAAGAAAATGGAAGATGAAGGAATTATACAAGGATCTACTTTAACATTAGATTACGAGAAAATGGGTTATGCTTTTATAGCTCATGTAGGTGTTTTCTTAGAAAAAACATCAATGACTCAGCACGTTATCGATAATTTACGTTTAATACCGAATGTAACCGTAGCTTATGTTACAGCAGGAAAATATAATATTTTCTGTAAAGTAAGAGCAAAAGACACTAATGATGCAAAAGATATTATTTACAAAATAGATGAAATTCATGGTGTAAACAGAACAGAAACAATGATTTCTTTAGAAGAAAGTATAAATGATAAAAAGCGTATGATGCATGCTATTTTTCAAGACTTCTAAATAAAACAACAATATAAAATTAAAGCCATCTATGAACTTGTTTTTTAGATGGTTTTTTGTTTTCAGTAGGTATAAAATTGTAAATTTGTCAATGAATTATTAAAAATAATCATGAGGAAATTTCCAGGTTTCTTATTCATTACTTTTATTATAGTTATTTTCTCATGTAAAAAAGAAAAAAAAAATGGTGATGTAAAGAATGATGAAACTAATTTTAGTTTAGAAGGAAAAATAATGCATAATCACTCGAATATTGTGTATTTATTGGATAAATCTTTTAATAAAATAGATTCAACTTTAATAAGAAATAACTCTTTTATATTTAACAGAAATGTTTTTAAGCAAGAGTTATTTTATTTAAATATCAACCAAATTTCATATCCTTTTATTATAGATTCTACCAGGTTTGTAGCTGTTTTAGATAAGTTTGAAGCTAAGATAATAGGCGGAAAATTAAATACATTACTTAATAATTATCGTTTTAAAAGCAATCAAATTAACAATTTAATCTCTGCTTATTATTCAAAATATGAATTTAAAGACATTTCATTAAGAACTCTTTTAAAAAGCATCGATTCCTTACAAAAAAATAAAAGCAAGGAAACTATGAATTTTATAATTAAAAATAAAAATAATATTTTATCTGAAATTGTTTTTAAAGAATCTAAAATGTCCTCATCAGAAGCTATACAATTAAATCATAAAATAATCAATTCAACAAATCAGAATTTATTAAACTCTATTCAAAAAAGAGTGAAACAAATGAAATTGTTAGAACTAGAAAAAAGTATTTCTAGAAGAAAAGTAGCTCCTAATTTTTTTGCTGTAAATCTAAGAGGTTCTAAAACAGAACTAAAAAGTTTATTAAAAGGAAGAAAAGCTTTATTGATAGATTTTTGGGCAAGTTGGTGTCCTCCGTGTAGAGCAGCATCACCAGAAATTAAATTTTTATATGAAAAATACTATCCTAAAGGATTTGATGTACTTTCTGTTTCAGAAGATAGATCAGTTTCTGATTGGAAAAATGGAATTTTGATTGATGGTTTAGAAAGTTGGAATCATGTTTACGATGATTATAATAGAGTGTCATCTTTATACGGGGTTAATGCTTTACCTCACATGGTTTTAATAGATCAAAATGGAAAAATTATTAAAAATAAAATATCAATGTCTGAATTAAAGTCAGAATTAAAAAACATTTTTGAATAATGAATGTGGAAATAATTTATGAAGATGAATATTGTATTGTAGTTACAAAACCAAATGATGTGGTTGTTCATCATGCTTATCATTCAAGAAATGTTAGAGAAGAAGATTCTTTATTACAATTATTAAATATCCAATTTCAACAAAAGTTTTATCCAGTTCATAGATTAGACAGAAGAACATCTGGAATTATTTTATTAACGAAAGAAACACAATATGTTTCTAAGTTTCAACAATTATTTACAGAAAATAATATTCAAAAAAAATATTTAGGTGTTGTTAGAGGTTTTTCTCCAGAAACTAAAATTATAGATTCTCCTGTTAAAGGAAAAGATAGCAAAGTTTATAAAGAAGCAGAAACACATTTAAAAACATTACAAAATGTTATTTTAAATGTTCCTGTAAAACCATATGATACTTCTAGATACAGTTTAGTTGAGTTATTACCTAAAACAGGACGTTTACATCAATTAAGAATTCATATGAATAAAATTAGCCATCCTCTCATTGGCGATGGTAAATATGGAGACAAAAATCATAATGCCATGTTTGAAGAAAATTTTAACTGGAAGAATTTATTCTTACATGCTATTTCTTTAGAATTTGAACATCCTTTTACAAAGGAAAAGTTAAACTTAGTATCAAGTTTACCTAAAAATTGGAAAGATTTATTTAATGAATTTAAATGGAATTATAAATAATTCTTACAACTTGAAATTTTGTGTATTTTTTGATAATAGCTTTTAATAAAAATTAAATGAATTAGAAGCTATATCATTAGTAGTATTAGAAAGGGAAGTAAACCTACAAAAAGAATCATTCGTCTATAAATAAATGATTTTTATCATTTAGAAACTTATATTGGATAGGTAATTTTACCAAAACAACTAATTTCTAAATGATATACGCAACTAAGTTTAATAATGAGTTAACTCCATGGTCTACTAACGATTATATTAATTTTGGTGATTATTTTCTTAGAAATAATGATTATTTACCACCATTAACTGTTAAAGAATATAAACATGTTTTTTCTTTAAAATTAGTTTTTACTGGTTCTTGTAAATGGAGATTTAGAGTGTATTGGGAAGACAATCTACTTGTAATTTGTGGAGAAAAAGAAAAAAATAAGACAAGTTTAAATCAAATAAGGCCTATTCAGGCTTTCAAACGTATCATAATAGTACCGAAAAATATAAAGCTTAATAATAAAATTGATTACGAATTCACTTCATGTCAACTAAAATTTAAACTTTTAAAAAAACATCGAAACTGATTATTATCATATTTATAAACAATTAGTTATTTTATTTTTAAGATATAAATTAATTAAATAAGAGGAAGGGTTTATTAATTTAATTAATTTTAGAGTTCAAAAACTCACTACTTACTGTTAAGCTTCTTTATTTTTGAATAGAGAAGCTTAATTTTTAAACTTTCCAAGTAAAACTAATTTTAGTTCCTTTTCCTATTTCAGAATCAACTGTAATTTCACCATTATTTTCTGAAACTATTTTTTTGACAATAGAGAGACCAACACCAGTGCTTTCTATTGAATCGTTAGTATTTAACTTACTGAAAATTTCAAAAATTTTATTATGATACTGAGGTTCAATTCCTGGTCCATTATCAGAAACAGTGAATATATATTTATCTTTAAATTTTAGAAAGGAGATGTCTATAATAGCTTGTTCTTTATCATTATATTTTATAGAATTACTAATCAAATTTTGAAAAACATGCTCTAATTCAATTTTATTTGTACTAATTTCTATGTTTTCCAATGGAATATTAATAATACTATTATTTTGATAATTAATTACACTTATAACATCATTTAATAAGTCATTCAAACGAAATAATTCCTTTTTTTTATTACCTCTAGATATTTTGGAGTATTCTAATAAACCGTTTATTAAAGCATTCATTTTTGAAATTCTTTCTTTTAGTAAATTAAAATGACTTTTAGCATTATCATCTAAAGTTGTATCTAAATCCTCTTCAATAAATGAAACTAATGAATGCATGGCTATAAGAGGAGCTTTTAAATCGTGAGATACAATATGATTAAAACTATCTAACTCTTTATTGAAATTTTTTAATTGTTTTAAATTTTCTTTCAATTTTAAATTTATATCAGACAATTGTTCCGACTTTTTAGTAATTTCTATCTTTTGCTGTAAAGCAAGTATTGTTGACTTTTCTAATTGTTCAAAAGAGTTAGAAAAACGAAGCATTAAAAGCATAGATAAAAGAAGAAAAACAGATACATAGCCAAAGTTTACATAAACAACTGCATTATCATTGTTTCCTAAAAAAACAAAAATATGAATATAAAAAACTATTGAGCCAAGTAATGTGCTTGCTAACATTAAAATAGAATCATGTAATTTACCAGATAACATTGTTCTTATAATAATGTAGGTAACATAGATTAAATTAATAATCATTAAAAATAAAAATGGAATTACTAACTGAGTGAAATATGGTGCTGGTAATAAAACTACAATAATGATTAGTAGTAAATTAACGTATTTTAATACTTTTTCATAATATCTATGAACATTACCTTTGAAAATGACTGAAAAAAATAGACTAGAACTAGCCCCAGCAACAAATAACGATATATATTCTATTTTAGTTAAGAAACTCCAGTTAATTGTTTTAAAAATTTCAGCTAATGGAGCATAACGATCACTAAGAGCCATATAAGCCAAAGAAATGCAAGCAATACCTAAATATAAAATGGCTTTATCTTTGTTCCAGTACAATAAGAAAAATATAATAAAAAAAGTGCCTATAAAACCTAAACAGCCTATAAAAAGCATATCCGCTACAATTCTTTTAGATTTTACATTATTTAAATGACGACTTGTTCCTAGTTTCAAAGGTTTATTTATCCCTCCTTTAATATGATAAAAGTTAGCAACTTGAATAACAATTTCAAAGTCAACTTCATGAGTGTTTAGAGGAATAATTTGGGTGTGCCTTCTGTGTAATGTTTTCTCTTTTGTTACAGAAACTTTTCCTATTTCAGAAATCAATTTACCATTTATCCATAATTTGGAAGAAGCATAAGCTGCAGGTATGTATAATGATAGATTTGGAGAGTCTTTAGAAACATGAAATTTTAGACGATATGTTGCATATCCAAATGATGGTAGTTTTTTTTTATTAAATGTAAAATTGGTCCAGTTTTTAAGTGAAACTAAAGAGGATAATTTATAATTATCAAAATTCCCAGGTTCAATTAATTCTAACCAGTAAAATTCCCAATTAGATTTAAGATCAATTTCAGGTTTGTTTTCAAAAGATATGTTTTTTAAATCAATTATATGATCTTTCTGTTCCTCTAATCCATAAGTATAAAAAGAGAAAAAGGTTAAAATGATAGATAAATAAAGCCATTTATGGTATAGCTGTTTTATATATCTCTTAGCCATTAGGGAAACTTTATTTTTTTCACAACTACATAATAATTCCAATTTACCAAATTAGTTAATATATGTGACTTTTAAAAAGATAAAGTAATATTTAATAAATATTGCTTAAAGTATTTAATACACTTTGTAGTTATAGTTTTATATTGAATATGAATGGGAATTATAACAATTCAATATTAATTAACGATGATTCAAAAGAAATGAATTCATCTATTTAAACTATGATTAGATATTTGACGTATCAAAAACAATTTATTATGATACCATCAGATATATTTTCTATTTCCGGCATGTTAGCTATGTTAATGTGGAGTTTAATGATTTTCTTACCTAAATGGAAGGTAACAAGAATTTTAATAGATTTTAAAATCATTCCTTTACTATTATCGATAATTTATATGATTTACATATTTATTTCTATAAGACAAGGAGGAATGATGGATTTTGGAAGTTTGACTTCTGTAATGAAATTATTTACAGTAGAAAATGCAGTTCTTGCAGGATGGATACATTATTTAGCTTTCGATCTTGTTGTTGGAATGTGGATGTTAGATCAAAATAAAGAACTAAAAATTCATCCAGTAATATTGGCTCCATGTCTGTTTGGAACATTTATGCTTGGACCAATTGGTTTTCTTTTATTCACAATTATAAAATCAATTAAAAAAGCATAATTATGAAAAAGTATTTAACACATGTTTTAAGTACAGTAAAGAAAGAAAGTCCGGTACTTTATAGTATTGTTTTAGCGCATTTAATTTTTGTTATGGTAGCTATAGTTGGGCTTTTAATTGATAATAGAGTTTTAATGGGAGTAAATGTTTGGATAAAACCTTTAAAATTCTTGATTTCTGGAGCAATTTATATTTTAACTTTTGGATATTTCATGTCATTATATCCTTTTTCAAAAAGAAAAAAAAGTATACTTAATAATATTGTTTCGTGGACTTTGCTAATTGAAATAGGAATTATTGTAGCACAAGGAATAAGAGGAGTTAAGTCACATTATAATCAATCTTCTTTATTAGATGGTTTGTTATTCGCTGCAATGGGAATTTTTGTTGCTATTAATGTTTTAATAATGATATTTTTCATTTTTGAAACAACTAGATTAAAACTTAAAGTTGAAAAATCAATTCAATGGGCAATATTAATGGGATGGATTATTATTGTTGCTGGAAGTTGGGTTGGTGGACAAATGATTAGTCAATTAGCACATAATGTTGGAGTAGCAGATGGAGGAGAAGGTTTACCATTAGTAAATTGGAGTACAATTGCTGGTGATTTAAGAGTAGCGCATTTTTTTGGTTTGCATGGCTTACAAATAATTCCTTTATTCGCATTCATACTTTCTAAAAAATGGAAAACAACAGATCGTAATAAAATTATTGTTGTTACTGTTTTCGGATTGTTATATGCTTTGTGGATTGCTTTTACGTTTTATCAAGCTAAACAAGGATTACCATTTATACGATTATAAATTATGAAATTGTTCGATAAAGAAAAACGTGTACTGTATTTAGGTTTTGATGACCTTTGGTTTAGTATTATAGGGATTGTTATTATAAGTTTTGTTACAAGCTTCCTTTTTAATGATATGTCATTTAATAATCCAATAATTATTTTATTGATAAGGTGGAGTTCTTCACTTTTTTTTACAATTTTTGATTGGTTAGTTATTAGAAGTATACTAATTTTTTTAAGAAAGAAATTCCCTGATTTTAAAGATGATACCAAACGGATAATAATACTTTTCATAGCAATTATTGCAGTGATTTTAATTGTAGATCTTTTCGGAAATAAATTTTTAACATTTTTCTTTAGTCTTTTTGGAATGCACTCCACATATGCTATGAATTTTAAAGTTCTTTTACCCATTATAATTATAGTCGTTATGGATATGGCTATTTATGAAGCTATTTATTATAATGTTCGTTTAAAGAAATCTATACGAGAAGAGGAACAAACGAAACAAGTTATGATTCAGGCTCAATTAGATACATTAACAAATCAAGCTAAACCTCATTTCTTATTTAATAGTTTAAATACATTACGAGATATTATAGAAGTGGAAGATAAAGAAGATGCAAAATTATTTGTAGATAAATTATCTGATGTTTATCGTTTTATTTTAGAATCTGGTAATTCTAATTTATTACAGCTTCATGAAGAATTGAAATTTGTTAAATCTTACATTCATATTCAAAAAGAACGATTTGGCGATAACTTAATTATTGAATGGGATATTTCAGAAGATAAACTATCAACTATGATTATTCCTATGAGTTTGCAACTTTTAATTGAAAATGCAATAAAACATAATATAGTTTCAAAAGCTAAACCTTTAATAGTTTCTGTAAAAACCAAAGAAAATCAGTTAATTGTGAGTAATAAAATTCAAAAAAAATCTACGCAATTACCTTCAACCAAAATCGGATTAAAAAATATCACAAAACGTTACAGTTTAGTATCTGATAAAGCCATAGAGATTAATAACGATGGAGAATTTTTCACTGTAATTCTACCTTTATTAAAAATAGATGATCAAAAATAAAACTATGAAAATATTAATTATTGAAGATGAACCACGTGCAGCAAGACAATTAGAGAACTTATTAAATAAAACTTCTTTTAATTACGAATTGTTAGATGTTATTGATACTGTTGAAGACACTGTTGTTTGGTTTACAGAGAACTCTGATCCAGATTTAGTATTTATGGATATTCAATTGGCGGATGGTTTGAGTTTTGAAATTTTTCAGAAAATAGAAATTGAAGCTCCTATAATTTTTACTACCGCTTTCGATCAATATGCTATTCAGGCATTTAAAGTAAATAGCGTAGATTATCTTTTAAAACCAGTACAACAAGAAGATTTAGAAACGGCATTAAATAAGTTTCAAAAGTCTAATACAAATTCTAATAATTTGTCTTCTGATGTTTTGAAAGAGTTATTAGGAAGTCTACAAACTCCACAGGAAAGAGCCGGAATTTTAGTCAAAGAAGGAAATAGTTTTGTACAAATTAGAATATCAGAACTTTTGTACGTGTATTCTCAAGATAGTATAACGTTTGGTGTAACTAATACAAAACGATATATTATAGATGAGACTATCGATCAATTATTTAATTCTTTAGATCAAACTAAATTTTATAAGATAAATAGAGGACAAATAGTCTCAAAATTTTCAATTCTAAAGATAGATCCTTATTTCAATCACCGTGTAAAATTAGTTTTATCTAATCCTAGAGATCAGGAATTTATTGTGAGCAGACAAAAAACAAGTGATTTTAAATCTTGGATGAATTCTTAATTCCTTTAGTTTAAAATGGTTTGAACTCCATTTTCTAAGTTATACAACGTTTTGATTTCTTTATCTGTTAAACTTCTATTGAAAATAGATAGTTCATCAAAAAGACCGATATAACCTAATCCTAAATAAATATTCGATTTAGATACATCCCATGTAAAAGGAGTGTCAATTTGTTTACGTGTTCCTTTAAGTTCTCCATTAATATATAGAGAAGCTTTTCCTTCTTTTGTATTTAAATCAGAAAAGTTAATTAAAATATGAGTCCATTTCCCAGTTTCAAAAGGTGGGTTTTTTACTCCAGTTAATCTTTTATTGAAAATAGGATTTTCGTTATCTGGTCCTTCAGGATTTGGATTCCAAACTTCTCGATCACCAATAACTCCTAATCTAAAATCACGCGGATTTTCCTTAGTAAAATCAACCCAAATAGCAGCATCATTATAACTAACATCTGTAATTTGAATCGGATCACAATAACCTGGTTTTAAATCAGTCGCTGGATCTAAACTTAACCAAAAAGAAACAGCTCCATTCCAATTTTCAGTATTATAATTAATGTTCTTTTCACTAGGGTAATAAATATTACCAGAACTACGTTCTGTGAATACTAAACCTGCTCCGTATTTTCCTTTTCCGTCTTGTCTTGTTATATCAGGTTTATGCAATCCAACTTTAGCAGAATCTACAGCTTTTCTATTCGGTACAGTATACATTTTTTTATCTCCAAGTGCAAAATCTGCTTCAATGCCATTATCAAAAGAACTATAAAAAGTTAGTGCAGCTTTTAAATCTGTTTTAGTAGTATCTTTTTCTACAACTTTTTTTTCTTTTTGTTCTTGTTTACAAGAAAATAATATTAGTGTTACACTAGCTGCAGCTATTAACTGTTTTAAGTTTAATGTAGATAAATTCATGATATATTGATTTGATAAATGAAAACATTTCTGCAATGTAAAGTTATGAATCTATTTTAAAATCTTATGTAACTGTGACATTTCAAGTTTAAAAAACTACAATTCAATAGAAACTAATGTCTTAAAGTTCAAAATTAAAGAATATTTGTGGTGTAATTATCTCTTTAAAAAATTATTACCATGAAAAAAATATTCTATATACTATCAATATTTATTGTAGTACAACTATCGGCTCAAAAGATTTTACCTGCTGAAGATTGGAGAAATGATCTTAAATTTTTACAACATAAAATTCATAAAGATTATGCTTCATTATTTGTTAAAACCACGGAAACAGACTTTGATGCAAAGATTGAAAAATTACACCAAGATATTCCAAATCTACAAGAGCACGAGATCATTGTTAGGATGACTGAAATTATAGCTTCTTTTGAATACGGACATACAGGGATATATTTTGGGTTAAATCCCATGAAATTTCATTCTTTTCCTTTCAATCTTTATGAATATAATGACGGAATTTTTATTGAAGGAGTTTCTAAAGCATATAAAAAAGCATTGGGTGCTAAAGTGTTAAAAATCAACAATGTTGATATATCAGATGCTTTAGAGAAGATCAAACCTGTTGTAAATTCAGAGAATAGTCAATATTTTAAAGCTTACGGAATTAATTATTTAACAATTGCTGAAGTATTACATGCAAAAAGGATTACAGATACACTTCAAAAAACTATAGAACTTACTTTAGAAAAAAATGGAAAAGTGTTTCAAATGGAATTTAATGCACTTCCAAAAGGAGAAACCGTACCTAAAAAATATAGTCATATACAACAAAATGAAGATTGGTTAACCGCTAGAGGTCAAAATTCAACACCTTTGTATTTAAAACATTTGGATAAAGTTTATTATCAAGAATATTTACCCAAGCATAAAGCTGTGTATGTTAGACACAGTAAAATTAGAGACGATAAATCTGTAAATACAGAAAACTTTTACAGAGGAGTTTTTGATTTTATAGAAAATAATGAAGTAGAAAAGTTAGTGATTGATTTACGATTAAATGGGGGAGGAAATAACTATTTAAACAAACCGATAATTAAAGAAATAATAAGATCTAATAAAATTAATAAAGTTGGAAATTTATATGTAATTATTGGTAGAAGAACATTTTCTGCTTGCCAGAATTTAGTAAACGAATTAGACAATTATACGAACGTAATTTTTGTAGGTGAACCAACTGCTGAAAACGTAAATTTTTGGGGAGATGCACGTCCAGAAATACTTCCAAATAGTAAAATACCAGTGTATTTATCATTTGCTTGGTGGCAAGATAAACCAGCTTGGGAAAACGAAGAATGGATTGCTCCACAAATTCCAGTCACAATGAGTTTCAAAGATTATATTACAAATCAAGATCCTGTATTACAAGCAGCATTAACTTTTAAAGCAGAAAATTTTATTCATAAACCAATGGATCATATAAGAAATTTATACGATACTAATCAATTAGAAAAATTAGCCACTGAAATTCCTAAAATGATACAAGACCCGAAATATTCATTTTTCGATTTCGAATCAGAATTAATAAAGTCTGGAAATCAAGTGTCTAATTATAACCCGCAAGCATCTGTTCAAATTTTTTCTTTTGTAACTCATTTATTTCCGAATTCAGTTAAAGCACTACAAGGTTTAGGAGAAAACTATATAAAACTAGGTTCTAAAAAAGAAGGAATAGAAATTTTACAAAAAGTAATAGCTATTGATAAAAATGGAGAAGTAGCAAAACAAGCAAAAAAACTATTAGAAAATATTTAACTCTATCTACTATTTTAAGAGATAAGCTTCAGTAAATTTTTATAATGTGACTTTAAATTTTTTTTATTGTCTAAATAAATGTGTTTTGATTGCTATTGGGGGATATGTAATGGATAAACACTAGTGGAGAAAATCTCAAACTTGAGGTTTTCTTCGCTTTACAATTATAAAATTCATACATCAAAAAAACAGTGTTTTTCCTGTTTTGTTTAACTTTAAGTTAAAAAAAGTTTAACTAAATTTGTTAATATCGTGATAAAGGTAGCATTAGCTTCATTATTAATATGTTACCATAGGTTTTCCAATTTATTTCACTATTGTTTGTTTTGGGGGAAATAACCAATAGTGTTACAAAACCTAGAAGATTATAAGAACTTCCGAAAAGATGGAAGTTCTTTTTTATTTATAAAAATTATGTAAAATAAAATTCAAGTTTCATTATCAATGTGGTATTTTCGTGTAAACAGATAGAATTTTTATGTCTAAATTACCTAATGTTACTTCAAGTATATTCTCTGTAATGTCGCAATTGGCGAATCAACATCATGCTATTAATTTATCTCAAGGATTTCCAAACTTCCCTGTAGATGAAAAATTATTGCAAATATCAGAACGTTTGTTAACAACAAATATTCATCAATATACACCTATGATTGGTTTACCAGCTTTACTTAAAAAAGTAGCTTTTCTTACTGAGAAAAATTATCAAAGAAAGGTAGATATACAATCAGAAATGTTAATTACTTCTGGAGCTACTCAAGGAATTTACACAACAATTAATGCTTTAGTAAAAAATGGAGATGAAGTAATTATTTTAGATCCTAGTTATGATAGTTATGTACCATCTGTTAAAGTAGCTGGAGGTCTACCAGTTAGAGTATCTTTAAATGAAGATTACTCTCCTAATTTTAATAAAATAGCAGCAGCAATTACTTCTAAAACTAAATTAATCATTATAAACAATCCTCATAATCCAACAGGAAAAATATGGAATGAAACTGATTTTACAGATTTTGAGGCTTTATTAGATTTGCACCCTAAAATCAATTTATTGAGTGATGAAGTTTATGAATATATTTCTTTTAAGCACCAACATATATCGGTTAACAACAGACCTAAACTAATTAATAGATCTATTATTGTTTCTTCTTTTGGAAAATCTTTGCACGTTACAGGTTGGAAAGTAGGGTATTTGATAGCTCCTGAAAACTTAATGAAAGAGATAAAAAAAATACATCAATTTCTAGTTTTTAGTGTAAATAGTATAGCACAACATGCAATTTCTGAATATTTAGATATTGTAAATTTTGAAAATATAGCTAAAATGTATGCTAAAAAGAAAGAGTTATTTCAAGAACAGTTAAAACATAGCAGATTTGAAATTTTACCTTCAGAAGGAACTTATTTTCAACTCGTAAATTATAAAAATATTAGCACCAAAAATGATGTCGATTTTGCAAAGGAATTAATTGTTAAGCATGGAGTAGCAGCAATACCAATCTCTGTATTTTATAAAAGTCCATCAAACAAATGTATACTGAGATTTTGTTTTGCAAAAACAGATACTACTTTAATTGAATCAGGTAAAAAACTAATTCAAGTATAGTTGTTGTTTTTAAAAAACTTGTAACATCGGTAACAAATAAAACTGTTGTAAAATTGTAATTTTGTATAATAATTGAATCTTTAATTCAAAGATTTTATTTTTTTTAATAACTTTTTCACTTAAAATCTTCAAAAATGATTAATGAAATCAAAGATATATTTGGCAATACACTAGAAGACGAATTATTATTTGAAATTAATCAAGTAGCTACATATAAAGAGGTTTTGGCAGGAAATAAGATTATTGAAATAGGTGATTATATTCGATCAATGCCTTTATTATTATCTGGAGCTATTAAAGTTTTAAGGGAAGATAACGAAGGAGATGAACTTTTATTATATTTTTTAGAAAGAGGAGATACTTGTGCAATGACACTTACTTGTTGTTTAGGTCAATCAAAAAGTAAAGTTAGAGCTGTAGCAGAAACAGATGTTAAACTTGTGATGATACCTATTAGAAAAATAGAAGAGTGGTCGGGTAAATACAGAAGTTGGAGAAGTTTTATTTTTGACAGCTATCATAATAGATTAAATGAAATGCTATATGCAATTGATAATATTGCATTTTTAAAAATGGATGAAAGATTACTTAAATACTTAGAGGAAAAAGCACGTATTTTTAAAGATGGTATTATTAAAAATACTCATCAAGAAATAGCTTATGAACTACATACCTCTAGAGTTGTTATTTCTAGATTATTAAAAAAATTAGAAAATTTAGGAAAATTAGAGTTACATAGAAACTATATTCTAATGAAATAATTCCTTATGTTACAAATGTTACTGAAATTCTTAAAAAGAAAAAATACTTTAGATAAAAATAAATTTATACTTAGTACTATTTTTAAGTTATAAAGAAAAATTATTTTTTTAAAAAATAGTACTTGTAACTATATTAAGAATTTAAATAAAATTTGGTTCCCTAAAGGTATGGTATGTACAATGATTGCTGAATCATTATCAGTTCCTGATTACATACAGCTTTTCCCCCAATAAAATAGTATATACCATAAAGGGAACTTAATAATTTAGCTTACAATAACAAACATTTCGTTTACAAACCACTTTAATATTTAAATTTTTAGGAAGTTACTTATGTGAATTTTCTCAATTATAATGAATTGTAGAAGAATGAACTGAAGATTAAATGTAATTAAAAAGATTATTTAAATGAAAGTAGAACAAATATATACAGGTTGCTTAGCACAAGGAGCATATTATATAGAAAGTAACAACGAAGTTGCTATTATTGATCCATTAAGAGATGTTTCTCCATATATTGAAAGAGCAAAAAAGGATAAAGCAAAAATAAAATATATTTTTGAAACTCATTTTCATGCAGATTTTGTTAGTGGGCATATAACTTTAGCAAAAGAAACGTCTGCACCTATAATTTATGGACCTAAAGCAAATCCAAGTTTTAATGCTATCATAGCAAAAGATAAACAATCTTTCAAATTAGGGAAAGTAACAATTACAGTACTTCATACACCTGGACATACTTTAGAAAGTTCTGTATTTCTTTTAAAAGATGAAAATGGTAAAGATCATGCTATTTTTACTGGTGATACTCTGTTTTTAGGAGATGTTGGCCGTCCAGATTTAGCACAAAAAGCTACAGATTTAACAAAAGAAGATTTAGCTGGTTTGTTATTTGAAAGTTTAAGAAATAAAATTTTACCATTAGCTGATGATGTAATTGTTTATCCCGCACACGGAGCAGGTTCTGCTTGCGGAAAAAATTTAAGTAAAGAAACAACAGATACTTTAGGTAATCAAAAGAAAACAAATTATGCTTTGCGTAAAAATATGAGTAAAGATGAGTTTATAAAAGAAGTTACGGATGGATTGTTGCCACCTCCAAAATATTTTCCAGCAAATGTAAAAATGAATAAGGAAGGATATGAAGATTTTGATCAAATTTTAAAGAGAAGTACTAAAGCTTTATCTCCAGTAGAATTTGAGTTTTTAGCTAATGAAACAGAAGCATTAATTTTAGATGTTCGTTATCAAAATGATTATGTAAATGGTCATATTCCAAGGTCTATTTTTATAGGTTTAGATGGAACTTTTGCTCCATGGGTTGGTGCATTAATTGCAGATGTAAAGCAACCAATTTTATTAGTAGCTCCATTGGGAAGAGAAGAAGAAGCTATAGAAAGATTATCAAGAGTTGGTTTTGATAATGTTTTAGGATATTTAAAAGGAAGTTTTTTGTCGTGGAAAAGTATTGGTAATGAGTTTGATATAGTTGTTTCTATTGAAGCAGAAAAACTTAAAAATATTCAAAATTCATTTGAAGAAATATCTGTTTTTGATGTAAGAAAATCTTCAGAATTTTTATCAGAACATATGATTGGAGCTAAAAATTCACCTTTGGAGTATTTAAATGACTATTTAAACAATTTCCCTTTAAATAAAACTTTTTATTTACATTGTGCAGGTGGTTACAGAAGTATTATAGCAGCATCAATTTTAAAAAGTAGAGGCATACATAATCTAATTGATATTAGAGGTGGGTTTAAAGCTATTAAATTGGCTGAAATAGAAGTGTCAAAATATATTTGTCCATCTAAATTATAAAAAAATCATGAAAAAATATACTATTGTTATTCAAAATTTAAAGTGTTCTGGATGTTCAAATACAATAAAAAATAAGTTAAATAAAGTGCACAATATTTCTGAAGTAAGTATCGATATTGAAAATTCTATAGTTAGTTTTCGTTATAAAAATGATAATGATATAATTTCGGTAAAAAAAATACTATCAAACCTAGGATATCCTGACGAAAACGATACCAATTCTATAGGTAAAAAAGTTAAATCATTCATTAGCTGTGCTAATGGAAAGATGAATAATTAAGTTTAACACTTAAAAAAAAGTGATGGTAAATTACCATCACTTTTTTTACTTTTTATATTTCAAATCATTAGCTTTTATATTCTTACTCCACAATTCATTTCCGTTTTTATCTAATATTTTGATATTTAAAACACGGTTTTTTCGTGGTCCACTAACATTTAACATTCCAAAGTTGTGTTTTCCAACTAACGTTTCCTCTAATTTATAAACATTGTTTTCTTCTTTGCTAGGATGAGACCCGGAAGTAAGAGGAGAACAAGTTAAATCATATAAAGGATAAACTCGATCACTTTCTTTCATTTTACTCAATCCAGTATGATGACGATCACCATCTAAAAAAATAACTCCTTCAATTTTAGCTTCTCTAATTTTTCTTATTAAATATGCTCTTTCTTCTGGAAAAGTTGCATAATTTTCATGCATGGCTTCAGAACTTAAAACTTGACAACCAATAGCGATAAACTTAAATGGTGCTCTACTAGATGATAAAGCATTAATTAACCAATCAATTTGATCTTTACCCAACATTTCACGTTTTTCAGTAAAGTTTTTATTAGCTGTTCTATAATATCGATTATCTAGCAAGAAAAAATCTAAATCTCCCCATTGAAAAGATCCAGTAATACCACCATTATTTAATGCGTCATAATTTGGATTTCCCCAAAAGAGTTTAAACATTTCTACTGCAGTATTTTTTAAAGGAAAGCTACCATCTGAATCATTAGGACCAAAATCATGATCATCCCAAATTGCATAATTATGTGTTGAAGCTAATAAAGGTTGTAATTCTTTTAAAGATCTTGTATGTGTATATCTATGTAAAAAACCAGTACGAGTATTCCAATCTGCTTCTCTCAAGTAAGTATTATCACCTAACCATAGCATGAAATCGGGTTTCTGTTTATAAATGCTAGTGAATATTTCGTAATTACTTCCGTAAGGTTTACCAGGCCTATCAAAACGAGGTTCGTTAACATAAGTACAACTACCAATAGCAAAATTAATTTCAGGAGGATCTGTTCTCCATTGCCAAAGTGTTTGAGACTGAAATTCTAGAGGATAATTTCTTTTAACTTTTTTACCATTTAAATATATTTCATAAATATATTGTTTACCTGGTAAAACTTTGTCAGCTATTAAACTAGCTACAAATCCATTTTTCTTTTCAGTTATATATTTTTCAGTTTGAAAGCGTTTTTTCGGATTTTCTTTATCGAAATATTCAAAATGAACTTCCGAAGATTTTTTTGTTTGTATCCATAATAGAACTTCTCTCATGGTAGAGTATCCTACCATTGGACCAGATTGAATTTTATCCTGTGCAAAACTTATTGAATTTATAACAAATACTAATACAATAAGTATAACTTTTTTAGTCATGAATAATAATGATTATTGTGCTTTAACAAAGTTAAATTTATTTGTGGATATATCATATTTTTATGAAGGTATGATTTTTAAAAAAACGCACAAAGACTAAGTTGAAATTTGTTTAATTAAATTATTTTTCTAAACCTCTGTTATTCAATACTTTAAATATGTGGTTTTACTAATAAAATTAATTATGTTTTTTTTATTTTTAATTTAAAAAGAAGTATTTTTGATAGTATAAATTTACGCCTATGTAACATCATTTTCTTTAATGCTACGAGCATAATTAACACTTAGTTTTTGCTAAAAGTTTCTTGGACTTGTTGTAGCTAATATCCAAGATCAAATTAAATTATAATTTAAAAAATAAAGAAAATGATGAAGTCAACAATTTTAAAATCAATTTTCACAGTATTTCTATCTCTAACTTTAATGGCTAGTGCTATTTTACATGATACAACAAACGATATTAAAGTAAAAGCTACTTTTGAAGGTTATGATGAAATGGGATATAATTTTTCATATAAAGTAAAAGAAATTCAATCAACATTAATTTTCGAGGAAATTAAAGAAGAATTTATAGAAAAATATGATTTAGAAGGAGAAACATATGTAGGTAAAACTTTTGAACTAAAATACGCAATAATTGAATCTACAGATGATGATTCTGATGAAGAAATTTTAGTATTAAAATCTCTAAAATTATTAGAATAAACCTTAATAAATAAAAAAACCTCGTTTATTTAATAAATGAGGTTTTATTACAAAACAAGAAATGCATACAATAATTATAAAAATTTCAGTTCTTTTAATAATACTTTTAACTATTATTAACATTACTAAAAAATTAACAAAAACCTATATAACTAAAAATGCTATTGAACCGCACAGAAGAAAACTAATTTTAAATTTATTTTATTTAGTTTATTTTTTATCGGCATTTTTTATCCTCTTACTTATTTTAGGAATAGAGTTTAAACAGTTTGGCGTTTTCGCTTCATCTATTTTAGCAGTTCTTGGAGTAGGTTTTTTTGCTCAATGGTCTATGCTTTCTAATTTGACTGCTAGTGTAATCCTTTTCTTTTATCATCCTATGCGAATAGGAAATACAGTTAAAATACTAGATAAAGAATATGATTTAACAGGAGAAATAAAAGATATTACAGGATTTTATGTATTACTTTATATTCCTGAAACTAAAAAACAAATAACAATACCCAATATTGTTATGTTATATAAAGGAATAGAGCTTAAAGGCAAAGATTAATAACAGAGAATAATATGAATTTATCTGTTAAAGCTTATCATTTAGAAAAACGATTAGAGCTTTCAGAGATTAGAGCTCTTTTCCCTAATTTTTTTATAGAAAAAAGGGAGCATACGTTTTTGTTATATAAGAGAGAATCAAACTCTTATATATACATAAAAGATTATGGAAGTATAGTCTTTTTTAATTGTAATGAATTATTAATAGTTCAAGTCATTCATAGAATCTTGAATAAAGAAATTGATATAAAAAAACTTCCTTCAGAAAGTTATAAATTGTCTTTATCCAGTGCAAATGATGTTGATTTTGGAATAATTAATGTACAAAAAATAAATTCAGACATTGTTCATATCATTTGTTTGAATTTAGCTCAATCTGTAGCTTTAATGAATTATGTAGATAAAGCTTCAGATTTACATGAAAAAACACTAGTATACTCTAAACAACTAGAACTTACAGGAACTTTTAAATTATCAAGAAAAAGAATGAGAAAATTTATTGGTAAAACAATGAATATGAAAAATAATATAGCTGAAGATTTATTTGTTTTTGAGGTTCCAGAATTAGCTTGGAATGATAAAAACCTTTCTTTATTAGATTATAAATTAAGAGATGAATTAGATATAGTTAAAAGACATCATGGAATTATTAATAGCTTAGATGTAATTAAAGAAAACTTAGATTTATTTAGAGATATCTTAAATCATCGATATAGTAGTATGTTAGAATGGATTATTATCATTTTAATTTTGTTCGAAGTAATTAAAATGCTTTTCTATTAAACAACTTTATAAATTAACTAGGAGGGAAGCCTCAATTTTTTTAAGAATATTATACTTATTTTCAATCTAAATAATAGTCAATAATTTAAATTGTAAACTAATTAATAATAAAAGCTTAAATTTAGAAAAGCTGGAAATCTAATTTTATCTGTTGGATAAAAGTTAAAAATGATTATTAATTATTGATGCTTTTAAGCGATGAAGTTTTTATCATGCAAAAGCTACAAATTAAAAATTTAATACATGAATACTAATTTTCACATATCATTACCTTGTAAAAATTTAAAAGAAACCATAAAATTTTATACTCAAGATATAGGAATTGAAGAGGGTAGAAGTAATGGAGAATGGGTTGATTTTAATTTATATGGATGTCAATTAACATTTGTAACTGTTGATAGTTTCAAATTTGATTATCCGTATTATAAATTAGAAAATGAAAAATTGCCATCTTTTCATTTTGGAGTCATTTTAGATAGTGATGAATGGGAAATGCTACATGATAAAATTAATAGATGGTCTATGGATACCATCGTAAAGAAAACTTTTTTTGAAGATAAAAATGGTGAGCAAAATTCATTTTTTGTAGAAGACCCTAATGGTTATTTTATAGAATTCAAAACATTTAAAGAACCAGATGAAATTTTCATATAATTTTATATAAATGCTAAAAAATGAAAAACATTTTAATTCCTTATGATTTTTCGGAAGCTGCAGTTAATGCACTTAATTATACAAAGAAATTCTTTGAAATAGAAAGAGTAAATGTTTTTTTATTAGATGTTTACATAGGAGAAAGATCTTATTTACTGAGTGAAGAATATAATAAAGGTTGGTTTAACCAAATGGATGATAAAATTGAAGATGAGTTAAAATATTTGGTTGAAATTCTAAACAGAGAAAGTAAAGGTATTAATTATCATGCTATTGTAGATTCAAATTCTTTAACTAATGCAGTGAAAGAAGCTATTAGAGAAGAAAAAATAGATTTAATTATTAGTGGAACAAAAGGAGCCAAAAGTTTAGCACAAACTTTTATAGGAACTAATACTGTTAAAATAATTAATGCTATTAATACCACACCAATATTAGTTATACCAACAAATTATAAATACAAAAAAATTGATAGAATTATATTTTCTACAAACTATAAAAGAGCTTTTAATAAAAAAGAACTTTTTGCTTTATTAAAGTTTAGTAAAATGAAACAATGTGCTGTAGAAATTGTAAACCTTTCAGTAGAAGAAGCACTAACAAACAAACAGCGAACACATAAAGTAAAATTAAGAGAAATATTACAAGATGTTAATACATCATTTGTAAAATTAGATTGGGAAGATTCTGAAACAGAAACTATACAAAAATATGCTGAAGAATCTAAAGGTCAGTTATTAGCTTTTATTAATCATCACTATAACTTTTTTAATAATTTATTGAGCGAAAATGTTATTAAAAAAATAACATTTTCAAGTCATATTCCTTTGTTAATTTTACCAGAAATATAATGAAAAGCGTATCATTTACTAAAGATTTTTACATTGCAATTTCAAATTTATTTTATTCATTTTCTATGATAGATAATACAATGTCTGTTAAAGAAAAAAAGGAAATTATTTGGGCGGTTAAAGAAGAATGGGCTACGAATGAATATGGTTTTGATAGTGAAGAACTTATTTATGAAACCATAAGAAATCTAATTAAAAACAAAGTTTTAGCTGAAAAAGCATTTGATCATTTTAAAACTTATTTTATAGCAAATGAAAAATTATTTTATAAAGAAATTAATCATGAACTTTTAGAAGATTGCCATAAGATATGTAATGCAGATCATGGTAAAAATAAGTCAGAATTAATTCTATTAACTAAACTACATAAATTAGTTCAGATCAGAAATGCAAAGAAATATATTAAATGAGATTTGTAGTCGAACAAAAAAATAAAGCAGATATTCCTGGAAAACCAATTTTTATAGGTGTAAAAAAACAGAATGAAATACAGATCGACTTAATTGCTTATAATGAAGAAAAATTTGTTGAAGTAGAAATTGAAGATATTTCAGAAATTTCTACTTATTTATCGATTTATAAGAATGTGTGGATAAATGTTAATGGTATACATGATGTAGAACAAATAAAAACAATTTGTACATTATTTAATATTCATACTTTACGAATAGAAGATATTGTGAATACTGGATCACGATCAAAATCTTACTTTGAAGAAGATTATATTTTTACTTTAATAAAAATGATGTTTCTAAATAAAGATCAAACATTACATGCAGAACAACTCTCCTTAATTTTAACACAACAAGTTTTATTAACATTTCAAGAAAAAGAAGGAGATGTTTTTGATCCTATTAGAGAAAGAATTAGAAATAAAAAAGGAAGAGTTAGAAGTACTAGTTTAAGTTATTTAAAATATTGTTTATTAGATGTTATTGTAGACAATTACAATAGTTTAATTGAAATTTTTGGAGAAAATGTTGAAAATTTAGAGGATCGTATTTTATTACATCCAAGTAAACATATTCTTGAAGATATTAATAAAAACAAGATAGAACTTAATTATTTTAAGAAAAATATAAGACCAGCTAGAGAAACCATAAGCAATTTTAAGAATTTTAAATCACATTTAATTACAAAAAAAGAACAACCATACTTTAACGATTTAAATGAGCTTATACATAGAGTATACGATACTTTAGAAAATTATAAGAATATGTTAAGTGAGCAGTTAACAGTGTATTCAACTAATGTTAATTTTAAACTTAATGAAATTATGAAACTCCTAACCATATTTTCCGTTGTATTTATACCTATAACATTTATTGTTGGAGTTTATGGAACAAACTTTAATAATATTCCCGAGTTAAAACTAAAATATGGTTATTTCCTAATGTGGGCAATAATAGTAATAGTGACAGTCTCTATGTTAATTTTTTTTAAAAAGAAAAAATGGTTTTAACAACATTATAACAAAGTATTGACACTTTGACAGTCTTTCATTTTCAGATTTTAATTGGCATAAAATTAGTCCTTTTCAAAAAAAATGATTTACTAATTTTTAAAATTTAAATTCTTGAATTATGAAAAAAACTAAAGTAAAATTTCTAGGTAAGGAAAAAGGAAATTTTAAAATAAAATTTCCATATTTAAAAGTACCAGTAATAGTTAATGAATATTATTATAAACGAATGTTAAATAGTGACGAGTTCAAATTTATTTAGTTTTTCAAATTAGTTGTCTCTAAAGATGTTTAGAGATTTTTAGAATTGTTTTTTAATAATTCTTTCTCTAAACCTCACTAATTATTAGTGAGGTTTTACATTTCTTAATAAAGAAATCTTAATCCGTGAGAATCGCGTATTTGATTTTTTAATTACTCAAATACTGAATATTAAAATGAATTACATCAGTTTATGGGATTTTTTACATAGTATTGAGAATTTATACTTACGAATAAACTTAACGTGTCGTAAAATGGCTGTAACATAATTACTCACAGGTTTATATTGTTTTAGAGGATTTCGTGAATCTCCTAAAGCCGATTTGTTTGACGATATAAAACACTAGCGTGTTAGTTATATCTACAATTATGTTAAATACACAGTATACGCCATTATACTTATATAATAAATTTGCACTATAATGTTCTGCGTTATGTTACTTTGCTTTGGGAAAAAGCTTTTACAAGCAATATTTTTCTTGGATTTTTTTTCTTTCTAAAAGTTTCTTTAAAAATGTAATGGAATACTCTTTTTGCAGAAAGGGCATAGGAGTGGAGGCAAAATGTGTATGGAATGGTTTTATTTCTTGCCTGTTGAATAATTAACTCTCTTTTTAAAATCTATAATCTCATCTTTGAGTTTTTTATTCGCGTTTTCTATGAGCTCATTTTGGAGCTTCATAACTCTAAGTAAATCGTGAATTGCGTTTAAATTATCTAATTGAGTGTAAACAACACGTTCTAAATCTGCTTTTGTATATCTTGAATTACCCATAAGTTGTATCTTTTTAAGATTAAATGTTCTGTTTTTCGGAACAAATATATCAAAAAACAGACAAAATAAAAATTAACTGTTTAGAAAATCGGAATAAACTGTCTTAATTTTTACATTTATAATCTAAAAAACGGACAAAAATGACTGATTTAGGACTTTATTTATCAAGGAAATCTGTAAACAGGTCTGATGTATCTCGGAAAACTGGAATCAGTAAAACGAGATTGAGTGAATTGTCAAATAATAAAAGGACAAAACTTAGAGCTAGTGAATTGTATTTAATAGCATTGGCTATTGATGTAGAGCCTTGCGAAATATTTGAAGAAGTCTGTAAAAAATTAAAACTTGTCGAGAAATAACTATGGATATTTTAATTGAAGACAAATTACAATTAAGTACTGACTTAAATAATACCTCAAGAAATATTCTAGGATGTGATATTTTTAGTGGGGCAGGAGGGATGAGTCTCGGTGCAGAGATGGCTGGAATTAATATTTCTTTTGCTGTTGAAAATGATAAATATGCAGCGGATACTTTCATTAAAAATCATAAATCATCGAAAGTTATTGTAGAGGACATAAGAAAAGTTAAACCAACAGAATTAATTTCTAAAAATCCATTTGTTTTATTTGGAGGACCTCCTTGTCAAGGTTTTTCTTTATCCAATACAGTTACCAGAAATTCTAAAAATGAAAAGAATAGTTTATTTGAGGAGTTTTTAAGATTTATTGAGGAGCTAGAGCCACAATGGTGTGTTTTCGAAAATGTTGAAGGTTTCAGAAGTTTTCAAAAAGGTAAGGTCGTTAAAATTTTAAAGAAACGGTTGGAAGACTTAGGCTATACTGTAAATTTCGATGTTTTATTAGCATCAGATTATGGTGTCCCGCAAGACAGAAAACGCTTTTTTATGGTAGGAAATAGAAAAGGAATAAAGTTTGACTTTCCAGAACCATTGACCAATAAGTTTACAGTTGCAGATGCAATATTGGATTTACCAAGCTTACAAAATGGTGATTATATAGCATCATTACCTTATAAGAGTTTAGCAAATAATGAGTTTGCAGAAGCTATGAGAACGAATTCTAATTTTTCGACACAAAACTATGTTTCAAGAAATAGAGATTATGTTTTAGAGAGATATAAACATATTAAGCAAGGTCAAAATTGGAAGGCAATTCCAGATGAATTAATGAAAAACTATGCCGATAAAAATAATTGCCATTCAGGTATTTATAAACGTCTAGATTCTGAAAAACCATCTATAGTGATTTCAAATTACAGAAAAAATATGTTAATACACCCTTTTGAAAATAGAGGACTATCAGTTAGAGAAGCAGCTAGATTACAAAGTTTTCCTGATAATTTCATCTTTGAAGGAACACTAATGTATATGCAACAACAAATAGGAAATGCTGTACCTCCTTTACTTGCAAAAGCATTGTTTGAACAGATAAACCAAATGAGTTAATGTCATTAAAAGAAGAGAAATCTATTAAATTTAATTTCGATGTTAGTGCATATAGGCTAATTGGGAGAGAGCTTATTACTGATAGAATAACTGCGTTATTTGAATTGGTTAAGAATGCTTATGATGCAAATGCTGAAAATGTTACTGTAGAGTTTATTGATATAAATCCTCTAACTCCAAATTCAAAAATAGTTATTAAAGATGATGGGATTGGAATGCAGTTTTCTGATATCAAAAACAAATGGATGGTTATTGGGACAAGTAGTAAAAGACGAGAAAGATTATCTCCAGCTCCACACAAAAGAAAAGTTGCAGGAAAAAAGGGAATAGGTAGGTTTGCAGTTGATAAATTAGGAGATAAATTAATCCTAAAGACTCAGAAGAGTGGTAGTTCAGATATTTTGTGTTTAGAGACAGATTGGTCACATTATTCTAAGCTTGAAGATTCTCAACTGAAATTAAGTTTTGAAGATGAAAAGCCTTTTTTTACTGATGTTGAAAATAAATATTGGTATGACACTGGAGACAAAGGAAAACAAGGTACAACATTAGAGATTTCTCAGGTAAATGAAATTTGGACTGAAAGTGATATTAGTAGAGCATTTAAAGAATTATCGAAGTTAGTACCTCCTAATTCAACTATTGCCAATAATTACCCTTTTAACATTACAATAAAATCACCCTATTCAGAATTTGAGAATGTCAAAGTAAAAACTCAATTAATAGATTTTGCAACTAAGAAAATTGAGTTGACGTTTGATAAAAAGAATAAAACTCAGGAGATATTACAATACAAAAAAGGGACTTTAAATAAAATAAATGTTCCTGAAAGACCTTGTGGACTTTTAAAATTAACACTGTATTATTTTGACCTACCTGCAAAAAGGAAATATAAAAAACATTTCAACTCAGAAATTGACGGAATCAAGATATATCGTGATGGCATAATCACTACACCTTTTGCTGAATATGTGGCAGACCAAAACAAACAAAAAGATATACTTGGAATTGATAAAAGAAGATGGTCTGGTTTTTTTGATAGGTTTGGAACAAGAGATTTACTTGGTTATGTAGAGATAACAGATGAAAATAATCCTGAGATAATAGAATCTACTAATAGGCAAGGTTTTGTCGAAAATGAAGCTTGGGAAGAATTAAGGAAGTTTATCATTGAACAAATTGTTCAGTTAGAATCTTATTTTAAAAATGTCAAAAAAGTAGAAAGAGAAAACACTAAATCAAGTTTAGGAACTGCTAATCAGGATCTCAAAACATTAAAAAAAGAAATCGCATCTGTAAAAAAAGATGCTTCTCCTGAAGTGCAGGCTAAACTTAGAAGTATTGAAGCAAATTTAGGTAAGATACAAGGAAGTGTTACAAAAAGTATTAAAGACTATTCCAAATTAGAAAAAGAAAGTAAACAACAAGAAAACTTGTTTATGAGTTTGGTATCACTACAAACCTATGCTGCAATGTTTTCACATATGACAAAGCATACTCTAGGTCATATTTTAACGGGTGCCGAATATTTTTATAATAACTATCCAAATCCAAATTTAGAGAGTCGCTTTATTAGTATATCTAAAAGTATTTATAAAGAAATGCTAAAACTAAGAAAAGGAGTAGATTTTATGCTTAAATATGCTAAATCAGATACAGAACTTGAAGAAATAAATTTAAGAGAATTAATATCTAACCTTTTTAATAACATCTATTATGATAGGCTAATTGAACAAGGCATTAAGACAACCATAGAAATAAAAGATAACTTAATACTAAATTATAATAGAAAAGCTTTAGAAGATATTTTTGACAATCTAATTTCTAACTCAATTAAGGCATTAAAAAATAAAAAAGATAAGGTTATAAAGTGTAGTAGCTTGACATCTAAAAATGAAGTAACTATTTTGTTTTCGGATAATGGAATTGGAATAAAAGAAAAAGATAAGCATAGGATTTTTGATATTTTTTTCACTGATACTGCTGAAGAAGGAGGAGCAGGGATGGGGCTATATATGGTCAAAACAAGAGTAGAAGCTATGCAAGGGAGTATTGAAGTGGTAGATAATGAATTAAAGCCAACAGGCGCAACATTTAATATCACTTTACCCTTTAAAAAATAATAATAAATGGAAGTAACATTTGTAATAATAGATGATAATAAGGAAATTCAAGAGCATCCTTTACTATTTACAATAGAAGATAAATTTAACAACGTTAGGTTTTTTTCTAATCCGCAGGAAGGTTTAGACTATATCAAAGATAATTTAGAAATAAATTTAATCGTCTTATTAGATATTGAATTCTCTAAAGATGATATTTTAAATGGTCACGACTTATTGAAAGAAATTTACTCTAGCTCATCTTTAATCCCTGTTATTCTTTGGAGTGGAATTAATCAAGCAAATGAAGAATTTAGTGACTTTATAAATAATCGAGCTTTTGGTTTTTTAAGTAAAGATTGTTCTATAGCTGAAGCTATGGAAATAATTAACAAAGCATATTTATTTTTAGAAAAAAGCCTGGAAAATTCAATTGAAGATTGGATAATTGAAAGTCCAGAAGATAAAGACAAGCCTATTTATTTTTCTACAGAGGGTGACGCATACTCACTAAATGATATTCTTTTTGAAGTGAGAAATCAAACAGAAATAGGTAAGGACTTTGCACAGAGATTAAATGCACTTACAATCGATTTATTATTAAGAGGTAAAGAGAAGTTATAATGGCGGATACTTTACTTATTACTGACGAAAATGATGTCAGAGCTGGTTTCTTTTTTAACCTATGTAAAGAAGTAATTGAAGATTATTTTGTTAATAATGGAATTCAATTTTCTTCATTAACTAGTCCACAAATACATCATACAGGTATTACTGCATTTGCAAACCCTAAAGAAAGATTTATAATTGGGGCTTTTTCTCACGGTAATTCTGATGCTTTAGTAAGGGGAACTCAGGAATATATTTCAACAGATTTAAACGGTGTAGCTCTTTCTGGGGGGTTTATCTATACATTTGCCTGTAGCACAGGATTAACGCTAGGAGCAGACCTGACAAATGAAAATGGTGTTTTGTGTTATATTGGCTATAAGAAGAAAATTTGGATATGGGATAATAAGTATTTAGATGCTTTCGTAGGTTCTGCAACTATTGGGTTAATTGAATTTTTTAATGGACAAACTACTTATGAAATAATTAACCTAATTAAAGAAAGGATTAATGTAGAGATAGATAAAATCTACAAGTTAAATTACGCAGTAGCTGCAGATTTAAAAAAGAATAGAGATGCATTAGTTATACATGGGATAAATGTATCAATTAACGATTTTTAATTGTATCATATTATGTAAAATAGAGCTTGTTTTATCTGGATGTAGCATTGGCAAAACGGCCTCAGAGAATTTTGGTGAAAACAATAGGTGAAATGAGCGTCCATATTTTAGAGTTTTAGTAATACATATTCTTAATTAATACAAACTTTAAGGCTAATTCAGAACAAGATTAACTAGTTAGAATGTTTTCTAAAATATAGCGAATGAACCGTAATTGTTTCCAAAATTATCTGAAGCCTTGAATTTTTGTTTCTTTTGTTTCAAGACAAAAGATAATGCAAGAAATTAAAAATGCTTAATTGGAACCAAAATGTTAGCAAGTGTATAGAAATTTTAGTGTGGATGATGCGGTAGGAAAATTTTATACTCTTGCGTATAGTTTAACGAAAAGCTCCTGAAAAAAATTACAACGAGAATTCCATATTCAACGAAAATTTAATTTAAAAACGAAATGTAAGCTTTTTGTGCGGCTGTAAGCGTTGGAAAATTGTGTTTAAAAAAATTACTGCGACAGCATAATTATTTTTAAAAAGCAATACATGCGTTTGCGTGCGGCAATTTAACATAGCGGCCAATTATAGTACAAACGAACGAAATGTTTATTGTTAGCAGAAAACCGAACCAATGTTAAATGACCCGAGTACTGAACAATCTTTTAGAAACGTTAACATTCTGGGCTATTTATACATAATATAGAATTATAGCTTACAAATATTTTTGTACTATAATTTATATTATGTTAAATAAAAAATATAATAACATTAATTTTAATAAGAAAAATCCCATGTCAAAAAACAAATAGTTTTGTGTATGAGATTCTTATAAAATTTAAATCTATGAAATAATAAAAGTTAATCAGGTAAAATTAAAAAAGGAATTTTAGTATGGTACCCCATTTTATTTACAACAGATTCGTTCATCCAATTATATAAATCATCATGTTTATAATTAACCATAATTAATAAATCATAAGTTATATTACTTAAATAATCTCTAATATCTTTTTCTGTCGATTTATTTTTTGTAATTAAATTTATTGAATAATTGATGTTTTCAAGATTATATTCTAATACTTTACGATTCTTATTTTCATTATCTGTGAATTCTTTTAAGTTATCAATGTGAATAATCTCTAAATTACATTTATATAATTTACAAAATTCCTTTAAATATCTTAATGATCTTTCAGAATATTCATTTTTAAATGAAGTTGCAAAAGCGATATTTTTGAAATTAAAATTATTAATTTCTGTTGGTACTATCAACAAAGGAACATCAAAAATAGATTTTAATACTTTTACAGTATTACTACCCATAAACATCTCTTTTATACCACTAGCTCCTTTTGTTCCCATCACTACTAAATCAATAGATAATTTTTGAATGGTCTTTTGTACAGATTCAACTAAAGGTTTAGTTATAGCTAATGTCTCGAAAATATGTTCAGAACCTTCAGAAATTCCAGAAATACTTACTAAAATTTCATTTAATTTCGTATTAATCTCCGTTAATTTCTCTTCGTATCTTATTTTACCATCTTTTTTTGAGTTTTTAGTAGTAAAGATTGGATTTTCTACCTCAAATGAATGTAAAATATAAAATTTACATCGCTCATTTTTAAAAAGTTTAATGGTATAAAATAATGCTTCATGTGCATTTATAGAAAAATCAGTGGGTATTAATATTTTCTTCATTTTATTCTTTTTGTTGAAACAAAAATATTTTCGATAACCTTAATTTACAATGATATAAATCATATCGAACAGCTGATTTATATCATTTTACAGCCTTCACATTACTAATAAATTTGTTTTAAACGGAAGATTAATGATTAAAAAATTCACACTTTAAAAATTATATCATGTTAAAATTTAGACATTTAATAATAATGCTTTTTCTATTGAGCTGTTCACTTAAGTCAGAATATTCATTGCCTAATAGTGAAGAAATTAATATTGACTTAATAGGAACATGGACAACACCTTGTATTAAAGGTTTTGAAGGTGATTCTTTAAAAATAAAAGCTTTAAATAAAAAGAAATACAAATTGATTTTTGATTCTAATGAAGAACTTATTTCTTATTCTATTAAAATTAAAGGTCAAGAAATCATGAATATTATTTCAAATACAGGTAATATGAATACTTTTTATGGTTTTGATGTAGAAAACGATACACTTAGGTTTTATGAAGTGAATCCTGAAATACTTAAAAAAGATATCACATCTAAAAAAGAATTACTCGACTTTTTTAAAAATAATATAAATAAAGAGAACTTCTTTATTAATGCTTGTATAATGCTGAAAAACAAGAAGTAAAATGATATCTGTCATAGTTTATTTATTATAAACTACATACATTTATAAAAATTAAATACCACTATTATGAGTACGAAATTACAATTAAAAACAAATTGGAATCATGAAGAACTTAAAGCTTATTTCTTTATCTACGCGATGAATGCTGATTTAAAAGAATCTGAGGAAGAATTGACTCTAATTAAAACTAAAGTTTCTGAATCAATTTTCAATAAAATGCATCTAGAGTTTAATTCAGACAATGATTATGAGTCTATTCATAAAATAAAAAACACACTACAAGATCTTAATTATTCTACACATCAAATTCAATTACTTTTTAATGAGATGAGAGATATTTTTAATGCTGATAACGATTTTTCTGTATTGGAAAGAAATTTAGCTTTAGGATTAAAAAGAATTACAGATTAATAAGTTCATATGAAAAAAATCATTCTTTTAGGAATACTATTATTATTTAATATTAGCTGTGTAAGCAATAAACTGGTTCAACAATATAAAAACCCTGATATAGGATTTTTTCATGCAAATAAAGTATTAATAATTAGTTTGAACACCAATACTGAATCAAGACAAATTACTGAAAACAGTATAGAAAAAGCTTTAAAAAATCAAGGTGTATTTGTTGAGAAAAGTATTGATTTTTTAAATACTCCTTTTATTAAAAAAGAAATATCTAAAACTGAATTTCAAAAAATTGAAGACGATTTATTAAAAAATGATTTTGATGCAATTTTGGTAACCAAAATAATAGGTAGACAAAAAAGATATCATACCACAAGTTTACTTTATCAGTACATGAAAAGTAATCAAACTTTTGAAGAATATTATTATGGAAATCAGTATAATTATATGATTGAAAAAGGAAAAAAAGAGGATTATGTTATTTTAGTTTTTGAAACGTCTTTATATTGTATTTGTCCGGATAAGGAAAGAGAACTGATATGGAAAGGTCAGTTTGAAATAAAAGATCAAGACAACATGGAAAAAAACATTAATAAATTAAAAAAGCAATTAATAAACTCTTTAAAAAATAATGACCTTTTAATTGAGCATTAAAATATATTTTCAAACTTTAAAAATTAGTTGTTCATCAAAGGCATAAACTTTATTCTCTTCTTGACTAAACTTTGTATTTAAACCTGTAAATAAGCTAAACGCTGGTAAAATTAACTGATGTTTACTTACCAAATAACACGGTAACTTTACATATTGATTTCCTTTGAATTTAATACGAACTCCAGGATGCATATGACCACAAATTATAGATTCTCCTTCAACTGCATCATCTAAATCATGGCGAAAAGTGAGTCCGTTTTCTCGTAAAAAAGTGACGGTTTCAAAACCGAGTTTTTGTATTTTCTTTTCAGACATTTTATCGTGATTCCCTTTGATCAGAACTTTATCAACATTTGAAATTGAAACTAACCACTCTTTAAAAGTCTCGATATTAGAATTGTATTTCGCATGAAATAAATCTCCAACCACAATAATTCTTTTTGGAGAAAAATGAGTGATTAAGGTTAATAAGCGTTGTAAGTCTTCATGTAAAACAGTGTCTGCAACAGCAATTCCATGTTGTCTAAAATGTGCTGTTTTACCAATATGAATATCAGATAAAATTAATGTTTCTTTGTCTTTCCAATAGATAACTCGTTGATTTGTTAAGGTCAATTTAGTATTGGAAAACTCAATATCTTCTGTTAAAATATTCACTGAATCAGTTTATAATGTTGTTTTTGTAATCGCAAAATACGATCTGCTAATTTCTCATTACTCATAGTATCTCGTAAACTATCAACTTTTATAGGAAAACTCAAAGGAGTATAGCCTCTCGCCTCTTTTAAAATGATTTTACTTTTCGAAATACGATCGAAAGCTTCAAATAAGCGTGCTTGTTCTAGCTGTTCATTAAACACTTCTGTATAGGCTTGTCGTAATAACAAATTATTTGGTTCATGATCTTCTAAAACTCTAAAAATTAAGCCTGATGACGATTGTAAACTCTTATTTGTTTTTCTTGCTCCGGGTTGCGACTGTACAACCAAACCAGCAATTACAGCAATATCACGAAACTTCCTACTAGCCATTTCAGAAGCATTTACACTTGCTATGGCATCTTCCATAAGATTTTCTTTGGACAATATACGATCTAAATTTTCTTCAAAAACAGGAATTTCTTGATCACTCAATAAATCAAATCCATAATCATTCATCGCAATTGTAAATGTAATTGGTTTCAATTTACTGATTCTGTAGGCAATTAATGATGCCATTATTTCATGAACCAAACGACCTTCAAAAGGATAGAAAAACAAGTGATAACCTTCTTTAGTTTTTATTTTTTCTACTAAAAATTCATCCGATTTTGGAATATGAGAATTACTATTTTGCGTTGTTAGCAACGGATTCAAAAACTTTAATTCTTTCTCTCTAATTCCAGGGTGCAAAGCATCATTAAGTTTTAATCGTAAATAATGACTCAAATATGAAGTTAATGGTAGCCTCCCTCCTTTCCAGCTTGGTGTAATTGCTTTTTTAGAATTACTTTTTTTCACAAAAACGGTCATGTCTTTAATATGAACGATTTCTAAAACTCGACCAGCTAATACAAATGGAGTTCCGTTTTTTAATTTAGAAATAAAGAACTCTTCAATCATACCAATAAATCCGCCTTTCATAAAACGAACTTTCAACATGGCATCACTTACAATAGCACCAACATTCATTCGATGTAACATGCTAATTCTCCTACTGGTAACTTTATATAAATTGGTTTCTTCTTCAAAGACTACTTTATGAAATTCCTCGTAAGTCTTTAAGATATTTCCGCCTTGCGTAATAAATTGCATTACCCAACTAAAATCTTCTTCAGTAAGTTCAGCAAAAGCATGTGTTTGCTGAATTAATTCAAAAGTTTCTTTCCATTGAAAACCTTCTCCTACAGCTAAAGACACTAAGAACTGAACTAAAACATCGTACGCTAAGACCACAGGAATTCTAGCTTCGACATCTTTTTGTTTTACGGCTTCTTTTAATGCAGAAACTTCAATTAATTGTAATGTATGAGTTGGTAAACAATACACTTTTGATACTTCGTTAGGTGAATGTCCACTTCTTCCCGCTCGTTGCATAAAACGTGCGATTCCTTTAGCAGAACCAATTTGTACTACACAATCTACAGGTTTAAAATCGACACCTAAATCTAAAGAAGAAGTACAAACTACGGCTTTCAATAATCCATCATTAATAGCGTCTTCAATCCAATTTCGTAGTTTTTTATCGATGGATCCATGATGAATCGCAATTTGCCCAGCCAAATCTGGATCAGTATCTAACAATAATTGATACCAAAGCTCTGATTGACTTCTAGTATTAGTGAAAATTAGTGTTGTCGTATTTTCATAAATAATAGGCAATACTTTTTTCACCAATTGTCCACCTAAATGACCAGCCCAAGGCAGTAATTCCACTTCATCAGGTAATAAAGAAACAATTTTAAGTTTCTTCTTTTCTTTGGAAGTGATGATTGTCGTTTTCAATTTTGGGTTTGGTAACAAAACTGTTTTTGCTTCTTCTAAATTTCCAATAGTTGCTGAAATTCCCCAAACTCTCAAATCTTTGGTTAACGATAGAATTCTAGCTATGGCTAACTCTGTTAAAACTCCACGTTTTGTAGCCAAAAGTTCGTGCCATTCATCAATTACAACACAGCGAATATTCTTAAACCATCTAGAATTTTTCTTTTGTGTAAACAACAAATGCATGGTTTCTGGAGTCGTTAACAATACATCCGGCATTTTTCGTTCTTGTTGTCGACGAATATTTTGAGGTGTATCGCCATTTCTAACAGCTGCAATCCAATCTAAACCAATTTCATCAATTGCAGCTTGCATTGCTTTTTGTAAATCTTTTGCTAAAGACCTCAGGGGACTTATCCATAATAATTTACAGCCTTTTTTATATTGATCAGAATGATTTAAATAATCTATCAAAACAGCTAAAAACAAGGAATAGGTTTTACCAAAACCTGTTGGTGCAACGACTAATCCACTATAATTTTGAGCGTATTTTTTCCAAGCTTTTAATTGAAAATCAAAAGGTGAAAAGTTTTTAGAAGACAACCAATCTTCAATAATTTTATATCCTTCAGTTGTTTCTATACTCATTGATTAAAAATTAAGTCTTTTACAGATTCTATAGTGTCGATATCAGCTACTGTTTTATCTTTTCGCCAACGTTTAATTCGAGGAAAACGAAGTGCAACACCAGATTTATGTCTATTACTTAAAGCGATTCCTTCAAAAGCAATTTCAAAAACCAATTCTGGTTTCACAGTTCGAACTGGTCCGAATTTTTCTGTAGCATTTTTAGTTACCCAACGGCTAACTTCAGTTATTTCAGCATTTGTAAGTCCGGAATAGGCTTTAGCAATCGTGACTAAACTATCGTCTTTTTTAACTGCGAACGTATAATCTGTGTATTTGGAACTTCTACGGCCACTACCCTTTTGTGCATAAATCATAACTACATCAATCGTTAATGGATCTATTTTCCATTTCCACCAAGTTCCTTTTTTTCGACCAATATGATACTCCGTATTTTTAGATTTCAACATTAATCCTTCAGCATTTATTTTTCTAGAATCGTTTCTAATTTCATCTAGTTTATTCCAAGAGTCTAATTTAATTACACTTGATAATTGAATAGAGTTAGTCTTATTATTTTGAAATATTCTTTCTAATTTCTTCCTTCTTTCATCAAGGCTTTCTGATCTAATATCTTCATTTTGATACTCTAACAAATCATAAGCATAAAATCCGATCGGAATTTCTTCTAATAGTTTCTTAGTAACATTCTTACGATTTAATCGCTTTTGTAAATCATTAAATAACAACACACTACTATCTTTAATAGCTAAAATTTCTCCGTCTAAAACAAAATCTTCTTTCCAGGTAGAAAATGCTTCTACGAGTTCAGGAAACTGATTTGTTACTAGTTCTTCTCCTCTACTCCAAATAAACAATTCACTATTTCGTTTTACAATTTGTCCACGAATTCCATCCCATTTATGTTCTATTTGCCAATCGTCTATATCGCCTAATTCTTCAAGTTCTTTCTCTAAACTGTATGCTAGAGCAAACGGATATGGTTTAGAATTATCATAGTTTATATGAGTTCCTGATAACAGTTCATCAAAAGAAATCGTATTGATATCCCAATTACCAATAATACTATGCATCAATTTATTTACATCGATATTCGTCAACTTTGCTAAAGCATTGACTAATGTTTTTTTAGAAACACCAATTCGAAAACTACCACCAATTAATTTATTGAAAATCAATCGTTCTTGCATCTGTAATCCGTTCCAAGCATTGATTACATATTCTTTTTTTTCTTCTTCACTTTTAGGTTTTAAAGCAATTAATTCAATCATCCATTCATGTAACGACTTTTCAATTGTTGCTTCTGGTTCAGATAATAATAAGGCTAAAGTCTCCCCTAAATCACCAACTGTACTATAACTTTCTAAAAACAACCATTCTGGGAGTTCAGAAATCTCTGCACACCATAATTTCATTAACGAAGATTTTACAGGTCGTGAAGGTCTTTTTCCTGTGAATAATGCAATCATCCAAAGTTTATCTTTGTCTGGTGCTGTTGCGAAAAAATCAACTAATGCATCAATTTTTGCATTGGTTTTATTTGTGATTTCTATTGCATTTATAAGTTCGGCAAACTGTTTCATGAAGTTGATTCTTGGGTTACAATTTGCTTTTCTTCTGATTCTATTTGATCGTTACCATATTCGGTAATAACTTCTTCAGATTCGATTCCGATTTCATTTAAATAACGAGAAAAAATAGCTTGAGATCCGTGAGTTACATAAACTTTCTCTGCGTTTGTTGCTTTTACAGCTTTAAGTAACCCATCCCAATCGGCATGATCACTTACTACAAAACCCGCATCTACGCCTCTCCAGCGTCTGTTTCCTCTAATTTGCATCCAACCAGAGCAAATTGCAGTAGCTACATTCGGAACTCTTTTCAGCATTTTACTTCCAAGCAAAGCTGGCGGCATAATGATAATTTTATTCTGAATATCAGCTTTTTTAAAATTTCCATCTAAGCGAATAGTTTCTGGAATTTTGACTCCTGAGGCTGTAATTGCAGTATTTATATGATGAATTGCATTATGAACATAGATTTCATCTAATCCTTCTAAAAGTTTCATAATACGTTGTGATTTTCCTAACGAATAACCAAAAAACACACTTGTTCGATTATTGGCTTTGTTTTTTGCCACCCAATTATGGATTTGTGACTGAATCGCAGCTTCTGTTTGCCATTTATAAATTGGTAATCCGAAAGTACTTTCAGTTATGAATTCGTGACACGTAATTGGTTCAAAAGGAATAGTTAAATTATCTTCTTTTATTTTATAATCTCCAGAAAAAACTACAACTTTTCCTTTGTATTCTAATCTAACTTGAGAAGATCCGATAATATGTCCAGCAGGATGAAAACTAACTTTAACTCCATTAATAGTTTTAGATTCATTGTAATTGAGTGTTTCTACAGAAATATCTTGACTAATACGTTGTTTTAAAATATTTTTAGTGTGAGTATGACAAAGATAATGTTTCATTCCCCAACGTGCATGATCTGCATGTCCGTGTGATATCACTGCATAATCTACAGGATGCCAAGGATCGATATAAAACTTTCCAGGAGTACAATAAATGCCTTTTTTGGTGAAACGAATTATTTTCATGTTTAACAAATTTAATAAATTATTAAACAAAAAAATAATTATGATGAGATTATTAAAGTTTATTTATTTTCTTTAGACCAAGCTAAATAACCTCCATTTAAATCATAAATTTTTTTAAAACCTAATTCATTACATATTTCAGAGGCTTTGCCGCTTCTTTTTCCACTTCTACAATACAAATAAATTGGTTTCTCTTTATTTAATTTATTTAATTCAGTTTTAAATGATGATGAGAAATAATCTAACGATTTTGCATTCGTAATATGACCTTGATTAAATTCTTTGGAAGTTCTAACATCTATTAATTGAATATCTTCTTTAGAAATGTATTCTTTTAATTGAGATGCATTTAATTTAATAATATTAGAGGTTTCTTGAGTATTACAAGCTAACATTATTATTAAAATCATTACAGTAAATATTGGTTTCATAATAATTATAAAGTTACACTATTAAAAAATATATAGTAAATATAGGATAAAAATAACTCTTAATTTACTGAATAAAAGCTTATAAACTCTACCTTGATTTTTACCTGTTAATTACACGTTAAACTTTATTAAAATAAGTTAATTAGGATATCTAATTTTTAGTTTTACATGCTCAAAAATGATTAATAAAATCTACCATTAAGTATAAAAATGAAATACCTAATAACTGTATGTTGCTTATTATTCTTGCAACATTCTTTCGCGCAAATTCTAAAAGGAAAAATAGTATCGCAAAATGATATCCCAATAGTAGAAGCCCATATTTTTAATTCAGATGATGAACATCATACGCATAGTAATCATAGAGGTACTTTTGTTTTACATCATGTAAAAGTTGGAGACACATTAATTGTGAGTCATATCAACTACAAAAAGAAACAAGTCATTATAAAAGATTTAAAGTCAATTACAATAATTTTAGAAGAAAACTTAGTCTCTCTTGAAGAAATTACCATTGCTAAAAAATTAAATGCTTTAAATGTAATTGCAGATGTAGACATACAAGTTTCACCAGTAAATTCGTCACAAGAAATTCTACAAAAAGTTCCTGGTTTATTTATTGGTCAGCATGCAGGTGGAGGAAAAGCTGAACAAATTTTTCTTCGTGGATTTGACATCGACCATGGAACTGATATTACAATAACAGCAGATGGGCTTCCTGTAAATATGGTATCTCATGCACACGGACAAGGATATGCAGATTTACACTTTGTAATTCCAGAAACCGTTGATAAAATAGATTTCGGTAAAGGTGCGTATTATGCAGATAAGGGAAATTTTAATACGGCAGGATATGTAAACTTTAAAACCAAAGAGAGATTAAGCAATAATTTATTAAAGCTAGATGTGGGGCAATTTAACACAAAACGTTTATTAGGAATGTTTAATATTGTGAATAACAACAAACAGAGTGCTTATGTTGCTTCAGAATATATTTTGACAGATGGATATTTCGAGAGTTCTCAAAATTTCAATAGACTAAATATTTTTGGAAAATACAGTTTAAATGTAACTGACAATGATAAAGTTGGATTAACTGTTTCTCATTTTACAAGTAAATGGGATGCTTCTGGGCAAATTCCTCAACGTGCTGTAGATAGTGGATTAATAACTCGTTTTGGTGCTATTGACGATACTGAAGGAGGTTCTACAAGCAGAACTAACGCTTTACTTACTTACAACAAGATAATTTCTGAAAATGCTTCTATTAAAAACAAAGTTTTTTATAATCGTTATGATTTTGAGTTGTTTTCTAATTTCACTTTTTTCTTAGATGATCCTGTTAATGGTGATCAAATTAAACAAAAAGAAACTCGAAGAATTTTCGGTGCAACAAGTGATTACAAACAAAATTTTACTTCATTTGACGGAAGTTTTTCTGCCGGAATTAGCTTGCGAAATGATCGAAGTTTTGGTAATGAATTAGCAAATACAGTAAATCGTAAACAAACTTTAAATCGAATTCAGTTTGGTGATATCAATGAAACAAACCTTGGAAGTTATGTAAGTGCTAATTTTAACTTCGGAAAGTTTACTATAAATCCAGCTTTACGCTTAGATTATTTCAATTTCCAGTATAATGACAATTTACAAACGAATTACGAAACACAGTCTGAAACAGCTAGCATTGTGAGTCCGAAATTAAACATTTTCTACAATCATAATGACAATACTCAGTTCTATTTAAAAACAGGTAAAGGTTTTCATTCAAACGATACTCGAGTAGTTGTTGCTCAAAATGGAAATACAATTTTACCTGCTTCTTATGGATTTGATGCTGGAATTATCTGGAAACCTATTCCTAAAGTTTTAATTAACACAGCATATTGGTATTTATTCTTAGAACAAGAGTTTGTGTATGTTGGAGATGCAGGAATTGTAGAACCTAGCGGAAAAACTAACCGTCAAGGAATTGATTTTAGTTTAAGATATGAACCAATTGATCAACTTTATTTCAATTTTGATGCAAATTATACACACGCAAGAGCTTCAGAAGAATTAAAAGGACAAGATTTTATTCCTTTAGCTCCAGATTTTACATTAACAAGTGGATTAAGCTATAAAAGTAAATCAGGATTTTTTGGAAGCGCGCAACTAAGATATATTAAAGATAGACCAGCAAATGAAGATAATTCTATTGCTGCAGAAGGTTACACCGTAACAGATTTAAATGTTGGTTATGAGTATAAAAACATCACATTTGGTATACAAGTGAAAAACCTTTTTAATACAGAATGGAATGAAACTCAATTTGCAACAGAATCTCGTTTGCAAAATGAAGTAAATTCTGTTGAAGAAATTCATTTTACACCTGGAACTCCTTTTTTCTTAACAGGAACTATTTCTGTTAGGTTTTAGGGATTTAATCTAATTTCAAAAATCATTTAAAAAGACTCGATTACAATATTGAGTCTTTTTTATTTTACAATTAGCTTATATCCAACTCCGTGAACATTGGTAATTTTTATGGTTTCGTCTTCAGCTAATTTCTTGCGTAATTTAGAGATATAAGTATCTAAACTTCTACTAACAACTACTCCATTATCTTCCCAAACTTTCTTAGTTAGTTCTTCTCTTTTTACAGTTTGATTCAAATTTTCTACAAGAATTAAAAGTAAATCACATTCTTTTTTAGATAAGTTCAATTCACTAGAGTTTCTAATAAGAATATTCCTATCTGGTAAAAAAGAATAATTACCTATAGTTAATTTCACTTCTTGTTCAACTACTATATTTTTATTTTTTTGTTGTTTCTTTTTAAATAGTAGTAAGAGAATAATAGTTACTACAATTAATAAAACTACTATGAAATAAAGACTTTTATAATTAGATGAGCTTGTTGTTAAGTCTCCTGTAAAGTTTATTCTAATCGTATAACAACTTTTAGCTAAAATTCTATTGGCACAAGGAATAATACCTTCTTGTATTTCTTGTTGCATTAAATAACTATAAGCAACTTCGTTATCAATACACTGAAATACTTGTACAATGTAAGCTTCTGGTAATTTTGCCTTTTTAAAATTCGTTTCAATAAGTTTTACCAGCTTACTGGGTTCGATTTCTATAGTATTGGGAAATGCTAATTCATAAGTTGTATCATCAATTTTTTTCACAGGTAAAACAGGAGATGTTAAATCTTTATTTGCAATAAGTAATTCGTGACCAACTTGTCTTAATGACACTTTTACTATTTCTGAAAAATAAGATTCTGAAGATGAATTACACGAAATCAAACTAATTAAAAATAGCAAGACAATTGTTCGTATTAAGCTTGAAAAAAGTTTTTTACAAATCATTACAACAAATAACATATAATTTTACCAAAATTTATAGCTTTTGACACTTCTTTTACACTCTTTTGACACTTTTTGGAAAAGCATACTCTAACTTTGAGATATAAAAATGAAATAAAATTTCGCGATATTTTCTCATAAATTACTAATTATTAAATCAATAAAAAAATGGTTAAATATATAATCTTAGGTTTTACTTTACTTTTTACAATTTCTTGTAAAAAAGAAAATAAAGTAGAAAAAAAACAAGATAATACAATTGCTGAAACAGTAAAAACGAACAATTATATTAGTCCTTATGACAGTTTTGTTTACGATTTTTCAAAAAATATCAATCTGTATGAATTAACTATGAAAACTTTTCAAATTGATAAGGATAAACATAGTTTTGAAATAGACATAAAATTGATTCAAGGAGCATTTTTTGTATCCCCTAAATCTAAAGGAGATTTTAAAGGAAAATTTAGAGTAGAAATTAGTGATAATAAACATATCGCTATAGAAAAAGGGATTACTGAAAGTCCATTATCTAAAGAAGTTTTCGATTCTCATCCATTTGTAAATGGTTATGTAAATTGGGTTAAAGAAAATACAATTTACAATAAGAATTATAAAATAAAAACACCAAGAGAAAACTTCACTGTAACAGGAGTTATAAAGTTTGTCATAGAACCTCGTTGTACATTAGAAGAAATTCCATTTATTATAGTTCATGAACGTGGTGAATTAAGAGTTCGTAGAGATGATTGTTAATAGTTAATGATCAGTTAATAATATATTATTCATTGCTTATTGATAATTGTTCTCTAACGTTTTTTTGATAATTTTGACAATCTTATGCATTCAAGAAATTTACATAAAGATTCAGCTTACGATTTTGAAAAATTATCAGATGTAAATCCTGATTTAAAATCTTTTACTTTTAAAAACGAATATCATACAACTACCATAGATTTTGGAAATCCAAAAGCTGTGGTAGCTTTAAATAAGGCGATTTTAATCGCGAATTATAATGTATTAAACTGGGAATTACCCGAAGGATATTTATGTCCACCAATTCCTAGTAGAGTTGATTATATTCATCATATAGCTGATATTCTTCATAAAAATAAGGAAGTTAGAGGCTTAGACATTGGCGTTGGTGCAAATGCAATTTACTGTATTTTAGCAAGTCAAGTTTATAATTGGAAAATGGTAGGATGTGACATTAATGCTGAAAGTATTAAAATTGCTCAAAAAAATATTGATTTTACCCCCCAATTAAAGAAAAATGTAAGTTTAATTTATCAAACTAATAATGCAAACATCTTTGAAGGCATCATAAAAACTGATGATTATTTCGATTTCTCGGTTTGCAATCCTCCTTTTCATAGTTCAGAAAATGAAGCAAAAAAGGGAACACAACGTAAACTTAACAATTTAAATAAAAAAGAATTTGAGCTTAATTTTGGTGGTCAAGCAAACGAACTATGGTGTAATGGTGGTGAAGCTTTGTTCTTAAAAAGAATGATTAAACAAAGTATTTTATTTAAAAATCAAGTAGGATTTTTTACGAGTTTAATAGCTAAGAAAGAAAATTTAACTAAACTAGAAAAACAACTATCAAAATTAAAAGCAAAACATAAAATTATTCCAATGCAACATGGAAATAAAATAACAAGAATTTTAGTTTGGTCTTTTACCAAAGATTTATAAGTTCTAATTATTCCGTAATTACACCAGAATATTGAATTGGAAACCTGTGAGTTGAATTAATATCCATTTTAGTTTTCAAGTTCTTATAAATCACTAAAGTTACATCATAACTTTCTGTATTTGAGTTTTTATCTCGAATTGTAAATTTAATTTGATGATTATCTCTTTTAGTCTTAGAAGTTTTATAGTTTGTTATTTTAGCATCAAATTCAATTCCAATATTTGTACTGTTATAATTTCCAGCGAATTGACGTTCACCATAGTAAGGTAAATTACCTTTAGTTATAGAATCTTTATTAAATTTAAAAACACTTCCATGACCAGTGATATCTATCATATTTATAGTATTTCCGTTTGGTAAAAGTACATTAGCAGGTAAAGAATTTAAAGCGGCGGTTATTCTTGGAAAAGCTTTTCTAGAATCAATACGAAACGGTTTTCCTTCTACTATTTCATTAAACTTTTTCAACTGAACAGCAGTGTAATTTTCTTTGGTAGAAGCACAACTAGTTATTAAAACTATCACAAACAAAAAATATAATACTCTTTTCATAATAAATGCTTTCTTATAAAATTACGAAAAAAGATTATAATTACCTGATAACATTACGTTAAAACTATATTTTACAGAATTAAAAATAAAAAGAGAGACAAAAACGTCTCTCTTTAATCAATCTTAACTAATCTCTATTTATGGCATCCAGAATGAAGAAATTTTATCATTCCAAGATACTCTCCAAAACCATGTTCCAGATAAAGTGTGATGCCTTAAATTACTTTCCCCATAAAACTGAGATGTATGGTATTTATTAAATGTTAATCTTTTTCCTGTGTAACAGCTATGTTCATAAAAACTAACTTGTTGAAATTCATTAGATCTCATATAAAAAGAACTAATTCTGTCATTATTATGCCCTAAATATTGCTTACCATAAGTCCTTTTATTTAAACCTCTAATATCTGTTAATTCCCATGCGTAGTTAATATCTTCGAAAAATCGGATTTCATCATTTCCAGGTAAATCAATATCAAAGCAATTATTTCTCGAAGCTAATTTTCCCTTAATAGGTTCTTTTGTTGGTTCTGTAACTTGTTCTTCCTTTGTGTATTCATCTATTTCATTCACTGTATCGAAGATTTTCATAGTAATTTCTTTATAATTTCCTTCTTCTTTCACATTTAAAACTAAAGTTCCTTGAGGCCCTTCTTTATCTTTTCCAAAAATTTCTTTGGCAATAGCATCATCTCCATAAGCATCTATTAATTCTTGAGTTTCATTATTGAATACATATGTTATTTGGAATTTTTTCCCATAATAATCGTATTTGTGATTTATGTTTATAATTTCATTTGGAAATTCCTTTGTAGAAAAATTTGTTTTAGATTTTAAATCTGTATTATTTTCGACAATTTCATCATTATTCTGACATCCAATAATTAAAATACTTAATGCAATTACTATGTAGTTATAAAATACTTTCATTCTTTAAATTTTGTGTTTTATTCATTTTAGTTAGATCGTTATGTAATAGCTATTGTTTGATCATGAAGCAAAACTAGTATCAGTAAAAAAATATCTTATAAGGGGTTTTCCCTTTTTTAGTTCAGGAAAAAAAGGAAATAACTCAGTTGTTATACTAGAAATTTAAAAATTGAAAACTTGATATTATAACACAAAAAAGGATCATGAAATTTTCATGATCCTTTCAAAGTACAGTTGATTTTTAGTTTATTTCGTCTTTTCTAAAACTAAATATTGCCAAGGTTGTAATTCGACCTCTGTAGTTCCTTTAAATTCTTTGTTCGTAAAGTAATCTTTTTGAGTTGCTTCTGAAGTTAAAGTAACTTTCTGACTTTCTTTAGATAAGTTAGCAACAAATGTTAATTTATCTCCTTCTTTTGCTCTTGAAAAAGCTAACACATGATCATTTTTAAGATCTATTTTAGTATAATTTGCTTTTTCTTTTCCTCCATGCATCGCTTTATTAGTTTTCTTTAAGTTAGCTAATTGTTCTAATAAAGTCCACTCTGTACCTTTAGTTTTTGGAATAGAATCTTTTTCGAAAAACTTTAATCTATGACTTAAACCATATTCTTGCCCTGAATAAATTAAAGGCATTCCTGGTGTTACATAATTTAATACAGTAAATGCACTAGCTCCTTCTCCCATTCTTTCTTTAATAGTTCCATTCCAAGAGTTTTCATCGTGATTTGTAACAAAATTCATAATAATATCGTCAGCTGCATAACGCTCTACATCTTTATCAAAAGTAGCATACCAATCATCTACTTTTTTCTCACCTTTAGCAACATGGTTCATTGCATGATGACGATCCCAACCGTACCCCATATCAAATAATCCATCTTTTAATAATTCTGGCTCCCAGGCTTCTGCTAACATAAAAATGTCTTTTTTAGCTCTTAATTGTGGAATAGCTTCTTGCCAAAAAGCAGTAGGAACCTGTCCAGCTACATCACAACGGAAACCATCAACATTTTCGTTAACAATCCAGTGGCTCATATCTGCAATCATTTGTTTGCGTAAATCCGGATTTTCATAGTTTAAATCGGCAACATCTGTCCAGTCAGTTCCTTCAGGATGAACAACTTCTCCTTTGTCATTTTTTGTGTAAAAATCAGGATTAGTTGTTAACCAAGTATGATCCCAACCTGTGTGATTAGGAACCCAATCTAAAATCACATAAATACCGTTATCATGAGCAGTTTTTACTAATTTTCTAAAGTCTTCAATAGTTCCGAACTCTGGATTAATTTTTTTGAAATCAGACACAGCATAATAACTTCCTAAGTATTTTTTTCTTTCAGCTTCGGGAAACTCAGAAGCAAATTTACTATCCTTTCCTCCTGTAGCTTTTCGTTTCGTTTCAGAAATTGGAAATACTGGCATTAACCAAATAATTTTCACTCCTAACTTCTTTAACTCAGGAATATCTTTTGTAAAAGCATCGAAACTACCTTCTGGTGAATATTGACGAATATTGGCTTCATAAATCACCGCAGTTTCTAAAACTTCTTTAGAAATTGGTTTTAACTTTTCAGTAATTATTTTTTCTTCATTATTTGCTAGCTTTTCTTCTTTTTTAACTTCTTGTTTACAAGAAAGAAGTAATAGTCCTATAGATAGTATACTTAGTATTTTTTTCATGGTTAAATCTTTTCTAATAAAATTGTTTTTAATGGTGAGTTTAGTGTTACTTTTCCTTCGTTAACTATTACTTTCTGACCAGAATAAGCATCTTTTAACTTGTCTCCATTTTCGAAAACTGATGTTACATCAATTATTTTTTCGCCTTGGTTTAAATCAACTCCAATTACAACTTTGTCTGTAAATGTATCTTTACTATAATTTCTAGAGAAAACATATGGTGACTCAGTTATCACAGAATGAGTTCCTGCTCCAACAGCTGGATGATTTTTTCTGAACTGACCTAATTTTTGCCAATGTGCTAAAACTTCTTGTGTTTTTTGATCATTTTGAATGGCATCCCAATTCATAAATGAACGTAAAGTAGCGTCACCTTCAGTTCCTTCGATAATTAAAGATCTAGCAGATTCATCTCCATAATATACTTGAGATGTACCTAAACCTAATAATAATCGATTTGCTGTTTCAAAAGTTTTTTCTCGAGCAGGATCATAAGGCATTCCATCATCATGAGAACTCATGTAATTCAACACTCCATATCCTTTTAAATCGTTGCTTAAAACTTGATTATATTTTTCATTAAAGTCTTTAAAAGATAGTTGTTTAGCATTCCATTTAAATTCAAAATTGATTAAACTATTAAATGCATTATCGAAATAATTCACTTCTTTATCTCCAAAATTGAATTGTTTTCCGTTTGAAATACTGTAATTATACACCTCTCCAACTAAATAAAATCCATTGTCATCTAACACTTTAGATGGATTATTCTTTTTCCATTCCGCAAATGTATAATCACACTCTTTTCTAAATTCTTGCCAAACATTTTCTTCTGTATGCTTAACGGTATCAACTCTATAGCCGTCAATTCCATATTCTGTGATATAATCAGTTAACCATTTCATGATATGAAAACGAGGCGCTCTTGGATACTCTGTTCTTGTAAAGAATTCATCTAATTCTTTTACTTCTTGTTCGTAACGCCCTTCTTTCTTCCACTTTTCAACTAATTGCGGTGGTAAGGCAACTTCTTCGTTACTTTCGGTTTTAATATCTGGTAAGTTTTTTACTAAAGTACAAGTGATTGTATTTTCATAATTATCATATTTACACTGTGGATCTGTACGAACCCATTCGTCTGGCCAAACAGGATCTTTATCTGTTACTGGACCAGTATGATTAATTACAGCATCAAGTAAAATTCTAATGCCATGCTTATGTGCTGTTTCTACTAATTCTTTTAAATCCTTATCAGTTCCATAATTAGGATCAATTTTAGTCCAATCTTTAGTCCAATACCCATGAAAACCATAAGTAATTCCAGTTCCTTCATCAGTTCCTCCATGAATTTGTTCTACAACAGGAGTCATCCAAATCGCATTTATTCCTAATTTATCGAAATAACCTTCAGAGATTTTTTGAGTAATTCCTTTTAAATCTCCGCCTTTAAATCCACGAAGTTTTGCCGTTTTCTTAGAACGATCGAAGTTGATATCGTTAGAAGTATCACCATTATTAAAACGATCTGTAAGTAAAAAGTATAAATTCGCTCCGTTCCAAACAAAAGGAGTTTCTTTTTTTTCAGCTACTGGTTTTTCTTCTGCTTTATTTTGCTCTTTGCAACTAACAATGATTAAAGCAAAAAATATTATTAAATATAGTTTCTTCATTACTATAATTTTATAGTGATTTTATTTGATTTTGAAGTGTGCCATTGTACAGGAATTACTAATTGGTTTTTAGTAGAATCCCAAGTAAACTCGACCTTCTTGTTGTTTGTTTTTACCTTTTTAGGTTTTGATTTAATATTATGAACTATTAAATTGATTTCTTTTTTACTTTTCTTGAAATTTTCTCCAATTTGTGCTTTTAATTGGATTGAAATTGATTTCTCTTTAGCTTTTGATGAAAACTTTAAAATTTCATACTGTTTTTTTTCAAAAGCATTTGCAGTAACTCCATCATCATTGTACAATTCTCTATTTGATTTTTTTACTGAAACATGATGATAATAATGTAAATCAAATGTATGTAAAGAATAATCTTTAGTTGTTTGTACAATACTCGTTAAAGGAATAAAACTCCCTGCCTTTACATAGGTTGGAATGTTTTCTTCTGTAGTTTTAACATCCTTTGACTTTCCTCCTTCTTCAAGCTCATCAGAATAAAAATTAAACCAATAATGATTTTTAGGAAAGTATACTTTTTGCTCGGTTTGTTTAGCTTTTAAAATCGGACTAATTAAAAAATCATTACCCCATAAATATGAAGTTGAATTTGTAAAAAGTGATATAGTATTATCTTCAAAAAACAAAGGACGCATTAACGGTTTTCCTTTCTGATTGTTTTCAAAAACTAAGTTATAATTATAGGGTAATAATTGATAACGTAATTCAATTGCTTTTTTAGCGAGTGCCTTAGCTTTATCTGCTCTAAAAATAGGTTCACTAGGAACTTCTTCTTGTGCATGAGGTCTGAAAATAGGTTGAAAGACACCATATTGTAACCAACGTACATATAATTCATCATCTAAATTAGCACCTGCAAATCCGCCTAAATCAGAATGCATATAAGATAATCCTTGCATTCCCATTTGTAAAGCAATTTCTGGTTGACTTTGTAAACCACCCCAAGTTCTATTAACATCACCAGACCAAGGAATTAATCCAAATCGTTGTGAGCCAGAATATCCTGCTCGCATTAAAATAAACGGACGTTCATTAGGATAGTTTGTTTTATAACCATCATAAATTAATTTTGCCCAATCGTGACCGTAAATATTATGAACTTCATCTGCAGTTCCTGTAGCGTGTAGCAATTTAGAAGGATGAACTTCTGGTTCTCCTAAATCTCCCCAGAAACCTTCAACTCCCATATCTTTTAAGCCTTTATAAATATTCCAAAACCATTTGTTCCCTTCAGGATTATAAATATCAATTAAACCTGTATTTCCAAAATAGAAATCGTAGGTAAAAGGATTTCCAGCTTCATCTTTACCTAAAATTCCTTTAGATTTAGCTTGATCCCATTTTTTAGATGTAGTTAAAATAAACGGTTCAGTAATTAAAACAGTTTTTACACCTTCTTTCTTGAAATCACTGACCATTTTCTTCATATTAGGAAAAGAATCTTTAAAGACTTCTAAATTTCCCATAGTACCTTTTATATCTTTTCCGAACCAATATAAATCTAAAATAACAGCATCTACTGGAATCTTCTCATTTTTAAAAGCTTGTATTGTATTTCTAGTTTCTTTTTCTGAATGATATCCAAATCTACTAGAAAAATTTCCTAAACTCCAACGTGGAATCATTGGTTGTTTCCCAGTTAAATCTGTATAATTGTCTAATAGTTCATACCAAGTATCACCAACAATAACCTGATATGTTTTTCTACCAGAAATTGTTTCATAAGTCAACGAATTATTCTTTTCACTATCTAAATCTAAATATCCAATTGGAGCGTTATCAAAGTGAATCATATATTTCTTTGAAGAAACTACCACTGGCATGGTAAAATTCATTAGCTCTGATCGAGTTTCATAACCATAATGAGCTCTGTTGTATAATTGTAACTTATTTCCTCTTCTATTCATTCCTAATGCTCTAGCACCTGTTCCATATAAAACTTCTTCTGAAGTTAAATTCAATTCTATAGCATCATTATTTTCTTTTTTATGAAAACCTTTTTTTTCTGAAGTTATTAAGTTTCCGTTGTAGTAATATTTTATCTGAAAAGGAGATTTAATAATTTCTACAGTAGTTGTTTTGGTTTTAAAAATAACTTTTTCACCAGAATCATTTAAATAGATATCTACATTATCAGGTTGTTTGATTACAGCATGAGATGCTGAAGAAAAAGTTTCTTCTTTTGGAATAAAATTAGTTTCTATTATTTGATTAGAATAAAAACGAATTTTGTAGGTGCCATCATTAACTTTAACAGTTAAAATATCACCATTCTGTACAAAAGCTTCTTTAAAAATTCTGTTACTATTTTGCGCGTATACAAACGTTTGTATACAAAATAAAATGAAGAAAAGTTTTTTCATTATTTCTTTAATAAAAATAAAAGAGGAATATCTAATCGTTTAGCCCAAGATATTTCTGAATGATCTGTTCCTTCAAAAAATAAATTCTTAGCATTAACTGTATATCCTTTTTGCTTTAAAATTTCGTCTACTTTAGGAGCATACTGAGGATAATGCCGATCTAAAGTTTTATTTCCGTAATCGAAGTAAATTTTATGTGTTCCAGAATTTGGTAAATTCTGAGTCATATATTTAAATATTGCATCTGGAAAAGGATTTTCATCCATTGGCATTGCGCCTACCCAATGTGTAGACAAACAAGCTGCTCCTCCAAATACTTTTGGATATTCACTGACTGCATACATAGACATTAATCCACCCATACTTGAACCCATAACAAACGTATGATCTTTATCTGTATAAACGGAATAATTACTATCAATAAAAGGTTTTAGTTCTTTTACTATGAAATTCAAATAATTATCACCATTTAAAGTAAAATCACTTGATCCGGAGATACTTTTTAATAGTTTTTTAGATTCTTCATCTATAAAATTATAAGCTTTTTGAGGAAATAAATCTTGCCATCTAATCTTTGGAATATTATGTATTCCAACAACAATAAAGTCTTTAATTTTTTCTTCTTTAACTAGTTTTGATGACCATTCATCAACTTTCCATTCTTGTTTATTCCAAGTTTGAGTACTATCAAAAAGCATTTGACCATCGTGCATGTACAAAACATTATACTTTTTTTTATTAGAATAATCTTTTGGTAACCAAATATCTACAGGTCTTTCTTTAATAAATTTAGAAGAAAAATGTTCTAAACGTTCTAAAGTCCCTTCAAATAAAGTAATACTTGTTTGCTTGTTAATTACAAAATTCTCATTCTTTTGAGCATTACTTTTAACTTGAGTATTACAACTCAACACTATAAACAAAACTATAAGGTGTAGAACATTTTTCATACTTAAATTTAACGAACTTAATTACTATACTGTTACTAAACTGTTAGGTTTTACCAGTATTTTATTATTATTTACCAGAAGTTCTAATTCTTTATTTCCTTCTAGTTCAAATTCAGTTCCTTTCTTTGAAACATTTACTTTTAATATTTGATTTCTGAAGTTTATCTTAAAAGAAAATGCATCCCATTGTTTAGGAATTTGTGGTGTAAAACTTAATAATCCGTCTTTAATACGCATTCCACCAAAACCTTCAACAATACTCATCCATGTACCTGCCATGGAAGTGATATGCAAGCCTTCTTCTACTTCTTTGTTATAATCATCTAAATCTAAACGAGAAGTTCTTAAATAGAACGTATAGGCTTGATCCATTCTTCCTAGTTTAGCCGCTTGAATACTGTGAACACAAGGAGAAAGAGAACTTTCATGAACTGTAAAAGGTTCATAAAAATCGAAATGTCTTTCTAATTCTTCTGTTGTAAAATGATCTTCAAAGAAATAGAATCCTTGTAATGTATCTGCTTGCTTTATGTAAGGTGAACGTAAAATACGATCCCAACTCCACTTTTGATTAATTGGACGTTGTGATTGATCTAAATCTGCAACGGTAATTAACTCTTTGTCTAAAAATCCATCTTGTTGTAAGTAAACTTGATGCTTTTCAGAATATGGGAAATACATATTGTCTGCAACTTTCTTCCAATCCGCTAACTCTTCAGCTGTAATGTTTGTTTTAGTTGCAATTCTATCATAATCAGTAGAAAAATCAGATTTAACAATCTCTATATTTTCCAAAGCATAATCGATACACCATTTTGCTATGTAGTTTGTGTACCAATTATTGTTGATGTTGTTCTCATACTCGTTAGGACCAGTTACACCTAACATTACATATTTTTGTTTATCCTCCGAAAAGTTAACTCTTTGGTGCCAAAAACGTGCAATTCCAATAAGAACTTCTAGTCCCATTTCTGGAATGTAACTGTAATCATTTGTGTACCTATGGTAATTGAAAATAGCAAAAGATATTGCTCCATTTCTATGAATTTCTTCAAAAGTTATTTCCCATTCATTATGACATTCTTCACCATTCATAGTTACCATAGGATATAAAGCTGCTCCGTTTTTAAAACCTAAGTTTTTCTCAGCATTTTCAATGGCTTTATCTAACTGATGGTATCGATACGTTAGTAAACTCTTGGCAACTTCTTGATTTTTAGTAGCCATATAAAATGGTAAACAATATGCTTCGGTATCCCAATATGTACTACCTCCATATTTTTCACCTGTAAATCCTTTCGGACCAATATTTAATCGAGCATCTTTACCTAAATATGTGTGGTTTAATTGCATGATATTAAATCGAATACCTTGCTGAGCTTTTACATCTCCTTCGATAGTGATATCTGCCATTTCCCAAATATTAGCCCAAGCTTTTTTTTGCTGAGATAATAATGTTGAAAATCCTAAATCTGTTGCTAATTTTAAGGTGTTTTTAGCAGCTGTAATCAATTGATTTTTATCGTGGTTTCTATCTACTACATAACCTCCAAACTTATGAATACTAGCAGTCTCATTCGTTTTTACTTGAGTTACATACTTGAAAGAAACTTTAGTTGCTGATTTTTCAATTTCTGGATTTAGCTCTTGCTTTTTAGTGTTTACAAAAACTTCAGATTGCATAAAAGTACAAGTATGAAAATTAGTTTTCATTGTATGTGCTTCTATAAATGCTTGATCATTTTCTGTTGAAACATTTATCGTGTTCCAAAATTGATCATCCCAATTACTGTCTTCATTTTGAATACCACTATCTAAATAAGGCTCAAAAATAACTGTAGCATCACCAGAAATAGGTGTTATATTATAAGAAATTGCTCCTACTTCATCTAAATCGATACTTAAGAAACGTTTTGTTTCTACTTTTACTTCAAGTCCGTTGGCTAATGTAGCATTGAAACTACGTGATAACCAACCTTCTTTCATATTTAACTCTCTTCTAAAATTAGATATTTTCTTACATGTATTTAAATCAAGTTCTTCTCCGTTGATACATACATTAATTCCTATCCAATTTGGTGCATTTAAAACTTTAGCAAAATACTCTGGATATCCATTTTTCCACCATCCTACTCTAGTTTTATCAGGATAATAAACTCCGGCGATATAACTACCTTGAAAAGTTTCACCTGTATATTTTTCTTCAAAATTAGCGCGTTGCCCCATGGCTCCATTACCAATACTGAATAAACTTTCAGATGATTTTACTCTATCTTCATTAAATCCTTCTTCAATAATAGACCATTCGTTCGGTATGATATAATCTTGATTCATTTCTAGTTTTTAATTATTGTACGGGGGTTAGTGTTTGTTTATAAGTTGAGATATAAATTCTTCTGATATTTCAGAAAAATCTTTGAATACATAATCTGCTTCAGACAGTACATCTTTTTCGCCGATACCTATAGATATCATATTAGCAGCATTTGCAGCTTGAATTCCGGCAATAGAATCTTCAAAAACGATACATTTTTCTGGAGCTATTTCTAAATTTTCAGCGGCTATAATAAAAACTTCGGGGTCTGGTTTTGCTTTAGAAACATTTGTTCCATCTACTATAGAGTCAAATTTGTCAAATAGTTCAACTTTCTTTAAAATCGTTCTTGCATTTTTACTTGCAGAACCTAAAGCCAATCCTTGATTTTCTACTTTTAAAAGGTTTAAAACTTTTGGAACATCGACTAAAATTTCATCTTCAGTCATTGTTTCTATATAAGACAAATAATCAGTATTTTTCTTGTCCATTAATTGAAGAAATTCTTCTTCAGATATAGAAATCCCTCCCCAATTTAAAATCTTCTCAAGTGATTTTACTCTACTTACTCCTTTTAATTGCTCATTTTGATCTTCTGTAAAATCGATACCTAAATCGTTAGCTAATTTTTTCCAAGCTAAAAAATGGTATTTAGCGGTGTCTACAATAACACCATCTAAATCAAATATGAATCCTTTTTTATTCATTTTCAATTTCGTATGTAATTGCTTTCTTGTTAGTTATTAAAAAGTTAGATAGTCCTGCCAGGATTAATGAAATACCTGCTACAAGCATTGCATTAATAGCTTCTTTTCCAAAAAGATTAGAAATAAATACTATACCTCCTATTGCAGCTATAATTTGTGGTATTACTATAAACATGTTAAAAATTCCCATAATCACTCCCATTTTCTTAGGATCTACAGAACTTGATAACATTGCATAAGGCATAGAAAGTATACTACCCCAAGCAAAACCAATTAGTATAAATGAAATTGTTAGATATTCATGAGAAGGAATAAATTTCATAATTAAAAAACCAATTCCTCCAAGAATTAGAGAAACCATGTGTACATATTTTCTATTGATTCTTCTTTTTGATGTGTAAAGAACTAATAGTAAAGCAAAAGCCATAGATGATAATCCATAAACTCCCATATAAGATCCTACAGAATTAGATGCTTTTTGAAAAGCAGTATTTGCTACATTGTAAGCTTCTAATTCTGTAGGGTTATCCATATTGTAACTCTCTTTTACCGGAGCTGGAGCGTCAAATACATGTTCTGTTAAAGCTGGATTAGCCATACTCCACATCGTAAAAAATGCAAACCAACTGAAAAATTGAATTATTCCTAATCTTTTCATTGTAGTAGGCATACTACCAATGTTATTTATGATATCTGGTATAAATTGATTTTTCTTTGCTTTTTCACGTTCAAATTCTTCCATGTCTTCTGGAGGATATTCTGATGTTGTAAACACTGTATAAAGTATACTAACTAAAAACACAAAAGCACCAACAGCAAAAGCAACTTTTACGGTCATTGGAACTACTCCTTGCGCAGCAGAATCACTAACACCCAAAGTAGAAACAACCCATGGTAAATTACTTGCTACCCAAGTACCAATGCCAATGATTAATGTTTGAACGACAAATCCATATGAACGCTGAGATTCTGGCAACTTATCTGCTACTAAAGCTCTAAATGGTTCCATTGAAATATTAATAGAAGCATCTAAAATCCATAGAAAACCAACAGCTATCCATAATACAGGTGAATGAGGTACAAAAAATAAAGCTAAGGAACTTAAAATAGCTCCAATAAGAAAATACGGTCTTCTTCTACCCCACCTTGGATTCCAAGTTCTATCACTTAAGTATCCAATAACCGGCTGTACTAGTAAACCTGTTAAAGGGGCAGCAATCCACATTAATGGAATATCGTCTTTTGCAGCTCCTAATGTTTGAAATATTCTTGACATAAATCCGCCTTGTAAGGCGAATCCAAATTGTATTCCAAGAAAACCAAAACTCATGTTCCAGATCTCCCAGAAATTTAATTTACGCTTGTTCATTATCGTAAAGTATTGTTAGTTATATACTACGATAAGCGCTAGACTTATCATTCTTTTTTTGCGGAAGTAAGATTATTGATAAGTCTTATTGTGTTGTAAATATATAAATTTTATTTACATAGAAAATAAATAAATTAAGATTTACTAGATTCTCTTAGTTTTAAATTACTAGAAATTACCTTAGTTTGAGGAAACCTATCATTATCTTTATTTTCTATTCTGTCTATTAATAATTCTGCAGCTTGCTCACCCATAGTATATCCATGTTGCACAACAGTTGTTATTGATGGTGATGAATACTTAGAAATTAAACCATCTGTAAATCCAATAACAGATATATCGTTTGGAATGTTTAATTTCAATTCTTTAGCTATTTTAATTGCAGTTGCTGCATAAATTTCATTTACTGCAAAAATGGCATCTAATTTTTCTTCAAAAAGTATTTTTATTTGATCATAAATATCTTTTTCTTCATCTACATTAATAATCAAATTTTTATTTATCGATATATTTTGTTCTTTTAAAGCTCTTTCATAACCTTGATAGCGATCTAATCCAACAGTTACATGTTCTGGTGTAGTTATAATACCTATTTTTTCACAACCAATACCAATTAAATATTTTGTTGCTTTATAGCCTGCTCCAATATCATCTACAATTACTTTATCGCACTCAATAGAATCATGAACTCTATCAAATAAAACTATTGGCATTTCATTTTCTATTAAACGATAAAAATGATCTAAAGCTTTATTTCTCAATGTCTCTTTAGCTATAGAAACAATTAGTCCATCTACACTACCATTTGTTAATACATTAATTGTTTCAATTTCTTTTTGCTGATTTTCATTAGAAAAACAAACCATAATATTATACCCTCTTTCATTTGCTACTTTTTCAATCCCACTAATAACAGTTGAAAAAAAATGATGTACGATTTTTGGTAAAACAATACCAATAACTTTAGTTTTTTGATTTCTTAATTGTAGAGCTAAATTATTTGGTCTATAATTATAATAATTTGCATAAGCTTTAATTCTATCTTTTGTTTCTTGACTAATTTCATGACTATCTCTTAAAGCCTTTGAAACAGTGGAAGTTGAAACACCTAATTCTTTAGCAATTATCTTAATGGTAATTTTTGGTTTCATATTTTAAAGATATAATGATATATGTAGAAGATAATTATTAAAATGATTTTTAACTCCTTTAATTACAATTAAACTTACTTTATTTTACAAAACTGACAAAAAAAATGTGTTATATTATTAATACGTTAACTTAAAGTTAAAAAGTTATCAACACGAAAACGGTTTCGTAGGAATAATCATTAACAGAGCGTCATTTTAATACCTATATTCACAACGCGGAACAAAGATTATTGATAACAAACTAATTCAAATTTACGTATTTACTTAAGATTTTTTACATGAAAAAAATGAAACTAATTTTCAGTTTATTTCTGTTATGTTTTTCTCTATTAAGTTATGCACAACAAACAGTAAAAGGTACAGTTACCGAACAAGGAACTGGAGAGCCTTTACCAGGTGTATCTATCTTAATAAAAGGAAAGGTAAGAGGTACTGAAACAGATTTTAATGGTAATTATGAGATTAAAGATGTGAAAGCATCCGACATCTTAGTTTTCACATTTATAGGTATGAAAACTACCGAAATAAAAGTAGGCAATCAAACTTCTATTAATTTACAATTAGAAGAAGATGGTCAAATACTAGATGAGGTTGTTGTAGTTGGATACGGTACTACCACTGTAAAAGATGCCACAGGTTCTGTTGAAGCTATAACAGAAAAACAATTTACAAAAGGTAACATAGTTACTCCTGAAAATTTACTTAATGGTCGAGTTTCTGGAGTAAGCATTAATACTAGTGGAGCACCAGGTTCTGGTTCTCAAATTAGAATTCGTGGAGGTTCTTCTATTAACGCTTCTAATGATCCTTTAATCATTATTGATGGATTACCAATTTCTAATGATGGTGTTGATGGTTCTCGTGGTGTTTTAGCTAATATTAACCCTAATGACATTGAGTCTTTCTCTGTATTAAAAGATGCTTCTGCAACTGCAATTTATGGTTCACGAGCTTCTAATGGAGTTATAATTATTACTACTAAAAAAGGTAAATCTTCTTGGTCTTTAGATTTTGACACTCAAGTTACTACTGGTAAAATTAATGATAGAATTAATGTATTTTCTGCAGATGAATTTAGAAATTTAGTAAATTCTCAACCAATACCAGGAACTACTTTAGATACTAGTTTATTAGGAACAGCAAATACAGATTGGCAAAATGAAATTTTTAGAAACACAGTTTCTACAATTCATAACTTAACAGCTAGAGGAACAATTTACGATTTAGTCCCAATTCGTTTATCTGTTGGATTTAATGACCAAGAAGGAGCATTATTAACTTCTGATTTTACAAGAAGAAATGTATCCATGGCTTTAAGTCCTTCTTTGTTTAGTGATCATTTAAAAATTAACTTAAATTATAGTAGAGCTTTTGAAAACAGTAGATTCGCTGATTCAGGACAAATTGGTGCTGCTTTACGTTATGATCCTACTCAACCCGTTTTTGATAGAAATTCTCCTTTTGGTGGTTTTTATCAGCATTTATCAGGAACTGGAGTTGCTAACGGAACAACAAACCCTGTTGCTTCTTTGTTACAAAGAACTAATGTTGGAAAGTCTTTTAGACAGTATGGTAATTTACAGTTTGATTATAAATTACATTTTTTACCAGAATTAAGAACTGTTGTTAACTTAGGTTACGATAGAATTCAAGCAAGTAGAAAAGATTTTACATCTTTAAGTGTACCAAGAGCATCTAATGCAACAGTTATTGGTAATGATTTTGAATCTGAACAATTAAGAATAAACAAGTTATTAGATGGTTACTTAAATTACAACACTAAATTTAGTGATCAAATCTCTGGAGATTTCACAGCGGGTTATTCATATCAAAAATTTGAATTTAATGGTAGTGATACTGGTAACAGAAGAGATCCTGACTCTAACCCTCAAACGTTTGCGGATCCAGATGTAGTTTTAATTGGTTTCTTTGGTAGAGCTAACTTCAACTTCTTAGATAAATACTTATTAACTTTAAACTACAGACGTGATGGTACCTCTCGTTTTTCTTCAAAAAACAGATGGGGTAACTTCCCTGGAGCTGCTTTAGCTTGGAAAATTAGTGAAGAAGACTTTTTAAAAGATTCTAAATTTGTTTCTAGTTTAAAATTAAGAGCGAGTTATGGTATTACTGGTCAACAAGCAATTACAGAAAAAGATGTTTTCTTAAATCGATACAGATCTGGTAACGAAAATTCTCAATATTTATTTGGAGGAGTACCAATTTCTACAAATATTCCTTCAGCAATCAACGAAGATATAAAGTGGGAAGAAACAGCTACTATCGAATTTGGTATCGACTATGGTTTATTTAATAATAAAGTAACAGGATCTATTAGTGCATTCCAAAAGAATTCAACAGATTTACTTTTTGATGCTCCTACTCCATTAAACTTTACAAATAGAATTATTCAAAACGTTGGTGAATTACAAATTAGAGGTTTAGAATTTTCTATAAACTCAAACGTTATAAACAACACTGACTTTAGTTTAGATTTCAATTTCAACGGTACATTATTCGATAGAGAAATTAAAGACTTAGTTTCTGGTTTCGAATTCCAAACTGGAGGGATTTCTGGTGGTACTGGATCAGATATACAAATCAACAGAGTTGGTGAAGCTCCAAGAGCATTTTATGTTTTAAAGCAATTAACTGATAGTAATGGTAATCCAATTGAAGGTTCTTATTTAGATATTAACGGAGATGGAATTATTAATAGTAGTGATAGATATTTAAGAGAAAGTCCAGACCCAGATGTAATTTTAGGCTTTCAAAGTAACTTAAACTACAAAAATTTCGATCTTTCTTTTAATTTAAGAGCAAACATAGGTAACTATGCTTACAACAACGTAAATTCTTCTAGAGCTCAATTAAACTTATTAAGAGATAATGCTGTTTTAGGTAATATTCCTACTTCAGTATTAAACACAAATTTTATAAATACAGCAGATGTACTTTTATCTGATTATTTTGTTGAGAACGCATCATTCTTAAGAATGGATAACATTACAATAGGATATACTTTTAATAGACCTATTAAGAAGTTTTCTAAAAATAGTATTAGAATATGGACAGGTATGCAAAATGTATTTACATGGACAAATTATTCAGGTTTAGATCCTGAGGTGTTTGATGGAATAGATAATATTATTTATCCAAGATCAAGAAATATCTTATTCGGAGCCAATATTAAATTCTAAAAAGAAAAAATGAATATCAAAGACAATATTAAGAAGGTATTATTTTTTGCCGTGATTACATTATTTATGTTATCATGTACAGAAGATTTAAATATTATACCAAATGATGATCAAACAACTTTAAGTGAAGAGTTATTTGAAAATGAAAGTGCTTATAAAGAAGTTTTAGCAGGTATTTATGCAAACTTTTCTTTAACCGGCACTGATGGTCCTACCACATCTAATTTAGATGGTATAGATCCAGGTACAAGTCAATACGGACGTACTTTATTATATCTACAAACATTAACAGCAGATCAAATGATTTGGTCTTATGAAAATGATCAAGGTGTTGCAGAAATCCAACGTAATACTTGGACTCCTCAAAATCCTATCGTTTTAGGAATGTTTGAAAGAGCTAGAGCTTCAGTTGGTTTTGTTAATAATTTTTTAAATGAAACAACTCCTGAAAAATTAGATGCAAGAAATGTATCAAATGATACACGTCAGGAAATAGTTACTTACAGAGCAGAAGCTAGATTAGTTAGAGCATTAGCATATTATCATTTAATGGATTTATATGGAAAAGCTCCTTTCGCAGATGAAAATTCTGAAATCAATTCAAAACCTCAAGAAGCTTCTAGAAGTGAATTATTCACTTTTATCGAAAGTGAATTAAAAGCAATTGAATCAGATTTGAAAGATCCTAGACAAAATGAATATGGTAGAGTTGATAAAGCTGTTGCTTGGACAGTTTTAGCGAAAATTTATTTAAATGCTGAAATTTATATTGGTAGTGATCGTTATTCCGATTGTATTGAATACTGTAATAAAATTTTAAATAGTGGTTATACTTTAGCTCCTAATTACTTAGATTTATTTAAAGCAGACAACGATCAAGGTACAGCTAGAAATGAAATTATTTTTGCTTTTGTTTCAGACGGATCATTTGTTCAAAATTTCGGTCCTACTACTGTTATGATTAATGGTTCTGTTGGAAGTATCGAAAAAAATGGTGTTGATCTTGGTGTTACTACCGAAGGTTGGGGTGGTGCTTTACGTGTAAGAAAACAATTTGCAGACTTATTCAATGGAGGAGCATTTATTACAGATACTAGAAATACTTTAATAACAGCTGAAAGACCAATTACTATTACAGATATTGCAGATCGTGATACTGGTTATATTATAGCTAAATATTCTAATGTTAGCTCTGGAGGAATTGCTGGTGGTAATCAAACTTTTGTTGATACAGATTTCCCTTTATTTAGATTAGCTGATGTAAATTTAATGTATGCAGAAGCTGTATTAAGAGGAGGTTCAGGAGGTTCTATTGGTGAAGCGGTTACTTTAGTAAATCAATTAAGAACAAGAGCTAATAACCCTCAAGCAATTACAGTTACAGATCTTACTTTAGACTTCATTTTAGATGAAAGATCTAGAGAATTACATTGGGAAGCTCACAGAAGACAAGATTTAATCCGTTTCGGACGTTTTACTGGAGGAAATTACAATTGGGCTTGGAAAGGAAATGCTACAAACGGTATTGCTATAGCTAATCATTTAGATTTATTTCCAATACCAGCAAGTAGTTTAGCTTCAAATCCTAATTTAACGCAAAACTCAGGTTATTAACAATTACGATATCAAATGAAAAATAATTTTATATATAAACTTTCTTCATTAATCTTATTGATTTTTATTGGTATAGGTTGTGATGATAATGCAGAAACTTTTACAGTTTCAGATGGTACTGCCCCTACTCTAACGAGTATAGGTTTTAGCGAAATTGAACTAGATGCAGTAAACACAAATAATCCAGCAGTAACTTTTAGTTGGCAAAGTGCCGATTATGGTCAACAAACTGCTGTTGTATATGATATTGAGTTTGCTAATGATCAAGATTTTACTAATCCTGTAATAGCATCTTCAGTAACTGGTGAAAATGCTGTAACATTTTCAATGGGAGAGTTAAATTCTGCTGCTGGTAATGCAGGTTTAAATCCTTTTGAATGGTCAGATTTATATGTTAGAGTAGTTTCTTCTTTAGGAACACAGAGATCTAACAAAGCTAATTCTAATTCACTTTCACTAAAAGTATTTCCATACTTCAACTATGTATTCAACGACTATTTCTTAGTTGGTGACGGTACGGCACCAGGTTGGGATAATAACAATAATAATCCGGCTTTATTTAGAGATGCTAGCGATGAAAACTTATTTAAGTATACTGGATATTTCAGTAACGGACAGTTTAAAGTTTTAGAAACAAAAGGTTTATGGCAACCACAGTGGGGTACAAATGATGGTACTTCAATTGAAGTAAATCCTGGTGGTGGAGATGATCCTGAAAGATTTCCAACAGCAGGCGCAGCAAATATTACTCCTGGATTCTATACTTTTACCATCAATTTTGCTACTCAAAATTTTTCTTTCGAAGCTTTTGATGCAAATGGAATTACTAGTCCTAGCTCTTTAGCTGTACAAGGATCTTCCTTAGATGCTCCTGTTGCATTAACTCCATTAACTTTTGATGGTCATATTTGGAATGCATCTGCAGTAAGATTAAAGCCAGGAGATGTACAATTTTTAGCAAATGGTACAGATACTTGGGGAAGCGATACTTCTTTTTCAGGAATAGCAACTAATGGAGGCGCTAACATTCCTGTAATAGTAGAAGATGATTACGATATCTGGTTTAACGATTTAACTGGTGAGTATATTCTTGTTCCATTGAATTTATAATTAATAGAAGTATTACAATGAAATCAATAATAAATAAAATATTTTTCGCAGTAGTTGCATCAGCTATGCTTTTGTTAACTTCATGTGAATCAGAAGACAATATAAATATTACAACACCTGATCCTACTTTTGAATTAGATACACCTGGGATCTCAAATGTGTTTTTAAATTATTCTTTACCTGATAATCCAGCATTTACAATTACTTGGAAAGATGATGTAACTTCAGCTACTTCTTACAGTATTGAAATGGCAACTGAAAATACTTTTGCTACTCCTGTAGCATTAGGCACTACTTCAGAGAAATCATTTTCAATGACTGTAACTGAATTAAATCAAGCAATTAATAATGCAGGGATAACTGAATTTAATGATATTCCTGTATTTATGAGAGTTAAAGCAGGAGAACAAGTGAGTAATAGTGTACTATTTTTAGTAACAACTTATCCTGTAAATGCTCCAACTTTAGAAAGTGGACTTGCTGATGGAGATTCATTCACTCTATCATTAGATATGAATGATCAAAATGCATTCGCACTAGTAATTAATGATCCTATTTTAGATGCTAATTTAGGAGTTACTGTTGAATACTTTTTAGAAGCTGCTGCGGTAGGTACAGATTTTGCAACTGTTGAAGAATTAGGAACTAGTACAGATAGTGCTAACATTAATATAACTCATGCTAAATTAAATGCTGTAGCTCAAGCTTTAGGAATTGCACCTGATACAACTGGTGATATAGAAATTCGTTTACGTTCTGTAATTACTAACGGTACAGGTGATACATTAGAAAGAATTGGTACTCCAATAACAGTTACTGTAAGTACTTATTTAACAGTATTAGATTTATCTACTACTTGGGGAATTGTTGGTTCAGCGGCTAACAATTGGGGAGCAACTCCTGATTTACCTTTCTTTAAAACTGATGTAGACGGTGTTTTAGCTGCTTATGTTACATTAATCGATGGTGAAATCAAATTTAGAGAAAATAATGATTGGGCTGTAAATTATGGAGATACTGGTGCTGATGGTTCTATAGAATTAAACGGTGATAACATTGCTGTAACTGCAGGTTCATATAAAGTTACTTTAAACTTTAATGACAACACATATGCTATCGAAGCTTTCTCTTTAGGAATTGTAGGTTCTGCATACAATAATTGGGGAGCAACTCCAGATTTTATGTTAGAATACGACCAATATTCTGATGTATTTAGAGGAATTGTTACTTTGTTAGATGGTGAAATGAAGTTAAGAATGAATAACGATTGGGCTGTAAATTATGGAGATACTGGTGCAGATGGTTCTATAGAATTAAACGGTGATAATATCACTGTTACTGCAGGTATTTATATAGTTACTGTAAATTTAAACGATAATAGTTATTCTTTAGAACAAATAACAAATGTATGGGGACTTGTAGGTTCGGCTTTCAATAATTGGGGAGCTACTCCAGATGCTCAATTCACAAGGGATTGGTCTAGACCATTCGATGATGTTTGGATCTTAAGAGACGTAGAGTTATTAGATGGAGAATTTAAATTTAGAGCTAATAATGCTTGGGATATTAATTATGGTGATACTGGAGGAGATGGTACATTAGAAGTAAATGGTGATAACTTAACTGCTTCAGCAGGAACTTACACTATTACATTAGATTTTTCTGATGCTGCAAATCCAACATATACGATTCAACCTTAATAATTTAAGACAGATGTAATACAAAAACTATCCATAAACTTTTATAGTTGATGGATGGTTTTTGCTTTTTAATTATACCTTATGAAGAAAATAGTACTTTTTTTAATCCTTTGTATTCATGTTTCATTATTTGCACAACAACAAAATGTCACATTTTCTGCTTCCCCCACTACTTTTAATGAAGATGAAGAGATTACAATTACTGTTACTAATGTAAATCCTGCTACGTGGGGAGTAACAGATATTTATTTATGGGCTTGGTCTTTCGATACCAATGATGAAAATATCATGGATTCTCCAACAAACGGAACTTGGACGAACTCTAATGAAGCTCAAAAATTAACCAATAACGGTGATGGAAGTTATTCAATAAGCTTCACTCCTACCTCTTTTTATAATAGAACAGGAATTGGAAGAATTGGAATGCTTGTAAAAGCTAAAGATGGTAGTGGAGATAAAAAATCTCAAGATCAAGTATTTGAAGTTGGGAAGTTTCAGTTAACGTTAACTTCTCCTAGCTCTTCTCCTACTATTGTTAATTCAGGAGATAACGTAACAATATCAGCTACAGCTAGTTTAAACTCAAACTTTAATTTAAAAGCTAATGGTACTTCTATAAATACTCAAAATAATAGTACTAATTACAACTTTACTACAACTGTAACAGCTACGACAGATTTTGAGTTAGAAGCTGTAAACGGGGCTGATACAAAAACAGCTAACTTTCAAATTATTGTAAAACCTACAGTTGTTGAAGAAAGTCTTCCTACTGGAATAAAAGATGGATTAACTTTAAATCCAACAGATAATACAAAAGCTACTTTAGTTTTATATGCTCCTGGAAAAGAGTTTGTTCATGTTATTGGAGATTTTAATAATTGGACACTAAATGATTCTTATTTATTAAAAAAAGACACAGCTAATGATCGTTTTTGGATTGAATTAACAGGTTTAACTCCACAAACCAATCATATGTATCAGTTTTTAATTGATGGATCTTTACGTGTAGCAGATCCTTACTCTACTGTTGTTTTAACTGAAAGTAACGATCAGTTTATAAATGCTACTACTTATCCTGATTTACCAGCATATCCGACAGGAAAAACCAATCATGCTGTTACATTGTTAAGAACTGGAGATACTCCATATGCTTGGGAAGTAACCAATTTTAATCGTCCTGCTAAAACTGATTTGGTAATATATGAGGTTTTATTACGTGATTTTGATCAATTACATAGTTTCGATGCTTTAAAAGCTAGATTAGATTATATTCAAGATTTAGGTGTAAATGCTATTGAATTAATGCCTATTAGTGAATTCGATGGAAATGAATCTTGGGGATACAATCCTTCATTTCATATGGCCTTAGATAAATATTATGGAACTCAAAATGCTTTTAAACAATTAGTTGACGAATGCCATAAAAGAGGTATTGCTGTAATCTTAGATGTTGTATATAATCATGCAACGGGTCAGAATCCTTTCTATAGAATGTGGAATACTGATAATGGAAATTATGGTGGGAAAGCTTCTGCTGATAGTCCTTTTTTTAATGCTACAGCTAAACATTCATTTAATGTTTTTAATGATTTTAACCACAGTAAACAAGCTACTAAAGATTATGTAAAACGTACTACTCAATTTTGGATTGAAGAATATAATATTGATGGTTTCAGGTGGGATTTAACCAAAGGTTTTACACAGAATTGTTCTGGATCTGATGATGCTTGTACAAATGCAATGCAAGCAGACAGAGTTGCTGTTTTAAAAGAATATGCAGATTATCAATGGGATATCGATCCTGATTTTTATATAATTTTTGAACATCTAGGAACCAACCAAGAAGAATCGGAATGGGTAAATTATCGTTTATCTGAAGGAAAAGGAATTATGATGTGGAGCAATTTAAATTCAAATTATAATGAAACTACAATGGGCTTCCATTCTAGTGGAAAATCTGACTTTTCTTGGATTGATTATAGAAATAGAGGTTGGTCTGTGCCTGCTAATATTGCCTATATGGAAAGCCATGATGAGCAACGATTAATGTATAAAAATTTACAATTTGGAAATTCTAATAGCACTTACAATGTAAAGGATTTAGCAACTGCTTTAAATAGAATTACAAGCGCAGGAGCATTTTATTTTACTGTTCCAGGACCAAAAATGATTTGGCAATTTGGTGAATTAGGCTACGATGTAGATATCGATTTTAATGGTAGAACAGGAAATAAACCAATTCGTTGGGAATATGCAGACGAAGCGAATAGAAAAGCTATTTACGATGTTTGGGCAAAACTAATTGCTTTAAAAAAGCAAGAAGATATTTTTAGAACTTCTGATTTTACTTTAGATGTAAATAACTCTAATGGTTTAAAGAAAATTCAATTAACGAATGATAATACTTCTGACGATTTGAGATACGTTACAATTATTGGAAACTTTGGAATTACAGCTCAGGCAATTAATCCTTCATTTCAACAAGCAGGAACTTGGTACGATTTATTAGATGAAACTAAAACTTTAAATGTAACTAATACTACTGCAACTTTGGCTTTACAACCAGGAGAATTTAGAATTTTTGGTAGTTCTGCTGTAACATTATCTAATGAAGATATTGAGAATAATGAAGACGTTTTACGTGTATTTCCAAATCCATCAAGAGACTTTATTTCTATTAACAAAGAGGTTTCAGATGTAAAAATTTATGATATTTCTGGAAAACAAGTTTTATACTTTAAAGGAAAATACAATAAGAATCATACTTTCTCTTTACAACAATTATCACAAGGATTGTATTTTATTAAAGGGAAAAACAACAATAATTTGTTTTCTTATAAATTGCTAGTCAAATAAAAGTTCCATTAAACATTTTAAAACCGTTCTTTTCAGAACGGTTTTTTTTATTTATTTACAGCAAATATTTCTTTTAACTGTTTTACCATATTCCCATTTCCAGAAACAGAGATTTCACCAATTTTATCAGCAATTTTTTCTACATATTCCATTTCTTTCAATTTATACAGCATTTCATTTTCTTCCATTAATTTAGCTGTATTCAGTAAACTTCTTGTAGAAGCTGTTTCTTCTCTACGAGTAATAATATTAGCTTGTGCTTTCTTTTGTGCAACTAAAACCTGATTCATAATTTCTTTCATGTCTCCAGGTAAAATAATATCTCTAATTCCACAGTCTAAGATTTTTACACCAAGCTTTTTAGCTACTTCAACAGAAGCTTCTAAAACAACTTTAGAAACGTCTTCTTTGTTTTCTAATAATTCATCTAAAGAATATTGCCCAACATATTTTCTTAATGCTAATTGCATAGCAACATACAATTGTTTTTCATAATCTTTATTCTCTAGTAAAGCTTTTTCAATATCAGTAACTTTATAATTCGTGTAAAAGTTGATTCTAATATTTGCTTTGTCCTTAGTTAATAATTCCTGACCAGCAATTTCTATTTGTAACTGACGCATATCTACTTTGCTTATCTTTACTGAAGTATTATTTCTCCAGAATCTATAAGTTCCACCTGATAGTGTTTTTGTATACACATCATCTACAAGTAAAACAGCTTTTTCATAAGAAAATACTTCAAAAGCTCTTACATACTTAGCTAGTTCATAATTTGAAAATAATGATTTGTCTATGTGTTCTGTAATATAAATTTTACTAGTATCTACTTTCTGAAATGTTCTATATATTAATCCTTTCCAGAATAAATATCTACCTGCAGAAAGTACAGATTTAAAGTTTTCATTTTCATACACTAATACTAACTCATTATCTTTAACTTCAACTACATCTAGTAAATCTACTAAAGCTTCATCTTTCAGTAAGATTTCTGTAGCTACAGTAGTACGAAATTGATGCGATAAGTCGTAAATCATTACACTTTGATTAAACCCTAACCAGTGTACTCCTTCAGTAATTACTTTTTGGTAGTTCCCATTTTTGAAAACTAAGCCAACTTTTCCTAAGTGAATTCTTACTCTTTTCATTTTCCTTTTTTATTTAATTATGAGTCATTACGAACAAAGTGAAGTAATCTATTTAAAAGATTTCTGCTTTCATTTTCCTTCGGAATGATTATGCTTAACTTTTATAAAAGAAGTATTGCTAATGCTCTTTAATACACGGTTATTTGAATCTATTTAAAATATCTGTATATTGTTTTTTAAAGTGGATCAATTACTTCATAAATAATCAACTGACTTTAAAAAAGTTTATACTTCCGTTTAAATTCAAAACAGATAACAAGTACATCTCATGAGTGTTGACTGAACAACTCATTACCAATACTTCAGTTTTTTATCAGTTTTAAAAGATGATGAGCTTTAACCTACATTAACAGTGTAGTGCTCTAGCCAACTGAGCTATAGAACTGCGTAAGTTCTAACAGGATTCGAACCTGTGCAAACAAAAACCAGCGAGATTCATAATCTCGAGTTTAAGACCGGATTCGAACCGGCTTACCTTTCGGCTTTCCATTTTAACCAGATTTTCAGTCTAGCGCGTTTACCTATTTCGCCATATTTCCTTTTGTGGAAATAGTGGGATTCGAACCCACACTAATTAACTCTATCGTTCTAACCTAACTAAACTACATAAACCCTAAGTTTATGGCGGGATTCGAACCCGCGACCTATAGAATGAGATTATTTTTTGGTGAATAATCAAAACCTTCAAGTCAAGTTGCACATACATTACTGATACAAAACTGCAAGAATGCATACAATAGTGCTACACTGAAACACCCAACAAGACTCGCTTGATATTTTTATGTTATTATCGTTTATTCCCTGAGGCTCTCAAAGGGAACTACAATTATTAATATTTATTTTCAATGAACTTTCTTTTCTATTAGGCCTCACCATACTCCTTGTTATAGTGAGGCTTTACTTTTTCTTTTCAATATTTCCCCCTCTTATAGGTTTCTTTTTCATAATTACACTGCAAATATTACATCACATTGCGCACTGTTTTTGCGTAATTAAATTAATTGTCTTTTTTTTGACTTTTTCAACTCTAATCTGCCAAATTTATTTCAGCAACTTATAATTCATAAAAATTTTAAATATGAAATGAGCTATATTTTAAACAACCTTATCTGCACAAGATGAACTTGCAAATGCGTAAGGTTTTGCTTTAAATTCAAATCCCATACCTAGAATATATCCCATAGCATCTTTTAATGCGACATTAGATTGAAATTTAGGATCCGTATTAATATCCGCGTGAACCTCTAAAGCAACATTGTATTTATCTAAAATATTACAAATTGCATAGGCTGTTTCAACAGACATTGTAACTTCTTTAAGCATTCTTTCTTTAATACTAATCTGTTTAGTTCCTTTTAGGTTTCTCATAAACATAAATCCACCTTTTCCTTCTCTTAAAACTACAATAGCAGTAGCATATTCAATATGTGACTTATGTGCTTGTGAATCTGATCCTACACAAATTTTTAAATTGTATCCTTCACTTTGTTCTCTTACAATTGCTTTTTCAATAAGTGTAGTTATTGATTCACTGAACTCTTTACCACTAAAATTTCTCCATTTTTGTTTTACATTTTTCATTTTTCATTCATTTTGCATTTTATTTAGTGGAACAAACAGGATTTGAACCTGTATCTTCGGATTTTCAGTCCGACGCATTGACCAGCTTTGCTATTGTTCCTTTTTCAATGATCAGTTATCAGTAACAATTATCATTTTACTTATTGATTACTGATAACTATTAATTGTTCATTGAATTTTGGGGTGATCTCGGGATTCGAACCCTGTTCTTCTCATTCACAGTGAGATATTTTACCACATAAACTAAAACCACCATTTGTAAACCTGACAGGATTTGAACCTATACAACAAGAGTCAAAGTCTTGTATGCTAACCATTACATCACAGGTTTAATTTGTACAGGAAAAGAGATTCGAACTCTCAAAATTCAGATTCTAAATCTGACGCGTATACCAGTTCCGCCATTCCTGCATTTTCAATGATTAGTTATCTGTAAACAATTATCATTTTTTTTCTTACTGATCACTGATAATTGTAAATTGATTACTGTTTACTTATCATTGTTTTGCTGAGGCATTGGGATTCGAACCCAAGACTTCCGTGTTAACAGCACGATACTCTACCAGCTGAGTTATACCTCAATTTTGGTGACTTTAATGTTAATATTTAACAGCCAATTAATTTCTTTAACGCTAAGTCACCATACACACACCTTCTTTCTAGGTTTAGTCTAGAGAGCAGGATTCGAACCTACAACCTCCTGCATCCAAAGCAGGTAAACTACCAATTGTTATACCTCTAGTTATAGCGGTTCATACGAGAATCGAACTCGTATCTCCCGAGAGACAGTCGGGAAGGTTAACCATTAACCACAATGAACCTTTTTTTCAGTGATTAGTTATCAATTAACAATGATCAATTTCTTTATTAATCATTGTTCGCTATTCACTGAACATTGTACTCCACCTTGGATTCGAACCAAGAATTCACACGGCTTAAACGTGATGCCTTTACCATTTTGGCCAGTGGAGCAAATTGTACATCTACTAAGACTCGAACTTAGACTTAGAGATTCGTAATCTCTTGTGCTATCCTTTACACCATAGATGCTTGTTCGCACGTTTATAAGGATTCTAACCTTAACCCTGAGTTTTGGAGACTCAGATGCTACCATTACACTATAAACGTATTTTTGAGCATCTATCGAGACTCGAACTCGAAACTGAAGATTGGAAGTCTACTATGTTACCAATTACACTACAGATGCATTTTCAATTATCAGTAAACAACTATCAGTTTTAATTACCCTATAATAATTGTTAATTGATTAATGTTTACTTGTTAGTGGAAGTAGTAGGACTCGAACCTACAAGCTCCGAAGAGACCAGATTTACAGTCTGGCGAGCCAACCAATTGCTCAATACTTCCTTTTCAATATTTCAATGATCTTCAATCGAGACAAGGATGAGATTCGAACTCACAAAAAACAGAGTTGCAGTCTGTCGCCTTTAACCATTCAGCCACCTTGTCAATTTCAAATAAACAGTTATCAATTTTTAACTAATGAGTTATTACTGTTCACTGTTAATTAATCTGTACTCTGTAAGGGAATCGAACCCTTATTTCCTGATAGAAAGTCAGGCGTACTTGCCGTTATACGAACAGAGTTTTTTTTGCGGAAGAGGTGGGATTCGAACCCACACGAGTCGTTAACTCCGAACGGTTTTCAAGACCGTGGCCACCACCAAATTGGCTTGCTCTTCCAAATTTTCATAGCATAAAAAAAGCATCTCACTTTGATAAGGAGATGCTTTTAATCTTTTTAAATGAATGTATATCACAATATACTTTCATAATCTATCTCCTTTTTATAACTAAAATCTAAATCCGATCCACTAAACAGTGAGCCGCATTCCGGTAAACGGAATCCTAAATGATTGGCTGTATTATGTTGTGGATATTGTTTCATGTTATTTTTATTAATTGTATTATACTGAACTAATGTATAGTTGTTCTTTATTGAAATTATATGTTGTTCAGTTTGATACATTTTTATTATTTATTCTTTTTATATTTTGTTTTGTCTTGTTGTTTTTGACACTGCAAATATGGAACACTTTTTTTAACTACACAAGAAAAAATGAATTTATTTTATTGATTATCAATTATTTACACTTAAATTCAAACAATAAAAATCCTGTCCGTTTTTAAACGGATACTTTACTTGTTTACAAAAGTCTGTCTCTCAATTGTTTTCAGTTTTTTATACTTTTATTTTTATTTTCTTTAGTCTAACATTTTCTTTCAATTTTTTTCATAAAAAAAGCGCCCAATTTTCATTGGACGCTATAGTATTTGTATTTATTATTCTTTATTTCATTCAAAATAACTCTTGAAATTTGTATACATAGCATCCTTTTTCGCCTAATCCAGGACGAAAATCATAAGCACAAAGCTCTGATTGATTGCTGATATGTATACTTATTGTTTTCATTTGTAGTGCAATATTAGTTCATTTTTTGAAAATGACTAAAGATTTCATCATTTTTTTATTGATTTCACCTCATATTTTACTTTAAAAAGATATAATACAAAGCTGTTTTTTAAGTTATTAATCAAATAAACATATCTTTTAATATATAAAATTGTATTTTAAGGTGCTTATTTTTACTTAATAAAACCCCGAAAACCCTTTATGACTAGAAAAGTATTCTTTAAATTGAGTCTAATTTTAGTATTTCTATCTGGAAATAGTACTATTCAATCACAAGCTCCATTAAATTCTTCTCAACAATTTCATAAAACTAGTGGAGATGTTTTGGTGGGATTATTACCAGCAATTGCTTTAACTTCTACATTTATTTGGCAAGATGAACAAAAAGGAACTTTACAGTTTACAAAATCATTCATAAGTACTGTAGCAGTTACTTCATTATTAAAACTAATCATAGATAAAGAACGTCCTAACGGAGAAAGCTTAAATAGTTTTCCTTCAGGGCATACATCTATATCATTTGCTAGTGCTACTTTTATTCAAAAAAGATATGGTTGGAAATATGGTATTCCTGCATATGTTCTTGCTAGTTATGTAGGCTTTTCTAGAATAGAAGCTAAAAAACATGATGGCTGGGATGTTTTGGCTGGAGCTGCAATTGGTTATGGTTTTAGTTATTTATTTACTAAACCGTATGATAAAAATGCACAAATACAAATAACATCTGGTATGTTAGATGATACTCCAACGTTTGGATTTAGGTATACTTTTTAAACAAAAAAAATCTTTAAGTAAATAAATACTTAAAGATTTTAAACTAATTTAAACTATTTGTTTCTTAAACACCAATGCAAAATTTTTGCAATGTTCTTTGCATCATCTACACCTCTATGATGAGTTCCTTCCAAAGGAATATCCAAAATATGTAAAGCTCCTTTCATACCAACTTTTCGTCTTAAATCTTTTACCTCTGAAAAAAGTACTTTTACGTTAATATGCTCTTGTGATAAAGGATATTCAACACCTCGTTTTTCACACTGATTTTGAATCATTTTTAAATCATATGCTCCATAACTTGCCCAAACATATTCTTTAGAATTATATTTCTCTCTAATTTCTTGACAAGCTTCTTCAAATGAAATACCTTCTTTATCCAATAAACCTTGAGTAATTGTAGTTAATTCCGTGCAAAACGGACTAACTTCAGAGCGTTCTGGCTTTACTAAAATTCCTTTATTTCTGGATATTTCACCTGTTTCAGTATCTAATTCACAAATACCGAATTCAATAATTTCGCTTGTTTTTCCTGGTGGTATCTTACCATTCCAACAAGTAGCTTCTATATCTATTACTATTATTTTATTTCTTTTTAATTTCATTTTCATTAAATATTTTGATAAAACTATCTTTTTCTAGTACATCTAAAGAAAAATCATAAGTTGCTTCTTCCTTATCTGTAACTACTGCTCCACCTAATAAATCAACAATAGTTTCAAAAGTTAGTGGATTGTTCCATTGTTGGTATAAAGCTTTAGTAGCCAAATCAGAAATCTCAGAATTACCAGAAACTCTTGCATGACCAGCTCCAAAGTTTAATAAAACAAAAGACTGTCTATTTTCTTCAGGTAGAATCATACCTAAAATAGTTTGTTTTTGCACAGAACTACATTTTATATCTGCAAAAACCTTATTCGGATTCATCATATAATCATATTTTACTTCATCTCCTTTACCTATAACTATTTTATAAATACAATCTTGTCGACCAGAGTATACATTATTGTTTACTAAAGTTGGTACATTTAATCCTTTATTAGCATACAAATATTCAACTGCCCCATTTGGTGCATCCGTTATATCTCCTGAATACATTAAACTTCCTTCACCTTGTTTACAACTAGCATTCCACCCTACTTTACCTCCAATGTTAATACCAGATAAATCTAAATCATGAGCTCCCCATTTATTTTCCCAATACACACCAATAGCTAACTTTTCTCCATAAAATTTTGTTCCTGTTGGAATATTACCAACATACATTTTTTCTGAAGTTGGTAAAGCATAAGAAATATCATTTGGAACATAAACTTTTTGATCAGATAAATTAAATCTACTCTTTAAGTAATTTAATAAGAAATCATAATTTTTACTACTTATATAAGTTGTATCTCCTGAATAAACTTCAGAGATTGAAGTAATTTCTTTTTGTTTTTTCGCAAAACCAAACTTATGTTTTAGAGAAGTTAATAAAGCTCCGTAATCATTTTCTGTAACATGAGTTGGAGCACCAGATTTTACCCAAGATTTTCCATTTCTAACACGATACAAAAAAGTGTTTTGTCCATTCTTTCTGATATAACAAGCATTTAAAGCTTTAAATAAAGCAAATGGAGTTGCATTGTTTAACCAGTGAATATCTTTATCTGCTAACAAAGAATGTGTTACTTCATTTAATGGATTTGATACTAATGGTTTGTGATATTGTTTAGATAATTTACTAATCTTATTAATTATTTTTGGCGCTCTATTTTTAAAAGCTAAAAACAAAGGTTTAAATCTATTGAAAATCTCAGCTAATCTTTCCAATCCAAATCTATTAAACGCCATTGTAGGATCGTAAGTACTGTTTTTAATAGCTTCGATTAATTCATCATTTTTAATTAGTAAAGTTGTATTAGTAGTTCTATAGATAATATATCTAAAAAACTCGACAACATTATCTGGGTAAACTTGATATAAGTCTGCAATTTTTACAATTGCTTCTTTATTTTTAATTTGATCTTTACCTGTAAAATTGTAATTTAATTCTTCAACTAAAATTGATAAAATATCATCTATAGTTTCTTCTTTTAAAGCAATACCTGATTGTAATAACGACAAACATTTTTCTGTCATTTCTTCAACTGTATATGCCTTAATTACTTTATAAACTAATTTTAAACCTGGAACATCTAAAACTTCTGAAGGAATATAAATCTCACTTGTAAAATTACTTCCATAGGTAGAAATGTAATGTTGTATTTGCTCAACAAATAATTCAAATCGTGTACTCGACTTAATTTTATCCCAAGATTTGTGGAATGTTTTATTTAAATCATTTCCATTTAATCGTTCACGAGCATAAAATCCTTCAATTTTATTTTTTGCCCAAAGTGCATTTTTTTCAATAATAAATCCTTTATTAGATACATAAGGAGTTTTATTAGCTTCTGATTCTTTTGCTATTACAGCATTAAATAATTTTAATGTTTTCATTTTTCATATCATTTATAAGTGAGGTGTATTTAATGGAATATATAGGAACACCTTTTACCTATTTTATTTTAAAAAAAGACGAAGAGTAAAAAACCAATCGTGTATGGAATCGAACCATGAATAGGAACTCTTTTTGTCTTTAATAATCAACGAGAAGTATTTTTCTTTTAAGGATAAATTTATAGGAACTTCTTTTGTCGATTTGTGACTCAGACAGGACTTGAACCTGCAACCTCTAGAACCAAAGTTTCTAGGAACTATTTATGCTTTTTTAATAGCGAACAGTATAACAAATCTAGTGCTCTATCCAATTGAGCTACTGAGTCTGGTAATACTAACGGAAAGTAATATTTAGGTGACAGCTAATGTTAAATAGGAACTTTCTTAGTCAGTATTTGTAGCTCGGGCAGGAATCGAACCTGCGACACACAGTCTGGATCTTTTTCATAGGAACTATTGTTGCTTTTTCATAGCGAATAGTATTTTTCTGTTGCTCTACCGCTGAGCTACCGAACTATATTATGATGTTAATGAACTTTTAATTTTGCCTCATCATACTCCTCGTTATGATGAGGCTTTTTTCTTTTTCAATCTTCCCCCTCTTCTTTTCAATTTCATAGATTTTCTATTTCTTTTTCAGTAAGCAACTTGATTAAATATTGCTCTTTTTCATAATTACACTGCAAATATTGAGGTGAATTACGCATTGTTTTTGCGTAATAAAAAATAATGTTATTTATTTTCATAAATTTTATCTCTACGATCAATCTCAGCTAACGGACTTCCTTTAAATGTATCAATATTTATAAAGCCATTCGCCTCAGTAATTAAAGATTCAGAAGGTTTTACAGCTCCTCTCCTAACATTTCCATAATCGCCAGTGAGCTTTTTAGTAGCTGGATCTAAATCTCCCCATAACTTATCAGGTTTTCCTTGATCTATAGGCTCTACATAATATGTGATTCCAGTTACTTTAGACTGAACAATAAATCTTCCTGAATTATCCGTGCCTTTTAAAAATCTTTTTAAAACTTCTCTTCTCATTTTTTATTTTTTGATGATTAAACTCAGTTACTTCTTTTTCTTGTTTTTCTTTGCTTTAGCTTCTTTTTTCTTTTCTTTCTTTTTAGTCTTTTTCTTTTTCCGTGGAACTTTATCTTTAATCCTATCTTTATGCTGATCAATTGTATACATAAAACTATCATTATACGTATGAATTTTTGCCTCTTTTAAGAAGTCTAATGCCTTTTGATAAGATCTTTTTTGTTCATAAAGTCTTGCTTTACTTACATATAAAACCGCTTTGTCTGAACCTTTAATTTTTAAAGCAAAATCTATTAATTTTTCAGCTTCATCTAAATCTTCATTCCATAATAGAACATTAACATAATGCGGATAAATATGAAACGCATTAATATCTTCAGCTAAAGCTTCAGCAAAATAACTTTTCGCCTTTTCATAATCATATAAACTCTCAGCATAAATGCGTGCAAGCAAGCCTAACACCATAGTGTTTTTTTCATCATAAGCTAAAGCATAAGTTAAAGCTTCCATAGCTTCTTCTAAATCATATGGATATGCATCTAATGCTTTAAATATGTAATTATTCGTTAGTGTTTTCATTTTGTTTTCATTTTTTGTCACTTCAAGTGAAAGTATTCGGAATAAAATGAAGAATACTTTTATATCGAGAAGTTCTCGATACTATTTTTATTTCGATTTCGTATGCCTCCATCTTCATAAAAATCACTCGAACTGACAATTCTTTAAATTTTTAATCTTAGATTATTATAATTCTCTACGCAAATCATTTTTTAATTGATTACGTTTTAATTTATAGTTTTTCTTTTTCTGTTTTTGAATTTTAAAATCAATTCCAGTAAAAATCTTTACTGGATTTCCTCTTTCTATATTCAAATGATTTTCCCATTCTTGTTGTACCGATTGCTGTAATTGCTCAATATTACTTGCTACCACACGCTCTTTTAATCGTTGTATTGCTATCTTTTTATTTTGATGCTGTGATCTATTTTCTGATACCAATACTTGAATTCCTGTTGGAATATGTTTTGCTCTAATCGCAGAACTTACTTTATTTACATGTTGTCCTCCAGGACCAGAACTTCGTAGGGCTTGAAATGCTATTTGCTTTTCATCTACAGTAATTTTGTTATTGATTTTTAATTCAAAACAACCGATAAACCAGTTTTTACGTTTGTGATGTTTTCTGAATGTTGATGTTCCAATCCATTGAATAGTACCTAACCATTCTTTTAAAAATGAAGTCAAACTTTTACCTTCAATTTGAATCGTAACCGATTGAACAGTTCCATTTTGATTCCCATTTTCTTTTTGAAGAATCGTATAATCAAACTTATTTTCTTCTAATTTTTTAATGAACGTTTTTAATATTTTAGCAACTACCCAAGTACATTCTGCAGGACCACGACCTGCGGTAAATTGAATTGTTTTTGTTTCCATGTTATTTTCTTATTGTCAGTTCGAGTGATTTTGATCGAGTGAAATGAGATTCAAATTTTATCGAGAATCTACCAAACTCTTCTCGATACAAAAGCATTCTTTATTTCATTTTGAATACTTTCACTCGAAGTGACAAAGTGCCTTTAAGGCATTTTTGATAACAATGGATTGCCTATTGGATTTTTCCCTTCTGATACTAATTTTATTGCGGTTTTTACTGCCCAACATTTATCACTTGAATGAATGTTTGAATAAAAACTTAATAACGTTTCTGGCTGAACTACTTGCCAACCATTAACTTCTGTTGTTGCTATGGTTTTAGATTCAAAGAAATCGATTGTGACTCTAATTTCTCTTCCTGTTGGTAACCATTCTATTTTTTCGTATCGTCTAAAATTCTCTTGACTAGGCATATGATCGTAACGAGTCCAAACTTTTTCAAATCCTTCATCCAATAAAATTTGCATTACAATTCCTATATTTTTAGGATTCACAAAAATGTCTATATCCTTATGATCATGTGCATGTTTGTATTCCTTATGATTCATTTCTGACATAAAATGCCAAGCCCAGCCTCCAGAAATAACAATCCATTGTTTTAATTTTTCTAATATTTTTAAGCCTAATTCTATACGGTAATCAGGCCATAATTCTCCGTATCTTTTTGTGTTATGTTTTGCTCCCATAGTTTCTAGCTTTATGCTATTAGCTATTAGCCATTGGCTCTTTACTTTTAGCTGTTTGTTTTTTTGAAATATTTTATTAAACATTCTTAGTTATACTAATGTCAGTTCGAGTTATTTTATGAATGAAAATGAAGTAAAATTGTATCGAGAACAATTCGATTACTTCTCGATATAAAATTATTCTCCATACCATTTCAAATAATTTCACTCGAAGTGACAATTCGTAATTCATCATTAAAAATTGATCATTATATAAATGATCATTGTTCACAGAACTACTTATCCATTCTCACAATTTTCGGTGTAAAAGTTCCTACTACTTCTACCAATTCTTGTTGATTTGCCATGACTTTCTTTATGTTTTTATATGCCATTGGCGCTTCATCAATTCCGCCTCCAATTAAACTCACTTGATTCATATTCAGTTGATGTTTAATATCACTTTTGGTGAATTTCTCTTTACATTTTCTTCTAGAATGCTTTCTCCCTGCTCCATGTGAAGCAGACTGTAAACTTTCTTGATTACCTAATCCACGAACAATGTATCCTGGTGCCGTCATAGATCCTGGAATTACTCCTAATTCTCCTTTGCTGGCAGGAGTTGCTCCTTTTCTATGTACGATTCGTTCTACTCCGTTTACTTGTTCTTTCCAAGCAAAATTGTGATGATTTTCAACCATTGCTAGTGGCTTTACTCCTAACAATTTTGCTACTCGTTTGTGAATATTATCATGACAAGCTTTTGCATAATCACCTGCTAAATTCATAGCTAACCAATATTCTTGTCCGTCATGTGTATTTAAATCTAACCAAGCTAAATGCTGTACGTTCTTTGGTAACGGACATTGTTTACTCGCTAAATAGGTATAATGCTTTGCTATATTGGCTCCTAAAGCTCTTGATCCGCTGTGAGATAATAATCCCACATATTCACCAACTGGTAAATCAAACTCGTTTTTTTCATCAGTTATCGTTACAATTCCGAACTCTACAAAGTGATTTCCACTTCCTGAAGTTCCTAATTGTCTAAATGCCTTTGTTTTTAAACGCTTTACTAATGGAATATCTCGAAACTCACTACGTTCAAATATTTCATGATCTTGTTTTTTATCATGAGCTTCATACATTCCAAACTTTGTATGCTCTTTTAAAATATTCTCCATTTGATGTTGCTTTCCTTTGATGTGAGAAGCTTTCATTGGATAAATACTTAAGGCCATTCTACAGCCGATGTCTAACCCCACACCATATGGAATCACTGCATTCTCTGTAGCTAAAACTCCGCCAATGGGCAAACCGTAACCCGAATGTGCATCTGGCATTAATGCACCTTGCACTGCTATTGGTAATTTTAAAGCATCGTATAATTGATACTTTGCTTGATCATCAATTTCGTTTTCTCCATAAATTGAAAATGGAGCTCTTGTATTTCGTAATTGATGCATTCTAACTTCTACTGGTTTTGTTAAACCTTCTGCAACTTTCCCCCAAATCGCATTTCCTTGATATTTTTCAGGATGAAGCAATACGTCTTTTGCTTCTTCTAAAATGCGCTCTTTCTTTTCCTTTTTTCTGTATCGGTTAATTTGCCCTAAGGCGATGTTTATGCTATTATTTTGTGGAAATCCTAAATTGATTAGATCTTTTCCTTTTAATCTCTTTCCCATGTTACTTTCCCATTTAAAATTGCTGCTATTGGATAGTTTTGTAAAGCTTTTAATTGTTTTTTAGCCTTAAGTTTATCCTTTGTAAAATCTTGGGTTGTCCAATAATCTTTTCGATTCCAACCACAAAATTTTGCATTTGCTTTGTAGTATCCGTTTCTTAACAACTTGTTATCAAGTAAAGCATCTTCACTTTCTAACTCTGGATCAATTCTTTTAGAATGTGTTATATAAGCTCTCGTGTATTTTATACGATAGGCGCTTTTAGGAATTCGTACATAAAATCTTTTTCTAAGCTTTTTATCTTCTGTTCTGTACGAATACACTGTGCACATTTTTTGTGCTTTATAACTTAATCTGTTGAATTGACGTTTACTGATTGTTGGAAAATCTTTATAGATCAGATATTTTGAAATTTGGTGAAACCATTGCTTATCAGCTTCTTTTTTGGTTCTGCCCCAAAATTTCTTCTCTATTACATCGTATAATTCAAAAATCTCTTTCTTGTTATTATATCGATCTACGTTTTGAGTTATAACAATCTCTTTAAACCAACCATGTCGAATTGGTTTTTCAAGTTTTATATACCCTAAACTTTGTTTTTGTTTCCAAATTTGACGTTGTCTTTTCCAGATACCACGAACCTCTTTAAGCCTTTTCGACTTTTTATGTTCTGGTTTCAATTATTTTCCTATTAAACGTTGCTCTGTTTGTTTCGGAAATGGTAATAAACTAAACGGAATTGTGTAGTATTAAAAATCCGAAACTTTGTTTTGGGCTTCGGACTTTAAACATATTGAATACTATTTATGAATGAAGTCACGAAGCTGTTGTGCATAAGAACCTAGTTCTCTTGTTACACCGATGTCTTTTCTTAAATTGAACATTTTACTTCGTTTTTTTATGTGTTAAGTTTTAACTCCTTTTTTTATTTTATATGAGTTAGACTCCCCTAACTATTATAATAAAGTTATTAAAACGATATTTTGTTTTTGCTTTAATTGCGATGCAAAGATGTGAGGCTTTTTTTTATTACGCAAGAAAAAAACAAATTTATTTTACTAAAAATCAAACACTTAACCCGGATAAAAACAATAAAAATCCTGTCCGAATTTCTTCAGATAATTAATCTATTGTAATTGAGTTATGTAGTACTATTGACTCTTTTTCCAAAGGGCTACATTTTTTTCATAAAAAAAGCGTCCAAATTTTACAACTTGGACGCTTTTGAGTGATTTTATACTACAATAACCTATTTGTAACTCCATAAAAATCGCTTTTGAGCGTCCGATATGTGATTAAATTGCATTAGCATAGGTTATATTTTTGTTTTTGCGTTAATAAATATGTCAGCAAATATGACAATTTTATTTGATTTATAGGCTTAGATTGATTTTAAATTAAATTTGGACAAATAGAAATAAATAAAATATGGGCTTTAACAAGCTTCATTCATTAAGTATTTAATTCCTTTACTTTTTAAATTTCTAACTTTTCTCTTACCTTCTTGCCTACTTTCTCTATAACTAGGCCAATCATCATGAGTTAACCATGGGAATAATTTTCTTTCTGTTTCGTAATATCCTTTACTTTTTAATTTTTGATTTAAAAAAGCGATTTGTTTACCTAATTGAGGATCTACATTTCGAGTATGAGTTACATAAGCTCTTGTGAATTTTATTTTATAAGCTCCTTTAGGTATCTTAATATAAAAACGAGTTCTTAAGTTTTTTCTTTCAGTATAATATTGAAAAGGAATACATAGTTTTTTAGCTTCAATACTCAACCTATTGTATTGTTTTTTATTGATCGTAGGAATTTCTTTATTGATTAAATATTTAGAAATCTGGTTTCTCCATTTTTGTTCTGCTTCTTCCTTAGTTTTAGCCCAAACTTTTTTCTCAACTAATCTGTATACTTCTTCTATATATTCTTTATTAGCATACTTATCTACATTATTAGTAATAATTAGCTCTTTAAACCAACCATGTCGGTAAGGTTGATCTAACTTTATTAGTTTTAACTCTGATTTTTTTTCATATAGAACATTAAGTTGTCTGTATATTTTACGAACTTCTTTCTCTCTTAATGTTTTATGATTTTTAGGTTTCATAATTATTTATTTTTCAATACAATTTCTTTTCAATCGAAGAACAAATATGCTACTTTCTTTTTAAATTAAATCTTAAAAACTATTTAGTAGTAATATATTGTTTAATTACATAGCGCATTGGATTAGATTCTGAAATTTTTAGCACTATCGAATCTCCTACTTTTCGTTCACCTACAAACTTATTAATAGTTGTTATATCATTATAAGACTTGTTATTGCAACTATATTTATAATATAGTCGTTGATAATATCTCCCAGGTCCGGCATGGGCCCAATTTATTTTGTAAATATGTGCTTTTACAATTTGAGTTTTTTGCCCAATAAACTTATACTCTCCAGTATAAATAAGGTTTATTATGTAAATAAATAAAGGTGATAAAGTAATTACTATTAAGGCATTTTTCCACTTTTTCTTTCGTTCATTTTTTTGTTCAAGATTATACTTTAATTTCCATTTTTGATAATTTTCTTTATTTAAAGTTTCTTTTTTTGCTTTATTATTTTCAAAAAACTCATCTGTATCATTTAAATTTTTCTCCAGAAAATTATCTATATAACCATAAAAAGATTCTATACTTGAGATTTCGAATTCTGAAAAAGTAACTTTATTATTATCTAAATACTCTACAAGAAATTTATCATTTTTCTTTTTTAAAACAATAGATTTACGTTGATCTACATAACTTAAAATATATACAAAAACATGAAATACTCTTGCGTGTTTTACTTTTTCAATACTAGAAATAATATCTTCTTTACATGAAATATCAATAGTTTCATCTTTAAAATCGTATAATAAACGAACTAATACTCTCACGAAAATAGTTTACTTAAAAGTTTTAAAAATTTAGATCTATCGTTTTTTGGGTCTTCATCCTTTATTTGGACTTTTTTCATAGTAACAGTTTCATATACAGCTTCAATATATTCAAATTCGTTCATATCTGGTTGTACTAAATCTGCTCCTCCTTTATGTGGAAATTGCACATAATATTTTGGTGGTTTTGGAAGTTGTTCTTCACATTCTTTTGAACATAAGTTAGCTAACATTGGAATGATATCTGTTCCTACTCTGGTAGTTATCCACATTTGATTTGTTACTTCATAGCTCATTTGTTTACTACAAATACTACATTTTAAAGTATCACCATGATATCGAATAGGATTATGATTTAATCGAGGAAATCCCATACGGTTTTTGTAATTTCCATAAAGCACTCTTGTACTAATACGACTGTCTTTTAGGTTCTTACATTTAAATATTTCAAATGGAAACCAATGTAAATCATAAGATGTATAAGGATCAAAGAATTCAAGTGATTCCATCTCACCTATTTCTGGTGGAATACGCTTTAAATTACTACCATATAAATCAATTTTCTTTACGTTTTTAAGCTTAGCTATAGATTCTGGTAAAGTATAAATTTGAGAAAATAACTCGTTACCAAGAACATCTCTTGGTGAAAACTCTTCTGCGTTGCTTTCTGCAAGTTGATCTACATACTCGCATAACTTTTTCCAAGCAATTGATGTTCTATCTTGAACATTATTAGGTATTTTAGAAATTCTTTTATTCATTAGAATTCAACTTTATTAAACTTATTCAGTCCAAGCTCTCCAATTTCTTATTGATTTACTATAAAAGAAAATTCCAAATATCCATACAGAAATGGTAAACCAAAATCCATATTGATCATACCATATTAAAAATGGATCATTATTTCTATATGGATAACCTAGCAGTTCTTTGTAATATAAAACTGCGAGTAATATGATTAACGGAATAGCAAATTGAGCTAAAGAAAATAAAATAGACACTAATCCTTTACGCCATTTATTTAATAAAGCTAAAACTGAAAAAATTACGATTAGAATATTTAAAATTAGAGCAATTAAAATTCCTATTTTACTATTAAACCCTAAATATCTATCTGCTATAAAAATCAATAATATTCCAAAAATCAATACTACACCAGCTGCTACAACACTTAATAACATATTTCTTATATCTGTAGTTTTAAATAAGAAAATTAATAATGAGAATACAATTGATAAAACAATAAATACATATAAACTAACAGAATCGAAAGTTGGATGAAATGTATAATAAACATTTTTAAAGAAAGTATTTAAACCACTAAAATCACAATAAGGTACATAACCAAAATATTCATAATATTCTTTTTCTATTAAAATACTTTTCCCATCAGAAGTTTTAGGAAACTGACTGTAATAAATTTGATCTTTTTTATGTGAAGTATTTGGAATTAAAACAGTATCTATTCTCTTTTTAGTTCTGTAGTAATTTAGTTTAAGCTTATCTAGATCATAATTTAAAGCTTTTCGATCTTTTATGTTAATAATATACTGATAATCATTTTTAAAATTTAAAAGATACAACCAATCTTCCTTCTTAATGTTATGCTTTACATTGTACTGTTTTGCTAAATTATAAAACTCGTCTAATTTGTTACGAAGAACATTTTCGTCTTTCTTATCTAATAGTTTTTGATAATAAATTAATCTATCCTTTCGATCAGTAGAATCTTGCCCATAACTAATAAACTCTCTAGAAAAGTTATATAAATTTGGAGTAATTAATTCCTTGTAAGAAGAAATATCATAAACAATTCTATATTTAAAAGGTTGACTATTTTCAACATATGAATCCTCATCATAAATTCCTTCATCAGCAAAAACATTATTTTTAACATCTTCAGCTATCAATTCATGATTGATTTTGAAAAATTGATAATACTCGTCGTTATGTTTTATAAAAGCTCGTGTTGTATCTATTGTAATTCCTAAATAATCTTCTCTTTTGGTGGATACAACTTCTAAAGGAAAAGGATCTGGATAATCTTTTTCTTCAATTTCATAATTCGTTCTATTTTTTAAAAAAAAGATCGCAGCATTATTAAACTTTTTAATATCTGTATCTATTTCATTCCAATTGTATAAAGTTTTTATTTTACTAGTAACTCCTTTTTTATATGAATAATAATGAGTGATATTGGTGAAAAATATTAAAAACAGAATACAAAACTGTATGAATAAAGTTCCTTTTTTTAATGGGTAAAAATTCTTGAAAGCGTTATTTTTCAAGTAGAAAATAATCCAGATTAATAATGATATGATAGAAGTTAAAACTCCTATTAAAAATGCTGGAGAGCCATAATAAAATTCCTCTAAATTATAATGACTAGAAACATCACTTTGAGTATTTACAGATAAAAAACCAGCTATAAAAAATGTAAGATGTACAATGATAGCAAAAGCTAACATCCAAACTAGTTTTGTATTCCAAATTAATGGATAATGTTCTACTAAGTATTTATTTATTTTTTTAATCGTTTTCATAAGCAAGTATTAGTACACAAAAAATCTTCTGGTTGATTTAGAAATATCTCTGATGTATTGAATTGTAAAATTGTTTGACGCTATAATTGATAAAACAGTATTGAAAGTAATCGTGTTATCTTTAAAATATATGATATACACTCCTCCATTATACTCGATTTGTTCTAATTCATATTGTTCAAACACTTTTTCTATATCTTCTCTTGAATTAGCAGTATCAAACTCTATAATTAAAGAGTTTTCTTCTTCAGTTTTTAAACCTAAAAGATCTGTAGGTTTACCATTTCTTAAATAAATTACTTCATCTGAAACCTTTTCAACTTCATATAATTGTTGAGATGAAAAAATCATAGCAATAGGATTTACATGAGATTTGGCCAGCATTTTTAAATCCTCTAAAATTACTTGTTGCGCAAGAATATCTAAATTAGCCAAAGGCTCGTCTAACAGAACAATTTCAGGTTTTCTAAGCATTGTTCTCGCTAACTCAAAACGCATTTTATATCCAGAAGACAATTCGCTCCATTTTAAATCTTTGTATTTCCATAATCCAAATCTTGCAATCATCATATGTACTAACAAATGATTTTTCTCACCTGTAACTCCATGATGAACCAATGCAAACTTTAAGTTATCAACTACGCTTCCATACCATTTTGAAGTTCTTTGAGGAATATAAACCAACTTTGATTTTAAATCATAAATATCATCTGTTTTATTAAGAAATGAATATGACAGATTACCTGAGGTTTTTTCTATTAAAGAAGCCAAAATTGTAAGCAAAGTTGTTTTACCGTTACCATTCTCACCTACTAATCCGAAAATATCTCCTTTATTTAACTCTATATTGATTGGACCCAGTTTAAATTTCCCTCTTCTATATACTTTTTCTATAGAATTCCCCTTAAGTATTGGTTGGCCAATTGCATTTTGATCTTCAATTTTAAAACCATTTATAATTTCCTTACACTTTATAAAATCATTTAAAACATTGGATTTATCTTCTTCTTTTTCATAAGTTTCAACAAATGTTAATGCAGCTTTAAACGCTTCAATTTTATCTGTATTTAAAGTTGCATCAAGTAACATTCGATAACCTAAGGAATAATCTCCTTGATTGTAATATTCTGTGGCTTGTTGAATAAGTATTTCTTGTTTTGTCAACTTATCTTCCATAACAATTTATTTTTTTAATAAGTTATCTCTCTGTAAAACTAGGTTTTATTTCTCTTTTCTGAAAACTTGAACCTTTATTCGTTAGAGTTTTTCATATAAATGCTTACTGCATTTGCTTTTTATGATTCTGCGATTAATAATTTAAAATACTCTTCCTTGGTTAAAGGTCTAATTTCACCTTCAGGTATTATTTTTCTTTTCATTTCACAAAGTAATATATCACCTTGTCTTTTTAAATGTTTGATATGAGGAATTATATTTTCATGAATTCTAAAAGTAGATGCAATTGCTTCTAATGGATTGTCTTTGTATTTGTTTTCTATCCATAACCAATGTTCGTTATTTGTTGATGTACACCAACATTTTACGGCATAACCTTTTTGCAAATTTCGATTCCAAACTCTTAAATCACTAATTTGATTAAAATTAACTTCATAGGTTTCAAAGATATTATGCTTTTCTACAATTGTTTTATTTCCTTCTAAATCATATTCATAATGCTTTACTAAAATTCCTTCAGATTTAATTCTACTTGCGTTTAAAGCTTTCATTACTTCTGCAACACCAACATAATTAAATGAGAATCTTCTAATATTTAAGTTCTCAATTTTAAATAATTTCTGAAAACTTAAAGCTTCAACTTCTTGCCATACTCGTTCTATCTTTTTTAAAACAGTAATTAAGTGTGGATTCATTTCACATGTCCATTCTCTTAAAACTTCACGTGTATAAAAGTTTTGATAGGAACTGTGTTTCATTTTCAATATTTGCACATACATGTTGAAGGAAATTGGTAACTTTTGATTTCTCCAACGGGAACCTAAATAAAAATAATTTTTAGACAATAGCTGATTTTCTCTTATCTGATGATAAAACTCTTTGACTATTCCTGGATTATCAGTTTCAAAATATTCTGATTTATTAATGTTAGTAATTGTAGTATTAATTTTTACAAAGTTTTCTTTGGCTTCTTTACTACCTTCTAAGACAGAAATTGTTTTTAAATTCTTAAACTTTTTGGTTGTATTATCTACTAATCGTAAAGTTCCAAAAACTTTAGTAAGCTCTGGTGTTTCTAGATAATCATTAGTAAAATAATTTCCTTTTACTATTGTTAAGTTATTTAAATAATGTATGCTCTTAGCTGATTCTGGAGTTATAATACTACCATTAATTACTCTTAGATTTGGTAAATAATGCTCAAAGTCATAACTGTATTCTATATTTATTATTTCTAATAAATGAGCTTTAAAACGACCATTTAAAAGTGATTGTTTTTGAATTATTCTTAATTGTGGAGCAATAAGTTCTGTCCCTTCTTTAGTTAAAGTAATACTACCTACTTTATATAAAGATGGAAATGTATTATTCATTCCTTTTTGAATGATTAATTTTTTACCTATTTCATCAACACAAATTCTTTGATTTGAAGAGTTGATCTCACATCTTCCTAAAATTAATTTCAATTTAGGTGTATGTACTTCTCTTTTATCATTTTTCTTGATGAGTAAATCTCCCCAAATCTTTTTAAGATTAGAAAAACTACAAGAACTATTTATGATTTCTATAGAGCCAAAATGTTCTTCCATAGGAAAAACCAATGGATAACTTGCGTCATAAATTCTAAGATTACAGTATTGATTGTCTTTAACTTTCTGTAATTGTGAGTTGTTACTAATCTCTATCCATTCATTTTCTTTTTCTACTCCATTTATAACTTTTAGTTTAGGAAGTAATACTTCTTCGTACTTTTTTAATTTTCCTAGAATCTTTTCTAATTTAGGTAACCTTGTATTTACTTCATGAATATTTAAATTTCCTTTAATTAAATGTAATTCTGGAAATACATTTTCTTTACCATCAACAGACAATACCCCATCTACTATTTTTAAGTTTGGAAATAAACAATGTGTAGCTCTTACGATTAAATTACCTTTAAGATGATCTAGTTGTATTGTACAAGCATGTAAATATATTTCTAAATGAAATTCTTCATATAATTGTAGAAATTCTAAATCTTCTTCTTTAACGATTTTTATAATTGGTAAATCCATCATTAATCATAAGCATTTTCTACAATACGTGTAATAGGATTATATTCTTGTTGAACATACTTTATTACATATTCACTTTCTATTTTTATACATCCATGCTCACCATGAGTTACAAATCCATCTCCTTCGATTTGGATAACTTCTGTGCTATTTAAAGTTTTTACAACCTTAATTTTACTAGCTTCTAAAACATGTGTATTTGTTGTTTTTTCTAAGAAATGTTTCATAGTCTTAAGTTTTTAAAAGAAAGAGGGTTGGAATCGAACCAACATCATCGGATTGGCATTCCGCTGCTTTCCAATTAGCTTACCTCTTTCTTATATTTTAAAAAGTGAAGATAGACTGGATTCGAACCAGCAACCTTATGCGTGACAGGCATATATTCTTCCATTGAACTACTATCTTCATATTACCAATTTTCTATTTTGTAATTTTTCAGCAATGTTCCAGCTAATATAGGTTTTTCTTGGATTCCTTCTAAAATTGGATGTAAAATTCTAGCTGCTCCATCTACAGAATCTAAAGGAGGAATATAGCCTCTTTTAAACTGTTTTTCTCGTAAAACTTCTTTTGCTCCTGTAGAAATCCAACCTACATCAACGGCATACATCAAAATATTATGATCTTTTTCAAACTGTTTACCAGAAGTTCGTGTCATCATATTTAATGCTGCTTTTGTCATATTTGTATGTGGATGAAAAATCGTTTTATTATTGTAACTAAATTGTCCTTCAGAAGAAGTTACATTAATAATGAATCGTTTATCAAACTTAGATTGAGAGAATAAAGGAGTTAATTCTTTAATCAAAAAATAAGGTGATATCTGATTAATCAAATTAACTTCTAACAACTCATACATAGAAACTTCTTCTAATGTTGAATTCCAACTTGTTTTCTCTCTAGTATCGATAGGCTGTCCAAATCTATTCATTTCAAAATCCTGATATTCTTCAGAATTCACTAATAAGTTAGTTTCTTGCAAAACTGAAGTTGTATTTGCAATACACAAATTTTCATCAGAATTTAAAAGTAACTTCTGCTCTTGTTGAACTAATGGTGTGTAATAAATATCGTTGTATTTAATAGTTTGTGCTGCGTTATTTATTAAAATATCTAAAGTATTGTAATTAGACTTGTAGAATTCAATAAACTCTTTTACAGCTGTTAGGTTTCTTAAATCTAAACCGTAAACTATTAAGTTATGTTTCCAATCGTTATAATCTTCTTCTTTTTTAAATTGATTTAAAGCTAAAGCTGGAAATCTACTTGTAACTACAACATTTGCATTTGCTCTTAATATTTTTAAAGCTGTTGCATAACCAATTTTTACTCTTCCTCCAGTAATAATTACGTTTCTTCCTTCTAAATCAATATTTTTAAATCTGTTTTCATAATTTTCTTCAGCACAATTCGGACACATTCTATTATAAAAAAAATGAACCTTATTGTACTGTACATTGCAGACATAACAATTCTTAGGTTTATTTATCGATTTAAATTCTTTAGTAGTATTCAATTCACCTTCAGCATATAACGTTTCATTACGAATTGCATTTTTGAAAATGGTAGATTCTTTTAAAACATTTAAATCTTGTTTTAATCTTTCTTGAGTTGACTCATGACTCTTTTGCTTTTTCGCTTTTTTATGAATCTTAGTAATTAAACCAGAAAACAATTGATTATCTGGATTATGAAAAGGATTGTCTTTTAAAGTTTGTAATACTTTAATACAATTGTCCCATTCTTCTTGAGTAAATTGATATGTTTCCATATGATTTTCTTTGTGGAATAGACGAGACTCGAACTCGCATCTGGGTCTGGCCGGACACCTAGTTTTTCTCCATTTAAACTACTATCCCATTAATTTTTTAATCTACTGTAAAGCAATCATCTAACATTTGATATAACTTCGGATGTTTTCTTTTTAATAACATTGGTCTTTCGAAAAAATATTCGCAAGCAACTGCAAAAAATTCTTCTTTTGATGTTCCTCCGTAATTCCTAATATCAGAATCATCGTTATTAATATCTTCCATTTTATCATGAACTAAATCTAGCCAAACTAACAAATTCTTATTGTCTAATAATGCTTTAGGAATACCATCAATATTTCCGTCTAGTTTATCTAGTAAATGAACAAATTCATGGATTCCGGTATTTCCTTTATCAGTTTTGTTCGTAAAACCATGGTGTAAAGCTCTTCTCGATAGAATCATTTTATTTTCAAAGCGTCCGTTTCCAACTAATCCACCAATAATTTTGTTTTTTGACTTTGCTGCGAATTCTAAATCTTCATTAAAGTAATCTGGATAAATAATCACAGTTTTTAAATTCGGATACATAAAATTATTAAAACCAAAAACTGGGATAATAGCACTTGCTGCAACTAATAAAATATCTAAATCTTCAAATACAAAATCAACCGCAATAATTTCTACACTATTTAAAAAAGTCTGAATTCGTTTCTTAAAATGTAAACGATCTTCTGTACTTAATTGCTGATAAAACAGTACATTTTCTTCTAATATTGTATACCAATGTTCTTGAATTTCGACAGTATTAATTTTAGGTTCAACTTTTTCTTTAGTGATTACTTTATATACTAAAAAAAGGACAATAAGAGTACTAATGATATATAACAAAATACTTTTTCTTTTAGGCTAAAATACTATTATTTTTCATTTTCTAAATTCAAGAAAGGCTCTACAAAACCAATAAATTCTAAATTACTTTTTTTCCATCTGGCTCCGTGACCAGAAGTAATACGAACTTCGTAAATCAACTCGTGTTTAAAATGATAAAATACATTCCACCATGTTTTGTGATGTAGTAAATATTGTATCAGTTCTTTTACCTTTTCCTCTTTCTGTTTCGGATTTCCTTCCACACTACCCCAAAAGTTATTTATTGTTCGCTCTGAATGTTTTTCAAAAGCTCTAACTGCTTTAGTAACGTGTAAATTATATTGCTCAAAACTTGCTTTAAAAACATCATCATTTAAAGGCGGAAGTGCGTTTATCGTGTTATTTGTTGCTGATGTTAAACGTTGCCCTAAAACCAAAAGAAAATCAGTGATATCTGTATGTTGAAATCTTTGAATTAATTCATCAACTTCATTTATCTCAAACAAAAATAGAAACTGTTCATAGGCAGCTTTTCTATCTCTTTCAATTTCTTCTTCGAAATATGGTAAAGCAAGTGTATTTAAAAAATTAGCATCTGAATGATAACTGTGTAAATTAGATATGAAAGACGTTAAATGTTCTTTTTTACAATAGGTTAAATAATGTTCTTCCTCTTTTTCAATGAGCTTTTTCTGTAAGGCAAACAGTATAATATATAATTCTTCTTTTTTCATGTTTTATTAAATAACACTACAAACTTAATTTATTACTGCGTATTCTTTTTGCGTAGCAATTTAAAAAATTAGAAATGGAAAGATTTTTACTTACATCTTTGGGTATTTTCCAATGTTTTGTCTTTTAAACTACATTTCTAATTTTAATAGTTTCTGAATTTAATTCGAAATTATTTTTAAATAATTAAATCTACTTAATGAGAACCTGAAACAAGTTCAGGTTGACGTTACTTTACTTAAAAAGAAGTACTTCTTTAACTAAACTAACAGCTTCTTTGTTAAGTTCTTTAGTAAATAGTTTTTGACGTTCTTTTTCAATAGTGTTCCACTCTTCTTCGTAATCTTTCTTAAAATCTACAAAAGCATCTTGAGATAGTAAACCAATGGTTTTACCAGTTTGTTTTGGTTCGAAATCACCAAGTTTACTTTGTACGTTCATTAGTCTGTTTTCGTTAATGTAACTCATTAGTTTTTCTAGTGTTTCCTTTTCTTTATCTGAAAATGATATCACAGTAGTTTTTCTAACTCGTGTTGTTGCATGTGAACGTTCAGACCATTTTTCGTTTTTGTTTTTAAAGATTACTCGTGTTCCATTTTTAAAAATTTTACTTTCTACTGGTTTAATTACAACACCTTCACAAGTGTTATCTTTAATCTCTGGAAGGCCAAGCCAACCTGGAATCTTTGAATCAAACTCGTTTGAATATGCTAGACAATCTTTAAAAGAACCTTCAAAAAGTGATTTTGCATAAAATAGTCCAACAGTTTCAAAAAGTTCATTCGCCTCATCTACATTTAGATACACTTCTTGATCGATACGAATATCAAAAGCATAGAAATCGTTATCAGGTGTATAAAATACTCCTTTTTGAATTCTTGACATTCCTTTTGATTTTGGTACTTCCGGATGTTCGTAACTACCTCCAAAGATTTCACCATAGACCGTAACTTCAGTTATAGTTGGATATTTTTCTTTAACAAGTACAAATAGTTTTTTAATTGTTGTTCTATACTTTTCTAGTACATATTTATAGTTGTTAAATTTTTCATCTTCAGCAATTAACCCACTACGTTTTGCGACTTGAATTACTTCTCCATCTGTAATGAAAGAAAAGTTAGATCCGTGCACTTTTTCTTGAACTACATATTTTTCTTTATCATATCCATGAAGATAAACTTGCTCAATTTGTTTTTCACGGTATGTGTTTTCAATACTGTTATATTTCTTAAACATGATCTTATTTTTTTAATAATTACTAATTCTCTTTTTGCGCGCTTGTGTAGAAGATGAGATTCGAACTCATTGCCATTAAACATTCCTTTATAATTCTACGTTTTTTATTAATTCTTTAAAATACTTTTTCTTTAATACTGACAATAAAAAAAGCACCTCGTTTCGGAGGTGCATTTTAAAATTTATATATTAAACTTTTTACTGTCTATACCTCCTAATTTTCATTTGAAATAACTCCATAACAATACTAGCACTATTTATTTGTGCACTTTTATTAGTATTCCAATCTTGTATATTATTCATTTTTAGCATTTCCTATGAATTAATTTTTTCGTGGTGCAAATATGTGTCAAATATTTTAAACACACAAACTTTAAAGAACTAAAAACCAGCAACTTATCTTAAAACAATTCAATAGAGTTCCTGTCCGTAGTTTTACGAATACACAACAAATCTGTTACTATTTTGATTATTAGTTATTTGTTGATTCAACATCGACTATGTGTTTACCTTTTATCTTTCTAAGATTTTTAATCATTTTTTACAAAAAAAGCGTCCAACTTAAAAATTGGACGCTTTTACTATGAATTATTATTTGTTTTTAATCTCTATTTTCTTCTGAAATAATTACATAACGTCCTTCCTGCGTTCATCCAATTTAGATAAACACTAGCATCTTTTCTCGATATTTGAATTTTGTTATGTAATGATTCTTGTTTCATTTCTGATGCAAATATGCAATATTTTTTAGAGTTTGAGAATTCTAATCTAACAAGAAACTAATGTTTTATAATTTTTGGGAAGTAATTCAGCTATTAAATTAAACCAAATAGATGTGCGATCTAATATCCAAGCATCTGAAGTTATAGCTACAAATTCACTATTTGCAATTACTTTATCTGGATTGTTTTCTAAGATTACCTCCCAATTGTAATGATATTTTTCTGCAATAGTTAATAATTTAGTTTTCATTCTACCACTATTAGAAACTGGTTGATCGAAAACCCAGACAACTTTTTTTACCTTATATTTTTGAAAGAAATCACCAATTAAACGTATTGCTTCTTCTGTTTGATTTACACTTTTATAAGTTCCATGTAAAGAAGACAAATCACGATAAGCTCCATCTTTTCCTTCAAAAACATACGCATTAGAAAGAATACTTTCTAATAATATAATTTGATTAAAACCATCAATTGTGATTTCTTTACCGATCAAATTCTCTTTCGAAATTTGCTTTTCCTTTCTGTTTTTTACAGCTGATGCTGCTGCAGACATTCCTTTTATAGCTTGTTGTTGACGTTTATTCAACTTGTAACGATTACCAACTAATTCGCAAGAAGAAGCTTCTCCATAACCACGTTCTAATAGAAACGACATATCGAAAACTGCTCCTTTTATCTTTCGTTGCATAAATTCTTGTCCAAATAATCGATCATCTGAACCTTCTTTTCCTCTATTCTTTGGCATTATTAGTTTTACGAGTTAAGAATAATTATAGTAATTCTTTATTTTAGTTTATTGAATAATTTTTAGTTGTAAATACTATTTTTACGTCATTCCGAATTTATTTCGGAATCTCATAAATTTTGCAAGCAACAATTTTTAATGAGAACCTGAAACAAGTTCAGGTTGACGTAAGTTTATGATCACAGACCACTAATATTCGTTCTGATTATAAAATTCAGTTCTTATACTGTTCAATAACTGATTAGCTAAAGTTTTATCTGGTCTTTCTGGTAAATCTGATGTTTCATAAAGCTGTTCTAATTCTTTTTTAATAGTTTCTGCTTCACTAACTAAATCATCGTATTCAAATTCAGCATTTTTAATTCTAAATAGATATTTTCTTTCAGATTCACTAACTCTAACATTTACTACTTTGTTTTTTGCAATCTCTTTAGCCATATGCAATAGACGAAATGTGTGCATCATGTTCTTCGCATCATAATTTTTATCATGAGAAATATTACTTTTATAACGTTCATCGTTTCTTTTATCAACCCAATCCCAATATTCTTTGTACTTTTTACAATACGATGAATAACCTTCTAAATTACTGTATAGAACAGCAATTGGATTTTCTTCTTTCGGAATTGAGCTTGTACACACCTCGTTTGCATTTTCTCTCGCAATTCCTTGATAGCCTAATGCATCACTATAAAACAAATTGAAACAATTTTTCATATTTGGAATTTTAGCCAATCCGCAATTATTGATATCTAAATCATGTTCTGTTAAATATTCTTTTAATGGTAATGATTTTTTTCCTTGAAGAACTGTACAAAAATCAATAATTTCTTTTCGTTCTTTTTCAACCGGATTAACAATTTTCTTATTTAAACCTCTCGCCTTTTTAATCTGAGTAAAAGCATAATTAGCAAATGTATTCTTGCATAATTTTGATAAAAATAACTCCGAAGTAATTTTATCGTAAATAGGGTGTTTAATTTGAATACACTCAGCTGGCATATTTAATAATTCTAGAATATTCGGATTATTCTTTAAGCATAATTCTATAAACTTTCTTAATTCATAATACACAATATCATTCGTTTCATTATTGATTTGTCCAACATAATCTAACGAATAGAATTTATCTTTTGGTAAAATAAAAACACCACGAATATCAGTATCTGAAGTAGGCGTTTGTAATCCATAAGCTCTACTTCCACTAATACTTTCGAAAATAATCGAGTTTGATTTTTTTAATTCTTCTAGTGTCATTTCTTTATATTTTTAAATAAATGTCAGGTTGAGCGCAGTCGAAAACTTTTTGATAATGAATAATTCTTCTTTCTTTTCCTTGATGAAAAGAAGCAAAAATCAAGATTTATGATAAAAAATTAAGAAAATGCTACAGCATCTACAGCCACAGATGAAAAAAACTCGTTATCACTCAAACAGTTTTTCATCTTTTTCCTCACTGCTGCCTTGATTTTCAAACTTTTTATCAATAGATCATTTTTACAATTGCTCTACAAGGTTTTTATTAAAAGTATTAGGCACATAAATAATTTTTAGTGTTAGTTACAAATCTAAATATTTCAAAAAGAAAGTATTAAACGCTTCTTGATTTGCTTTTCCGCTTGGCAAACTATTTTTTAACTCGTTATTTTCATTAATAATGTCTCTAACTAAACGAATTAGTTCATCTGAAACAGGATCGCTACTCTTTTCTATTCGTTCACTTTTTAGCTGAATTACTTCATCAATTTTAGCATGAAAAGATGTATCAATTAATTCATACAATTCTCTAAAATATACTGGTGGAATTGTATGCTTTTTGGTAATCCAATTGGCACATAAAGCAGTTCTGATAGTATAAAAGAAACTCTTTAATGTCATTTTATCAGTTCCTAAAGTTTCCTCAAAACCTTTATTCATTGCATTAAAATGATGAAAACCAGCAATTGGATTAAAATTTTCGCTTGCCAATTTTTTTAATTCTTCTAAAAAAGCGGTGTTGGCTCTATAAATTACAGATGAAAATAACCAACCTGTAAACGAAGCATTTGATTTTGCTAATAAACGAAGTGCTTTTCTGATATCCCAGCCAGATCCATCTAAATCATCTTCTGTCATAAATTCGATCGTATCTTTTGTTTCCCAAAGATTTAAATACCAGTCTTTAGAATGTTTGTATACAAATCGAATATCGTAATCGGAATCTGGAGAAGCAAAACCCCAAGCTCTGCTTCCCGACTCTACTGCAAATAGAATTTCAATATTCTTTTCTTTTTCTAATGCAGCTAAATGTTCTAAAATTCTTTTTTCCATAATTTAAGTTTATAATAGAATATTATTTAAAATAAATCATTTTCTATTTTTTGACATATTTCACTATAAAAAATAGGAATATAAAATTTAGTTCTAGAATAAAAATGTACTAACTCATAATAAGAAACTTCATCTTTTTCTACATTCATAAATTCAGCAATAGACTCTGTTTGTTCATTAATTATATCAAAATTATGTTTTAATTGATTATTAATAATTCTAATTGAATTTACTTCATCATACCCTTCCAGTTCTCTTAAATTAATATTTTTTGTTTCGAAAAAGCCTATAATATTATTCCATTTATACATATTGAAATTATAATCATCTCTATAAAAAGTCTTTATTAGATTTTTTAAACATAATTCAAATTGTTTATATGCAAACATAATTTGTGATTCTGAAATTATTAAAGCCTTATTCATTTGATTGTATAATGAATGATATGTGTAAGGAATCAAATTCTCTTCAGGCCAATAATAATTACCATTTTTGTCTAAATTCCTTTTTGTTTCATCTATTTGAAAGATTATATCCATTAAAAAATTACTTACATAAGAATCATAACTATATACATCAAGGCTTTGTTTTAAAAATTCTAAAGCATCTTTAGTAGGTTCCAAATTCAAAAAAATATGTCTAGAATAACCTTCTTTTTTCATATAAAATTTATCTATTAATTATTTAAACTCACTTCTTTTACCATATCAATTACTTCTTCATTACACTTTAGAATATTATGATCTGAAGTAAAATTTCCATAATTAGAAATTTCTTTAATCCAAATATCTTTAAGAATATTTAGTTCTTGTTTATCGGATACTGAAATTACTTTTCTATTTATAAAATTAGAAAATTGAGGATAGTAACTCAATATCTCTTCTTTTGAATATACTTCTTTATTTTTTGAAAGCAATAAAATATTCTGAGCTATGTAAAAAGCTAAAATTTTCCAAACATCTTCATTCGCTGTATTCTTCTGATTAAAAGAATTAAAACTTGTAAAATCAAGTATTTTTAAAACATCTATTTTATTTGAAAAAGAATGAATTCCTTTAAGAATAGGTTTAATGTTAACTCTTAAATCTGTTCTAGTTAACATTGTTAATACTGTTCTTACGGCTTTGTAAATCGCTAATGTTTTATTTCTTTTTAATAATCGTTTAATTGGTAAATCAAAAAACTGTTTATGATTTTTATAAGTATGATAGAATGCATTATTCAAAGAATCAATCCATGATTTAGTATATATGGTATCGACCAAAACTCCATCTTCAATTACTACAAAAATAGCATTCCAGTTCAATTCAAAATCTAACATTAATTGTTTTAACTTGATTTTGCGTTCTTCTTGAGTTAATGGCATTTCTTCCTTTGTGATTTCAATAATTACATCTAAATCAGTAGAACTTGTTGATCCATATTGATAATATCGAAATGGAAAATCATGTATCTTTTTTAAAGTTGGTTTCATAATTTCTCTTTTTCAAAACACTTATAAACTCATTTAAATACTCTTGTAATGCATTTGCATTACTTTCTTTTCTTAGTAAATACTTTTCAAGATTTGGATAATATTCAATGATACCTTCTTTAGTATACAATTCAACAGCTTCTAATAAGGCTAACGTAATTCCTAATTGAAAAGCTATGGTTTTATACACTTCTATTTGAGAACCATTTTTTCCAAAACCTTTAATCTTATCAAGTTGTATACTCTCTAAAAAAACAACTTTATCTTTAATACTTCCTCTTAGAGCTTCTTTTGCTTTTGTTCTAAATTCAGTTCTTGTAAAATATGATATTAGAGAACGTAAACACCTCTCTATTCTAGCTTCAACATTTCTGTTTACTTTCCTTATTATTCTTTTTTCAAATTGCTGTTTATAAACGTTATAAGTTTCATACAAGGCATTATTTAATTCATCTTCTTCTCCTTTAAAACAAGCTATGACTATACCTTTTTCAATAATTGCTAGATTAGCATTTATGACTTTATTTGTATCGATATTTGACTTTTCGATGTATGTTTTTATCGTTTCATGATTTTCTTGTATCGAATTTAACTCATCAACAAAAAAACATACATCTAAGTCAACAGAACTTTTAGAACCGAAAATTTGATACGGAATTTCCATAGTTTACTTATGATTATCTATATACGTCAACCTGAACGTGCTGAATTTATTTCAGTATTTCAGATTATCATTGTTAATTAGATTAAACTGTTATGAGATTCCGAAATAAATTCGGAATGACGTCAAAACTAAAATTAGTATAGATAACCAACATTAATTTACATTCTAAAAATCACCATAAAACACTTGTAAACAAGGTAGTTGTAATTTCTTCCTCCACAAATCAACAACTTGATTTCTATCATCTAGAATAAATTCTACATAAAACTTATTTTCAATTTCATTTCTATATAATTCTTCTTTTATAATAGAATCTTTTCTTTTGTCTTTAGGATTACGCATCCAAAGTGCATCGTAATTTACTTCATGCTTTTGAAGCCAAGATTCTGTTTCTGATTTGTATTGACCATCTCTACCAGAAAGTAATAAGATTTTGTATCCTAGCTTCTGATAATTCTTTACCAGATTAACGATTGGTACATTAGGCAAATCTTGCTCACATTTACTACCATCAAACGGACTTCTATTTGTAATTAAAGATAAGGTTCCGTCTAAATCACAAATAATAGCTTTTGGTAAATTTTCATCTTGCTTTACATATTCGTTTTTTAGCTTTTCTTTTGTTTTCAGTTGTTTATCCATTCTTAGAATAACTTCCCTTCCAACAGATTTTTCTCTAGCAGCATCTCTACGAATTGCTTCTTCTACATCTATTTCCATTAACTTCACTTCAACTTTTACAGCGTGACCTGTTTCATTGGTGTATTCACTGGCTATTTCTGCAATTCTTTCCTGATTTTTGTCGTAAAGATTTGTATCATCGACAATAACATGTTTTCCTGCTATAAGCGCTTCTTTGATTAAAAAATCTCTTGTTTTCACAATAAACTTTTCATTTCCTTTACTGAAGTGATTTGCATCTAACATTTCACGTAAACTATCTCTATTGATACGCTTATACATTCCAGGATTTTCTGAAACTAACTTTTTAGCGTATGTTGATTTTCCTGATGCTGGTATTCCTTTTAATATGATTATTCTTTTCATTTTCTTAGTTTTTAATTGTAATTCTTAATCTATTTTGAAATTAATAACGTCAACCTGAACTTGTTCCAAGTTCTCATCAAAAACTTAAAATGTGATTATCTTGAGATTCCGAAATAAATTCGGAATGACGTAAAATAGTTGTCATTAATAATGTTATAATATTTTAATATCTAATTGTGCTCGTTAGAATATGCCTTTTCAAATACTGGACGAATCATTTTCCAAATAATTTGATCGTAGTTTTTTTTATTTTTCATTGAAAATAATACAGCTGGATATGTACAGCTTTGAAAATACGCTGCTGTTTCTCTGTCTGTACCAAACTCTTTATATTCTAACTTTGCGATTTCTTCTATATTTTTAAATTTTAATTTTAAATCTGACTCTGTTTTTTTTACCCATTTAAAAAATTCATCTGGTACATCTTCAATCCATTTTGTTAAACTTCCCTCTTCTTTTAAAGTTTCCCAAATGGTTAAAGAAGAAATTTGAGTCACAATTTTGTGTAATTCTATATACTGTTCAAATTTTATTTTTACTCTAAAACCATTTTCATATTTAATTACAAATCCTTCTTTATTATTCCAGTTTAAACTTTTAAGCTCTTCGATACTATTATAATGATATTGTTTTGGTAACGGAAAACCAATATCTACTAGTTCTTCTTCTATACCTGTTTTAGTATCTATAATAGCTAAAAGTACTAACTTTTCATCTTGACCATAATCTACAATAACTCTGTTTTCAGGATAAATGATTTCAAATACATAAGTCTTATTCAAATCTAAATTCTGAATACAATGTTTATACTTGCTATTTAGTAATTGGTTTGCTCTAATTGATTGTTTACTATTAAATGAACCTCTAGTTGCAATATACGGCTGGTTGTTTAGCCAATATAAAATTCCAAGTGATCCATCCATTTTATCAAATATCTTAAAATGAAGATTCGGTAAATTTTCATATCCGATCTCTTCTACATTGAAAAACTTAGCGATAGGATTAGCAATGATATTATAATTTGCATCTAAAATCAATCCTCTACATTGTAAAGTTTCTTTTGTCCAATAACTTTCATATTGTGCAGATTGCGTATAATTATAAATCCATAAATCAGCTTCCGGATGTTTATTCTTATGAATATATCCGTTATGAATAGCTTCCTCTAATTTTTCGATATTTAAAATATTTGTTTCCATTTCATTTTAATTACGGTACAAACATCCGTTTATATTACGCAATATTTTTGCGTAATAAAAAATAATTATAAAAAATTGAAATTTATATTGAATTCGAAAAGTCTATAAACAAAAAAAGTGCTTATTAGCACTACTTAGATGGTAAGATTTCTGTTACTATACCATACACATTTTTCGTCCATCCGTTAAGATGTCCACGATTATTACCTATTAGTAATCCTCGTTTTTCATTTTTACCTTTTACTAAATGCGTAAAACAATTTCCCCGTACTTTACAGAAAACTATATCACCTTCTTCACAATCTTGCCATTGTACTGGCTTTAAAACAACGGGTTGTCTTGATTTTAAAATGGGTAACATCGAGTTTCCAGGTTCTTTAGAGATAATTGTTTCTCCATTCAATAGCTTTTGAATTTTCCAATTCATAATTATTTGTATTTAAATTAAACATTAATTCAAAGACTATTGCTGAACGAAAAGTAAAGAACGAATAACTTTAACTGATTAAAGTCTATGTAAAATTAGTTTTTATTTTTGTAATACAAACTATTTAATTGAAAAAATTGACTTTAAAAGAACGTTTTACCCAATTGTTATCACTTTATTCTCAAGATAATGAACTCATTTCTTCATTATGGAATGAGCTTGAAAAACACTACAAAGAAAAGCATCGTACCTATCATAATTTAAATCATTTAGAGGAAATCTTCTCTTATTTTGATCGTTATAAAGATGAATTGAAAGATTCGAATTTGGTTTCTTTTTCTATATTTTATCATGATGTAGTTTATAATATATGGAAAAAAGATAACGAAGAAAAAAGTGCTGATTTTGCTGTAGATCGACTTCGAAAACTACTTTCGAAAGATGATTTAAACATCATTTTTAATCAAATTATAGCCACTAAAACTCATGAGGGTTCAGATAATGATACTCGCTTTTTAATTGATTTTGATTTAGCTATTTTAGGTCAATCTTCAGAAATATATCAGCAATATGCTAAACTTATTCGCAAAGAATATAAACTCGTTCCAGATATTTTATATAAGAATGGAAGAAAAAAAGTATTACGTCATTTTATAGATAAGCCTTTCATTTACAAGACCTATACTTTTATTGATCATTATGAAAAACAGGCGAAATTCAATTTAAAAACAGAGCTTGAAACTATTTAGGCATTGTTTTTGACTTTCCCTGTCACATGAAAACGAAACTACTACTATTAATTGCTATCGTTGGTAATCTATTTTATGGTTACACACAATTATCTGCTGATGAAGAAAAGTATTTAGCAGATTTATTATTTAAAAAAGTAAACACACTTAGAAAAAGAAAAAATGCCTCTCCATTGAAGAATGATTTAAATTTAGTTAAAGCAGCTAAGTTCCATTCAGACTATATGTCTAAAAAATACAAGTTAACCCACAATCAGTTAGAAACTGAATTTGTTACTCCTAAACATCGTATTGAAAAGTTTTCTAAAGAGTTTAATGTTTTTGGAGAAAATATTCTAAAAACTAGATCTATAAAACCACCATTTACAAAACGTAAGTTATCGTTAATGGCTAATTTGATGTATAACTCTTGGAAAAATTCTAAAGGACATTATAAAAATATGATCTCTAATGATTTTTCGTACTGTGGTTTTGGTTTTACTTACAATACAAAAAAGAAACAAATTTTTGCTACAAACGTTTTTGGGGCTAAAAACTTTAAAGTTTCAAATCAGCTTTCTGAAAATACTTTTGGAATTGGAGAAAGTTATGATGATTGTGAAGAAGTATCTAAATTCAGTAATATAATAGCTAGTTTCGGTAATAGGTTAAGTATTGAGAATAATGAAATTATATTCAGATACCATAGTTTACAAACTTTCAAAGAAATATTTAAAGATCAAAACGATGGAATTGCAATAGACTTAATTACAAGGAATCAATTATCTTGTGGTAAACCTAATGAGCTTGATAGTTCACCTATTTATGATGGTGTTTTATTAAAACCTGTTTACTTAAAAGAAATCTTAACTAAAAATAGGGCAAATAGTAATTTTAGATTAACAGTTTCACTGGGAAAAGTCCCAGATTTTTTAATAGGAAAAGATATTACTGCTAATCTAATTCTAATTAATAATGGGAATCGATGTGATTACAGAGTTCCTCTAATAATTCCCTCTTCTGCGTATTCTTTAATCCCCATACAACCAGAATTGTATATTCCTGATGTACAGTTAAAAACTAAAGGAACTGCATTTGTAAAAGAAATTTTATTCAATTTTGGTTCTTCTAAAATTACAGCTCACAAAATTACTTCAGATACAATACAGAAAAATGCTATTGAATTTATAGATGTGAAAAGCTATACCTCTGTAGATGGTACATTTTCTAATAATAAATATCTGTTTTCAAAAAGAGCAGAATTTATTACCAATCATTTACATGAGAAGCTTGGTAAAATCAATAAAAAAATAAATATTGAAGCTAAAGAAAACTGGGAATTATTTGATTTTCAATTAGAAATGTATGATTATAAAAACTATGTTAACTCAACTAAAAAAGAGAAACGATATTTAGCTAATAATCAACTAAAACAAACTTTTAAAAACGAGTTTGCACAACAACGAAAATCAAAAGCTATTATTTATGAAAATGGTTCTTGGTTATCAACTAGCAAAGAGCATTCAGAATATAATTTAATCGATGCGTTACTTCATAACAATAAAGATTTGGCAAATGCTGCATTAGTTGCTTTGTATAACCAGAAAGATATCAGTTTCATTCTAAGTGAAGATTTTATTTTAGAGCGTCTTATTGACAAAAAAGAATTTGTTCAGAATACTTCTGCCCTATTTCTAAAAAATATTAATTTTTATCAGTTAGACACTGTGATTTTTTACATCAATTATTGGTTAAAAAGAGCTGAAGAATTATCGGTAAATGCGCAAAAAAACTTACTGAATTTATATACAATAACAACCAATAGATTATTACTATTTTGGGATGTTGATAATGAAAAATTTGCTCGAGTTTTGCATCCAGAAAAAGTAAAAACTTTATTTAAAGAAATCACTAAGAATGAAAAAAGCAATTCTTTGTATCTAAATTATCATATGGCCGTTATTGAATATTATGGTCAGATTAATGATTATCCAAGGATTTCTGAATCTTTTTATCACATTACAGATTATTTCAAAAAAAGAGCGCTAATTATTGAAGATGATATTAAATTAGCTTTATTTTTTAACCACTGGAGTAGATTTGACTTAACTTTAGAACTATTATCTAAACCTTATTTAGAAAATCGTTTAAATGAAGATGCAACTTTTATTTTAGCACAAACAGCTATAGCATATCCAAGACATTTTAATAATTATGTGAAAGAAATAATTATTAAGAAAGCTATGGATTTTAATAAAAAAAAGTGGTGTTTTTGGATGAAAACAGATTTCCAGAATTTACGTTATTCTTTCATAAAAAAAATGTACTGTAATACCTGTAATTAAAATTATAATATGGCATCAAATAAAAACGCTTTAATTAGATATAAAACCATAGATCAATGTTTACGAAATACCATGCGCAAATGGACTTTAAATGACCTGATTGATGCTTGTTCTGATGCTTTATATGAGTATGAAGGTAAAGATGTTTATGTAAGTAAAAGAACTGTTCAGCTCGATATTCAAATGATGCGTAGTGATAAGTTGGGTTACAATGCACCAATAGAAGTTTATCAACGAAAATATTATCGATATGCAGAAGAAGGTTATTCTATTATGAATATTCCTGTCACTGAAAATGATGTAAAAGTAATGAACAATGCGATTCAGGTTTTACGCCAATTTAAAGACTTTTCGCTATTTAAAGAAATGGATGGAGTTTTACAACGTTTAGAAGATTCTGTTTATTCTTCGCAAGAAAATAACCGTGCTATTATTCATTTAGATAAAAATGAACAATTAAAAGGTTTGCAACTTATAGATCCATTATACAGTGCAATTCAAAAGAAGAAAGTTTTAGAAATTACATATAAGTCATTTAAAGCTAGACAAGAAAATATTTTGACTGTTCATCCGCAGCTTTTAAAAGAGTTTAATAATCGATGGTTTTTAATAGTGTATCATAAAACTGATTTTATGAATTTAGCTCTTGACCGTATTATAAAAATTGAAGAGAAGGATGAAATTGAATACATAGATAAAGCTGTTAATGGTGATGATTATTTTAAAAATGTAATTGGTGTTACTGTTTCTAATTCTAGCCCCAAACGTATAGAATTTTGGATTGAAAAACGCTTAGCTCCTTATGTAATCACCAAACCTTTTCATCATACTCAACGCTTAATTAGAGAAACTGAAGATGGTTTCATATTCAATATTTTAGTTCAAATAAACTTTGAATTAGAGCGTGTTATTCTTGGGTATGGAGAATCTATTAAAATACTAAAACCAGAAAAATTAAGAGACAAAATCAGTAAACAATTAGGACGCGCATACAATAATTACAAATCGGTTAATTCAGATCATTAATTATTAAAAACCACATAAGCATTTAAACTTGTGGCAATGGTCATCCAAACTAAATATGGTAAAATTAAAATCGTATAATATTTTAATTGTTTTATATGCTTAAACGTGATGTAACCAATCAAAAGCCACAGCAAAGTGATACTTATTAAACCTAATACGGTGTAATGTTTATTGAAAAAAAGTAAATTCCATATTACGTTTAAAAACCATTGCAAACTATATACTACTATCAACTTTTTATTTAATTGCGAATATTCATAACTTAGTTTGGTCATGTAGAAAGCAAACAATAACATTATGGTTGTCCAGGCTGCACCAAAAACCCAATTCGCAGGAGTCCATGGAGCTTTATTTAAGTTTTGATACCAATCTGTTCGTGGGCCATCGTTCATTAATAAAACACCTACATAAAGTGCTAAAAAGTTAGTTATTAAAAAAATAATGAACCTGATATAAGATTTTTTCATTGATTTAGTTGATTTTAATCGAATCGATTATTAATTTGAAGTTTTCATCTTGTTTATTTCCTATTAAAAAAGCAATTTCTTTAATTTCTGTATAATTAAAATTTTGTCTTCGTAATCTATTTCCTCTAAAGATTGGATATAAACTATTTAGATCAATTTCTATAGTTTCCCAATCACCAGAAGTTGTAAATTTTTGAGTATACCAATGTCGATCTGTTGGATTTGATTTTACTCTAAATTGATATGCTTTTCCATCTCCTTTTAAACGAAGAATAACTTTTTTTGAAGTTTCATGTAATGTTACAGCTACCGAATTTTTAACCATAGCAAAACCTCCATTATTTTCTGTAGAAACATGACCAGAAAATACGCCTTTGCTATTTTCATTTAGCGCTATAGAAGAAGTTGAAATTCCTCCCATAACATCATCATTGGTTGTTTTCCAACTGCTAATATCAGAAGATTGAGAAAAGTCTACAACGGTTATAGTATCTTGAAAAGCAAACAACATAATGATAAAGGCTAAATATTTCATATTATAATTTTAAACTAACTATTCCTGCATCGATAGGAAAAACTTGACCAGAAATTGCCGAAGCGTGATCTGACAACAAATAATTTGCAAAGCTTGCTACTTCTTCTGCTTTTAAAAATTTCTTTAGCGGATGTCTCATTTCCATGTTTTCGCGTTGCTTATCGTTACGCAATAATTTTTCTGCTAAAGATGTATCTGTTACAGTTGGAGCGATACAATTAAATCTAACTTTAGTGGCAAATTCACCTGCCAAAGATTTCGTTAAACCTTCTACAGCAGATTTACTAGCTGCAACACTTGCATGGAAAGGCATTCCTAATTTGGTAGCAACTGTACTAAATAAAACTACACTTCCGTTATTATTTTTAAGTGAGTTAATATACTTTTGAATCACTTTAACTGCTCCAATTACGTTGATTTCAAAATCACTTCTAAAATCATCTAACTTTAGTCTTCCTATCGGTTTTAAGTTAATGCTTCCTGGGCAAAAAACCAAACCATTTATATCATCAGAAAGTTCAGGTAATTCATCTTCTATAACGTCGATTGAGTAATGTGTTACGTTTACATGACTCGCTACTTCACTCCTACTAAAATTAATTACTTTATGTGTTTCTTGTAAAGAAGTTACTATAGCATTACCAATTCCTTTACTTCCACCTACAACTAAAATTATTTTCATTTCTATTATTTTTTATGCAATGAACTGAGTTCATTATTATCTTTTTGATACCTTGTTATTTGATATATTTCTTTGTCTTGTACATTTAAACCTTCCTTTATCAAAAGGCCTTTTTGCTTGGTGTTTTGTAGCTCTTCCTTGTACTCTTTTTCTCCACATTCTGAAACTTGAAGGTTTCATTTCTTTACGCATCAGCTCAATAACTTCTTGTTCTTTTAATCCGAATTGAAATTGAATAGCATCGAAAGTTGTACGATCTTCCCAAGCCATTTCTATAATTCTATCGATTTGTCTATCCGTCATAATAATCTAGATTTAGATATTCATTTTTATAATCAATCATTTTTGAAATGAATTTCTTATTCTCTGAATAGTTCTTGTTTTTTAAAAACTTTATAAAACTTCCTTCAGCATGAATACTGAAAAACGAAGCGTTATACACCACCAACTTATGATATGGAATACACCAAGAAAAACGTTCTAATCTGTTCGTAAAATGAACTAAAATTCCTTTCGGACGCATTTCTATATTTCCGTAATTCAATTCTGAAAACTGAACTTTATCTGATTTTAATTTCTGACTTACTTCTGCAATCATAAAACGACCAGAACCTATTCCATTCAGTTTTATCTTATTTAATAAAGAGAATGGTTTTCCTAGTAATTCTTTACTATGCACTAAGAAATCTTGATTCGTATATGTGGTATTAAATATCATTATTCATCTCTTAACATTCTACTTCTATTTGTAATCGTATGCTTACGCAAAATTCGTAAGCTTTCTCTTTTTACTTCACTATCTTTTAACATGTTCCATAAAATATCGCTAGCTTTCTTTCTATTTTCTTTGATATCAACTATTGGGTTTGGATAATCTTTACCTAAAACACAGTTATTAAATTGCTGGTCTAAATGTGTCATTAAATATGGTTCATGAATAAATGGAGTTGGTAAATGTGACAATTCTGGAACCCATTTCTTAATAAAAACAGCATCTGGATCGTGATCGTGACTATTTTTCACGGGGTTATAAATTCTCAAATTATTAATTCCTGTTTCACCTGCTTGCATTTGCAATTGAGGAAAATGAATTCCAGGTTCAAAATCTAAAAACTGACGTGATAAATGGTGTGTTGCTTCTTGCCAAGGCTGCCATAAAATATGTGTAAAGAAAGAAACCAACATAGCTCGCATTCTGAAATTAATAAATCCTGTTTCATTTAAACAACGCATGGAAGCATCAACTAAAGGAAAACCCGTGTTTCCTTCTTCCCAAGCCGTTTTATACGATTCAGAAATTGATTTTTTTAGCTTGTGAAAACCTTTATTAATACTGGCATTTTCCATCGTACATTCCATTTCAAACTTTTGAATGAAATGTGCTTGCCAACGTAAACGAGAAATAAACGCTCCTAAATGACGCTTATGTTCAGATTCGTCTTTAACAGCTTTTGCTTTCTGGAATACTTCTCGTATCGATACATTTCCCCATGCTATATATGGAGATAGTCTGCTACAACTACTTCGCGAGGCTTCTGGTTTTGAAATGTGATACATGTAGTTTTCATGACGTTTTTCAAAAAAAGTATTCGCATATTTCCATGCTATAGTTCTTCCGCCTTGCTGAAAATTAGATGTGTCTCCAGTAACTAAATCAGTAGTATGAAAGTAATCTGAGATTCTATTAATTTCCGAAGTGCTTATAAAATCTTCTTTATCTACATCAAAAGGTAAAATATCTTGATACATATAACTTTCCCATTTATCAAACCAATCTTCTCGATTTAATAAACCTCTTAAAACTCCGTTATTTATATTCTCTTTCCATTCAATGGAATTGTTTCTACAATAACGTGCAAATTCTTTATCTCTTTTGAAAGTGACTAATAATCCTGTTTCTTGATGTGAAAAAACATCTGTGATATTATAATGATTTAATAATTGATTAAAAACAGCAAAAATTTCACCATTAACAGCTAGAACTTTAGTTTTATATTCTTTCAATTCTGTATTGATATCAACTAATGATTGTTTTATAAAATCCCAATGACGTTGACTATAATGATCGTCGTTTATCAATAGGTTTTCAAAAACAAATAATAGCAATATTCTTTTTCCTGAGTTTAGCGCATTTGTTATCGCTTCATTGTCATGCAATCTCAAATCTCTCTTTAACCAAACTACTGCTATATCTTCTCTTTTCTTCATAATTTCAAATTTTCGTTTTCTGAATATTTGAATATAATGGCTCACACAAAGCTAACGTCATTTCGAATTTATTTCGAAATCTCATAATACGAATCTGAAACAAGTTCAGATTGACGTTATTAATTTTATTTAAAACCATTATTATCATATTTACTTACTATAATAAGTTCAGTTGAAATTCTTTTTTATTATCTAGGTTATCAAGAAAATGTTCAGCATTAGAAAAATGATCTTCTCTTTTCTCAATTCCCATTTTATCTAAATTTCGAATTAACATATTCAAACGCGGATTTTTGGATAAAAATTCTCTGTTGGTATGCATAAACCTCCAGAATAATCCGTCCCAAATCTTTTGCCATTCACCATTCGGATAATCACTCATTTTTTTGATGTAATTACTACTACTTATGTATGGTTTTGTAGACATTAATCCTCCATCAGCAAATAAGCTCATTCCGTAAACATTCGGTACCATTACCCAGTCGTAAGCATCGATAAACAATTCCATAAACCAACGATACACTTCATCTGGATCGAACTCACATAACAACATAAAATTCCCTAAAATCATTAAGCGTTCAATATGGTGTGCATATCCTGTTTTTAAGATCTTTTTTATTGTGGTATCAATTGGTAAAATTCCTGTAGTTCCATCATAAAAAGATGCTGGTATTTTTCTAGAATGGTTCCAGAAATTCTTTGTTCGTTCTTCGGTTCCTTTAACCTCATAAATTCCACGGATAAATTCGCGCCAACCTAATATTTGACGTACAAAACCTTCTAAAGAATTAATCGGAATTTCATGTTTAGCAGCATAATCAATTGATTTTTTTATTACTTCCAGAGGAGATAACAATCCTACATTAATTAATGGTGATAAAACACTATGATTCAAGAAATGTTTGTCTTTCACAATAGCATCTTCATAAATTCCGAATTCATGAAAACGAACTTCAAAAAATTGTTCTAACCAATTTTCTGACTCTTCAAAAGTAGATGGATACAATTGTTTCTCATCAATTTCTCCTAAGGCGTCTGAAAAATTTTCTTCCACATATTCCTTAGCTTCTAGGTAATATGTATTAGCATCAGGAAATTCAATTTGTGGCGGAGTTTTACCTTTTGGATATTTCTTTCTATTATCCGTATCAAAAGTCCACTTTCCTCCTACTGGTTGTTCATTTGTAATTAAAATATTTCTAGCTAAACGTTCTTTTTTATAAAATGAGGTTTGGAAAAACTTTTTTTTAGAAGCTTTAAAAAAAGTAGCTAATTCATCTTTGGTATTAATAAATAATGAATTGTTTATTTCAATTAATTCAATATTATTTTCAAATTCATGAATTCTCTTTTCTAGCCAATTATCAGTAGGATTTATAAAATGAAGTTGTTTGTATCCATTTGTAATTAATTGTGGTAATAACTTCCTAATATCTGAAATTTCAGTTGTACTTTCTACATATGAAACTTGATATCCTTTTTCGTTTAAAAAGTCTTTATAAAATTGCATTGTAGCTCTATGAAAAGCTAATTTTTGCTTATGAAATTTATATTGTTTGAAGAATAAATATTCTTCAATTAAATACACGTCATTTTCTTTTGGAATATGCGTTGTACTTTTAAACAACTGATGCGGAAAAATAATACTTACTGCTTTCATTAGAACAAGATTGGTTGTAACCACATTTGTTGATATTTGCCGTTCGCATCATATCGTTCTGCTTGTAGTTGCACATTAAACTTTCTATCTCTTGGATCATTACCTACACCAGATACATATTGCCAATTTCCATAATTGCTATGCACATCGTAATCAATTAGCATACTTTCGAAATATGCCGCACCAATTCTCCAATCTAACAACAGTTTTTTTGCAAAATATGAAGCCACATTTTGTCGGCCTCTATTGCTCATCCAACCTGTTTCTTTTAACTCTATCATATTGGCATTTACAAAAGGTTCATTGGTTTCGCCATTAATCCAATTTTGAATTAATCTTTCGTTATTTTTCCATGAATATGATAATTCCTTTATTCCTTCTAACTTGAATAAATTATTTTCATGCTTCAGCGATAAATATTTAAAATAATCACGCCAAATCAATTCGAAAATCAACCAATAAGTAGACTGATTATTTCCAAATTGTTTTTCATATTTTTTTACCTCCCAATAAATTGACTTTGCTGAAATACAACCATGAGCCAACCAAGGAGAGAATTTTGAACTATAATCAACTCCAATTAAACCATTTCTAGTTTTCTTGTAATACGATAACTTTTTCGATGAAAAGAAATATGAATTTAAACGCTCAAAAGCAGCAGTTTCACCGCCTTTAAAAGGAAAAGCAGTTTGAACTGGAACTTCAAAATCACTATAGCCTAAATCTTGTAAAGTTGGAATTTTTGTATCATTCTCTTGATAATTCTCTTTTGGCATTGTTACTGGAATCAATTCCTCACGAATTGTAGCATATTTCTCTACTCTTTTTCTGAAAACAGTAAAAACCTCTGGAATAGATTTTATTTCTAATGGAATATCTTCTGGATGATATAAAAATTGATCGTAAAAACTTTCAACATAAACCGTATCACGAAGTTTTTCTATCACACGATTAATTTCTGATGTTTCTTCGTGAGTAAATTCTTTTTGATAAAGGAGAGCATCCGCGTTGTGAGTCAGACAAAACAATGGTAAAATTACATGCGGATGCTCATGATGTATATAAATAGGTACGTTTAATTCTTTTAATTGGTTTGATAAATCGGTAACTGATTCTATCAAAAATTTTGCTCTGTATTTCTCTGTTTTTTTAAAACCAAATTGCTTAGTTTGAAACATAGATTTGTCGAAACAGTACACAGCAATAACTTTGTTATATTTAGAAATTGCTTCATATAAAGCTTTATTATCACGCGTTCTTAGCGTATTTGTAAACCAAACTATTGCTGTTTTATCTTGCTGCATTTTTTACTACAATATTTTACGTTTTCCCAGTTCTTTTCCCATTTTTTTCTCCATGTAAATGCTCGTTCACAAACCGGACAAGTTTTAGTGGGTAAATGTTGTTTTTTTACTCCTCTCATTTCTGATATACCAAGGCATTGATCATTCCTTTAAAAACAAAAGCATGAAATGGTAAAACGGAGTACCAATACAATCTTCCTAATAATCCTTTTGGTCGAAATACTGCTCTTTGAAATAGTTGATTTTTTACAATTTTAAACTCTAACCAAGCTTCACCTGGAAGTTTCATTTCAGCGAATAATAGTAAACGTTTCTGTTCTTTATCAGCTAATAAAACTCTCCAAAAATCTAATGGATCTCCCGGCTCTAAATATGTATTGTGTGTTCTTCCCCTTCGTAAGCCTACTCCTCCAAAAATCTTATCTACATAACCTCGAATACGCCATAGCCAGTTGTAACTGTACCAACCATTTTCTCCTCCGATAGACCATATTTTATCAATTGTAAAATCTTCATCTACAATTTTTCTTGATCTTATATCTTTAAAACAACCAAAATGCGGAACATTAATATAAGTATTTAATTGATCACTAAAAACACCACTACTAATAGCATCTTTCCAACTTGACACTACCGCATTCTGCTCAATCTTTTGAAAAGCTAAACTAACCGCTTGCCTGTACTGAATTGGTTTTACGTTTAAAATTTCATTGATATTATTAGGCTTTGCAACTACTTCAACTTTCATACTATCAACTAATGCTTTTGCCAAATTAAATGACGTAGAAGTCACGAAATACAACCAATATGAAGACATTCGAGGAGATAAAACGGGTAATGTAAAAATGTATCTTTTTAAGCCTCTTACTTTTGCAAATTGCAATAACATTTCTTTATAAGTAAGAATTTCTGGTCCGCAAATGTCAAATGACTTATTATACACTTCTGAATTCGCTAAACCATTCACAAGAAAACTTAACACATCTCTAATTGCTATAGGTTGTGTTCGAGTATTCAACCATTTTGGTGTTACCATTAAAGGTAATTTTTCTACAATATCTCTTATAATTTCAAAAGAAGCACTTCCACTTCCTACTATAATTCCAGCTCGAAATGTTGTTAAAGCATATTGATTAGATTTCAAAGATTTTTCAACTTCTAATCTAGATTTTAAATGTTTAGATAAAGAGCCATCATTTACAATTCCGCTTAAATAAACTACCTGCTTACAATTCGTTTTTTCTACCAACGATTTAAAACTTTGAGCACATTTTTTTTCTAAATCCTCAAAATTCGTAGCTGTCGTAGACATGGAATGAATCAAATAATAAGCAGCGTCGATATCTTCAGGAAAAGCTTCTAAATTATCTTCTAAGAAATCTACTTTTATAAACTCTATTCCGTCTTTATACTCAATTTCGTCTGGAATTCGATTTAAATCACGAACACAACAAACTAATTGATGACCATCTTCTAATAATCTCAATACTAATCTTTTTGCGATGTAACCTGTTGTACCTGTGATTAAAATCTTCATTTTATAATTTTTCTACTGTCTTTTTTGGACGCTGATATTCGTATCTCGTAAATAAATTCGGAATTGCATATCCATCAAGTCCGTTTATCGTTGCTACGTTTCCTTTAGATAAATTCAAAAATCCATCTTCTTGTAACATATGATCTTCAACTTCAAAAAATTGAATTTCACCAACTAACATAATTGTATCATTTGCCTTGATATAATACTCCTCAACATATTTCATTCCTATTTGTACTGGTGATTCTTGCACAAAAGGAGCTATAAAATTCTTCTTGTATTCTGGTGTTAAATTTGTCATTTCAAATTCTGAAACTCCTTTATCATATTTAGCAGATGAATGATGCGCATCTTCTGTGATTCTTTTTGTAATATGATTTACCGTGTAAAAACCAGTTTCTTTAATGTTTTCATAGGTATTTCTTGGAACAGTTGTAGGACGTAAAATGAATCCTAGTAATGGAGGATTAGATCCTAAGTGAACTATAGAACTGAATACAGCAACATTTTCTTTACCATCAGGAGAAATACTTCCTATTAAGTTTGCAGATTTATAACCTGATAAACTATTCATTAAGTTGATCTTATAAATATGATCAAATCCGCTTATATTCTCTTTTTTAAAAAACATCTTTATACTGTTCGAAATTGTTAATCTTAATATTCTTAGCTTTTAAATCATGCATTAAATTATAAAGTCCGAAGAACGTTCTGTTGATGTAAATAAAATGTTTAGACCCTCTATTTCCATTCATGTTTCTAAGCTCAGTATTCTTAGCATACTTTGTTCCTAAATCAGTGATTTTACCAAAGAAAGTTTCATCAGAGAAATCAAATTCTTTTGTATTGAATGGTTGTGTGAATAAACTCAACATTTCATGGAACATTTCTTTAAAGAAAACTAACTCTTCTTGACTATCATCTTCTCTAAGAATCTCTAATTCATAAAGTTTTTTCTCAAAAAATACAGGATCTGAAATGCTTTCCTTTTTTGCTAACTCGAAATATGGTTTGTAAAACTCTTCAGGAACTTGTTTCATACAACCAAAATCCAGCACAATTAGATTATTATCTTTTGAAACTAAGAAATTTCCAGGATGCGGATCGGCATGTACTTTTTTAATAATATGCATTTGATACATATAAAAATCCCATAAAGCCTGGCCTAATTCATTCGCTTTCTCTTGATCTGTATTCGTACTTGTGAATTCAGAAAGATGAACACCATCCATCCAATCCATTGTGATAATTCGATCAGATGAAAACTCTTTATAATAATTTGGAAATTTTAAATTTTTGATATGCTTACAAGCGTCTACGATAGCCTGACTTTGCTCTACTTCTAAAATATAGTTTGTTTCTTCAATTAGTTTATTTTCAACTTCTTTAAAATATTTATCACTATCTTTTCCACGGATATTGAACATTTTAATTGCAATAGGCTTCACTAAAGCTAAATCAGTAGAAATACTCTCTGCAACTCCAGGGTATTGAATTTTAACTGCGTATTTATTCCCATCTTTTTCAGCCAGATGAACCTGACCGATACTAGCACCACTTACAGCATTTAAGTTAAATTTATCGAAAAGCTCACTTGGATACTTTCCAAAATAATTTTTAAATGTCTTTTTAACCAAAGGTGCTGATAATGGCGGAACTGAAAATTGTGACAAAGAAAATTGCTCAACATAAGCTTGTGGTAAAATTCCTTTTTCCATACTTAACATTTGTGCAACTTTTAAAGCACTTCCTTTTAACTGCTTTAATCCATTGTAAATATCTTCAGCATTATCTTTATTTAACTGTTGTTTAGCTTCTTCTTCTCCATTAACCAATTTACTTCCGTAATACTTTAAATAGTTTACTCCTACTTTAGCACCAGTTTGCACTAATTTAGAAGCTCTTTGAATTTTGGAAGTGGGGATATTATCTATTGTCTTCATAAACTACTTCATCATCTTTTCTTTAAATAAAAATTTACCAAAATCAATTACACTTTTTACCGGAGCGATATTTAACACATCGAAACTGGCGTTAACTGATTTCTCTATAAACACATCTGTTTTCTCAAAAGAAGACGATGTATCATTTAACCAAAACTGCATTGTCATTATTAATTGTAACCATGCACTTTCACTTATTGCTTTATCTTGAAACTTTTCTAAACGTTCTTGTTTTAACTCTAACTTCTCGATATTAAGCGTATTTATAAATTTTTTAAAATGAGTTCTTAATCCGTTAAGTGTACTTAAAGTTTTCAACTTATTACTTTGTCCCGATAAAGCATAAACCACATAGCTTCTATTAGCTGTTAAATTCTCAAAAAAAGTGAAGTAAAAACTTAGTAATTGATTTCTCGCATCAAAAGTTTCAAACTCTTCACTTTTGTGTAATAGTGCTAGTGTATTTTCAAAGAAAACTGTGAATATTGATTTTTTAATTGCTTCAAACGAAGCAAAACTATTATAGAACAATTGTTCTTCAAAATTATTCTCTTTAGCGAACTTATATACTGATTTAGGATCCTCATTATACTCTAACACATAATCCATATACATTGAAATAATGTCTAACTGAGTTATATTTTTCTTTTTAGCCATGAAATTGTACGATTGAATTTTACCATATCCAAATATACTAATATTTTGTTTAACAAAAAAGACATATTTTTAAACAAAAATATAATTTTAACTTTTAGTTAATAGTAATACTATTATATTTGCATAAAAAACAATTAACAATGGATAAATTACTTTCAAACATTAAAGTAGAAGTGCCTGAAGGGATTTATTTGAAAAATCCAGAGTCCTCTGAACTAGGTAAAAAAATAGTTCAAAACAGTATCATCTTGATCGATGAAATTGGTTTTGAAAGTTTTAATTTCAAAAAATTAGGATCGTTAATCGGCTCTAATGAAAGCTCTATATACAGGTATTTTGAAAGTAAACACAAACTATTAATTTATTTAAGTTGTTGGTACTGGAGATGGTTAGAATATCAATTAGTAATTGAGACATTTAGCATTAAAGACATCAAAGAAAAACTGATAAAAGCTGTAGAAATTGTTACAAGAACAACTAAAGAAGATCAAAACTTCTCTCATATTAATGAAGTTTTACTTAACAAAATTATTATCAACGAAAATTCTAAATCATATTTAACGAAAAGTGTTGATTCGGAAAACAAACAAGGATATTTCTTCCCTTACAAAACTGTGGTTAGAAGATTAGCTAATATAATTTCAGAATACAATAACAAATACAAATTCCCATTAAGTTTAGCAAGTTCTATAACCGAAGGAGCATTGCATCAACAATTTATGAAACAACATTTTCCAACAATCACTAACTGTAATGAATCTGTTACACCAACTGAATTTTATTCACATTTAGTTATAAAAACATTAACAAATGACAACTAAATCTTTAACCCCTTGGAAACGTTTTCTTGGTTTATTAAAACTAGAAAGAAAAGATATTTTTCAAATTTCTTATTATGCAATTTTTGAAGGCTTAGTATCGTTATCTCTTCCTTTAGGAATTCAGGCTATTATAAACTTAATTCAAGGAGCACAAGTATCCGCTTCATGGATTGTTCTTGTTGTTTTAGTTACTATGGGTGTAATTTTTTCTGGTGTTTTAAAACTTATGCAATTGCGTATTATTGAAACCATTCAACAAAGAATATTTACAAGAGCTTCTTTTGAATTAAGTTATCGTTTCCCTAAAATTAGAATGAAAGAATTAAGAAACTATTATTTACCAGAATTAGCTAATAGGTTTTTTGATACACTAACAATTCAAAAAGGACTATCTAAAATATTAATAGATGTTCCTTCTGCTTTTTTACAAATTATATTTGCATTATTACTACTATCATTCTATCATCCATTTTTTATAATTTTTGGACTTTTACTTTTAGTATTGATATATATACTTTTTAAATTAACAGCTCAAAGAGGTATTGAAACAAGTTTAGATGAATCTAAAAACAAATATAAAGTTGTTCACTGGCTACAGGAAGTTGCTAGATCTGTTGTAAGTTTTAAACTTTCTGGAAAAACTAATTTAGCTTTAGAAAAAAACGATGCTTTAGTAAGCAAATACTTAAATTCAAGAGAAAGTCATTTTAAAATTTTAATTATTCAATTCATTTTAATGATTAATTTTAAAGTTTTAGTTACAGCTGGTTTACTTTTAATTGGTGGTTTTTTAGTTTTAAATCAAAAAATGAATATTGGTCAATTCGTTGCTGCTGAAATTATTGTATTATTAGTAATTAGTTCTGTTGAAAAATTAATACTTGGGTTAGAATCATTTTACGACGTATTAACTTCAATTGAAAAATTAGGGCAAGTTGTAGATAAACCAATAGAAAGTCAAAAAGGTGAAATTGTAAAAGATGATTTAACTATTGAATTACAAAATGTTTCTTATGAAGTGATCAATAAAAATACTCCCATTTTAAGTGATATTTCATTTACAATTAACAAAAGAGATCGTATACTTGTTCAAGGTGAAAGTGGCTCAGGTAAATCTAGCCTACTACAATTAATTGCTGGTGTTATAGAGCCAACATCGGGTTATTTGTTCGTTAACAACCTTTCTATTCAAGGACTGCATTTAAACAATTACAGATCGCTTTTAGGCTTTTCACTCTCTGAAGAGACTCCTTTTGAAGGAACCATACGCGAGAATATTACATTTGGAAATACTAATATAACAGATGAAGAAATTTACAATGTTTTAGATGTTGTTGGACTTACAGAATTTGTAAAACAACAACCTAAAGGATTAAATACCATAATAAAACCTGAAGGAAAACAAGTAGCATTTACTACAGCAAAAAAAATCATTTTAGCCAGAGCAATAACAATTAAACCTAAATTATTAATTCTTGAAGATCCTTTAGATCAATGTCAAATAGAAGAAACTAAGGGAATAATAAACTTTATAGCTTCACCAGAAAGACCATGGAGTTTAATTGTTGTTAGCGGAAATTCTTGCTGGAAAGAAAAATGCAACAAACATATTGTATTAGAAAAAGGTCAAATTAAAAAATAAGAAATTATGCTTAACATTTCTAAAAATTCTATTTCGGAAAACTTGGATTTAACTTCATTTAAGTCTGGAAAACATATTTTCACGAAAGAGTACCATAAACGATTTAAACAGTTCTTATTAGTATTTTCTTTCATTATTATAATTATTTTATTTTTACCATGGACTCAAAATATTTCAAGTAAAGGAAATGTAACAACTTTACGCCCAAATCAAAGACCACAAACTTTACAATCTCAAATTCCTGGAAGAATTGAACAATGGTTTGTACAAGAAGGAGATTTTGTAAAAAAAGGAGATACCATTTTGAGAATTTCTGAGATTAAAAGTGAATATTTTGATAATCAACTTGCTCGTAGAACTCAAGATCAGTTAAATATTAAAAATCAATCTATAGATGCTTATAAAAATAAAGTTATAGCTCTTGAAAATCAGATTAAAGCTTTGCAAAATGAAAGAGTTTTAAAATTAGAACAAGCAAAAAATAAATTAACTCAAGCTCGTTTAAAAGTTAAAAGTGATAGTATTGATTTAGAAGCTGTAAAAACAAAACGAAGCATTGCTGAAATACAATTAAAACGTGTAGTTAACTTACAAAAAGAAGGCTTAAAAGCTGTTAAAGATGTAGAAGAAAAACGTGCAAAATTTCAAGAAGCAAATGCTAAACTAATTTCACAAGAAAACAAATATTTAACTTCTCAGAACAACGTAATTAATGCAAAATTATCTATTTCTACTTTAAACGCTACTTATCAAGACAAATTAGCAAAAGCTAGAAGCAGCTTATTTACGGCAAAATCTGCAACTTTAGATACTGAAGTACAAGTTTCTAAACTAGAAACAAGTGTTGCTAATTATACAAAAAGAAATAGTTTATTGTATATAACAGCACCTCAAGATGGATTTATAAATAAAGCAATAAAATCTGGTATTGGAGAAACTTTTAAAGAAGGAGAACAATTGGTTGGAATTATGCCTGCAAATTACGAGTTAGCCGTAGAAATGTATATAAGACCAATAGATTTACCTTTAGTTCACATCGGTGAAGATGTTCGCGTACAATTTGACGGTTGGCCTGCAATAGTTTTTAGTGGTTGGCCTAATGTATCTTACGGAACTTATGGCGCCAAGGTTGTAGCCATAGAAAACTTTATTAGTAATAATGGAATGTATCGTGTGTTATTAGCTCCAAATAAAGATGCAGAACCATGGCCAACAGCAATTCGTGTTGGTTCTGGTGCAAAAACCATTGCACTTTTAGACAATGTTCCAATCTGGTTTGAATTATGGAGACAACTTAATAGTTTTCCTCCAAATTTTTACCAACCTCAGGATTCAAAAAACACGGGTAAGAGCAAGTTAAAAAAATTAAAATAATAGCTATGAAAAAACTATTTGTGCTTTTTTCTGTTATATTATCATTCGGAATTTCTAGTCAAAACAACAATATCTTATCATTATCTGAGTACATAGGATATGTTAAAGAATTTCATCCTATTGTAAAGCAAGCCAGACTAGTTAGTACAGAAGGAGAAATAAAATTACTGAAAGCTCGAGGTGCTTTTGATCCTAAAATTTCTGTTGATTATAATCAAAAGAAATTTAAAAAATCAGAATATTTTGACAAACTTAATACCACTTTTAAAATACCAACTTGGTATGGAATTGAATTTAAAGCTAATTATGAACAAAATTCTGGAATCTTTTTAAACCCAGAATCTAATGTACCAAATGAAGGTTTATATAGTGCAGGAATTTCTGTGTCTTTAGCTAGAGGTTTACTGATGAATAAGAGAATGGCAACATTAAAACAAGCCAAATTATATACTCAGCAAGCTAAAGCTAAACAAACTTTATTGGTAAATTCAATATTACATGATGCTATTATCGCTTATTTTGAATGGCTAAAAAATTATGAAATACAAAATACATATAATGACTTCTTAAATAATGCAGAGAATAGATTCAACATTGTAAAGAAAAGTTTTAATGCTGGAGATAAACCTGCTATAGACACACTAGAAGCTAATATTAATCTAAAAAACAGAAAACTTGATCTTGAAAAGTCTAATTTAAAATACATTAAATCCAAATTAAAACTTTCAAACTTCCTTTGGTTAGAAGGTAATTTACCCTTAGAATTAGAAAGTCATATTATTCCAGATACTGAAACTTCAACGACAATTGACACTGCTCTAAATATTAATAAGAATATGTTGCAAGACATTGATGTCAATAATCATTTAAAGATTAGATCTTTAGATTATAAGAGGCAAGGTCTTTTGGTTAATAAAAGATTAAAATTGAATAACTTATTGCCAAGAGTAGATTTAGAATATAATTTTTTAAGTCCGAAAATTAACGGATTAACTGATTTTGACACTAATAATTACAAAGGAGGATTAAATGTTTATGTTCCTTTATTTTTAAGAAAAGAAAGAGCTGAATTTAAACTTGCTAAATTAAAATTACAAGATATAGATTTTGTTATTTCTGCCAGTAAAGTAGAACTTAACAATAAAATAAAAACTATAGAAAATGAAATATCTTCAACCAATGCACAAAGTGATCTATTATTGAATTTGGTTAAAGATTATAAAAAACTAATAAAGGCAGAAGAACGAATGTTTATTTTAGGAGAAGGATCTTTATTTAGAATCAATTATAGAGAAGTTAAATTAATAGAAACAAGATTGAAACTTATAAACACAAAAAATAAGTATTTAAAATCTAAAGCATCACTTTATCAAATTTTAAATAATCAAGAATAAGTAAATAAAAAACCATCCTTTTTTAGGATGGTTTTTTCTTGTATTATGATTTTTATTAAGTTTAATATTTTATTCGTCTAATCTATATTCAATTGGGAAAGTGTATTTAGCATTAACTTTTTTTCCGTTTTTTACGGCAGCTTTAAATTCAGGCAATTTTTCAACTAAATTTTTTGCTGATGTTTCTAATATTTTTCCATTTGCAGGGCCTTTTGCTGTTACATTTACTACTTCTCCATCTTTATTAATTACGAAGCTGATATTAACTTTACCTTGAATATTTTCATCTATAGCTTTTTCAGGATAAGCAAAATGATCTTGTATATGTTGCACTAACCTCTTGTTAAAACAATCTAAAGTTGCATCATTACAAGACTTAAATTGTGGTAATTTTTCTACATCTGCAAATACATATACTTCTTCTTTAACAACTTTTTTATTAGAAACTTTCTTAATATTTGTTGGTTTAACACCAGGAATTCTGAATGTTATAGGTATACCATATTTAACAATTACTTCTTTTCCAGCATGCTTTCCTGGAACAAATTTTGGCAATCGCTTTATAATTCTTTCAGCTTCTTTTCCTAACTCTTCTCCTTTGTAAGGAGGTCTAATATTCATTTGACCAATACTTCCATCTTTTAATATTGTAAACTGAACTAAGACTCTACCTTGAATTCCTTTATCATAAGAATTCTCAGGATAACGAATATGCTTTTGTATATGTTTAGAAATTGATTGTTTGAAACATTTTTCTTGTTTATAAATCGGAGAACTTTCACACTCTTTAAAAAGAGGTATTTCATCTACATAGTTAAAAGGAATAATTTTTAATCCACCAGCTTTATTGAAACTAAGATTATTAATAATATCTGTCTTTTTTTTCATATTTGCTAGCTTGTGCGTGTAATCGTTAGTCATTACACCCGAAGCAGCATCTCTTTTTCTAACAACTCTTCTTCTTGAAGAAACTTGAACAGATACTTTTTTTGATTTCTTATCGTCTGAATCTTTAATAGAACACTTAGTAATACTATTCAAATCAAGTATAGGTTCGTCATTAGGTGTATCACACGTTTTATTTGATTGAGAAAAAACTTGAGTAAAAGCAAAAATAGTTATTGTATATAAAAACTTACTATTCATAATACTGAGGGATTGAAAATTTACATACCTAAATGTAAGGAACTTATCCTTTTTTAATGATAACCAGTACTATTACGACACATAAGTATCGATGAATGGTTTAAAAGTATCGATGAATTGATTTTAACATATTTTTAAACAAACCGAAACATTATTGAATATTTCCAATATTTACAGGTCTAAAATTACTTAATTATCAACTTTTGACCTAAAAAAATATTATTTGAAGAAAGTTTGTTTTTCTTTTTAAGTAAAGATACGGTAACATTATAACGTTTTGAAATACTATATAAAGTTTCCCCTGAAGTCACTATATGATAATTAGATTCACCTGAATAATCTGTAATTGATTCTTTAGTTATAGTTGTTAATTTACCTCTTTTAGTTTGATCTTCTTCGTATCCGATAACAATTTTATCACCAATTTCAATCGTATCAAAATCAACCAAACTATTCAGTCTATATAATTGCGCTAGCGGCATTTTATATTTTCTAGCGATTATACTTAATGTTTCTCCTTTTTTTACAGTATGAGTAATTGTTGGATCGTATTCTTCTACTTTTTTAGGTTTCACAGCTTTTTTTTGTGGAAATTCATTAGAAATATCACCAGTAATTAAATTCATGTATGCAATTTTACCTTCTAACAAAATTTTATCCCAGCCTTCAGGTAATTCTTTCTCTTGTGAAAAAGACAATATTGATAAAAAAAGTGAAACTAAAACAACTATTTTATTCATGTAGAAAATTAATTTATAGCAATTTAAAAACTATTCTTTAATTCTTAAATAAATCATCCTTAATTTTTGGCAATTCTAACTTATAAATTACTGACAGAGTTCTAATTAAAATGATAACTGAGGCTGAAAATATAAAACTAAAGTTTTCATTCACTTCAAAATTCTTTAATACTAAATATACCAAACCACCAGCCAAACATGCAGAAGCATAGATTTCTTTCTTAAATATTAAAGGTACTTCTCTAGTTAAAACATCACGAATTACTCCTCCAAAAACAGCAGAAACCATCCCCATAATTATAGCAATAACAGAAGGTAAATTATAACTTAGACCTTTTTGTAACCCTAATAAAGTAAAAACACTAATTCCTATAGTATCAAATAAAAAGAAAGTTTTTCTAAGCGGTTCTATTTTACTTTTAAATAAAAATGTACAAACCACTGCTATTGCTATAGTTTTAATATAATTTAAGTCTCCTATCCAGTTAATCGGATGTGCATTAATTAAAATATCTCTTAACATTCCTCCACCTACAGCTGTTACAAATGCTAAGATGATTACACCAAAAAGATCAAACTCTTTTTTTGAAGCAACTAAAGCTCCACTCAAAGCAAAAGCAAAAGTTCCTAAGATATCTATGATGTAAATTATGTCCATACTACAAACTGAATATTACTTTTTAATGAACTTAATATTTAACCTTTTCTGTATTTGATGAATTGTTTCCAACTCACTAGAAGTGACAAAAGCTTGTGAGATTCCTCTATTTCCAGCCCTTGCTGTTCTTCCACTTCTATGTGTGTAATATTCTAATTTTTCTGGAAGTTTATGATGAATTACAAAGTTTAAATTCTGCACATCAATTCCTCTTGCGGCAACATCTGTAGAAATTAAATATTGTAATGATTGATTTTTAAAAGCACGCATTACCTTATCTCTTTCTATTTGCTTCATATCTCCTTCTAGAACGCCAACAGTAAAACCTTCTTCTAATAATTCTTCTGTTAGCTTTCTTGCACCAGCTTTTGTTCTAGCGAAAATAATTCCGCGTTCATCTTGTCTACCTTCTAAAAACGAAATCACTGCATCCGTTTTATTTGCAGAAGTTACTACAGTATAATAATGCGTAATATTTTCATTAACCATAGAAGCAGGATTAATTTCAACTCGTTTAGCGTTAATATTCATGTAATTTTTTACAATCCTTTTTATTTCATCAGGCATTGTTGCTGAAAACAACCATGTATTTCTTTCACCAGAAGTATATTTTAAAATCCTGTTGATTTCTAACTTAAATCCCATGCTCAGCATTTCATCTGCTTCATCTAAAACTAAAGTCTTTATGTTTTTTAAGTCTATCTCACCTCTTTCAATTAAATCAATAAGTCTTCCTGGAGTAGCCACAACAATGTGTGTAGTCCTTTGTAAATTTTTGATTTGCCTCTCTATTTTCTCACCACCATAAACAGCTTCTACAAATATTTTATGATCTATGTACTTTGTGAATTTAAATAATTGCTTTTTAATTTGTTGCACTAACTCTCTTGTTGGAGATAAAATTAAAGCCTGAATCGTATCTGAATTAGGTTTTATTTGATGCAAAATTGGTAACCCAAAAGCTGCAGTTTTTCCTGTACCTGTTTGTGCTAAACCTATAAAATCAGTTCTTTCTTCTAATAAAAAAGGAATTGTTTTTTTTTGAATTTCAGTTGGTTTTTTAATTCCCAACTCATTTAATCCTTTTATAAAATCTTTTCGAACACCTAAATCTGAAAAAGTTGACATATATATATTTTAGACCGCAAAGATAGTCTTATTAAGATGGAGATAATAAATTAAATACATCTTCTGTTATTCGAGCTGGGCGCAAAGTTTCATTATTTACTAAACACCAAGTAGTTTTCGATTTTACCAACAACTTATCTTCTTTAAAAATTTCAACATGACGAATAGATTTTACCCCTTTAGTTTCTCCAACCCAAGTTTTTAATGTGATTTCATCATTTAAAACTGCTTGTCCTATATAATCAATTTCATGTTTCACAAGAACCCAAATTAAATGGTCTGCATTTTTACCCTTAACAAGATGTTGCCAATGTAATGTTGCAATATCTTGTACCCATTGTACATAAACTACATTATTAACGTGATTTAAATTGTCAATTTCTTCAGAAGCTACTACTCTATTTGTAGTGAAAATTTTACTTAAATTCATAATTACAAACTTACATAAGTAAGCTTATTATTTCGTTAATTTGTAGGCTAATTTCTACTATCATGAATCAAGTTGCCAGTGAACTTTCCACAGAAAAAGTAAGTAAGTTATTATTAAAACAATCTGTACCTGCTGCAATTGGTATTTTAGTGATGTCTATTAACATGATTGTAGACACCATTTTTGTTGGACAATGGATAGGTGTTTTAGCTATTGCTGCTATTACTGTTGTATTACCAATTGGTTTTTTAATTTCTTCTATAGGAATGGCTATAGGTATTGGAGGAAGTTCTGTTATTTCTTTAGCTTTAGGAGCAGATAATGTTGAAAAAGCTAAAAAAGTATTTGGGAATCAAATCAGTTTAACAACACTAACTTCAGTTGTTTTAGTAGCTATATGTTTAATTTTTGAAGAAACTGTTTTAAAACTATTTGGAGCCAATGGAAATATTTTAGAACCAGCAATTCCTTACTTTAGAATTATAATCATAGGAGTACCATTTTTAGCTTATGCAATGATGGGAAATCCAATTATTAGAGCTTTAGGAAAACCAACTTATGCAATGATTGCTCTTATTTTACCAGCTATAGCAAATATTATTTTAGATATCGTATTCATAAAAGTATTTGGTTGGGGAATGTTTGGTGCTGGTTTAGCAACCTCTATTGCTTATGCCGTTTGCGGATTATTTATTCTTGGTTTTTTACTTTCTAAAAAAAGTAGTTTACAAATACGTTTCAGTCAGTTAAAATTGAATAAAACTGTGGTTTCAGAAATTAGTTCTTTAGGAAGCATTACACTTGTAAGACAAGGAACTGTGAGCATTTTAACTATTATACTAAATTATTCTTTATACAAATATGGAAATGAATCTTCTTTAGCTGTATTTGGGATAATTAATCGCTTAATGATGTTTATCTTTTTCCCTGTATTTGGAATAGTACAAGGTTTTTTACCTATTGCAGGTTATAATTATGGAGCGAATTTATATGATCGAGTAAAAGAAGTTTTAAACACAGCAAACAAGTATGGTACGATGCTGTGCATTTTTATTTTTGCAGCTGTATATTTCTTTAACTATGAAATGACAACTGTATTTACTAACGATGAGCAGTTATTAAAACAAACACCAAACGCTATTTTAACTACTTTATTAGCTACTCCATTTATAGCATTTCAATTAGTTGGAGCATCATATTTTCAAGCTGTAGGTAAAGCAAAACCAGCTTTAATACTAACATTATTACGTCAATCTATTTTTTTGATTCCGTTAATTTTGATTCTTCCTATTTATTATGGATTAGACGGAATATGGTTCTCCTTCCCTATTTCTGATTTGCTAGCTACTATTGTTACTTATTTTTTTGTGCGTAAAGAAATCGCTTTGCTTAAAAAATAACAGTTAAAGTATTGATTCTCCGTTTAAGTTTGTGGTTAACACGGAACTCATTAAATCAAAAAATGGACGTAGTGCTTTGTATGAGACATCAATTTCATTAATAAAGTTAGAAGAAAGAACTTCTTTGTCAGTAAAATTTCGAATTGCTATGTATCCTTTTTTACGAATTAAATCAATATCTGGATGCGTTTTGTCAAATCCCTTGGGAGCTGTTTTTAATTCATCTCCTTCAAATTTATCTCCAAAATACTTTTGAAATTCAGCATCAGTTAAAATAGCTCTAAATTCTGAAGCATCTATTTCTATTTCTTTTCGAATTCTAAATAAATCTTCTTTATTCGGTTCCCAAAAGCCTCCAGCTAAAAAACTTTCACCAGGCTTTAATCGTAAATAATATCCGCCTCTTAAATGTGCGCCATTTCTTGAGAAAGATCCTGCAAAATGTGTTTTGTAAGGTGTTTTATCTTTTGAAAAACGTACATCTCTATAGATTCTAAAAAACTTATGCTTTTCAATTTCATCATGAACCTCAAGTTTTTCTTGAATCGATTTATAAAATTGTTTTACATCTTTTTGAACAGTATCGAATTCAGGTTTATTATCAGCAAACCATTCTCTCGTATTGTTTTCAGCAAGTTTATTTAAAAATTGAAAAGTATCTGTGCTAAGTTTCATTAAGATTTATTTTAGAATAAAGATACTACATTTTAGTATGTAACTTTATTTCTTATTACTAGAAATTAACAGTACTCCGATGATCACAACTAATGTACCTAATAATTGAAATAATGAAAGGTATTCATCTAAAAAAAATACTGCTAAAATTATAGTAGAAACTGGTCCTAATGATGCTAAAATGGCAAAATTTGAAGATGATATTAATTTAATAGACCAAGAAACTAAAAAAGAAGGTATTACTGTTGCTAAAATGGCAATTAAAAAACCTAATACATATACTTCTGAGGAATAACTAAAAATAGATGTTTCTGAAATGATGCCGTAATGAATAAATACACAAATACAAGATACCAACATAACGTAAGATGTAAATCGAACTACTCCTATTTTAGGAATTAGCCAACCACTTCCAACTAAATACGATGCATAAGTAATTGCAGATAACAATACAAAGAAACCTCCTAAAATCACATTAGAACCCGAAATAGAAACTTCGGCTCCAAAAGCTATTGTTATTCCTATATAAGTGACTATAGTCGCTACAAGTTGTTGCTTGCTAATTTTTTCTTTTAAAAACAGAAAATTAAACAACAGAACAATCGTTGGATATACAAATAAGATTACCCTTTCTAAACTTGCTTTAATGTAAGTTAAACCAATAAAATCGAAGAGACTTGCCAAGTAATATCCTACAAAACCAAAAAATAAAATCCAGATAAAGTTCTTTGAAGAAATTTTACTATTTGTATTCTTTTTTGAAGAAGATATTAAAATGAAAACATAAAAAGGAAAAGAGAAAATCATTCTTAAAAATAAAGCAGTAATCATCGGAACATCGTGTTTGTATAATAACTTTACCAAAACTGCTTTTGAAGAAAACAATACGATCCCTAAAATTCCGATAAGAAAACCTAATAATTTTTTATTTCTAATTTTCATAAAGTAAAAATACAGTTTGTTTTAATTCTTACTTATCAGCAAAAACTACAATTACAACTGTCAAAGCAGCAAAAAAAGACATAACAAAATGATTTTCAAAAGGTAAAACTCTAAAAATAATTTTCAGTTTTACCATAAAAAAAACCCACTCAAAGATTGAGTGGGAAAATTGCTATGAAAAAGAATCTCCAAACGTCTTTGGAGATATTTTAATACATTTTAGTCAAGAACTTCAACATTAACTGCGTTCATTCCTTTTTTTCCTCGTTCAGTTTCGAATTGTACTTTATCACCATCTCTAATTTCATCTATCAAACCAGAATTATGAACAAAAATATCTTGTCCTGAATTATCTGTTATGAATCCAAATCCTTTTGTAGTGTTAAAAAACTTTACTGTACCTTCTTGCATTTTACTTAATTTATATTTTAATATTATTTTTTACTCAAACTAGAACACATAAATGAATAGTATTAACTTACATTTAAGTCTAAAAAAACACTTGAAAAAATAAAGTAATTGGAATAAAGAAGGAAAGAGAAAACTCAAAAAAACTTATTGTACTACCCTAATTTGAAAAGGTGTTCTATTTTGAACACTGCAAATGTAGTTCTTTATTTTTTAATTAAACAAGTTATTATTAATTATCTTTTAATAATACTTGCTGTTTATATTCTGCTTTTTTTACTTCTTCTCTTCTTCTAACAGATTCTTTTACATACTCTCTTCTACCTCTAAGTTCATGTAAAAGCTTTGTGTCTTTAAATTTTTTTCTATAGCGTTTTAATGCTCTATCGATATTCTCACCGTCCTTTACTTTTATTATTAACATACTTGTTATTATTATTTATTAATTATTTTTATCCTAAATAGGCTATTAAAGATTTTGATTTTGACACATGTCTTAATCGTATTAAAGCCTTTTCTTTTATCTGTCGAACTCTTTCTCTTGTTAAATCATAAATTTCTCCTATTTCTTCTAATGTCATTGAGTTTTCTTCTCCCAAACCATAAAATAATTTTATCACATCTGATTCTCTTGGAGATAATGTTTTTAAGACTCTTTCAATCTCTATGAGCAAAGATTGAGTGTTTAACTCTTTTTCTGCATTAGATAATTCTCCTGAACTATATACATCGTATAGATTCGAATTTTCACCATCTATCAAAGGAGCATCCATAGATAAATGTCTACTGGAATTTTTCATTGATTCCTTAACATTAGCAACAGACATATCTAGAAACTTTGCTATTTCATTTATCGAAGGAGTTCTTTCATTCTCTTGCTCTAAACGTACAACAGCTTTATTAATTTTATTAATGTCTCCTATTCTATTTAGAGGTAATCTTACAATTCTAGATTGTTCTGCTAAAGCTTGCAAAATTGATTGGCGAATCCACCAAACTGCGTATGAAATAAATTTAAAACCTCTTGTTTCATCAAAACGTTGAGCTGCTTTTACTAAACCTATATTTCCTTCATTTATTAAGTCTATCAACTTTAATCCATGATTTTGGTATTGTTTAGCAACAGATACAACAAAACGCAGATTGGCATTTACTAAAATTTCTAGAGCTTTTTCATCTCCCTCTCTAATACGTTTCGATAACTCTACTTCTTCATTAGCTGTTATTAAATCAATTCTCCCTATATCATATAAATATTTATTTAAAGACTTCGACTCTCTATTAGTATGCTGTTTTGTAATTTTAAGTTGTCTCATGTCTAATTAAATTTGTGTCATAATACATTAAGTACAAACTCATTTAAAAAACATGAGCAAATAGGAATGAATAGACGATAAATATCAATCATATTTATTCAATTATTAAAATTGAATATTTATATAGTTAGAAAAAAAATTAAAGCGCAAGAAGGATAAGTTTGTCTGATTGTCTTAGGGAAAGAAAGTTAAACTAAAGAATCCGTTTGTAATTTAATCTACAATTTAAATATATGTTTCAAAGGTAGGTCTTTGTTGTAGATAAAAAAAGGATTATTTATTTTAAAATTTAAATACCTGTTTTATAAAATAACAAAATGCCATATCAATTAAGATATGGCATTTTGTTATTTATACTAAATATTTTCACTTATACATTAAATCTAAAATGCATAACATCTCCATCAGCTACAACATATTCCTTACCTTCTACTCTAACTTTACCTGCTTCTTTTACTTTTGCTTCGCTACCATAGTCTTCATAATCTTTATAACTAATAGTTTCTGCTCGGATAAATCCTTTTTCAAAATCAGTATGAATTACTCCAGCAGCTTGAGGTGCGGTTGCACCTACAGGAATTGTCCAAGCTCTTACTTCTTTTACTCCAGCTGTAAAATAAGTTTGTAAATTTAATAATTTATAAGCTGAACGGATTAAACGAGAAACTCCAGGTTCTTCTAATCCTATATCTGTTAAGAACATCTGACGCTCTTCATAATCTTCTAACTCGGCAATATCTGCTTCTGTAGCTACTGCTAAAACAATAATCTCAGCCTCTTCATCTTTAACTTCTTCTCTAACTTTATCTACATATGCATTTCCATCTTTAGCTGAAGATTCATCCACATTACATACATATAAAACTGGTTTTGCAGTAATAAACTGCATTGAAGTTACTAACTCTTCTTCTTTCTCAGTAAACTCAATTGTTCTTACAGATTTACCTCCTAATAAAACTTCTTGAATCTTTTCTAATAAAGCTAATTCTGCTTGTGCTTCTTTATTTCCTGTTTTTGCAGCTCTCTTTACTTTTTCTAATCTCTTTTCTACAGCTTCTAAATCTTTTAACTGTAATTCGATATCGATAGTTTCTTTATCACGAATAGGATCAACAGAACCATCAACGTGTACAATATTATCATTATCAAAACATCTTAAAACATGTAAGATAGCATCTGTTTCTCTGATATTTGCTAAAAATTGATTACCTAATCCTTCTCCTTTACTTGCTCCTCTTACTAATCCAGCAATATCAACAATTTCTACTGTAGCAGGAATTACTTTTTCAGGATTTACTAATTCTTCTAATTTTTCTAATCTAGGATCTGGTACATTTACAACTCCTAAATTAGGTTCTATAGTACAGAATGGAAAGTTTGCACTTTGTGCTTTAGCATTTGATAAACAATTAAATAAAGTTGATTTACCAACATTAGGTAATCCTACAATTCCAGCTTTCATTTAGTATATATTGATATTTTTTGCGTTTGCAAATATAGCACAATACTTTACTTTTTAAGGCCTTTATACTTAAAAAGCTAGTGGGATTCTTTTTTAAATTAAAGCATTTTTTTAAATTTAGACGCTTAACCTGTTATTTAATGAGTGAATTATCTGATGAAATATTGTGGGAATCTTTAAAAAAAGGGGATCTTAATTCGTTCTCAATACTTTTTAAAAGGTTCTACCCTTCATTACATAGTTATGGTTTAAAAATCTCTAGAGATGAGACTTTAACAGAAGATGCTTTACAAGATTTTTTTGTATATATATATGAACATAAAGAAAATCTTAGTGATCTTCAATCAATTGCTCCATACTTATTTGCCTCTTTTAGAAGGTTTATTATTAAGAAAATAAGTAAAACAAAAAAATATACAATTATTAGAAATATAGATGCAAATATTGTAGATATAAGTTTCACTCCAGAAGAATTTATAACCAAACAAGAATCCATAACCTTTCGAAATAAAAACCTAGCTAAATTAATCAATAAGCTTCCTAAGAGACAAAAAGAAGTTATTTACTTAAAATTTAGCTGCAACTTTAAACCAAGTGAAATTGCGGAAACAATGGGTATAAATTATCAAAGTGTAATAAATACATTACACAAAGCCATAAAAAATCTTAGAGAAGAAGAAGGCATTGTTAAATTATTAAATTCATAAATTTGCATACTTAAAAGAGTATATTTCGTAATATATATACTTCTAATAAAAAAGAGTAGTGCATAGCACATTATATTTTTAATGAAAAATCAGACATACCATACAATTCAAGATTTATTAGAAGACAAATCCTTTAACAATTGGGCTTTAAATGAAACGAATTCAGAAAGTTCTTTTTGGAATGTATGGATAAAAGAAAATATTACTAATGAAAATTTAGCTGCTGAGGCTAAAGATATAATAGTAGGCATAAACTTTAAAAAAGAAGTTATTTCCAAAGAAAAAATAGATGCTGAATGGGAAAAATTAGAAGCCAAGCTTCAAAAAAAGGAAAATTCAACAAAACCTAAAAGAGCTTTAAAATTCAATTATTTTTCTGTTGCCGCTTCGCTATTATTATTCATTTCTTTAAGCGTATTTATATACACTAATTTTTCTACTGTTACTCATAAAACAGCTTATGGTGAAATGTTTGACATTTCCTTAAATGACGGATCTATAGTAACTTTGAACTCAAATTCTTCTATAAGTTATAAGAAGAATAACCCAAGAAATATAAAATTAACTGGTGAAGCTTATTTTAAAGTTCAGAAAGATTTAACTAATCGAGCCAAATTTAAAGTTACTACTAAAGATTTGATTGTTGAAGTATATGGTACTCAATTTAATGTTAAAACTTCAAAAAATAAAACAAATGTATTTTTAGAAGAAGGAAGTGTGTTACTAAACTTAAATAATGGAAAAGCTCAAAAAATGATTCCTGGTAATTATATTGAGTATTCTTCTACTGCTCAAAAAATTATTGTGAATGAAAATAACAACAATAATGAAAATCATATTTCATGGAAAAATGGAAACTTAATTTTTGATAATGCTACATTAGGTGAAGCTTTATTAAAAGTATCTGAAAATTACGGAGTTAAATTCAAATACAACACATCTGAAATAAAAGATATTTTAATTACTGGAAAAGTACCAACAACCGATTTAGAAATTTGCTTAAACGCAATAAAAAAGTCTACAAACATTAAAATTCAAAAAGAAAATAGTATACTAGTAGTTTATAAAGATTAACTAAACTATTTTTAATGCAGATCAGAAACACTTATCGTCAATATTTTTCTATTTTGGTGTTTCTTTTTATTAATTATTTTAGCGTTCATAGTCAAGAACCTAACTATATACCTTTATCTGAAGCTTTAGAAAATATAAGTGTAAAACATGATGTATATTTTACTTATAATCCTTTAATAATAAAAGTTAACAAGGTAGATTTAACTCCTTTTCAAAATCTTTCTTTAAAAAAATCAATTTCTTTACTTAAAAAACTAACGTCTTATGAAATCGAATATTTAGGTAATAAATATTATGTGATTTTCAAACCCAATAAAAATTACTCATACAACCTATTATCTAGTTCAACAAAAAATGATAATACTAATAAAAATCATGATAGTATTAAACAATTATATTTTGAAAAAAACAAAATCGTCAGAGGTATTATTTTAGATGAATATTATCAACCCATTCATAAAGCTAATGTCATAGAAGACAACACTAAAAATGGTACGATAACAAGATTAGATGGTAGTTTCGAATTAAGATTAACAAACAATAATAATCCTTTAATTATTTCTCATATCGGTTTTACCAATGAAATTATTATTCCTAACCAAAACTATATTAAAGTTATTTTAAAATCGGGTGTTCAGTTAGATGAAGTTTTTATCTTAGGTTCAAGAAACTCTAAACGACAAAAGATAGATTCACCTGTTACTACCGAAGTTATAGATGTTAAAACTACAGTAAAGAGAAGTGAAGTTTTAGAGGTTAATCAACTTATTCAAACAGAAATTCCATCATTTAATGCCACAAAACAATCAGGTTCAGATGGTGCAGATCATATCATTCCAGCAACTTATAGAGGTTTAGGTCCAGATCAAACTTTAGTTCTCATTAATGGAAAAAGAAGACATCAAACCTCTTTAATTAATTTATACGGAACAAGAGGTAGAGGGAACTCAGGTACAGATTTAAACACAATTCCTACTTCAGCTATAAAAAGGATAGAAATATTAAAAGATGGAGCTTCTGCACAATATGGTTCTGATGCTATTGCTGGAGTTATTAATATTGTATTAAATGATAATCCAAACGAAACTAACATTAACTCTACTTTTGGTTTTTATAATGCAAGTAATAATAAAAATGAATCAAAAAAAGGGATTGATGGTTTAACTTTTAAGACTGAAGTAAACTATGGAGCACAAATTAAACAGAAAGGTTTTATTAATTTATCTGCTGAATTTTTAACCAAAGGACATACTTTCAGACAAGGAACTAGTATTAGAGAAAATTATGGTGATGCTGCTGTAACTAGTAGCAGTATTTTTTTTAATTCTGAAATTCCTGTTTCAAATAAAATTAAAGTTTATACAAACGGTGGATATAACTTTAAAAATACTAATGCTTATGCTTTTACTAGAACTTTTGATAGTGAAAGAAATGTACAAAGTATTTTTCCTAACGGATTTAATCCTTTAATTACCTCTAATATTTCTGATAAATCTTTTACTCTTGGTTTTAGAGGTAGAATAAATGGTTGGAATGTAGATTTTAGTAATAGCTACGGAAAAAACTACTTTCATTATTTTATAAAAGAAACTATAAACTCCACTTTATTAGAAAACTCACCTAATGAATTTGATGCAGGAGGCCATAGTTTAAACCAAAATACAACTAATATAGGTTTAACTAAGCAATTTTATGGGATTTTAGAAGGGTTTCACCTCGCCTTAGGTTTAGAAAATAAAATTGAAAATTACAAAATTTTCGCTGGTGAGCCATATTCATATGAATCATATGATTTAAACGGAAATGTTGTAACCAATAATACTCCTATTAATTTAATTCCTACTTACAATGGAATTATAAGACCCGGAGGTTCTCAAGGTTTTCCCGGATACGCATCTATTAATGAAGTAGATAGAACACGTACTAGTTTTAGTTTTTACCTAGATGGTGAAATTGATGTTACTAAAAAATGGATTTTAGCTACAGCGATACGTTATGAAAATTATAGTGATTTTGGAAATTCAATTAATACTAAGATAGCTTCTAATTTTAAAATTAATCCAAAATCAAACTTAAGATTTTCTTTTAGTACAGGATTCAGAGCTCCTTCTCTAGCTCAAATTTATTATAATTTAAAGTTTACAAATTATATAGATAATGCGCCTACAGAATCGTTTTTAATAGCAAATAACAATCCTATTACAAGACAATTTGGAATTCAAAAACTGAAAGAAGAAAAAGCTGAAAATTATAGTTTTGGATATCATCATAGGTTTTCAAATAACTTAAGTTTTTCAGTAGATGCATATTATATTTTTATTAAAGATCGAATTATTTTAAGTGGTAATTTTGATGCTTCTTTATTAAACACAGATGCAGAAAACGTTCAATTTTTTGCGAATGGAGTTAGTACAAATACTTTAGGGGTCGACTTTAAATTGAATTGGTTAAAAAAATGGGATAATTCAAAGGTAGGTTTCAACTTAACTGGTAATGTGAATGATATGAAAATTACCCGAATAAATTATACGAATTTAAATCCTGAAACATTCTTCGGTATAAGAGAACAGTTTTTTCTAAAAGCTTCTGCTCCTGATTACAAAATCATTTTAAATTCAATTTTTACAACAGGGAAGTTTTCAATTAGTAATACTTTAACTCAATTTAGCAGCTTACAACTTATCGATTGGCAAATTAACAACCCTATCAGTGAGTATAATAACTCTTCAGAAGAACGATTTAAAGCTTCTATAGATAATTATAACGCAAAACTTACCTTAGATTCACATTTCTCATACAATTTCAACAAAAATTTTTCTTTCCAAATTGGAGCGAATAACTTATTCAATACCTACCCTACCGCACAAGGCGAAAATACTGATAGTGGTGGTTTATGGGATGCTGTTCAAATGGGAACAAATGGAGCCTTTTATTACAGTAAAATTTTAGCTAAGTTTTAAAATTTTCTTAAAATTTAGAGTATAAAAAAAAACAAAATTACTTAAGCATAATATAACTGAATTGTTAATTAAAAAGACAATTAACATAAAAACACTTAAAATAAACTAATTCATTTAATTATGCTGAAAACAAAATTATGTTTTATACTCACTCTTATTTGTGGAGTTATGTATGCACAAACAAAAATTTCAGGTAAGGTTGTAGATTCAAGTAACCAACCTTTACCTGGTGCAAGTGTGGTAGAAAAAGGTACCAGTAATGGTACATCTACAAACTTTGACGGATTATTCGAGCTAACTGTATCAAGCAATGCTACTCTTGTTGTTAGTTTCACTGGTTTTGAAACTACAGAAGTAGCTGTAAATGGAAAAACAAACCTAACTATTGTTTTAAAAGATGGTGTTGAGTTAGATGAAGTTGTTATTACTGGATCTAGAACTCCTGTAAGAAGTAATATTGCTAGTCCATTACCTATTGATATAGTAGGAATCAAAGAGTTACAATCTACAGGGCAAACTACTTTTGATAAAACATTACAGTATAAAATTCCATCATTCAATACTGTTCAAACTCCAGTTAATGATGCTACATCACTTTTAGACCCATATGAAATCAGAAATATGGGGCCTAGTAGAACTTTAATTCTTATTAATGGAAAACGTAAAAACTTAAGTTCTTTACTATATACGCAAACTTCTCCAGGACGTGGTGAAACTGGTGCAGACATCTCTGGAATTCCAATTGATGCTATTAAAACAATTCAAGTACTAAGAGATGGAGCCTCTGCCCAGTATGGATCTGATGCTATTGCTGGTGTAATGAACGTGATATTAAAAGATGATTATTCAACTTCTTCTGCTACGTTTAGAGCTGGTATTTCAGGTGAAGGTGATGGTGAAATGATTGGAGTTAGTATAAATGGAGGTGATGAAATAGGTGATGATAAAGGTTTTATCAATTATACAATAGATGTTTCTAAAACTGCTTTAGCTAATAGGCCAGGTACAGTAAGTGCAGAGGGTGAATTTGCTGATTTTGGTGGTACAAGATCCGGTGAAACTTTGGCAGATGTTCGTGAGTTTTTATCAAGAAGACCAGATGCTGGAAACATTAATGGTTCTCCAGAAACTAGTGCAGCTAAATTCTTAATTAATGGTAGTTTTAAAACCTCTAAAGACAAAGATTTATATTTCAATGCTGCATACATTTATAAAAAAGTAAACAGTTTTGCAAACTATAGAACTCCTTATTGGAGAGATATTCAAGATTTTCCTTATTTAGGATTATTTTTCCCTGGAAATAACCCTGCTACTACAGGAAGTTATACAGATGCTTTAGGAACATCTTTCAATGGAAATGGTTATGATGGATACTTACCGACTTTCGAAGGTGATTTAAGTGACTATAACGCAACATTAGGTTTAAAAGGAAAAATTAATGGTTGGAATACTGATGCAAGTATTACAGTTGGTGGAAACAGACAAACTTATTTGGTAAATAATTCACATAATAGAGCTGAAATTTTAGACGATAACGGTGCATATGTGTATAGACAAAATAGCCCTATTAGTTTCCAACCTGGAGGAACTTCTTTTAATCATATTGTTGGAAACATAGATATTTCAAAAATTATTAATGATAAGTTATCGTTTGCAGTAGGTACTGAGGTAAGAGGTGAATTTTTTAATATCCTTGAAGGACAATTAGCTTCTTACGAGGGTGTCGGAGCAGATTCATTTGCTGGTAACAGACCAGAAAACTCTGGAGAGTTTAGTCGTTATAATATTGGTGGATATGTAAGTGCTTCTTTTGATGCAACTAAAGATTTATTATTTGAAGGAACTATAAGAGCTGAAAATTATAGTGACTTTGGTACAACATTCGTTTGGAAAGCAAGTTCTCGTTATAAATTCTTAGATGATAAATACACATTAAGAGCTTCTGTTTCAACTGGATTTAGAGCTCCTACTTTACATCAAATTTATACACAAAAATCTCAGTTCTCTTTTGTAGCAGGACAAGGAATTCAAGTAGTTGGTTTAGTAAATAATGTTTCACCTCAAGCTCGTCAATTAGGTGTTCCTAAATTAAAGGCTGAAGAATCTACAAACTTTACTGTTGGTTTCGGAGCTAAACCAATTAAGAATTTAAGTTTTACTATCGATTACTACAATATTCAAATAGATGATAGAATTGTTTTAGGTAATGAAATCGATTATAGCGGATTAGGATTAGGTTTAGGGACGTTAAGTTTCTTTTCTAATGCAATAGACACAAGAACTTCCGGAATAGATGTAGTTGTTGGTTATAAAGGTATTGAGCTAGGTGAAGGAAAATTAGGGCTTAATTTATCAGGTAACTATACTATTGATAATGGAAGAACAGATGACAATGGTAGTCTTTTAGTAGATCAAACTCAAGAGTCTTTATTATTTACTTCTCGTCCTCAAACAAAATGGATTTTAGGAGCTAATTATGCTATCAAAAAATTCGATTTTAACTTAGGAAATACTTACTTCGGTAAAACTACATTTCATCAAGCAGGTTTAGATTCTAACTTAAGAACTGAGTTTATCCCTAAAATAGTTACAGATCTTGGAATTAATTATAACGCTACAAAAAATATCACAATTGCAGCAAACATAAACAACATTTTTAATGTATTACCAGAATGGGAATTCGTTGCAGAAAATCAAGCTGGTCAAGATATAATTAATAGCACGGCTATTACATCAACAGGTTTAACTCAAATTCAAAATGAGTCAAATTTAATCACGTTTAACCAACGTTATTCACAAATGACTTATGATGGTTATCATTTTAGTCAATTAGGAACTTTATTTAATTTATCAGTTAATTATAAGTTCTAGTAATAATCCCTTAAACTTAAAAATGCTACTTTAATAAGTAGCATTTTTTATTTTTATAAATAAATTATGCAAAGTTTATACTCTAACGGTTTTGAAAATATTTACGATGAAATGTATCAAACTTTTATAAACTATAAAGATGAATTTGAGTTTTATTCTAAAATCATTAATCAATACTGTAAAAAAAATGTATTAGAAATTGGTTGTGGTTCTGGTCATTTAGCAAAACGCTTTATTAACTCTACAATAGATTACAATGGAATGGATTTGAGTAATGATATGGTTCTACTTTCACAAAAAAGAAATCCAACAGGTACATTTTTTAAAGGAGATATGACCAATTTTTACTTAAATAAAACTTTTGATAGTATAATTATTACAGCTAGAACTACTAGTTATTTGCTGAATAATATATTGGTACAAAAAGCTATTAAAAACATTCATAGTCATTTGAATGAAAATGGTATATTTTGTTTTGATTTTATTGATGCTAATCGTTTTTTTCCATTTATTAAAGAAGGGAAAACAATTACTCATAAAGCTGAAACTAAAAATAAAAAGTACTCTAGAATTAGTTTTATGAAACCTAAAATTACTAAAGAGAATTTTATGTTTCAATGGGATGCAAAATATTATGAAATAAAAGATCAAAATCACGTTTTACTAACCGATGATCAATCTGAAGTTCGTGCATTTACAATAAATGAATGGCAATTATTTTTAGAATTAAATAATTTTAAAGTTTTAGAAATAATAGATCGAAAAAGTTATGCATTCGACACTTATGTAATTGTTGCTCAAAAACAATAAAAAAATCCCAAACAAAATTGCTTGGGATTTAAAAATTCCAATGATTAGAATTTAATCGTTATGCATAAATCGTTGTTTAGCTAACAACTCCTCCTCTGTTTCTACATTGTCTTCATCTGGAACACAACAATCAACCGGACAAACAGCAGCACATTGAGGCTCTTCATGAAAACCTTTACATTCTGTACATTTATCTGCAACTATATAGTAAATTTCATCAGAAATTGGTTCCTGTTCTTCATCTGCATTTGCATTATTTCCGTTAGGTAAAACTATATTTCCTTCTAAATCTGTACCATCTGCATACTTCCACTCCTCTGCTCCTTCGTATATTGCTGTATTTGGGCACTCAGGTTCACAAGCACCACAATTTATACATTCATCTGTTATAATAATCGCCATAGCTAATCTATTTCAGTTTTGTAACTTTGCTGACGCAAAAATAAAGCCAATTTAATTTAGAAACAATTTAAATGGACAAAATCGAAAAACGTATTAGCACCTTTATAAAGTTAGGTAACTTTTTAAGTCAATTTTCTAGAAACAAAATTCAAAAGGATAATACTATTGAGTTCAATGATATTTTCTTTGATGGATTTAAACATCAATTAAAATTGGCAGAAGAAAATAATAATTGGTTTACTAAAGAAAACCTATTATTTGCTTGTGAAAGTTGGACAAACGCTTTAACTGAAAAAAATATCAAGCAATGGATTAAAAATGAATCGTTACAAGATGATTCAAGTAAGACTATTGCCATAATTATGGCAGGTAATATTCCGTTAGTCGGTTTTCATGATTTCCTTTCTGTATTAATTTCTGGTCATGCTGTTTTAGCTAAACTTTCAACAAACGATAAACATTTATTACCCTTCATAGCTAAATATCTTGAATTTTGTAATGAAGAGTTTAAAGGAAAAATTTCTTTCACCAGTGAAAAATTAGAAAATTTTGATGCTGTTATTGCTACTGGTAGTAATAATACTGCTAGATATTTTGAATACTATTTTAAAGACAAACCCAATATTATTCGTAAAAATAGAAACTCTGTAGCTGTAATATCTGGTAATGAAAATGAAGAAGATTACATAAGATTAAGCGAAGATGTTTTTCGTTATTTCGGATTAGGTTGTCGTTCTGTTTCTAAATTATTTATTCCTAAAGGATATGATTTCGACCACTTCTTTAAAGGAATGTACAATAAACAAGATATTATCAATAATGCTAAGTATGCTAACAACTACGATTACAATAAAGCAGTATACTTAATGAGTGAATTTGATATTCTTGAAAATGGATTCTTAATGATAAAAGAAGATGAAAGTTATGCTTCTCCTATTGCTTCTGTTTTTTATGAGTATTATGAAAACTCTGATGATTTAAAAATCAAACTTTACGAAGATCGAGAAAAAATACAATGTGTTGTTGCTAAGGATTTTATTGAAAATGAAATTTCTTTCGGACAAACACAACATCCTAATTTATGGGATTATGCCGATGGTGTAAATACATTAAACTTTCTATCAAACCTCTAAATTTAATTTAAATGAAAAAGCACAATTTTAGCGCTGGACCATGCATTTTACCTGAAGAAGTATTAAAAAAAGCTTCTGAAGCTGTTGTAAATTTTAATAATGATGATTTATCATTAATAGAAATTTCCCATAGAAGCGCACCTTTTGTTGAGGTTATAGAAAAAGGAAGAAAACTAGCTTTAGAACATCTTAATTTACTAGATAAAGGTTATCAAGCTTTATTTTTACAAGGTGGTGCTAGTACTCAATTTTTAATGACAGCTTATAATTTTTTAAATACAAAAGCAGCGTATTTAAACACAGGAACTTGGAGTAGCAAAGCGATTAAAGAAGCAAAACTTTTCGGAAATTTAGTTGAAGTAGCTTCTTCTGAAGATAAAAACTTTACTTACATTCCAAAAGGATATAGTATACCTAACGATGTAGATTATTTTCACTGCACAAGTAATAATACCATTTATGGTACACAAATGAATGTATTTCCTGAAACTGATGTTCCTTTGATTTGTGACATGAGTTCAGATATTTTTTCTCGCCAACTAGATTTTTCAAAATTTGACTTAATCTATGCTGGAGCGCAAAAAAACATGGGACCAGCTGGTACAACTTTAGTAGTGATTAAAGAAGAACTATTAGATCGTATTTGTAGAGAAGTACCATCTATGTTAAACTACAAAACTCATGTAGAGAAAGATAGTATGTTTAATACACCTTCTGTTTTTCCAGTTTATGTTTCTATGTTAACATTAGAGTGGTTAAAAAATTTAGGTGGTATCAATTTTATTGAAGAAGTAAACAATAAAAAAGCGAAGCTTTTGTATGATGAAATTGACAGGAATCCTCTGTTTAATGGAATCGTAGCTAAAGAAGATCGTAGTGTTATGAACGCTACATTTACTATAAATGAAGGTTTACAATCTCGCTTTGATTCTATGTGGAAAGAAGCTAGAATAAATGGTATAAATGGTCATCGTTCTGTAGGTGGCTACAGAGCTAGCATGTATAATGCCTTACCTTTATATAGTGTACAAGCATTAGTAGATGTTATGAAAGAACTAGAAAGAAAAGCATAAAATATATCATCTTGAACTAGTTTCAGAATCTTATGATTTAGAGAAACTGAAATAATTTCAATTTGACATACAAAACGAATTAAATTACAAAATGAAAATATTAGTAAACGAAGGAATTACTCAAGGAGGAGTTGATATTTTAGAAAGTAAAGGATTTGAAGTAATTATTACTAAAGTTGCTCAAGGACAACTAGAAAATTATATCAATGATAATGCTATTGATGCAATTTTAGTTAAAAACAACACACAAATTCAGCAAGAAATAATTGATGCTTGTCCGAGTTTAAAATTAATCGCTTCTGGTGGTTCAATGGATAACATCGATGTACAATATGCTATAGATCAGGGATTACAAATAGTTGATAGTAAAGAAGGAAGTGCTAATGCTACAGCCGAATTAATTTTCGCTCATTTATCTGGTTTAGCAAGAAACTTACATCAAGCAAATAGAGAAATGCCTTTAGAAGGTGATATGAATTTTAAAGGATTACATAAACTATATCAAGGAGTTGAGTTAAATGGTAAAACTTTAGGTTTAATAGGAATTAACAATTCTAGTTTAGCTACTGCTAAAATAGCTTTAGGTTATGGAATGAAAGTTGTTTTCTCTGATCCTGAAATTATGGAAACTACTCTTGAATTAGAGTTTTTTGATGGGCAAACTATTAATTTTGAATTCAATAGTATTCCTTTTGATGAGTTAATAGAAGAATCTGATTTTATCACTGTCCACTTAAATTCTGACAATTTTAAACTAGGAGAAGCTGAATTTAAAAAAGTAAAAGAAGGTGTAATTATTATTAATTGTGTGAAAAGTGGATTAATTGACGAAATCGCTTTAATTGAATCTATTGATAAAGGTCCTGTTCGTTATGCAGCTTTAGATGTTTTTGAAAATCAGCCAAATCCTGAGATTCAGTTATTAATGAATCCAAATTTATCTTTATCACCTAATATTGCTAAAGCAACAAACGAAGCACAAGAAAAAATTAGTATCGAATTAGCAAATCAAATTGCTAATTTACTATCATAATATATGGCTAAAATAAAACCATTTAAAGCAGTACGACCAACTAGAGATAAAGTTGCATTGGTTTCATCTAAATCTTATGAAACTTATCCCGAAAATGAATTAAATGCAAAGCTAGCATTCAATCCATTTACATTTTTACATGTAGTAAACCCAGGATATAAATATCATATACAAGATGTTACTGGTGAAAAACGCTTTAAATTAGTTCATAATAGATATTTAGAATTTAAAGAAGCTAACGTTTTTACTCAAGACGAAACACCTTCTTTATACGTCTATCAAAAAATATCTTCAGGAAAATCATTTAGTGGAATTATTGCTGCTACTTCAACTGAAGATTATCACAATAATGTGATCAAAATTCATGAACGAACGTTAAGAAAAAGAGAATTACTATTTGAAAATTATTTAAAAAACACAGGATTTAATGCAGAGCCAGTGCTCCTCACCTATCCTGATAATGATGAAATAGAAACAATCATAAAAAAATATCAAAAGGAAAGAGCAGAATACGAATTTACGACGTCAGATAAAGATCTTCATTTATTGTGGTTAATAAATTCCCCTTCAGACATTGAAAGTTTAACTCAAGCTTTTAAAAAAATAGAAACTCTTTATATTGCTGACGGACATCATCGCACAACATCATCTTGTATTTTAGCTAAAAATTTAGCTAAAGAAAATCCAAATCATACAGGTAAAGAAGATTATAACTTTTTTATGAGTTATTTATTACCTGAAAGTCAACTTAGTATTTATGAATTTAACAGATTTGTTAAAGATTTAAATGGTTTAACACCAGATGAATTTTTAATTGAGTTAGATACATATTTTAGAATAGAAAAAAGAGGTCAAGAACTATATAAACCTAGAGAAAAACATCATTTCAGTATGTATTTAAATGGCGACTTTTACGCACTTTATTTACGAAAATCAGCTTACGAATTTACAGATGAATTAAGTGAATTAGATGCAGAAATTTTATTTAGAACAGTTTTAAAGCCAATTTTAGGAATTGAAGATATCAGAGATGATTCTAAAATTATATATTCTCAAGACAAATCAGATAGTTTAGAACTTAAAACAAAAGTTGATAATGGTGAGTTTATTGTTTCTTTTGGTATGATGCCTACTTCTATACATGAAATTAAAACAATTGTAGATAAAGGCTTAGTGATGCCTCCTAAAACAACTTACATAGAACCAAAACTAAGAAGTGCATTAACAATTTATGAAATCTTATCATGATAAAAGATAACCTTGATCAAATAAAAAATAAACTTCCAAAAGAAGTTACGCTAGTTGCAGTATCTAAAACCAAGCCCTCTTCAGACATTGTACAAGCTTATGAAGCTGGTCAGCGAATTTTTGGTGAAAATAAGATTCAAGAAATGGTAGCAAAATACGATGAGCTACCAAAAGATATTCAATGGCACATGATTGGTCATTTGCAAAGAAACAAAGTGAAATATATGGCTCACTTTGTAGATTTGATTCATGGAGTAGATAGTTTTAAGACACTTTTAGAGATAGATAAACAAGCTAAAAAGCACAATAGAGTTATTAATTGTTTATTACAAGCTCGTATAGCAAAAGAGGAAACTAAGTTCGGATTACCGTTCGATGAAATCAAAAATATTATTAATTCAAAAGAATTTAGTAACTTAAACAACGTAAAAGTTGTCGGATTAATGGGAATGGCTACTTTTACCGATAATCAAGATCAATTAACAGAAGAATTTTCATCATTACATAAATTATATGATGAATTAAAAGAATATAATCCGAATTTTTCTATTTTGTCGATGGGAATGAGCGGCGACTATAAGTTAGCCATAGAATGTGGAAGTACAATGGTTAGAATTGGTAGCTCTATTTTTGGAGCTAGAAATTACAACATATAATCACTTTATTTAATTACTAAACTGGTTTTCTTATATTTGCTCAATATAATTCCTTAATTATACTAAACTTTTAACGGGAGAGATGTTTGCATGTATGTAATTTTAGATATTGAAACCACTGGTGGAAAATTTAACGAAGAAGGAATAACCGAAATAGCGGTATACAAGTTCGATGGTCATTCAATAGTTGATCAATTCATAACTTTAGTAAATCCAGAAAAGGAAATACAAGAATTTGTTGTTAGCTTAACAGGAATCAACAATAAAATGCTCCGTAACGCTCCAAAATTCCACGAAATAGCCAAAAGAATAGTAGAGATAACTGATAATTGTATCATAGTTGCACATAATGCAGCCTTTGATTACAGAATGTTAAAAACTGAATTTAATCGATTAGGTTATGATTACTTCAGAAATACGCTATGTACTGTATCTTTAAGTAAAAAATTAATTCCTGAACAGCCATCGTATAGTTTAGGAAAGTTATGTAGAAATCTTGGAATTCCTGTTACAGACAGACACAGAGCTAATGGAGATGCTTTAGCAACAGTAAAATTATTTCAACTTCTTTTAGAAAAAGATAAAGAGAAAAAAATACTTCAGCATACAATTAAATATATTGACAATAGAAATCATAAACTAAAAATTAAAAGCATACTTGATGATTTACCTGAAGAAGAAGGTATTTACTATGTACATAATGAAGAAGGTAATGTAATTTTTACTGGTCGAGGAAAAAATATTCGTTTTGAAGCCAATAAGCTATTTTTGAAACAATCTAAACGTGCTTTAAAAATAAAAGAAAAAGTTGAATCCATAACTTATGAGAATACTGGCAATGAACTATTTACCAGGTTGAAATATTATTTACAATTAGATACATTAAGACCTAAATATAATATAATTCGTAAAAGAAAAATCACTGAAAAAAATTTTGGGCATAATCATTTTATTATCATATCTAAAGGAAGAATACCCGAAGAAAATGCAGTTATTTTAATTGAAAATAATGAAGTTATTGGCTATGCTTATACAAACTTATCTTATCAAACAAATAAGATTCAAGTTCTTAAAAATATTTTAACTCCAATTAAAAACAAAGCACTAGCAAAAACAATTATCAAAAATTATTTAACTACAAATAATGCTGATAAAATTGTGCGATACGAACTAGAAAATAATTTGTAATATTGCTCAAATAATAACTACTTTGAGTACTCAAAAAACAAAAAAAAACTGGAAACAAAAACTTCATGAAATTATTTATGAAGCAGATACACCTGGAGGAAAACTTTTTGATGTAATTCTCTTAATAGCTATCCTTTTTAGTATAGCTATAGTTATGTTAGAAAGTGTTAATACAATAAATGAAAAGTATAATAACTTATTAAATATAGCTGAATGGATTATTACAATTCTTTTCACTATAGAATATATATTAAGAATAATTTCTATTAAAAAACCTTCTAAGTACATTTTTAGTTTTTATGGTATTATTGATCTTTTATCTACTATTCCTAAATATCTTTCTGTAATTTTTATAGGAACTAATACTCTTGTTGCTTTAAGAGCATTACGATTATTACGCGTGTTTAGAATTTTAAAATTAGCTAGGTTTATAGGAGAATCTAACCATCTGGCCCAAGCAATAAAAGCCAGTTTAGCAAGAATTTCTGTTTTTTTATTCTTTGTACTTATTATTTGTATCATTTTAGGTTCATTAATGTATTTAATTGAAGGAGCAGAAAATGGATTCACTAGTATACCAAGGAGTGTTTATTGGGCCATAGTAACACTTACTACGGTAGGTTATGGGGATATTGCTCCAGGAACTCCTTTAGGACAATTTATTGCGAGCGCAATTATGATTTTAGGTTATGCCATAATTGCTATTCCTACAGGAATTGTTTCTTCAGAAATAGTCAAGAAAACGGAATTAGATTTAAATACACAATCTTGCCCTCATTGCGCCACAGAAGGTCATGATGATGATGCTATTTACTGTTATCATTGTGGAAATAAGCTACACGAATAATGAATACATTAATCACTATCGTAGGACCAACAGCAATTGGTAAAACTGCACTAAGTATAAAATTAGCAAAACACTTTAATTGTGATATTTTATCATGTGATTCTAGACAGTTTTATAAAGAAATGGCTATAGGAACCGCTGTTCCTGAACCTTTTGAATTAGAAGCTGCTCAACATCACTTTATTCAAAATAGAAGTGTTTTTGAAGATTACAATGTTGGTAGTTTTGAAAAAGATGCCATTAAAAAACTTAATCAATTGTTCACTGAAAATCCAACTCAAATTATGGTTGGAGGAAGTGGATTATATGTTGATGCTGTTTTAAAAGGTTTAGACTATTTTCCTGATGTAGATTCAAAAATCAGAAAAAATTTATCTAAAGAACTTGAAGAAAGCGGTATTGGAACTTTACAAGAAAAGTTAAAAGAATTGGATTATAAATCTTTTGAAAAAATAGCAATTGATAATCCGCATAGACTTATTCGTGCCTTAGAAATATGTATTGGAGCCGATAAACCTTACTCCTATTTCATCAATAAAGAAAAAGAACCTAGAAATTTTAAATCTATTAAAGTTGGATTAATTGCTGATCGTGAAATTATTTACGAACGAATAAATCAAAGAGTAGATATTATGATAGAAAATGGTTTGTTAGAAGAAGCTAAAGCTTTATATCCACACAAACATTTAAACGCATTACAAACTGTTGGATATCGTGAGCTTTTTGAATACTTTGATGGAAACTGGGATTTAGATTTTGCAATTTCTGAAATAAAAAAGAATACAAGACGATTTGCTAAAAGGCAATTAACTTGGTTTAGAAGAGATACAGAAACTATTTGGTTTGATTTTAAAGATGATCAGCAAAAAATCATTAATATCATCAATGAAAATATGGTTTAATTCACTTAACTACGCTGATGATTTTAAATACGACACTTGTTCCTTAAATAAAGTCCTTTAAGTTATTTCAACCTATATTTTCATGAATTGAGAAGTAATTTTATAGTATATCTAAACTTAAAATTACAAGTTATGCCATCAACCATTCCTTACGATCCTTCTCTTGTTTTAGGAAACATCGTATCAAAAGAAAAACTAGAAAATATAGTTCAAATTTCTAAACTTCAAGCACCAGCAGATGCAGCTGAAAGTGAACTAAATTCATTTATTGCTTTAAAAAGAAGTGTTGATATGACCATACAAGAAACTATGGGTATGGGAATCAATACAGACGAATTAATTAAAGAATCTGAACAAATAGGGAAACAAGTTCAACAAGCTGCAATAGCTTATGGTTTAGCTAAAATAAAATCAGAAAAGGCAATTCAACCTTTAAAAGCTAAAATGAATGCAGTTAATGAATCTGTAGAAAGTCCAATTGATTATAATAAAAGTCAGTTAAAACAAATGCCAATTTCTAGTGATTCTTTACAGATGAATAGTCAATATTTTTCTTACGATCAAAATTCTCAGACTTCAGCAAGTCACGCTGCTACAGTTGCTTCTTTTGTTGAAGAATCACTAAGTATTTTCGGTGAAGGACAATCATCACAAGCTAGTGCAACTGCTCAAGAACAAGTAAATAGTCAATTTTCAAGACATAGTATTGCTGGTACTTTAGTAATTACAATTACATGTACTCACAAAAACGCTCAAGTTTTTGCGCCTTATGTATTAGATGTAGATAAAGCTGTTAGATCTTGGAATGCTATGAATCCAAGTAATATGATAAAAACAAATGATGTTGCTTCAATTGCTGAAATAGAAGCAAAATCTGACACAAAAAATGATCCTTCTTTTTCAATACTTTCAGGTGCTACTTATGGTTCTTCTTTTGTAGGAATGGTTCATATTTTAAATACTACACAATCTCAATCAAGTCAAAGAATGGAATCTATTGCTGCTTCTATGCAAGAAACATTTGATATTGGAGGTTGGTTTGCTTCTGGTACAGGTTCTTTTGGTGTTAGTTCTACATTTTCTGATAGTGCAAAAAACTTATTAAGTACACAAAATGTAACTTCACATGCGACTTTAATTACTATGGGAATTATTCCATCTATAAAGTCAAATCAAGTAAAAATGGCAGTGCAAAGTTTTTCTGATTTTGATCCTGCTAAAACAATGGAAGAATTAGCTACATTACAAGGTGCTACAGCAAGTGCTAATAATACAATCGCAGAAGGTGCAGCTGCTGCCAGAACTGGACAACAAATGATTACTTTAAAAAATGCGACAATTAAAGCTACTTTAAGTGGTGTTGCAGAGATTGATGATGGACAAAATAAAGTGATTGATACAAATTCTATGATGACAGCAATGGAAGATTATGTAGATAAGTGTATTGCTGGAGGTGAAAATTTAGGAGTTCCAATTAATTATTATTTAAAGCCAATAACACAATCGGAGATTGCAAGAGCCTGGTTAGCTAAATATTATCCTAATAGATATAATGAAGCTGGAAGCGCTGATGACACTGACTCTTCTAAAAAAGCATCTACTAAAAACAATGCTTCTGGAAATGACGGAAACTCAGATTCTTAGTTAAACACTACACTATTAATACAATAAACAGTATTCAAGATATAATTTCTTGAATACTGTTTTAAAATCAAAAAAATAACCAAACAAATTACAACTACTCTTCTATGAAAAGTTTTAATGACTTTGAAGTACAACTATTACACGAAATCAGTTCTTTTCGTAGAGATGGTATTGTTAATTTGAAAGAATTACTTGAGAAAATATTCTTTTCTAAAGAAAAAGGGAAAGCCTTAATTGTTCAATTAAGAGAACAATATGCTATTTATTTCCTAACTAATAAAATTTATAACAACCCAGTTAATCAAAAAAAAGCAATAGTTGAATTTAGTCAGTTATTAGCTTTGTTAGAATTTCTTAATTCTAATGGAATTATTTCAATTTTTAGAAAACAGCATTTTGTTAAAAATCCAATGTTTGTTTTAAGTAATGATTTTGGTGACATTAAAATAGAAAGCAAAAAAATTATCTTAAATGACAATGGTGATTATACAGATAAACCTGAAGAAATAAAAAATGCTAAAGATGAAATTATTTATAAAGGAATTCAATTTAACGATAGTCACTTTGTCATTAAAAATGTAATGGGTAATGTTGTTATCTCAGATAAGATTCTAGATATCATAAATGATATTAATCCAAAAAAAGAGAAAAAACCTTTTTATAAAAAAAGAATCTTTGAAGTTGTTTGTGGACTTCTACTCCTGTTTATATCATTTGTATGGTTACATACAGATTTAAATAAATCGAATAAAAAAATCCAAAATTCTATTCAAAAAATTCACCAAAAAATAAATCAAACTCCAGTTTTAATTACCAATAAAAAAACTAAAACTCATCATGTAAAAAGGAAATTTGGAATAGATATTTCTAAATGGAATGGTAATATCTTAGAAGACAAACTTCCTGATAGCATTTATTTTGTAATCTCTAAAGCAACCGAAGGTTTAACTTATATTGATCCGAAATTTCATATAAACTGGATAGAATCGAAAAATAAAAAATTTAAAAGAGGAGCTTATCATTATTATGTAATACAAGATAATCCTAAAAAGCAAGCCATTCACTTTTGGAAACAAATACAAGACATTAATCGTAAAGACTTTCCTCCTGTTGTAGATATTGAAACTTCTAACAAAAATGCAAACTTAAAGAATATAGAATCTGAATTATTTATCTTTTTGAACACTATTGAAAGTTTATCAGGTCGAACACCAATGATTTATTGTAGTTATTTCTTTGCTAACAGATACTTAACAGATAAAAGGTTTGCTAAATATCCATTATGGGTTGCTGATTACATTAGTACTAAATCTCCTATTATTCCGAAAGTTTGGAAAAAAACTGGTTGGACGATTTGGCAAAAATCACCTACATATAAAATTAATACTAAGGCTACAGACTTAGATATTTACCTAGAAAAATAATTTTCTACTTTCACACTTATTATTTCGTCGATTTCACTCAATGTAAACTGCACTTTACTCAATATTAGTTGTAGAAAACATACAATGATCATAAATTTGAATAGAAAAAGAAAAAACTTAATATTTGAAAAAGAAGTTTTAAAAAAATGAAATGAAAATTAAAATTGCTAGAAAAAGGAAAAATTGCTAAAAGAAAATAAAGCAAAAAATTAAGAAAATGAAAATTCTGTTTCTTTAAAAACTTATAAACCCTGTCAAAAAGCTATGATTTGATAGGGTTTATTTTATATACCTAACCAAGAATTAAATGCAGCTGTATTACTCTGACTCGTTTTCAAAATATTGTTTTTCAAATGAATAGATACTGTGTTTTTGGTATATCTACTTATTTTTTTGATATAAGACCTATTAATTATTTCACTTCTATTAATTTTAAAAAAATCAGTTGGATTTAAAATTTCTTCTAATTCTTTTAAAGTTCCTTGATTTAATAAATGTTTTTTATTTAAAGAGTCGAACGCAAACACTACTCCATAATCTGATTGTAAAAACATTATATCTTCTACTTTTAAAAAATATATATCGTTTTTCGATCTTACTGAAATACAATCTTTATAATTTGTTTTTACTATTTCTTTTGTCTGATAATACGCATCTAACTTTTTAAAAATATCGTTGTCATCTTTCTTTTTTATTAACGAAGTATATTTATTCCATGCCTTTTCAAAACGCGAAAATGAATACGGTTTTAATAAATATTCTATACCACTAGTTTCAAAAGCATTCATCCAAAACTGATTGTAAGCTGTTGTAAAAATAATAGGAGAATTAATATTTATTTGATTATAAAAATCGAAAACGTTTCCATCTCTTAATTCGATATCTGAGAAAATTAAATCAATATCCGGAGAAGTTTCAAAAAAAGATTTTACTTCATCTACAGTATCTATCTCTTTTATAACCTTAATTTGATCTGATAATTTATTTAAGTATCTTATTAATTTTTTTCTAGCTGGAACCTCATCTTCAATAATTACTACTTTAATCATGTGTATTCATTTTAACAAGTGGTAATATTACTGTAAAATTGTTTTCTGTATCTATGAAATCTATAGATCTATTTGTTAATAGTTGAAATTGTTTGTTTAAATTTTTTAAAGCAACTCCATTTGTTTTTTTATTATACTTTAATTTAGCTTTATTATTACTTATTTTAATTCCTTTCTCTAAATTTATTTGAATAATTACTGGATGTTCGATGGTTCCTAAATTGTGCATAATAGCATTCTCTATTAATACTTGAAGACAAAATGGTGGAACCATAATTTCAGAGTTTCTAATTTCTTCAGATATATTTAATCTATAGCATTTTTCGTATTTTTTATCCATTAACTCAAAATAATTTTGAGTAAAAACTAGTTCCTTATCAATATGAATAAGTTCGTTTTCTGAGCTAAATAACGCATAACGATATAATTCAGAAAAACTACTTAAAAATTCAGATGCTTTTTCCTTATCTTCTTCTATTAATTGATCTAAAACATTAAGGTTATTAAAAAGAAAATGTGGATTTAATTGATTTTTTAATTGTTGTATTTTGCTTTTAGAGCTAGCAATTTCATATTCACTTAATCGTTTTCTATAATCTCTATTTTCTTTTGAATATAAATAAGCTAAAGAAATGCCTCCAAAGATGATAAAATCTATAACTTGATTAAAAAGCTTATATGTTATCATAAATGAATTACCATAATTTCTAGGAATTGTGTTAAACATATACGATATGAAAAGACCTAAAATATTATTTATCAAAATATAAATAATAAAACTAACAACAAAAAACTTCAAATATCTCCACATAGAAGAAACTTGATTTATTTTATCATTATAAAACTTTCTTTTAATAAAACTAGTTAATAAAAAAATTAGAATAGCCTGAATAAAAACCCAAATTGGAGCATCTAAATGAAAAACAAAATCTCGCCATGAATCTGCAATTCCGATACTATTTTTCAAAATAAACACCCAACAAAACAAGAATAAAAAGTGAAGAAATAATTTATTTTCTCTATAAAACTTTAATGCTTTCATGCTTGGTAAATATAAAGCATTTGCAAACAAAAAAAGATTCTCTATTTGCAAATGCTTTCGTTTATATTTTTATTTAGGCCACGAACTTATTATATCTCCTTTCTCGTTATAAGCTTCTAGTTTAACATTATTATTTTCATCTATAACAAATTTAGCTCTTGGTCTTCCTTTATCATCATATAAAAACAATCCATTTTGTCTTCCAGGTGTTTGTCCTAAAGCAACTCTTCTTACCGAACCAAACATTCCTTTTTCCCAATATTCATTATACTTTTTTCTTCGTTCTTTAGGATCTTTAATTGCTTTTAATTCTTCTCCTATTTTATTTATATTTTCATGAGTTTCGTTATTACCTCGATCATTAAAAACTAATGATCCAGATTTGTAACGCTTATCCCCTACTTTATTGTCTGTAGTCATTAATTGCATTACCTGATCTCCATCATATTGATCATAAGTTAATGATAAACCTGATCTATGACCATTTTTAGTTTTTTTTCCATCATAAATAAATCCACCACATTCTTTTCCATCTTCGGTATAAAATAACATACCAGCTCTTTTCTTACGTTTATGATAAATTTTACCATTAATTTCATCTCCTTCACTAGGAAAATGATTAGCATTGGTAATTACCATTTTTACAGTACCATCAGCTTCTACAATATTAATTCGTTCTACATTTATGGTACCAAATTTTTTAACATTATTATATTCTTTAAAAGCAAAAGAAGCAAACGTTATAATACCTAAAGCAGTTGTAATTGCAAATGTTCTTAAAAATGTAAGTTCTTTATTTAAATTTCTCATTGTTATAATTTTAATAATATTGATACACCAAAACTAAGTGTATCATAAAGCTTGAGAAATTACTATTTGATGAATACAGGAAAAATTTAAAAAAACTACTGAAATATTAGATAGAATGAAAAATAATAACCTAAATAAAAATTTCAGGTTGACTAAGAGTTTTGTTTTGCTGAAGTTTTTCTATTAATTTTTCTATGGGTCTACGAATAAAACTAGCTGCTTGAAGTCCTTTATTTTCTAATTGATCTGAAATAATATCTTGTATGTGATAAGCAATAGAACCGATAAAATGAATTGGAATTGTTTTTAATTCTTCACGATAATGTTCTATTTGGTTTTCAATAAATGCATTTACTCCGTCTTGAAGAATTCTAATAATATAAGGGTGCTCTTTATTCTCAATTAAAAACCTTGCAAAATTTGCTAGATACTTATTAGGGTATTTTGAATTATAAATTTTGTTTATAACTTTTTGTGGTTTTAAGTTAAAGTTTTGTTCAAAAGAAAGTCTTAATTCATTTGGTAATTTCTGATAGTAATAACTTTTTAAAATTTCTTTTCCAAAAAAATTTCCGCTAGCTTCATCCATTACTATGTATCCTAAAGATGGAATTTTTGTATGAATTTTATTGCCATCATAATAACAACAATTAGAACCTGTACCTAAAATACATATTATAGCTGGTTCGTTTTTTGTTGCCCAAGCGGCTGCCATTAAATCTTCTTTTACTATTATAGATTTTGTATTAGTAAAACAAGAGTTAAGTACTTTCTTTATTTTTTTTTGATTTTTGTTAGTACCACATCCAGCTCCAAAAAAATAAATCTTCTCTATTTCTTTATTTCTAGAGAAAAGAATGTCGTTTTCATTAATTAATTTACTGATTCTTTGAGCACTTAAAATACTAGGATTTAAACCCTTTGTTCTAGATCTTATTGATTCATTCGTTTCTGGATTATAAAATATCCAATCACACTTAGAAGAACCACTATCAGCAATTAAAATCATATTATATTTATTTAATTTAAAGAAAGGTATGTTGTTAAGAAGATAACTTATTGTATATATGATTTGCTAATTGTTTTAATTCTTTAATTATAACAATTTCAACATCAGCAAAAGGTATTTCTAGCTTATCAATCGATATGATTAATTCTTCTAATTCTTTTTTAGAAAATGTTTGTTTCTGTATAACCTTTTCTAACTTTTGTGATACATTATAAAGAACTGAATAATGTGATTGTAATTCTTGTAAAATTGAAGACTTATTTAATTTTTCAAATTCAATATACCCTTTTTGCCATTTTCTTAAAAAGTATAATATATCTTCATAGTTGTTTTTACTCTTTTTATACAAATTCAAAACTTTTTTAAATTCATATGCATCTTCAGCATCAGAATTACAAGCATCTGCAAATAAAGAAAAAGGTGAAAAAGATTTATATTCAGTACCACCTTTATTCCTTTCATACATTTTTAATGGTTCTGCTATTTTAGATAATATTTTTAAAGAATTTATTTCTTGATTGTTCGAAATATTTCTTAAAATAACATCTATATTTTTAAGATGAGTAGTTCCTATTCTTTCAAGCTCATAACTAATTACCTTCAATCGTTTACGCATGTTTTCAATATCATTAACGTTTTTTAATGACCAAAACCTTTCTGCTATAGCAGCGGTTCTAGGCCATATACGACTATCAATAGTTAAAGGAGTTACTAGCTCTCCCCACATTGTTACTTCTCCTCCTAATATTCTATTTTCCTCTTCTTCATTTAAATTAAAGTTTCCGATAGGATCACATAAATAATAATGATCTACCGAGAACATTCTATCAATATAATAATCATTAGATAAAATTGCTTTAAAACCTTTTTTTACAGCAGGAAACAAAGTTCCATTTTTAAAACCTTCATTTTTTCCTCTCCATGAATGTATAATAGCTGATCTAGGCATATTTGGAGTCATTATTTCATCCCATCCTACTAGTTTTTTTCCATATTTATTAAGTATTTTTTCAACTTTTATAGTAAAATACGTTTGTAAATCATGATTATCTTTAAATTTATTTTTTCTTTTAAACTCATCTATTTTCACATTTTCATCCCAGTGCTTACCTTCATTTTCATCTCCACCAATATGAAAATATTCATCTGGAAATAATGAAGAAACTTCATTAAATAATTTATCTATAAAAGTATAAACTTCAGGATTAATAGGATTTAAAGTAGGATCGAAAACTCCTGCATAACGTTGTAATTTGTACTCGTAATTATCCTTGCTCCCAAGTTTTGGATAAGCAGTTAAAATTGCAGTAGCATGGCCAGGAATATCGATTTCAGGTATTACACGAATACCTAACATGTTAGCATAACTAACAATTTCTTTAATTTGTTCATGTGAATAATATTGTCCATCTGATGCTAATTGGTGTAGTTTAGGATACACTTTAGATTCAATCCTGAAACCTTGATCATCAGACAAATGCCAGTGAAAAACATTCATCTTCATAAAAGCCATAGCATCTAAATTTCTTTTAATCACATTAACAGGTTGAAAATGACGAGAGACATCAATCATTAGACCTCGCCATTTAAAACGGGGATTATCTTTAATCATTAACCCTTCAAAAAAATAATTACTACTATCATTTTGTACTAATTGTAGTAGTGTTGATAACCCCCTAATCACTCCAACATCTGTTGAAGCTATTAATTCAACCCCGTTATTTTTTATACTTAAAATATATGATTCATCTACATTAATAGATAAACTTACTTCATTTTTATATTTAATATTTAAGGTAGCTTTACCTTTATCATAAGAAGGAAATCCCTTCTCTATAAAAACTCCAGTTTTATTTGTCAGGTTTCTCAAAAAACTTATTGCATTATTGTGAACTCTATGACTTTTTTTATTAATATTTATGGTAAAATTACTATCAATAAATAATTTACTACCCGTAGCTTTAATTTCTTTTGGCCATGGCATTAAACTTAATTTATCTTTTAATTCTTCTTGTGAACTACATGATATTGAAAATAAAAGAATACTTAAAGAAAGTATTAATATAGATGTTGATTTCATTTGGTTAAAAATAATAACGTTTAAATGCTTCTATGGCTGCATAATCTGCCATACCTAATTGATGATATTTTTTTGCTGTTAACCTGTTCCTATCTTCAGCTCTAACCCAAAATTCACGAGTATCATCACCTCTAAACATTACTTTATCTTTTTGAGATTGATGGAAAAATATGGCATTACGTTTCTTTATTACTTGATCTGGACTCATAGGTACAGCCATATCTATTTCATAAGAATCCCATTCAAACCATGCTCCTCTGTATAGCCAAACCCAACAATCATTCATATACTCTTTAGATTTTAAAATATCTATAGCATCAAAAAGCGCATCTAAACATACTTTATGTGTACCATGAGGATCTGCCAAATCTCCAGCTGCATAAATTTGATGAGGTTTAATTTCTTCAATTAAATCACACATCTTATCTATATCTTCTTTTGAAAGATTATTTTTCTTTACTGTTCCAGTTTCGTAAAAAGGTAAATTTAAAAAATGAACATTAGCATCAGGTACATTTAAATATCTAGTAGCAGCCAAGGATTCTGTTCTTCTTATTGTTCCTTTTAAAGCTCTGACCGCTATAGAGTCGATACTATTTGCTTTCTTATTCTCTATATCCTTAAGAATTTCTTCAATTTTTTTGGTATTTGAAGTTAAAGTTATAGCTGTTTCTGCAAATTTTCTAGCATCTTCATCAGTAACAGCAATATTACCTGATGTTTGATAAGCAATATGAACTTCATGACCTTGCTCTACCAATCTATCAAATGTTCCTCCCATAGAAATCACATCATCATCTGGGTGAGGACTGAATATAATAACTCTTTTTTTAGATGGAGTAGCTCGTTCTGGTCTGTTCGTATCATCTGCATTTGGTTTTCCTCCAGGCCAACCTGTAATTGTATGTTGTAACTTATTAAATATTTTAATATTAAGATCATACGCACTACCTTCTTCAGCTAATAATCCAGACATTCCATATTCATTATAATCTTTATCGGTAAGTTTTAGTATTGGTTTACCTACTTTTTCACTTAACCAAAAAACGGCTTTCTTTTTAAGCTCATCTGTCCATATACACGAAGTAACTAACCAAGGAGTTTTAATTCTTATTAATTCTGAACAAGATTCTTTATCTAAGATAAAAGTAGTATTTAAATGTTCTTGTAAATACGTTGCAGGTATTTGAGAAGTTATATTTCCTTCAATAGTTTTTTGAACTACTTTTGCCTTATTTAATCCCCAAGCTAATAAAATTATTCGTTTCGCATTTTTTATGGTATTTATTCCCATAGTTATTGCTTTCTTAGGAACATTATCTATTCCTAAAAAACTAGACGCAGCATCTTCTCTTGTTATATGATCTAAAGTAATTGCTCTAGTACCTGAATTATAATGCGAACCTGGTTCATTAAAACCAATATGTCCTGTTCTTCCAATACCTAACAGTTGAAAATCTAATCCACCTACTTCTTTAATTTTCAATTCATAATCTATACAATATTGATAAATTTCTTCAGGTGAAATTGTACCATCAGGGATATTAATATTTTCAGGTAATATATCTACATGATTAAACAAATGTTCGTGCATAAAATGATAATAACTTTGTAAATTATCACGTTGCATTGGTAAATACTCATCAAGATTAAATGTAATTACATTTGAAAAGCTTAGATTTTCTTCTTTATGAAGGCGAACCAATTCTTCATAAACTTTAACTGGAGAAGAACCTGTCGCTAATCCTAACACGCACATATTACCTTCTTCTGCTTTTTGTTTAATTAATTGAGCTATTTCAGCAGCAACAACTTTAGAAGCTTCTATTGAATCATTAAAAATAATATTATGGATTTTCTCAAAACGAGTTTCTTCAAATTGCCCTGCAGGCTTATATATCAAACTTTGTGTACTATCCATTTTTACATCTACAATCATTATTTTTTTATTTTTGAATAAAGTTATTTTAAGTAAAGTGCATTAGTTAATTTTTTCGACAAATAGCACATTATAACTCATAAAAAACAAGTAAGAACAAGAAACTCTTGCCCTTACTTGTACTACAAAAGTTTAATGGAAAATTTATTAATTATTAAAAATTACTACTTTCAGTATCCCACCATAATCTAGTTCCTCCGTTATCAGGTCCTTTTAAGAAAGTCTCAGCTTCTTGAACATTATTTAGGTTAGAAGTTCTTTCTGTGTTAACAAAATTTATTCTTCTAATTTGTATATTAGTATCTATAGTACCACCACTGTTATTTAAAACCACTGGAAAAACTCTTGGATAACCTGTTCTTCTAAATTCACTCCAAGCTTCTTGACCGTCTGGGAATAACGCAATCCATTTTTGAGTAATAATTTGCTCTAACTTTTCTTCATTAGTACCAGCATCATTAAAAGCTATCTTTACATCACTACCATAAGCTATATTATTTGCAGAATTTATAGCATCAACAAAATCATTAGGTGTACTTGTATTATCAGCTAAATATGTATCAACATCAGCAACTCCATGCTGTGTGAAAGATGCCCTAACTCCAGCTTCATAATTTGATTTTGCATCACCTGCTCCAGACCAACCTCTTAAAGCCGCTTCTGCTTTTAGGAAATAAGTTTCAGCTGTAGTCATCCAAACTTTACTCTCTCTTTCAATAACCTCTCCTATTAACGAATGACTAGCATATTGAGACTTTGCTGTAATATCTATTCCTTTTCTTATACCTTTATAATCACCTAAGCTTGCGTCAGCTGGTGCTCTAAAATATTTCTCTATTCTACCATCATTAAAACCTCTTAAAATTACTTCCATTTCAGCTCCCATACAAATGTCATTCCACGTACCGCTTATGGTTGCTATGGGATGCATAAAACCTGGAGTATTTATTACCATATCACTTGTTAAGAATCCAGCATCATTTGCTAATGCTTTTTCCCCTTCAGTTTTCGCTAAAACTGGATCTACTTTTGCTACACGAACAGCTAATCTTAATCGTAAACTATTTGCAAAAGCTCTCCATTGAGCAATATTTCCAGCGAAATTAGATTCATCGAATGGAACAAATTGAGTACTACTCTCAAATTCTTTTAGCCCAGTAATTGCTTCATCTAAATCAGCGAAAAAAGCTTTGTATGCTGTTTCTTGGCTATCGTATTCTCCTGTAGTATCAAAATCGTTAAACTTACTAAATCGAATTGGTCCAAATACATCAGAAACTCTATGCATTGCCATAACTCTCATAATATTTGCTAAGTAAACAAACTTCTCTCCACCTGGGGCATTAGAAATTCCTACCTGATTTTTAATTTCTCTCACAAAAGGCATTACTCCATTACCACCACTTCCGTCATAAGCATCTATCCAAATGAAAGCATTCCAACCATCAACTAATGAATAAGTTTGGTTATTGATATTTCCTGCAAAAGGTGTTGGAGTGGTCATATAACCTGAATAAATATCACCATTTAAACCATGTTGAAGTTGATAATTCCAAGCTGGTTGAGTTTTAATTATGTTTGCAAAAATTGGAGTAAACCTTGAACCTATGTGATTATTAAGTTGTGTTAAACTCTCCTGTGAAATACCATTTGGGTTGGTATTAATTTTTTCAAAATCTTCTGTACATGCATTAAAAATCAATAAGATTATAAATACCTGTATATATTTTATTTTATTTTTCATATTAATTAAAAATTAACATTAACATTAAATCCAATACTTCTTGTAGACGGTTGATTAAAAATATCAACTCCTTGTAAACCTAATCCTGTACTAGCTGTTATGTTAGGATCAAATGGTGCTTCTTTGTATAAGAAAAATAGATTATTACCTATTACAGATAATCTTATGCTTTCAAAAAAGTTCGTTTTAATTGGTAATTTATATCCTATCGATATTTCTCTTAAACTAATATTTGTTGCATCATATACATATTCTCCTAATGCACCTGCACGTCCTCCAACTGTATTATAAAATGCTTGCGCTGAAATTTGAGAAGGAGCTCCATTCTCATCAACAACATCAATCATTCCTCCATTAGTATTTCTAGCATCAGCACTTGCTTGAGATACTCCATATTGATCATTAAGAGCTTCAGTAACACTAACTACATTTCCTCCAAATTTCCCATCTATTAAAAAGTTAAAAGTGAAGTTTTTATAATCGAAAGAATTATTCCATCCTAAAGTAAAGTCTGGTTGTGCATGAGCTACTGTTTGAAAATCTGTAACCTGTAACGTACCTGAACTATTTACTACTGGAACGCCATTAGCATTTCTTACTAAAGATTTAGCTCTTATGCTACCAAAATCCTCACCTTCAATTAAAGAATACCCATAGCCATTTACCCCTGGAGCTGTTATAATTGCTTCACCTCCTTCTAAGTTTGGAGCTACAGAAACTACTTTGTTAATATTTTGCGCAAAATTTAAAGATGTGTTCCAAGTAAAATTATCATTAACTATTGGTTTACCATCTAATACAATTTCTAAACCTTTATTTGTGATTTCACCTGCATTAACAATATTCTGAGTAAAACCTTCTGGATTTGGTAAAGCCTGTACAAAGAAAATCTGATTTAAAGTAGTTGTATCATAATAAGTAAGTTCTAATCCTAAACGGTTAGTAAATAATCTTAATTCTGTACCAATTTCGAAAGATTTTTGTCTTTCTGGCTCTAGTGTTTCTCCTCTAATTGGTGAAAAAGGAGCATTACTAATTCCATTATCTGTTGAATTGATTCCATTTAATGGAATAGTTGCATATACAGGAATATCTTTACCTACTTCTGCATAAGAAACTCTAAGTTTAGCGAAACTAATAGCTTCTGGTAATTCAAACATTTCAGAAAAAATTCCAGTTAATCCTATCGATGGATAGAAAAATGAAGTTGAATTTGTGTTTACTAAAGTTGATGACCAATCTGTCCTACCAGTTACATCAAGGTATAACATCTTTTTAAATCCAATATTTGCAGAACCAAAAATTGATTGAACTTCTCTATTTGCTACAGATTGTGCTATATTGTTAGTACTTTGAAAATTAGCTATAGTAAATACATTTGGAAAATTAAGTCCGTCTCCATCTCTCCCTGAATCTAAAAATACTTGATCTCCAATTCTAAATTGTGTTAAACTTGTACCTAATAATCCTGTAAAACTAATATCATCAGAAAAATCTCTATTATAATTTGCTATCAAGTCTACATATTGCTGTGTGTTTTCAGTACGCTCTAAAATATACCTACCATTATTTCCTGAATTTACTGGATCGGTACCTGCATATTGTCTTTTATCAAAAGTGAAAAATGTTTTATCATAACTTCCTCTGGTTTGTAAAGAAAAATTATCAGTAATTTGATACTTAACAGATAAGTTTGCCAAAACTCTTTGAACTTTGTCTGTACTTGGAGCTCTATTAATTAACCAATATGGATTTTGTTGTATATTTTCTGCAAAAGAAGAAGCATATTGATCATAAATATTACGTGAACTATCAAAATACTCGAACTGATTTTTATAAATATTTCTATCTATTCCAACTGGATGTAAATAAACTCCAGTTAATGGATTTGAGTATAATCCATTGGTTGGTCTATTCCATATTTTTTGATCCGATAAATTAACGCTAGCAGAAACATCTATTTTTTCATTCAAAAATTTTGCTGTTTCTCTTAACGTAATTGTATTTCTTATTAATCTATTCTGTGGAATTACTCCCCCTCCTAAAGTATTAGCTAAAGAAACATATGTTTGTGCTTTTGCATTCCCTGCTGTTAACGATAATGAGTTTATTGATGTATATCCTGTATTAAAAAAACTTTTAGCATCATTTGATAATCCTGAAGTTTTTGCTCCCCATGATTGTGGATCTGAAACTCTTCCATTATCTGCTATTGGATTCCCAACTGATAAAGATTGATATTCTGATTGTAATTTTGGTAATGACATTACATTATCTATAGTAAAACTAGAATTTACATTAACAGATAATCTCCCTTCTTTTCCTTTTTTTGTTGTGATAAGTATTACACCATTAGCACCTTGACTTCCATACAGTGCAGAAGCTGATGAACCTTTTAATACTGTTATAGATTCTATATCATCTGGATTAATTAATGATAATGCATCACCACCATCTCTATTTCCTGTTTGACTTCCAAAAATATCTGTACCAGGTTCAGATCCTGTAGCTCCATTACCTTGGTTTAACATAGGAACTCCATCAATTACATATAAAGGATCATTATTTGTAGTAGAAGCATTACCTCTTAATACAACTTTAGCCGTACCTCCTAAACCAGAAGAACTTCTATTTATAGTAATCCCTGCAGACTTTCCAGAAAGGCTATTTATTGGATTGGTTTGTTTTACTTTTGTTAACTCATCTCCTTTAACTTCTTGAGCTGAATATGTTAACGCTTTTTTCTCTTTTTTGATACCTAATGCCGTAACAACAACTTCGTTAAGTAAATTCCCTTCTTGTAATACAACATTAATTGTTGTTTGTTCCCCTACTTTAACTGAAATCGTTTTCATACCAACAAAAGAAAACTCTAAAACATCATTTGAATTTGCTTCAATAGCATATAAACCATCAAAATCTGTTTCTACCCCTATAGTTGTCCCTTTAATTATTACATTAACACCTGGTAAAGGTGCTCCATCAGAAGCTGATGTAACTTTCCCCGTTATTTTTTTCTGTGCAAATGACACTCCTATGGATAACAAAGAAAAACATAAAAGAAATAATATTTTATTTTTTTTCATATGTATAAAATTTGAAATAGTTTCATTAAAAGTAAAATTTACTTAAACTTTCAAAAAATTATATATGCTAACAACATTAAAATGATAATAAACAACATAATTTAATAGATAAACACAAAAAATGTGTTTAGTTAAGCAAACATGAAATTTTTTTTAAATAAAAAAATCATAATTTTATGAACTTAAACCTAAAAATAGTATTCACAATACATGAGTTTAAATTCTAGTAAGATAATACCTAACATAGCTATTCCTATTAAGTTTCACTTACTTTTTTGGTTAAGTTATTTCTCTTTTAATATTATTCGTTGGGGTAGTTATTTTGATGATTATTGGTATTCTTTAAAATCTAACTTAGTAGAATTTCCATTACATATAATTTTAGTTTATATTAATTTACTTTATTTTATTCCAAAATTCTTAGCTCAAAAAAAATATAAAACCTATATAATACTTTTATTAATATCATTAAATGTTCATTATATAGTTCGTACAGGACTTAATTACTTTCTTGTTTCAAAAAATATTTGGCCAGAAGCTACTGGACACCAAGAAGCCTTCACCTTTAATCATATTTTAGCTGTTACATTAGGTGAATTATATGTTTTAGCATTGGTTACTACAATTAAATTAATAATAGATTGGATAAACCAACGTCAAAGGCTTGAAAAACTCTCAAAAATTAATTTACAGACCGAATTAAATTTTTTGAGAATGCAAATTCAACCTCATTTTTTTTTTAATACTTTAAATAATTTATATGCTTTAACATTAGATAAGTCAGACCTTGCTCCTGAAGTTGTTTTAAAACTTTCTAATATTATGCAATACGTCTTATATGAAGTTAAAGAGGATAAAGTTAAATTATCTAAAGAAGTCGAGTATATTAAAGACTATGTTGATTTACAAAAAATTAGATATGAAAAAGAATCAAATTTTAAAATTAATATTAAAGGAGATTTAGATAAAATAGAAATTGCTCCTTTAATATTTCTTTCTTTTATTGAAAATAGTTTTAAACACGGAAAAAAAAGTGATAATTTTTATGTTCATATTAATATAGAACTTAAAGAAAATAATATTTTATTTTTCTCGGTAGAGAATAATTATGAAAGTTCAGATTCTATGAAAAAAATACAAGGTATTGGAAATAAAAATGTAAAAAGAAGATTAGATTTATTGTATAAAGACAAATATAATTTAGATATAGTAAAGGAGGAAAATATATTTAAAGTTTTATTAACTATTTCTCTATAGCACAAGAATTAAAATGAACTTAAATTGTATTATTATTGATGATGAACCTCTAGCAATTAGAGTAATAGAAAATCATTTAAAAGAATTTCAAAATATTTCAATAGTTGGTAAATTTAATACACCTGTTGAAGCTTTAACTACTTTAGAGCAAAACAAAATAGATGTTATATTCTTAGACATTAACATGCCTAAAATGAATGGTTTAGTTTTTTTAAGAAGTGTTTCTATTAAACCCTATATTATAATTACAACAGCTTACAGAGAATATGCTGCCGACAGTTTTGAGTTAAATGTTTTAGATTATCTAGTAAAACCAATTCCATTTGCTAGATTTCTCAAATCTATTAATAAATTAAATCAACAACTATATTTAAAACAAAATGCTGAAAAATCTCTAAATGAACCAGATTCTTTCATTTTCTTAAAAGTTGATAAAAAATTAGTTAAAATTAAATACCAAGATATTCTTTACATTGAAAGTTTAAAAGATTATATAAAAATATATACTAATGATAATAATTTTATTGTCCATAAATCTTTAACTAGTATCACAGAAGAATTACCTAGTAAAAAGTTCATTCGTATTCATAGATCGTATACTATAGCTTTAGATAAAGTAGATTCTATTGAAGGAAATTTAATCGGAATAGGAAAAAAAAGAATAACTATTGGCAGAAAGTATATTAATACCACTAAAAAAATAATTTTAAATCAAACGTAGTACTTAGTTTATTTATAATTATTCAGCGTGAAAATTATGTCGAACGTAGAAAAAATTTATTTTTTTTAATGTTTGTACATATACTTATCTCTTTTAATATAAAAAGAACTTAAAAGTGATAAGAGATACTAACAACAACTACAAAACAGCTATTGTAATAATCGCTGGCTTATTTTTTATTTTCGGATTTGTTACTTGGATAAATGGAGCTTTAATTCCTTTTATGAAAACCATTAACGAATTAACTGAAGCACAATCATATCTTGTTGCATCTGCTTCATACATTTCTTTTGTAATTATGGCTTTACCTGCTTCTTTTCTTCTTAATAGAGTAGGTTATAAAAAAGGAATGTCTATTGGTTTAATTATCATGGGAATAGGAGCTTTAGTTTTCATACCAGCTGCTAACTCTAGAACATATACATTATTCTTAATAGGTATTTTTATTCAAGGAACGGGGATGACTATTTTACAAACTGCTGCTAATCCATATATAACAATTTTAGGTCCCATAGAAAGTGGTGCTAAACGAATAGCAATAATGGGAATAGCTAATAAAGTAGCTGGTTCATTAGGTTCTATTTTATTTGGAGCTTTGTTACTTTCTGGTATAGATAAGGTTAAAGACGAACTAGCATCTTCAGATGCTTCTAAAAAAGCTGAACTTTTAGATACTATGGCAAATAGCGTAATAACGCCTTATATTATAATGGCCTTAGCACTTTTTATTTTAGGAATTTTAATCAAATGGGCTCCCTTACCAAAAATTGAAGCTTCTAATAATATCAATCAAGAAACAATTAATGTAAAAGATAAAACAAGTATTTTTCAATTTCCTCATTTATGGTTAGGCGTATTAGCTTTATTTGTTTATGTAGGTGCAGAAGTAATAGCTGGCGACACTATTATTGCTTATGGAATCTCTTTAGGTGTTTCAGCTTCTGAAGCTAAATTCTTTACTACTTTTACTTTAATGGCAATGATAGCTACTTATGCGTTAGGTGTTATACTAATTCCTAAATATTTAAGTCAAGGCTTAGCTTTAAAAATAAGTGCCGTTTTAGGCTTAATTTTTACATTCTTAATTATAAATACAACAGGATTTACTTCTATATTATTTGTTGCTGCTTTAGGTATTGCTAACGCTTTAGTTTGGCCAGCAATATGGCCTCTAGCTTTAAAAGGTTTAGGTAAATTTACAAAGACAGCTTCTGCCCTGTTAATTATGGCTATAGCTGGTGGAGCCATAATACCTCCTCTATATGGAAGAATAGTTGATGTGAATAAAAAAGATTTAATTTCTGAAGGAATTAATCAAGTAGAAGCTTTAGCTAGCGCTTCTACGAGTAGTTATTGGGTTCTATTTCCTTGCTACGCAATAATACTTTATTATGCTATTTGGGGACATAAACTAGATTCAAAATAAAAATCCTACATAAATAAAAATTACATATAACTAATTATAACATTATATACACCTGATAAAAAAACACTTACACTCAATATAAGTTGTAAAAAAGATACACTTGAGGTATTTTTGATTTGAAAAAGGAAAATGAATTAGTTAATTAAAAATGAATTAGAAATTAAAAAAAGCTAAAAAGAAAGATATAATTTTAAGTTTGTTTACAAATCGCAAAAAAACTCATCAATAAAGCTATGATTTTGGTGAGTTTTTTATTTTTTATCCAAATAGTTCAAACTCTTTAAAGCTTCCATCGTTATTTTTTTTCTCGATTTTGGAAATAAACTCATATCAAATTCTGGGGAAGGTTCAACATTTGTAGCGAAAAAAATTACATTGTCTTTCTGTTCTACAAAACCTACAAACCACCCATTACTTTTTTCATCTACGATAGACCAACCTGTTTTACCGCTTAACTTATAAACTTCATTATCATTTATAACCATCATTTTTTTCATAATACTATTTGTTCTCTTATTTATTGGTAGTTCAGTATTATAAAAACGACGTAAGAAATTAATTTGTTCATATTGTGTGATTTTTGAGTTTCCTTGAAGCCAAAAATTATCTATTGTAGTAGAATCAAATTTTATATCACCGTAATCTAACTTAGCCAGATAATTTTGCATTCGCTTTACTCCTATTTTCCTAGCAATCTCTTGATAACATGGTACGCAAGAATAATGAAATGCCTTTTTAAATGTTAAATCTTGCTGCCATAACTTGAATCTTCTAGGATTACCATTCCATTTTAAAAGTGTACTATCATTATCTACAATACCTAATTCTAAAGCAATTATAGAGTTTGGTATTTTATAAGTTGATGCTGGTAATTTCCCTGTTTTTGCCCAATTAAAATCATTAGAAAAATATCTTTTCTTATGCACATCGTAAACAAGAATTGAGCCCTTTAATTTTTCTCTATCTAATATTTTCTGAAAAGAAATTACTATACTATCTCTATTAGATTCTTTTTCAGTAATACTTGTTTTTATATTTGTCTTTATTGTCTCTTTACACGATATAATTAGTGAGACAATCATTAAAATTTTAAATACTTTCATCTCAAAATTTAAAAAATAGCTCAGCATAAAAACTGAGCCATTAAAATTTTATATTTCTAGTTTTAGATTCCTCTAATATAATTTGCTAATGGATCATTGAATTGAAAACCTGTAGTAAAACGTTCTTTATTTAAAATTTTATATTCAGACAAAGCCCAAAGAATAAACTCTTTTAAGAAATACAAATCTTCTTTAGGAAATTCAGGTTGATGTGTACTTATTAAAGTATTTAAAGGCGTTATACTATCTAACTGTTCTTTAAAATAAGTATCATCCATATCATCTAATAATTCAATCGCATCTTTTGAATAGAACCATTGAGAAATTCCATCATAAGGAGTTTCCTCATCTTCTCTCTTTAGCTTTTTGATTTCTGGGAAAAGTTCAACAAAAATTGTTTTTACAGCACTGCTAATTAAAGATTGCGCTACAACATCTGCTCCTTCTTGTTCACCTTCGTATACCAATTCTATTTTTCCAGTAATTGCAGGAATTGTACCAAAGAAATCTAATAATCGAATTGATGTTTTATCATCTTCAGTTAACAAACTTCTGCGTTCAGCTGTACTCAATAAATTTTCAAATATAGAAATACTCATACGAGCACTTACACCACTTTTTACATCTACATATTCACTTTCTCTGGCTTCAAAACTAATTTGTTCAACTAATCTTTTAGCTAATTTAGGCACGTAAACAGTGTCTTTTTGTCCTTGTAAAATTTTAGCTTCTTGCTCTGTAATTTTCTCTGCAATATCCACTGATTTCGGATAATGTGTTAAAATCTGTGATCCTATTCTATCTTTTAATGGCGTAACAATACTACCTCTATTTGTATAATCTTCTGGATTTGCAGTAAAAACAAACTGAATATCTAACGGTAAACGTAGTTTAAAACCACGTATTTGGATATCTCCTTCTTGAAGTATATTGAATAGAGAAACTTGAATTCGAGCCTGTAAATCGGGAATTTCGTTAATTACAAAAATACAGCGATTAGCTCTCGGGATCATTCCGAAGTGAATTACACGATCATCTGCATAATTCAATTTTAAATTCATGGCTTTTATCGGATCAATATCTCCAATTAAATCTGCTACAGTTACGTCTGGAGTTGCTAACTTTTCAAAGAAACGTTCATCTCTATGCAACCAAGTAATTGGTGTATCGTCTCCGCGCTCTGCTATTAATTCTTTAGCAAAACGAGACAAAGGATTGAAAGGATCGTCATTAATTTCCGAACCTCCAACAACAGGAATATACTCATCTAACAAATTAACCATTAAACGAGCTAATCTAGTTTTAGCTTGTCCTCTTAATCCTAAAAGATTGATGTTGTGTTTAGATAATATTGCTGTTTCTAGCTCTGGAATTACAGAATTTTCATAGCCCCATACACCTTCAAAAACAGTTTCTTGATTCTTTAGTTTTTTAATTAAATTATTCCTTAATTCATCTTTAATAGAAATCGATTCATAACCTGCTTCTTTTAAAGCTCCAAATGTTTTTATTTCAGTATACTTCATAATTTATATTCCTCGTATTCTTTTTTTTCTATTTTGTTCGTAATCTTCAAAAATCATTTCTCCTAAACCTTTAAGTCCTGTGTAAAATGCTTTTCCTTGATTTGCTTGTGTAAAATGACGGATAAATTGCATTAAATATGGATCTTGAGCGATCATAAATGTAGTAATTGGAATGTGTAATTTTCTTGCTTGAGAAGCCATATTATAGCATTTCTCAACAATGTATTTATCTAAACCATTACTATTTTTATAATATGTTCCATCTGGTAGACGCAAACAACTTGGTTTACCATCGGTAATCATAAAAATTTGTTTATTGGTATTACGTTTTCTTCGTAAAATATCCATAGCCAATTGTAAACCTGCTACAGTGTTTGTGTGATACGGACCGACTTTTAAATACGGAAGTTCTTTTACAGAAATTGGCCAAGCATCGTTTCCGAAAACTAAAATATCGATAGTGTCTTTCGGATAACGTGTTTTTATTAACTCCGTTAAAGCCATTGCTACCTTTTTTGCCGGTGTTATTCTATCTTCACCATACAATATCATACTATGACTGATATCAATCATTAAAACCGTACTCATTTGAGCTTTAAAATTGGTTTCTTCTACAACTAAGTCTTGTTCAGTTAGTGAAAAATTACCTATTCCGTTATTAATTTGAGCATTTTTAATACTCTCTGTCATAGAAATTCGATCTAAAGCATCACCAAAATGAAAGTTTCTCAGTTCTCCTGTGCGTTCATCACCTTGACCTGTGGTTTTCGTTTTATGGTTTCCTAAACGGCTTTTTTTAAGTTTACCGAAAATTTGATCTAAAGCATTCTGACGAATAGCTTGTTCTGTTTTAGAAGTGATTTTTAATTTCCCATCACCATTTCCTGTTCCATCTTTTGGATCATCAAACTCTTCTCGGATGTAACCTTTGTTTTTTAAGTCTTCAAGAAAATCGTCTAAAGTATATTCAGGCGTGGTTAATTTATATTCTTTGTCTAATTGTTTTAACCATTCGAATGCTTCATCGAAATCACCAGAAGTGTATGTGATCAACTCTTTGAAAATATCAAAAAGCTTGTCGAATGGCGGAATCTGCTTTTCTTCAAATTTTTCAAAACGCAGTCCTTTTTTAAACTGATTAATCATACTATAAAAATACGGCTATTTGTATTTTTACACCAAGTTTGAAAATCATAAGTAATATTATTTAGAATTATTTAACATTAATGCATTTTAAAAACAAAGAAATACAATTACAATATCAAGGTTATTTAGAAACAAAACCTTTATGGACAAAAACTTTAAATAATCTTCATCAATTCACTGGTTATCAATTAAATTATATTGATTTATTTAAATTAAAAATTAATGACAATCCTAGACTAGGAAAACTAGTAGAACAATTTGTTTTTAATGAACTTAATGAAAACGAAAGCATTAATATTATTACTGAAAATCTACAAATACAGAATCATAAAATAACTGTAGGAGAACTTGATTGTATACTTTTACAAAACAATATACCTCATCATTTAGAAATCATTTATAAGTTTTACTTATATGATTCTTCTGTGGGAAATTCTGAAATTGAACATTGGATTGGACCCAATAGAAATGATAGTTTTTATCAAAAATATAAAAAGTTAATTCATAAACAACTTCCATTATTATATCACGAAAAAACTATTGAAGCCTTAAAAAAATATAATTTAAATGTAAAAGATATTCATCAGAAAGTACTTTTTAAAGCTCAATTATTTCCTCATATAAATGATTTAGAAAAAGATTTTCCTGTTATTAATAACGAATGTATTGAAGGATTTTATATTTATGAAAAAGAGTTAAATTTATTTGAAGATTGTAAGTTTTTTATCCCAACAAAACACAATTGGTTAGTAAAACCACATTACAATGTAGATTGGTTATCATTTGAAGATTTTAAAGAAAAATTAGCACTGTTTTTAAATAAAAAAAACTCTCCATTATCCTGGTTGAAAAAAAATAATGGCGAGCTATACAAAGTTTTCATAGTTTGGTGGTAAAATCACCACACAGCAATTAAAATATATACTTTTAAATAATAGGTAAATTTTTAAAGTGTTGTACCATTAAAAAAAATGTTCCCCATAATACTGTAACAGTAATTGCAGTATACATTACATAATTCAAAACTTTTTTCGTGTTCATATCAATAAAAAATTTAGTGGATTATATATATACTACAATTCACATTTAAAAATTCCTACCCTACACGAATTATTTTTTTCTTATGTTTTTTGAGAAGGTCGAACTTTTTGTTTAGTAATTCTTTTTCTTGAAGTAATAAAATATACTCCTGTTAATAAAACACAAGAAGCTATTATTGACTGATTTGTAAGTTTTTCTCCTAGAAAATACCATCCTAATAACAAAGCAATTACTGGGTTAACATATGCTGAAGTAGACACTTTCTCTGGTGATACAACTTTCAATAAATAATTAAATGAAGTGAATGCAATAATACTTCCAAACACAATTAACATTACAATCGACCATTGTACTTTATTACTTATTGAATAAATTGAAGTGATATCTTCTCCAAAAACCTGACTCCAAAAAAATAATAAAACACTTCCTATTGTCATTTGATATCCAGTACTTACAAAGAAGTTTTTGGGAAGATTAGCTTTAGAAACAAATACACTACCGTAACTCCAACTTAACACACAAGAAAGAATCATAAAAATTCCTAAAATCATACCTTCTGAAGTAGCAATTGTTTTCTGACTTACTAAAAGATACATTCCTAAAATTCCTAAACAAACACCAATAATCGATTTTTGTTGCATTCTCTTCCCGTCTATTAAACGTAATAAAAACAATACAAATAGTGGTTGAGTAGAAGCTAATAAAGCTGCGAAACCACTATCTACATATTTTAAAGCCCATACAAAAACTCCATTTCCATACACCAAAAATAAAAAACCTGCTATTGTTAAATTTAATAATTGCTTTTTAGTAACTTTTAATGACTTTTTTAAAAGTTTAGCGATAATTAGAATCAATATTCCTGCTACACCAAAACGAATAGATGCTAAAAATAAAGGTGGTAATTCTGCAACTGCAATTTTATTTAATAAATAGGTGGAACCCCAGATAAAATAAATTGAAAAAAAAGATAATAGAATAAGTAATTGTTGTCTGTTCATTGGTCTAAGGTAATGCTTATTCTATTATCAAATTGTATAAATTAATCTAAAAATTGATAATAGCCACATTTTAAATATGCTCCCTCTGGAAAACCAATAGGATGATCGATATCATGGTAAGTTTTAGCATCTATTTTAAATCTTCTTTTTGATGCTTTTAATGTTTCTTCATTAATACTAAAAAAAGTCTCAGCAACAACTCTAGATGAACAAGAAGCCAAAACTAGCAATCCGTTTTTAGCTGTAAGTTGTACACCTAATTTCGCTAATTGTTTATATTTTTTCTCTGCTAAATCAATTTCTGAAGCTTGTTTTGCAAAACTTGGTGGATCTATAACAACAACATCAAATTTCACATTCTGCTGAATTAACTTTCGTAATTCTTCAAAAGCATCACCAGCTATAGTTTTATGAACTCCAGAATAATCATTCAATTTTCCGTTTTCAATAGCAATCTGTAAAGCCTGTTTACTAATATCTAAACTGGTTACTTCTTTTGCTTGATTATACAATGCATGAACTGAAAATCCGCCAGCATAAGAAAACACATCTAAAACACGTTTTCCTTTACTCAACTCTCCTACTCGTTTTCTATTTGCTCTATGATCTAAAAAATACCCTGTTTTATGTCCTTTAATCACATTTGCGGAAAAGTTTACACTGTGTTCTACGAATTGTACCACCTCATCTTCTAAAACCCCATAAATTACTTCTCCGTCTTTCAGATTATGATTTGGAGATTTCTCAACATTTCTACTTAAACGAATCACAACAGTTTCCGCTTTAGAAACTTGCTGTAAACTTTGTAATATATCTTGTAAAAAAGGTAACCAAATTTCAGAATACAATTTCACCACCAAGACATTAGCATATACATCAGCGATTAAAGATGGAAACCCATCATTTTCACCAAAAATAAGTCGGTAACTATTGGTATTTGTTTCTAATAATTTTTGGCGTTTGTTGTAAGCTGTTTCAATTTTAGTCTTAAAAAACTCAGCATTTATAGTAGCTTTTTCATTTTCATTATGAATAACTTTTATTCGAATTGGTGAATCTGCATCATACAAACCAATTCCAACAACCTTATTTCTTTTCTTACTAAAAATAATAGCTAAATCTCCAGTTTTAGGTTCATTGCTAATCTTTTCAATACTGTTTGAAAATACCCAAGGATGCTTTTTTATTACATGCTGTTCTCCTTTACTAGAAAGTTTTACAGCTAGGTTTTTAGGTTTATAGTTAGATACAATGTGTTCACTAAACTTCATAAATCATTCACTAAAAAATGAACTGCAAAAATAGGTATTCATGAAAACTATTCTCTAAACTTTTTCATTTTATATCTGAGTAATTTAGATGTATTAAGTATTTTTAAGAATTAAGTAAATTACATACTTTTTTAATCGACCCAATGACTATACTACAAGATGCGTTAATACTTCCAAACGGAACCACATTAGCTAATAGAATCGCTAAATCTGCAATGAGTGAAAACTTATCTAATAAAACTCACGAACCAACGCCAATTTTAATAAATGCTTATAAAAAATGGGCAAAAAGCGGTTCTGGATTATTAATTACGGGTAATGTAATGATTGATAGCAAAGCTCTTGGTGAACCTATGAATGTAGTTGTAGAAGACAAACGTCATTTCGAAAAATTACAAAAATGGGCAAATTCTGTACAAGGAACAAACACTCAACTTTGGGTACAAATTAATCATCCTGGGCGACAAGCAATGAATCAAATTAATAGTGTTTTAAAAGCTCCATCTGCAATTCCATTAAAATCTAAAGGAAGGAAAAAAGCAACAACTAAAATTCCAAAAGCCTTAACCCACAATGAAATCCTTGATATTGTTAAACGTTTCGGAACTACTTCAAGAATTTTAAAAGAAGCTGGTTTTGGAGGAGTTCAAATTCATGGTGCACATGGATATTTAGTAAGTCAGTTTTTATCACCTTATGCAAATGTTCGAGAAGATGAATGGGGAGGAAGTTTTGAAAAGAGAGCTAAGTTTGTTTTAGAAGTTTATAAAGAAATTAGAAAACAAGTAGGTGCAGATTTTCCGATTGGAATTAAGTTAAACTCTGCTGATTTTCAAAAAGGCGGATTCAATGAAGAAGATTCAATGAAGGTTATTGAGTTGCTTTCTGAAGCTGGAATTGATTTAATTGAAATTTCTGGAGGAACTTACGAAGCCCCTGCAATGATGATGGGAAATCGTAAGCAAAGTACCAAAGAAAGAGAAGCTTATTTTATTGATTATATCGAAAAAGCAAGAGCTATTACTAAAACTCCATTAATGTTAACTGGAGGATTTAGAACCGTTTCTGTAATGCAAGATGCAATTGCTTCTGAAAAATTAGATGTTGTTGGACTTGCGCGTCCATACTGCTTATTTCCAAATATTGGAAATGAAATTTTAAATGAATCTCGATCAACATTTCCTGTAAATATTAATAAAACAGGAGTAAAAGGAATTGATGGAATGATGAATATTATTTGGTATGAAGCACAAATAAAACGCCTAGGTTTAGGAAAATTACCTAAATTAAAACTAAGCGCTTGGTCTGTATTTTTTAATTACCTCTTTTTAATATTCAAGTTTAAGTTAACGAAGAAGTAAGACAATGATTACGTTACTATTAACCTTTTTAACTTTTACTTGCATTGCTATAGTTTATGCAATAATTGATACTATCTATAGAAAAATAATCCAAGTAAAAAACAGACAAAGGAATTCACCGATATATTGTCTTATTTATTTTTGCTGTCGTAACATCTGTTTTTAGAGATTACTTTTTTCTTTGATTATAGTACTAAATAAATAAAAACTATTAATGCCTGCTTTTTAAAACAGCTTCAATGTCTTTTAAAGTAAATCCTTTAGCTTTTAGTAAAATAATGTAATGGTACATTAAATCTGCAGCTTCATTCGTAAATAACTCATCGTTATTGTCTTTAGCTTCAATTACAACTTCTACGGCTTCTTCACCTACTTTTTGAGCTACTTTATTAATTCCTCTTTTATATAATTTGTTCGTGTAAGAAGATTCAACATTGTTATCAATTCTATCGTGGATAATTTGTTCTAACTCATATAAGAAACCTTTAGGAGTTTCTTCAGCAAAACAAGAGGTATTACCTTTATGACAAGTTGGGCCTTTAGGATCTGCTTTGATTAATACCGTATCATTATCGCAATCGATTTGAATATCTTTTACATGTAAAAAATTCCCACTCGATTCACCTTTGGTCCATAATCTGTTTTTACTTCTACTAAAAAAGGTAACTACTTGTTCTTTTTCAGTTTTTTCAAATGCTTCTTGGTTCATGTATCCTAACATTAAAACTTGTAAAGTATTATTGTTTTGAACCACAACAGGTACTAACCCATCACTGCTTTTAGTAAAATCTATTTTCATTTTTATGTTTTTGCTGTCAGGTCAAGCACAGTTGAGACCTACTGATATATTTATTTAAAATACTACCTCTCGACTGCGCTCGAGTTGACATTTATTTTCTATTTAAAAAATTGATATAATTATTTAATAATCCTCTTATTTGTTCTGCTGCTACTGGATTTGCAGAATGTACTTTATATTTTAATTCTGATAAATCTAATCCAGATTCATATACTAACCACTTTGCAGCAGCATATCCATCTAGAGCAACCTCACCATTTTTATCTAATCCAAGATCATTATCAAAACTGATAAACTTTGGTAATCCTTTTTCTTTTATGTAAGTAACAAACGTTTCGTAAGTTCTTACAATATCATAGTCTTTTTCTTCTGACACATCATAAACCATATCTATGGTTCTAATATCATCTAGAAATAATTTTTTCCTTTTCATTTTTATACTTTTAGTATCTATTTTGTCTTGATACAAAACGAATCAAAAAATCAAGACTTATGATAAAAATTTAAGAAAATACTACGGTATTACCTACCACAGATGAAAAGAACTCACTTCGTTCAAACAGCTTTTCATCTTTTAGTCCACTCTGTTACCTTGATTTTCAAAACTTTTATCAAATGTCATTTTTGTACCTCACAAACGAACTGGAATATTCTGATTTTTTAATTCTTGTTTTAACTCAGGAATTGGAATTTCTCCGAAGTGAAAAACACTAGCTGCTAATGCTGCATCTGACTTTCCTTCTATAAACGTATCTACAAAATGTTGCACAGAACCTGCACCACCAGAAGCGATAATTGGAATATTTAGTTCTTCTGATAACCTTGCTAAGGCTTTATTAGCAAAACCTGCTTTAGTTCCGTCATTATCCATAGAAGTAAATAAGATTTCTCCTGCACCTCTTTCTTCTACTTCTTTAGCCCAATCGAAAAGATTTAATTCTGTAGGAATCGTTCCTCCAGCTAAATGTACTTTCCATTCTCCATCAATTTGTTTTGCATCTATTGCTACAACTACACATTGACTTCCGAACTTTTGAGATAATTCATTTACCAGCTCTGGTCTTTTTACTGCTGATGAATTGATAGAAACTTTATCTGCTCCACATTTTAACAATGCATCTACATGTTCTACAGAAGAAATTCCTCCTCCAACTGTAAATGGAATGTTTACTTGTGCGGCAACTTTTTCTACCATTTCTAAAGTTGTTCCCCTATTTTCTAATGTAGCTGCAATATCTAAAAACACCAATTCGTCTGCTCCTATTTCTGCATATTGTTTAGCTAATACAACTGGATCACCAGCATCTATTAAATTAACGAAATTGACACCTTTTACAGTTCTTCCGTTTTTTATATCTAAACAAGGAATAATTCTTTTTGTTAACATGTTACTGTTTATTTTTTACTGTTAAATCGATACCATCATAAAATCCAAGATCTTTATTTTTTAATTGCTTAATCCAAAATGCAATTTGACCAGTATGATAAGAATAATGTTCTGTAACATGTATTGCTATTCCTATTCCTGAAAAATTAAAACCCTGTACTTTTCTCTTTCTCAAATACTCTTCTTGAGAAGTTTCTAAAATGGTACGTTTTGCTTCTTGTACTGTTGCTGAAAGTTTACTCAATAATTCTGCTTTTGTATATCCTTTTTCTGTAGAAAACTCTAAATCTCTATTTCTTTGATCTTCTTTATTCCCTAGAGAAGCAATGGCATACTGAGTTATATTTCCGCAAAGGTGTAAAATCAAATTACCAATACTATTTGATGATTGATTAAAACGTTTCCATACATCTTCTTCAGAAATTAAAGCCAGAGATTTCATATTCATTCTTGAACTTTCGTCAAGTCTAAAAATGATTTGCTCTTTAAATTCATTAAGTAATTCTTCATTCATAACATTAACTATTTGAAACTATAAAATTTTCTAATTCTTTTAAACTAACTCTATTCTCATAGATAGCCTTACCGATAATTACTCCTTCGCAACCTAGTTCTTTAACCTTATATAAATCATCAATTACTGCAACTCCTCCACTAGCTATTAAATTTACTCTAGTTGTATCAAGGATTTCTTTATAAAGTTTGTTTGATGTACCTGATAACATCCCATCTTTAGCTACATCTGTACAAATTACATTTGTAATGCCTATTTCTACATAATCAACAATAAATTCTACTACGTCAACTACAGAGGTTTCCATCCATCCATGTGTAGCTATTTTACGATTTTTACAATCTGCTCCAAGAATTATTTTGTCAGCGCCATATTCTTTAATCCAATTAATAAACACATCAGGATTTTTAACCGCAATACTTCCTCCTGTTATTTGATTTGCTCCACTTTCAAAAGCTATTTTAGCATCTTCATCAGATTTAAGGCCTCCTCCAAAATCTATTTTTAAATTAGTTTTTACAGCAATTTGTTCTAAGATATTGTAATTAACTATGTGTTTTGATTTAGCTCCATCTAAATCTACTACGTGTAAATATTCGATTCCAGCATCTTGAAATTCCTTAGCAACTTCAACTGGACTTTCATTATATATTTTTTTTGTATCGTAATCGCCTTTTGTTAAACGGACACATTTTCCGTCTATAATATCTATAGCTGGTATAATTCTCATTTTGTTAGTTGTTCTTTAGTTTTAGATTTTTGGCTTTTGGCAGTTAGCTACAAGCCTTCATTTTTATAATTACATGTATTATCTGAATAATATCAAACGATAAATGAAATAAATTAACTCCATCAAATTAGTAATTATAATTCCTTTACTACTTCTCTAATTTTATCAATCAAAAAATTGGTCTCTTCTAAATGATGTTTTTCTAATCTTTTATAACGCTCTTCCCTAGATAGAGATTGATCATCTACATACTTTTTAACTTTAATCCATTTATATGTTTCTAAAATGATTTGTTTCTCTTCTTGTGTCATTTATTTAATTATAAAGGTTATTAAAACGAATAATATTATTAAAATAGGATAACCTGTAATTGAAAAATAATACTGATAATCTTTCTCTTCTTTATTCTTAATTGATGCAATAGTTAGTGAAATACCTGCCAGAAATAATATATCTGCTATAATTGATAAAACCAAGATATTTAAACTATGCGTAAAAAAAGGTAAAAAAGCCACACATATATTGATAATAATGATGTACAATAACAGTTTAAAAGCCCACTTTTTATAATTCATTCTACTTTCCATTCTATTTTAAGTTATAAAGCTAAAAAGTTCTTTAAAATCTTTTCTCCTTCTACTCCACTTTTTTCAGGATGAAATTGCGTTCCGTAGAAATTATCTTTATGTAAAGCTGTTGCATATTTTACTCCGTATTCTGTAGAAGCTATGGCGTATTCACAATCTTCAGCATAAAAACTATGTACTAAGTACATATATTCATCTTCTTTTATGCCTTTGAATAATTCAGATTTTAAATCTGTTATCGTGTTCCATCCCATTTGTGGAACTTTAACTTCGTTAGAAAAACGTTTTATATCGACTTCGAAAATACCTAGACCTTTTGTATCTCCTTCTTCTGAAGAATTACACATTAACTGCATTCCTAAACAAATTCCTAAAACAGGTTGTTTTAAAGTTGGAATCACTTTATCTAATCCGCTTTCTCTTAGTTTTTGCATTGCAGAACTTGCTTCTCCTACACCTGGAAAAATCACTTTGTCTGCATTCTGAATTTCAGCTACGTTATTGGTTAACACAGCATCTACTCCCAAACGTTTAAAAGCAAATTGAATACTTTTTATATTTCCTGCTCCGTAATCTATTATTACTAATTTCATTCTTTTTTAGTATTGAGTAATTAGTATTAAGTATTAAGTTTTCAAAATAGTAAACTTTGTACTCAAAACTTAATACTAGCCACTAAAGTAGCCCTTTAGTACTTGGTAAAAACATTTTATTTGCATCACGCTTAACAGCCATTTTCATCGCCTTAGCAAAAGCTTTAAAAATACCTTCTATCTTGTGATGTTCGTTTACACCTTCGGCTTTAATATTTAAATTACATTTCGCTCCGTCTGTAAATGATTTAAATAAGTGGAAGAACATTTCTGTTGGCATATCTCCTATTTTCTCACGCTTAAACTCAGCATCCCATTCTAACCAGTTTCTTCCTCCAAAATCAACAGCAACTTGCGCCAAACAATCATCCATTGGTAAACAGAAACCGTAACGTTCTATACCTAATTTATTTCCTAAAGCTTTATTGAATAATTCTCCGAAAGCAATCATCGTGTCTTCAATAGTATGATGTTCATCTACTTCTAAATCTCCGTCTACTTTGATGGTTAAATCCATTGCTCCATGACGACCAATTTGATCTAACATGTGATCGAAAAACTTTAATCCTGTATCAATATCATTTTTACCAGAACCATCTAAATTCAGTTTGATATAAATTTTAGTTTCGTTCGTATTTCTTGTAATCTCTGCAACACGATCTTCTAACTTTAAGAACTCGTAAATGGCTGCCCAATCTGTACTTGTTAAAGCAATACAACCGACAATTTCTTGTTTAGAAGCTTCGATTTCATCTGCTCCTAATTCTGGATTCTCAGATAAGTAAATTCCCTTTGCTCCTAAATTTTTCGCTAATTCCATATCCGTAATACGATCACCTAAGACGAAAGAATTCTCTAAATCATATTCTTCAGAAAAATAATGTGTTAATAATCCGGTTCTTGGCTTACGAGTCGGTGCATTTTCATGAGCAAAAGTTTTATCAATTACTACTTCAGAAAATACAACTCCTTCTCTTTCAAAAGCTGTAATCACTTTATTTTGTGCAGGCCAAAATGTATCTTCAGGAAAAGAATCTGTTCCTAATCCATCTTGATTGGTTACCATTACTAATTCGTAATCTAGCTCTTCAGCTATTTTAGCCATGTAACGAAATACTTTAGGATAAAACTCTAATTTTTCTAAACTATCTAATTGATAATCGATTGGTGGTTCTATTACTAAAGTTCCGTCTCTATCTATAAATAATACTTTTTTGCTCACTTTATTTTCGTTTTAAAATGTCAGGTCGAGCAGAGTCGAGATCTTAATAACTTCTCGACTCCGCTCGAAGTGACAATTAACTTAATTCGTTTAATGCTTTAATTAATTTATCGTTTTCCTCAGGTGTTCCTACAGTGATTCTAATACAGTTATGAACTACTTTGTTACGGTTTCTAATAATTACCTTTTTTTGTATTAAAAAATCATACGTTTTATCTGCATTATCTACATTCACTAATAAAAAGTTAGCATCTGTAGGATAAATTTTATTTACAATTTTCAATCCAGCTAATTTCTCTCTCAAATTATCTCGTTCTTGTAAAATTGCTTTAATATTTGCTTGAACTAACTCATATGTGTTTAACGATTCTAAAACAGCTTCTTGATTTAAAACACTTACATTATATGGCGGTTTTACACGTTTGTATAAATCCATTAGTTTTTCATTCATATAAGCCGCTCCAACACGAACTCCTGCTAATCCCCAAGCTTTACTGAATGTCTGACTAACAATTAAATTTTCATAATCGTTAATTTTACTAATAAATGATGCTTGTTCACTAAAATCGATATACGCTTCATCTATAATAACAATGCCATCAAAATTATCTAGAATGTATTCTACATCTTCTATATTGAAAGAATTTCCTGTAGGATTGTTCGGTGAACATACAAAAATGATTTTCACTTTCGGGTCATCTAAATACGGTTGTAACTGATTTAAATTAATCTGATAATCATTAATTAATGGTTGTTTGATTAATTCTACATTATTGATTCCTGCAGAAACATCGTACATTCCGTAAGTTGGTGAGAATGTTAATGCTTTATCAACTCCGGGTTTACAAAAGATTCTGTAAGCTAAATCGATAATTTCATCGCTTCCGTTTCCTATAAAAACTTGACTCGATTCAACGTTTTTGATTTTCGCTAACTTTTCCTTGATTTCCCTTTGATGTGGATCTGGATAACGATTTAATGTTCCGTAAGGATTTTCATTCGCATCTAAAAATACATCTGCAGTTCCTTTAAATTCGTCTCTTGCTGATGAATATGGCGTTAGATTTAAAATGTTTTCTCTAACTATATTTTCTAAATTGATTGTTTTCATTATTTACTTGATATGTCAGATCGAGCGGAGTCGAGATCTAAATAACCTCTCGACTTCGCTCGAGGTGACAATTTAACTTTTAATAGAATTTAATCGTAACGCTACTGCATTTTTGTGCGCTTGTAAACCTTCTGCTTCCGCCATTAATTCAATCGCATTACCAATATTGTTTATTCCTTCTTTAGATAACTTTTGAAAGGTAATTTTCTTTACAAAACTATCTAACGAAACTCCACTATAATTCTTCGCATAACCGTAAGTCGGTAGCGTGTGATTTGTTCCTGAAGCATAATCTCCTGCACTTTCACAACTATAGTTTCCTAAGAACACAGAACCAGCGTTAGTTATTTTATCAATGAAATTATCAGCTTTTTCTGAAGCTATAATTAAGTGTTCTGGGGCGTATTCATTACTAAATTCAATACAGGTATTCATATCAGAAAAATATAATGATCTACTATTTTCTAAAGCTTTTTGAGCAATCTCATTTCTTGGTAATTCTGCTAATTGCTTTCCTACTTCTTTGTTCACTTCTGAAATTATAGTCTCACTATCTGATAATAAAATCACTTGACTGTCTACTCCGTGTTCAGCTTGCGATAATAAATCTGCCGCAACAAAACTAGGATTACAAGTTTCATCTGCTATTACTAAAACTTCACTCGGTCCGGCTGGCATATCTATAGCCACTCCAGATTGTTGCACTAATTCTTTCGCTTTAGTAACATATTGATTTCCTGGTCCGAAAATTTTATATACTTGCGGAATAGTTTCCGTCCCATACGTCATAGCTCCAACTGCTTGTGCTCCTCCAACTTTAAAAATTTGAGTTACACCAACTAAATTCGCTGTGTATAAAATTGCTGGATTAACTTTTCCTTCCTTATTTGATGGTGTACATAACACGATCTCTTTACAACCTGCAACTTTAGCTGGAATAGCTAACATTAAAATCGTTGAGAATAATGGTGCTGTTCCACCAGGAATGTATAAACCAACTTTTTCTATTCCTACAGATTTTCTCCAACATGATACGCCTTTGGTAGTTTCAATTTTTTGTGGAGCTTCCTTCTGAGATTCGTGAAACTTTTCAATATTATTTTTTGCTAAAATAATCGCTTGTTTTAAGTCTTCAGATACTTCATTTACTGCTTCTTTAATTTCTTCTTGATTTACAGTTAAAGAAGTTAATTTCACACCATCAAAACGTTCAGCATATTTGAATAAAGCTGTGTCTTTATTTTCTTTTACATCTTCCAAAATATTAGTCACAACTTCATCTAATGTAGATTTATCAAACTGTGCTCTTTTACACAAGTCTAACCATTCTTTCTGATCTGGATTGTCGTATTGTTTCATGATATTACAATTTGTTAAATTATAATTATATATCTACTCTAAATGTCACTTCGAGTGAAATTATTTGTAATGTAATGAAGAATAATTTTTTATCGAGAAGTTTTCGTTAATCGAATTGTTCTCGATACATATTTTATTACGATAACTCTTCATAAAAAACACTCGAACTGACATCTACTTTTTGTTATTAATATTTTTATTGTACCATATTTTCAATCGGACAAACTAGAATTCCTTCAGCTCCTGCTTCACGTAATTCATCAATTACATCCCAAAAATCGTTCTTATTAATTACTGAGTGAACAGAACTCCATCCTTCTTGTGCTAATGGTAAAATAGTAGGACTACGCATTCCTGGTAAAATCTTAGTAATAGTTTCTAACTTATCGTTCGGTGCATTTAATAACACGTACTTATTCTCTCTACCTTTTAAAACTGATTGTAATCTGAACTGAATTTTTTTTAAAATTGCTTCATTTTCTTCAGAAAGTTTTGGCGACTTTACTAAAACAGCTTCCGATTTTAATAAAACTTCAATCTCTTTTAAATTGTTTTTGAATAATGTGCTTCCACTAGATACAATATCACAAATCGCATCTGCTAAACCAATATTTGGTGCAATTTCAACAGATCCGTTAATAATGTGTAAATTAGCTGTAATTCCTTCTTTTTCTAAGAATTTCTCTACAGTTTTTGGATATGAAGTAGCAATACGTTTACCAGCTAATTCCTTTAAACTAGAAATTTCTGATGTTTTAGGTACTGCTATAGAAACTTTACATTTCGAAAAACCTAATTTTTCAACTACTTCGATACTTTCTCCTTTCTCTAGAATTAAATTTTCTCCAATAATAGCAATATCTACAACGCCATCTCTTAAATATTGCGGAATATCACCATTGCGTAAAAAGAATACCTCTAAAGGAAAATTTCTAGCTGATGCTTTTAGTTGATCTTTCCCATTATCGATAGAAATACCTATTGCCTTTAAAAGTTTAAGGGATTCTTCATTTAATCTACCTGATTTTTGAACTGCTAATCTTAATTTACTCATTGTTATTTTGTGTTGCTGTTTGAGTAAATCTTTAGACTCTTGAAAGTTTTATAAACTAAAAAAATCCGTTTGACTTACTCAAACGGATTTTAATTTTATGATTGTTATTACATACATATCACTATCAATTCGCCTGAGTGCAAATATGATGATGATGATGATGTAATTGAATAAAAGTCATTATAATTATTTTTCTGTTGCAAATTTATAAGATATTTTTTAAATCAACCAAAAAAAAGTTCGTAATGTTTTTTATTAAACAATTTACATCGAAATGTTTGATTTTATAACCTAAAAAATTAATTAAAAAATAAACAGTACGATTTTTAATCTCTATTTATGTTGGGTTCAATATGATTAAAAGATGTTAGTTCGAGTATCCCGATGGATATTGAGATGTATCGAGAACTAACTTAGAACCAAAATTGCCTTTCTCGATACGATTTTCTATCGAAAATCACTAGAACTGACAATTTTGACACCATATATTCTTATACAGAACTCACCTTATTTATAGAAATAATTAGTCATATTTTCTACTAAAATTAAAAGATCTACAATTCTAAAATCATTATTTTCGCGACATTATAAAATAACACTATGATATCAGTAGATCAATTAACAGTTGAATTTAACGGAAGTGCTTTATTTAGCGATGTTTCTTTTGTGATTAATGAAAATGACAAAATCGCTTTAATGGGTAAAAATGGAGCAGGAAAATCTACCATGATGAAGATTATTGCAGGATTAACTTCTCCTACAAAAGGAGGAATTCGTTGTTCTAAAGATACAGTGATTGCTTACCTTCCTCAGCATTTATTGATTGAAGATAATTGTACTGTAAAAGAAGAAACTTCAAAAGCATTTAAATCAGTTTTTGATATGAAAGCTGAAATGGATGATTTAAATAAGCAATTAGAAACGCGTACCGATTACGAATCTGAAGCGTATATGAAAATCATAGAACGTGTTTCGGATTTAGGTGAGAAATACTATGCTTTAGAAGAGATTAATTATGAAGCTGAAGTTGAAAAAGCTTTAAAAGGTTTAGGTTTTAAACCTGAAGATTTCGACAGAGCAACTTCTGAGTTTAGTGGTGGTTGGCGAATGCGTATTGAATTGGCTAAAATCTTATTACAAAAACCTGATTTAATTCTACTAGATGAGCCTACTAACCATGTTGATATTGAATCTGTAATTTGGTTAGAAAACTTCTTATTAAACAAAGCTAAAGCTGTTGTAGTCATTTCTCACGACAAAGCGTTTATTGATAATATTACTAATCGTACTATAGAAGTTACAATGGGAACAATTCACGATTATAAAGCAAATTATTCTCATTATTTAGAATTACGAAAAGAACGTAGAGCACATCAATTAAAGGCTTACGAAGAACAACAAAAGTTTATTGCAGAAACCAAAGCATTTATTGAGCGATTTAAAGGAACCTACTCTAAAACCAATCAGGTGGCTTCTCGTGAGCGAATGTTAGAAAAATTAGTTCCTGTAGAGATTGATGAAGTAGATACTTCTGCTTTAAAATTACGCTTTCCTCCTTCTCCAAGATCTGGTGATTATCCGGTTAAAGTTAGTGAATTGACAAAAGCGTATGGTGATCATGTCGTTTTTAAAGAAGCTAGTTTTGCCATTGCTCGTGGTGAAAAAGTATCTTTTGTGGGTAGAAATGGTGAAGGAAAATCTACCATGATTAAAGCTATAATGGGCGAAATTGATTTTGAAGGTGAAGGTGGATTAGGTCATAATGCTAAAGTTGGCTATTTTGCTCAGAATCAAGCTTCGTTATTAGATCCTGAATTAACGATTTTCCAAACGGTTGATGAAGTTGCCGAAGGTGATATTCGTACGCAGATTAAAAATATTTTAGGTCGTTTTATGTTTAGCGGAGACGATTTAGAAAAGAAAGTAAAAGTACTTTCTGGGGGTGAAAGAACGCGTTTGGCGATGGTTAAATTATTATTGGAGCCTGTGAACTTATTAATTTTAGATGAGCCTACAAATCACTTAGATTTAAAATCGAAAGATGTGATTAAAGAAGCCTTATTGGATTACGACGGAACTTTAATTTTGGTTTCTCACGATCGTGATTTCCTACAAGGTTTATCTCAAAAAGTTTTTGAATTTAAAGATCAACGTGTGATTGAGCATTTTGAAACTATTGATGCTTTCTTAGAGCGTAATAACATCAAGGCTTTAAAAGAGATTGATTTGTAAAAATGAATCTCTTTTCTGTGATTTCGACAGTCTAAATCACCATACTTAAAACTAATTTAAGTTTTCTTTTAGTAAAAGCGAAGGGAAACGTAAAAATCTATTAATATAACTTTCGAACATTTTGAATAAAATTCTGTCAATTCGAGTGGTTTTTCGCAATTAAATGAAGAAAAAATGTATCGAGAATAAGAATTTTAACTTCGAAATTGTTCTCGAAACGCTTTTTATATCTCAAAAGCACTACCATCGACATTTTTTAAAACACTAAAAAATAATAATTTATATCAATATGTAAATAACCTATATTTCCTCTCCTTTTCCTTGATGCAAAGGAGTAAAAATCAAGACTGAAAATGATAAGAATTTAAAAATACTAAGGTATCAACAACCACAGATGAAAAGAACTCCCTAAAGCTCATACAGCTTTTCATCTTTCGGCTAACCTTCTACCTTGATTTTTTTAAAATTCTTATCAATAGGTTAAGCTTTAATCTCAGTTAGAGAATTAATTTTTTTCGATCACTATAAATCGAACATTTATTTTACAGTGAAGTAATCTATATACCTGCGAATAAATTATTTCTTTCCATAGATTTTGCGCAGGAAACACAATAAAAAAGATTTGAAAAAAAACTTATTTTTAATTGCTTTTGTATTGTTCTCAATTAATTAATGTCATTAAATGTGTCTGGTCGAGCGCAGTCGAGACCTTTTTATTATTTTTATTGGTATAATTTAAAAACTAATGCTCATAAGTCTTTATTTACGAATCTGGTTTTGGATAACATTTATTAGATATCGTAATAGTTTGCCTACAACTTCTGATATTGAAAATCCTAAAATGGAAATTGAAGGATTTTCTCAGTCTTTTACATATGAAGACGAAGGTCTTGGGGAGGCAAAATGGCCTTTACCTGAAGCTTTTAAATATGTAATTTCTTATCGTACATATTTAGTCATTGGTATAGAAAATGATAAAAATTTCATGCGTTCTAAGCGTTTTGATAGAAGTATTTACACTATGGCTAAGCGTTATTTTCCTAATTGGATTGGCTTTGATCCTCCTCGATGTACTTATAATGCTGAATTATCAGATCGAATGCAAAGAATACGAAAAGTATCTTTATGGAAATTTGAAAAAATGTTCGATGAAGAAATTTAATTTTCCTTTTTAACCATAATTAAATTTAGGTTTTTTTTCACTTTATCACTTATTTACAGATATTCTATTGTTTATTATAAAAAATTTCTTTTCTTTAACTTGTTGAAAAATGAAAAAGTGATAGATACTTCCTCCTATTCCTTTATTTTTCTGAGTTATTTTTTAATAAAAAGTAAGTATATAAGGCTTTAATCGTTTCGTATGCTTAATAAAATTGAATATATAATCAGTTGTGGTGCATTTAAGAGAAACATTGTGAATTTAAATAAAGTACTTTTTCTACCGATTTTATTTTTGTTGTTTTACTGTAATCAGAAACAGGAAAAAACTGAAAACGGACCCCACTCTGAATCTGAATTGAAAACTCAATCGGAATTGGAAACTCGAAACTATAAGAAAGATGTTTCTGAATTTGCTCTGAATTTCTCACCCAAAGGTTCATCTGCTTTAGACTCAATTCCCAAAAACATCATCAAAAGATTTAGAGAATTAAGAACTATTGACAAAAATGCTCACGAAAAATATGTGACTCTGCTTTTCACCAAACTTTATGCTGAACATTTACAATGTTGTCATCAGTCATATGTCATTGAAAATTTCCCAGCAGATAAATCGGAATATGATTTTGATAAATTGACTATGGTAAATGAATTTGCTTTTATGTCAAACTATCTGGACGATGAAAAGTTACCTGAAATTTGGACTTCAGGAATTATAGAAAAATGGTTGACTGAAAACCCTGAATTGTTGGAATTTGAGCCAATTGAAAAATATAACCAATTCATCAAAACAGTATCTGAAAAGATTAAAAATGACGATTATTGGGACAATTAAAAATAAAAAAACGACACCACAACAAGGTGTATAATTAATTGCGGCTGAATTTCCTTTGCGGAAATTTAATCTTATTAATTATCTTTCCGAAACAACGGAAAATGACTCGCGTCTTTTTCCCGCAAAAAATCATACACAAATACGTTGTACATAATATACTCGATAGTAAAAAAAACAAAACCATATTACATAATTATGAAAAACAAATTGCTTATACTATTGTTCATGTCTCAGCTTGGCTTTGGCCAGATAACTTTTGATGAAAAAATTATTGTTGATGAATTTCCTCAAACCAAAAATGCTAAAAACGTATATGTTTCTGATATTGATGGTGATGGAGATAAAGACGTGATTTCCATTTCAGAATCAATATCAACATTTGAGAGAAAATTAACTTGGTTTGAAAATATTGATGGTTTAGGTACTTATTTTAGCCCACACGTTATCACTACATCTGGCAAAATTCACGCTATATATATTACCGATTTAGATGGTGATGGTGATGAAGATATACTTACCACTTCTCTTTTTGAAGGCACAATAAGTTGGTATGAAAACGAAGACGGTTTTGGTACTTTTTCTAATCCGCAAATTATTACTACATCTGGCAATAGTCATTTTATATATGCAACCGATATAGATTTTGATGGGGATATGGATGTACTAGCTATTTCTTATGCTTATAATATGATTACTTGGTACGAAAATACAAATGGACAAGGTGTTTTTGGGAGTCGACAAGTAATGTTAATATCTACTAGTCAAGATATTTCTTCAGCTTATATAGCAGATATAGATAGTGATGGAGATATGGATGCTATTCTAGCCTCTAATTCTGATGATGTAATATCATGGTCGGAAAACATTAATGGTTCTACTTATGGGAACCCACAAGTTATAGATAATTTTGAGGGAATATCTACAAAATATGCAACTGATTTAGATGGGGATGGTGATATGGATATAATTGCTTATTCATATAATCAAGGTAAATTAGTTTGGTATGAAAATACAGATGGGCAAGGCGCTTTTGGAAATCAACAAATTATTGCAAATATTACAGAAGATATAGATATATATGCAGCAGATGTAGATAATGATGGAGATATGGATGTTTTAGTATCATTGTTTTTTGCAGACAAAATAGTTTGGTATGAAAACATAAATGGACAAGGCGCTTTTGGAAGTCAACAAATAATTACCAATAATACTAATACAGCTTTATCTGTATTAGCATCTGATATAAATAATGATGGTAATATAGATGTGTTTTCTGCTTCTAGTACAGATGATAAGATAGCTTGGTACGAAAATTTAGATGGACAAGGCACTTTTGGAAACCAACAAACTATTGGAGCATCTGCTGATGGTGTAAAATCAGTATATTCTACAGATGTAGATGGAGATGGTGATATGGATATAATTTCTGCTTCAGAAAATGATAATAGAATAGCTTGGTATGAAAATATAAATGGTGAATTTAATTATGGGAATCAGCATATTATTACCACAGATGCAATTGGCGCAAAATCTGTACATGCAACTGATTTAGATGGCGATGGTGATAATGATGTGCTTTGCGCTTTTTATACAGGTATAGCATGGTATAGAAATATAGATGGTTTAGGTAATTTTGAAACCATTCAATATACTGGGTATTCTAGTAATGGATATACTTCAATATATTCTTCTGATATTGATGCAGATGGAGATATGGATATTATTACAGCTTCTTATTTTGATAATAAAATAGTTTGGCATGAGAATAATGGCTTTGGAATAATGGTTTCTCAGCAAAATATAACAACAATTGCGGAAGGAGCTAGTTCTGTTTATTCTACTGATATAGATGGAGATGGAGATATGGATGTACTTTCTGCTTCTGAGAATGATAACAAAATAGCTTGGTACGAAAATTTAGATGGACAAGGTACATTTGGCGCACAGCAAATAATTACCACCAATGCATATGGAGCAAGTTCCATTTATTCTATTGATATAGATGGAGATGGAGATATGGATATACTTTCTGCTTCTAGGGATGATGACAAAATAGCTTGGTATGAAAACACAAATGGACAAGGTGTATTTGGTACACAGCAAATAATTACTACCATTGCAGATGGAGCTAGTTCTGTTTATGCCATAGATATTGACAATGATGGTGATAAAGATGTAATTTCTGCTTCTGGAAATGATGACAAAATAGCTTGGTATGAAAATACAAATGGACAAGGTGTGTTTGGCGCACAACAGATTATAACTACTAATGTAGATAATCCATCATCAGTTTATGCTATAGATATAGACAATGATAATAATATAGATGTTTTATCTGCTTCATTTGATGATGATAAAATTATTTGGTATAAGAACACACAAGGAAGTCTTAGTATTGAGGAATATTCTAAAAAAAGTGTTTTAATATACCCTAACCCAACACATAAAATGTTAAATATTAAAACGTTTTCGACTATAAAGGCTATTTCTATTTATGATCTTAATGGAAGGTTATTAAACTCTATACAACTATCTCTTTTGACATTGGATTATCAACTAAATGTAAATGATTTACCCAATTCAATTTATTTTTTAGAAGTAGAATTTGATAATTCAAAACAAGTTATAAAGTTTATAAAGAAATAAAATACTGTGCACAACAAAGTGTATAATTAATTTCTTTTTGTTACTTATTTAGAAAATACTTATAGGCTTATAGGCACTTTATTATTTATTAAATTTATAGCTTAAACCACGCCAACTAACCATACACAAAACCGTTACCCAAAATTAAAACCAAATTTGTGACAGAAGGAAATTAAAAAGAACAAATATTCCTGAGACAAATCAGTGAAAATATATTATTATCAAAGGTTTCATCTGAAATCACTTTCCCTGAAATCAAACCGTATTCTTTTAGTTACTTCTTCTTTATTTCCAATGAATAGGGAGAATTTATTGGTGTTATAGAGGATAGAGGTATAAATGATCTGCATTGTTATATAACAAAAGAATCAAGAAAAAAGGGATATTTAACAAAATCCTTAAAAGAGCCTATTATTCCATATATCTTCTAAGACAACAAAAAGGATTATGATAGACAAAAAATTACAATTGATAAAAATAATCTTAGTGAAACTAATTATTTAAACTCTAAAAAAGTCGCTACAAGTTTAGGGTTTAAACCACTCAATGAAGATGAAACACATTTCGAACTAATTAAAAAGCATTTTGATTGGTCAAATGAAAATATAACAGAGAAAAATAAACTTATAACAAAAGAAAGAACAGAATCATTAAAAGACAAAATCTCAAACCTTTGCTATGAATTTGAAAAGATTTGTTGTGAGTTAGAAATGTCTTATGGAAATAATGATATACTGTTAGAACAGCTTTTAGATATTTCAAAGAATATTGAATATTCAAAAATGAAAGTTGATGATTTAATATTTACGCAAAACAAAAAAATAAATAACGTTAACTAATAACGTGTATGAAGCAAAACTTATAAGTACTTAAGCGAAAGGTTTATGTTTATACATGAAGTACAACAAATTTTAATTTAACTCTTAAAAAGAGAATATAAAATTAGACCTATATGTAACTGAAAAGCTAGTGCGTGAATATCAGTTGCTATTCATAAACAAAACCATTAAACCATTCTATAACCACTATACATTCTAAGCGTTTTAATCATATCTCCTAAAACAAATAAATATTTAGCCCTAGACATATACACGTCAATAAACGAATTGTTTTTGGTTTATATTCGAACTTTTCCAATTAAAAATGTAAGTTCAAACTTATTCTTTAATTTATGAAATAAAGATTTTTGTCGAAGTTCTAAAACATTTTCATGAGGTAGATATTTATAATCATCTAAATCTTTAGCATCTATTTTAGTTACTACAGATTTTTTAATATGATATAACGCTCGAATAGTAATTAGAATTTGTTCAGAATTCTTGAGTTTTAGTAATACAATAGGCACATCATCTTCATTAATTTGTATTTGAAGATTTGTCTGTTTAAAATCAACTTCATCAAAAAAGATCTACTTACGACTATTTCTATAGTCTTTTAATCGTCTAAAAAACGTTTAGATAACTGCTCTTTGGTTAAAGTTTTCTTTTCCATAAATCTCTATAATAATAGAATATTAATTTATACATTTTTGTCAGTTCGAGTGTTTTTTATAGAGTGTTAACGTAGTAAAAAATATATCGAGAACAATTTGTATAAATATAACTTCACGATAGCTCCACTGAGCAATAGTAATATTATAAAATTATTTTTATTAAAATTCTAAATAACCTATATTTCCTCTCCTTTTCCTTGATACAAAGGAGCAAAAATCAAGACTGAAATGATAAGAATTTAAAAATACTAAGGTATCAACAACCACAGATGAAAAGAACTCCCTAAAGCTCATACAGCTTTTCATCTTTCGGCTAACCTTCTACCTTGATTTTTTAAAATTCTTATCAATAGGTTAAGCTTTAATCTCAGTTAGAGAATTAATTTTTTTCGATCACTATAAATCGAACATTTTACAGTGAAGTAATCTATATACCTGTGAATAAATTATTTCTTTCCATAGATTTTGCGCAGGAAACACAATAAAAAAGATTTGAAAAAAAACTTATTTTTAATCGCTTTTGTATTGTTCTCAATTAATTAATGTCATTAAATGTGTCTGGTCGAGCGCAGTCGAGACCTTTTTATTTTTTTATTGGTATAATTTAAAAACTAATGCTCATAAGTCTTTATTTACGAATCTGGTTTTGGATAACATTTATTAGATATCGTAATAGTTTGCCTACAACTTCTGATATTGAAAATCCTAAAATGGAAATTGAAGGATTTTCTCAGTCTTTTACATATGAAGACGAAGGTCTTTGGGAGGCAAAATGGCCTTTACCTGAAGCTTTTAAATATGTAATTTCTTATCTTACATATTTAGTCATTGGTATAGAAAATGATAAAAATTTCATGCGTTCTAAGCGTTTTGATAGAAGTATTTACACTATGGCTAAGCGTTATTTTCCTAATTGGATTGGCTTTCATCCTCCTCGATGTACTTATAATGCTGAATTATCAGATCGAATGCAAAGAATACGAAAAGTATCTTTATGGAAATTTGAAAAAATGTTCGATGAAGAAATTTAATTTTCCTTTTTAACCATAATTAAATTTAGGTTTTTTTTTCACTTTATCACTTATTTACAGATATTCTATTGTTTATTATAAAAAATTTCTTTTCTTTAACTTGTTGAAAAATGAAAAAGTGATAGATACTTCCTCCTATTCCTTATTTTTCTGAGTTATTTTTTAATAAAAAGTAAGTATATACAGCTTTAATGGTTCTGTATATTGAATGAAAATAAATATAAAAATAGTTAGTAATAATTATGAAAACAACAAAAATAATATCACTTCTTATTATAGCTATCCTATTAGGATGTGGTAAAGATGAAACTGAAGATAAAATTAGTAATTGGAATACATATACAGGAGATGTTTGTTTTATTAATCAAAAACAAATTGATAGTTTTGCACAATTTGGATATTACAGAGTAACTGGTTCTGTAAAGATTGGAGAACGTAATTCTTATAATAACCTGATAACAAACACAAAAGGATTAAGTAATCTAAAATACATCTTCGGGGAATTAGAAATTTACAATAACAATTTACTTGAAAATTTAGATGGATTAAATAATATAAAACAAGTAAAATCCATATCAATTCAGTCAAATAATTCTTTAGTTAAAATTGATGGATTTAATGAAATTTATGATGATGTTACATCTTTATATATCACTGACAATTCAAATCTTCAAAGTATTAACGGTTTTCAAAATTTATTTTCATCAAATATATTTATCTCAAACAATGATTCATTGAAGACAGTAAATGGATTTAATGAAATTGATTATATTAGACACTTGCATCTAGAAAATAATGATAACCTTTATGAAATAAGTAAATTAGGTAAACTTAGAGTAATTGGATCTATAAGTATATTAGACCATGAAAACTTATTAAATTTGGATTTTTTATCTGCCCCTTATTCACAAATTGGAAATTTGAAAATAAAAAATAACAAATCTTTAATAAATATTAATGGATTAAATAATATAACACAATCTTATAGTATTACAATATCTAACAATAATTCATTAGAAAATATCGATGGCCTTTCAAATATAAATAAAGTAGGGGAAAAAATTAAGATAACAAGTAATTCATCATTATCAAATCTAAATGGATTAGCTAATCTAACGTACATACATGAGGGTATTACTATTTCCGATAATGAAAATCTTTCAGATTTTTGTGGTTTAGTATCACTAGTAAGTGAAGGAAATTCATCTTTAAATATCCAAAATAACTTATATAACCCGACTATAAATCAAATTTTAAACAATCAGTGTTCTCAATAAATAACTATTGTAACATACTGCATAAATAACAGTAGTAAGAGTTATAAGCAAAAGGTAAAACAAAAGTCAGTTTAAAATCGAAAAAGTCATGAGTAGAATTTCGCTATCCCTCATATCCAAGATCATTATTTTTCAACAATAACGAAACGCATATGAAAAGAATAATTTTTATTTTTATTTTAGTTTTTTCGAATATCTATTCCCAAAATCATTATGTAAAACTACCTTTAACCAAAAACAACTGCCCTACATTCATTATCGAAAAAGAAATTATTGCAAACGAAAATGTAATCGCAACAGCAAAGGAATCAATTGATGAAATAAGCGTTCTAAAAGATAAATCAAATCGTAAAAAACATAAATTCTTCAATCTGACTGAAAATGGAATTATTTTTATTCGTTTAAAACAAAAAATTGCTTTTAAAACACAATCTGAATTGAATGATTTTTTTGGATTAAAAAAAAATAACGAAGTCTATGTGAATGGATATTTAATAGAAAAATCTAATTACAAAATCGCGACTGATTGTATAGTAGAAATTGAATTGGTAGAACCCGATTTAGAAAATAAACTTAAACACAAAGTAGTTAATGTTTGGACTCTAACAAAAGAAAAAAGAATTAATGGTTGTGATAAACATAATGTAAATTAAAAATAACAACTTTACGAAAATTTATAAATGAAATTAAGACAGGGTAGCTGCATTCATTTTTACTCAGAATTACAAAATCCTATATTAAACTTAAAATTATTGTATAATAATTTTAACTTCTAACTAACAGTTATGAGATTTTTTCACTACAAAAACAGAGATCATAAAAACATATAAACCAAATTTATAGTGAAAATATTAATAAAAGGAATTTTTAAAAGATAACATAGAATTCTAATTACTAAAAACCATATGTTATGACAAAAAAATCAAATAACTAACCTTTTAACTATATTTGATTTAAAACATAAAAACAAAGGTAAATTCTATAATTAAAGTTAGAATACAAAAAAACACCTATCATTGTTACATTGAATCGTTACGCATAATAAACTTTACAAAGTTAATAAAAACTTCAAACTATCTCATAACCACTATACATTCTAAGCGTTTTAATCATATCTGTTAAAACAAATAAATATTTAGCTCTGGTCATATACAAATCAATAAACGAATTGTTTTTGATTTGTATTCGAATTATTCCAATTAAAAATGTAAGTTCAAACTTATTCTTTAATTTATGAAATAGCGATTTTTGTCGAAGTTCTAGAGCATTTTCATGAGGTAGATATTTATAATCATCTAAATCTTTAGCATCTATTTTAGTTACTACAGATTTTTTAATGTGATATAAAGCTCGAATAGTTATTAGAATTTGTTCAGAATTCTTGAGTTTTAATAATACAACAGACACATCATCTTCATTGATTTGGATTTGAAGATTTGTCTGTTTAAAATCAACTTCATCAAAAAAGATCAACTTTCGATTATTTCTATAATCTTTTAATCGTCTAAAAAAAACGTTTAGATAACTGCTCTTTTGTTAAAGTTTTCTTTTCCATAAATCTCTATAATAATACAATATTAATTTACACATATGTCAGTTCGAGTGTTTTTATGGAGTGTTAACGTAGTAAAAATATATCGAGAACAATTTGTGTAACTAGAACTTCTCGATACAAAATTATTCTTCATTACATTACAAATAATTTTACTCGAAGTGACAATAGATTATAAATAACTTACTACAGCAACGTCTCTAAATAATGATGATCGATATGATACAGCTCTTTTAAGCTTTCTATCTTTTTATCGATACCTTCTATATCTTTCTTTTTGCTAGACTTACTACCAATCAACATTACATTTTTGTGTGTATGTTCACTGCTAATAAATTCGAAAACTTTAGTATTGTAGTTGAATTTTTCTAAAATTAATGCTCGAATGGTATCGGTAATCATTTCAAATTGACGCTCTTTAAAGATTCCGTATTTTAATAACGGACTCTCCTGCTCTCTACCTTTTACTTGCTGACGTACTTGTTTATGGCAACACGGCGCACAAATAATTAATTCAGATTTTGCCATTAAACCTTTGTAAATCGCATCATCTGTAGCTGTATCACACGCATGTAAAGCTATTAAAATATCTATTTTATCGTTGTCGTATTCTTGTATACGTTGCGCAATAAAGTTCAACTGATCAAAACCACTTTTTTTAGCAATATCGTTACAATAATCTACCAAGTATTCTCTTAGTTCTATTCCTGTTATAGATACATTATACCCTTTTAAATTGACTAGGTAATCGTATAAAGCAAAAGTTAAATACCCTTTACCAGAACCCATATCTACAATTTGTAGTTTTTTGTTCATATCTAAAGAAGCAATTAAACTTTCAATTACTTCTAAATATTTGTTAATCTGGCGATATTTATCAGCCATTTTAGGAATTACTTTATTGTTCTTATCTGTAATTCCTAAAAATTGCAAATAACTACTTGAAAGGTTTATTCTCTTTTCCTTAGGCTTATCATGAATTTCGGGAAGTTTATTTTTAAAACTTGGTGCAGTAGTTCTATAACTTACTTTTTTCTTTTTAGAAATCATAACTAACAAGTCAGATTCCAAAGTAAATAAAGTAGCTGCTTTGAATTTTTCTAATAACAATGTTTCTAACTCTTCAAAGGCTTCTTCTACACTATAATTCTTTGTTTGATCGTTTGTGTTATATCGATACGTGAACTGCAATTGTTTTTGATTTTTGATATTCACCAATCGTACATAAACATTAGGTAAATTAAAGCTTTTACTTATAGGTTTACTCAATGTTAACTTTACAAAATTATCGTTTAAAATTGCTTCTTTTAAAGCTTGAAAAAGTTGTCCAAATTCATTCATTCGGTAAAGGTATTAAAATAAAAAGGTCGCTCAAAAGAACGACCTTTATTACTAATATAATAATTTAGTTTTATCTAAAGTTTATCTTTCTCATTCGTAAACTTTCAGGAGTAACTTCTAAATACTCATCATCTTTGATGTATTCCATACATTCTTCTAAAGACATATCAATTTTAGGAGCAATTTTAACTCCATCATCAGATCCAGAAGCACGAACATTTGTTAACTTCTTTCCTTTAATTAAGTTTACAGCTAAATCATCTTGTTTAGCATTTTCACCTACAACCTGACCTTTATAAATCTCTTGGTTAGGATCGATAAAGAATTTACCTCTATCCTGTAATCTATCGATAGCATAAGCTGTAGCTTTTCCACTTTCTGAAGAAACAATAGCTCCATTTACCAAATCAGAGAACTCACCTTTATAAGCATCGTAACCTCTTAAACGGTGATTTATAATTGCTTCACCTTGAGTTGCTGTTAGTAATTTATTTCGTAAACCTATTAAACCTCTTGAAGGAATATCAAACTCTAAATGTTGTAAATCTCCTTTAGGTTCCATAACTAATAAATCACCTTTACGCATTGTAACTAAGTTAATTGCCTTTGAAGCTAATTCTTCAGGTACATCAATAACTAATGTTTCATAAGGTTCACATTTTACACCATCAACATCCTTCAAAATTACTTGTGGACGACCTACTTGTAATTCATATCCTTCTCTACGCATTGTTTCAATTAAAACAGATAAATGAAGAATTCCACGTCCAAAAACATTAAACTTATCCTCAGTATCAGTATCCTCAATTCGTAAAGCTAAGTTTTTTTCAGTTTCTTTATATAAACGATCACGTAAGTGACGAGATGTAACATATTTACCTTCTTTTCCGTAGAAAGGTGAATTATTAATTGTAAATAACATACTCATTGTAGGTTTATCTACTTCAATACGATCTAAAGCTTCTGGATTTTCAAGATCTGCAATTGTATCACCAATTTCAAAATCATCTATTCCGGTTACAGCACAAATATCACCACTACGAACTTTATCTGTTTCAGCTTTACCCATTCCTTCGAAAACATGTAATTCTTTGATACGAACTTTTTTAGTTGTACCATCTGCTTTACATAACATGTAATCTTTATTTTTTTCTAGATCTCCTCTATAAACTCTACCAATTGCTATTCTTCCTTTAAATGAAGAATAATCTAATGACGTAATTTGCATTTGAGGTGTTCCTTCTCTGTATGGTGCTTCTGGAATAGTTTCTAAAACAGCGTCTAATAAAGGAATAATATTTTCAGTTGGTTTTTCCCAATCTGTACTCATCCATCCATTTTTAGCTGAACCATAAATAGTCGTAAAATCTAACTGCTCTTCCGTAGCTTCTAAAGCAAACATTAAATCGAATACTTTTTCGTGAACTAAATCTGGAGTACAGTTTTCTTTATCTACTTTATTAACTACAACTATTGGAGTTAATCCTAACTCTAATGCTTTACCTAATACAAAACGTGTTTGTGGCATTGGTCCTTCAAAGGCATCAACTAACAATAATACACCATCAGCCATTTTTAATACACGTTCTACTTCTCCACCAAAATCAGCGTGACCAGGAGTGTCTATTACATTAATTTTAACTCCTTTATAATTTACAGAAACGTTTTTAGATAAAATCGTAATTCCTCGTTCTCTTTCTAAATCATTATTATCTAATAATAAATCTGTACGTTCTTTACGCTCATCTAATATTTTAGCCTGGTCTATGATTTTATCAACCAAAGTAGTTTTTCCATGATCTACGTGGGCTATAATTGCTATATTTCTTATGGATTGCATAATGCTACATTAATTTGCCGCAAAAGTAATGTTTCACATTGAATTGCACTAATAATGAAGAACATATTTATTCTTAACATATTTATAGGAAAAATATCTGTATTTTTTAGCCTTTAAAGTTTGTTGTGAATTGAAAAAATATGTAGGTTTGGTGAAACAATTAACTAAAAAACGAAATGGAAATAACAGCCAATAACCCAAATCGTAAATCGTGGTTGAAAGTTGAAGAAACTTCAGATTTCCCAATTCAAAATATTCCTTTTGGAGTTTTCTTAACTCGTGATGATATTATTACCATTGGAACAAGAATTGGTAATTTTGCAATTGATTTAGGTGCTTTACATCAATTAGGGTATTTTGAAGGAATTCCATTAACTGATGATATTTTTTTACAAGATACTTTAAATGACTTTATTGCTGATGGTAGAAAAACTTGGCGATTAGTTAGAAATAGAATCGCTGATATATTTGATGTTAAAAATGGTAAACTTCGTGATAATGCTGATCACAAAGATAAAATCATTTTTAGAATGGATGAGGTTGAAATGCTTTTACCTGTACAAGTTGGAGATTATACAGATTTTTATGCTAGTAAAGAACACGCTACAAATGTAGGTAGTTTATTTAGAGACCCTAAAAATGCTTTATTACCAAATTGGTTACACATTCCTATTGGATATCATGGTAGAAGTTCGTCTATTATCCCTTCAGGAACACCAATTCATAGACCTGTAGGACAATCTAAACCTACTGAAGAAGGTGGTTCTCCAAATTTTGGTCCTTCAAAATTATTAGATTTTGAATTAGAGATGGCATTTATTACAACTGTATCTAATGACCTAGGAGATCGTATTTCAGTTGAAGAAGCTGAAGATTATATTTTTGGTTTAGTTTTATTTAACGATTGGTCTGCTAGAGATATTCAAGCATGGGAATACCAACCTCTAGGACCTTTCTTAGGAAAAAACTTTGCTTCTACAATTTCTCCTTGGATTGTTACTTTAGATGCTTTAGAACCTTTTAGAGTTGACAATCCTAAACAAGATCCACAACCTTTACCATATTTACAACATGAAGGTAAACACAGTTTCGACATCAACTTACAAATGGCTATTCAACCAGAAAATGAGAAAGAAACTGTAGTTTGTAATTCAAATTTTAAATACATGTATTGGACTATGGCACAACAATTAGCGCACCATACTATAAATGGATGTCCTGTTGAAGCTGGAGACATGATGGGTAGTGGTACAATTTCTGGGCCTACTCAAGATAGTTTTGGATCAATGTTGGAATTAACATGGAGAGGTCAGAACCCTATTAAAATGAATGACGGTAGTGAACGTAAATTTATTAACGATAATGATACTGTAATTATGAGAGGATATTCTAAAAATGATACCGTAAGAATCGGATTTGGAGAATGTACTGGTAAAATTTTACCTGCAAAGCCTTTTAAAAAATAAATAACACATTATTTTTAATAACATAAAAAAACCATTTCTAAATAGAAATGGTTTTTTTTATATTTTATTTTTTTACTCTTCTGGGGGTGGATGACCAAAAACTTCCTCATATACATCATCAAAATTAGCTCTAATGTGTGAGTTTAATTTTTTTCTATAATCATCTTGTAACCAATCAATAAAATTATGAGTTGATTTACAAATACATTTAGAATACCTATGAATTCTATCATCTATATCTCCACCTAACTTTTTTGCTAAAATTAAAGCATCAAAAACATCTTCACTATTTTCAACACACATTTTAGTATGATGAATTATAGACTTCTCTAGTACTTTTTTAGAACTTTGACCAGCTTGTATAGTATCAACATAAACTCGTTTTACATCGAAATACAAATCTTCTTCTTTAGTATTAGCAAACTCCTTTTTAACGTCTTCTGGTAATTCATACTTAAAAGTACTTTCAATATCTTCGTCAGTCAATAAATTATCCAAATAGAAATTAGGTGCTCTAAACATTTTTTGCCAATCTAAATCAGCTCCCCAAGGTCCAAATCTGTGAAAGTTATTACCTAAATCTATTACATTAAAATGAGATTTACCAGGAATAATTCTAGAACCACGACCAATCATTTGATAATATAATGTTAATGATTTAGTTGCCCTGTTTAATATTATAGATTGAACAGAAGGTTCATCAAACCCTGTTGTTAAAATACTTACAGAAGTAATAATTGCATTAGGAGTTTGATTAAACCATTTTAAGATAGCATCTCTTTCCTTTTTTGTATTTGTGTTATCTAAATGTGCAATTGGATAACCTGCCCTTTTAAAAGTATCATATACATAAAGTGATGTATTAATACCGTTATTAAAAATTAATGTTTTTGTCCCTTTTGCTCTTTCTTCATAAGCTTGTAAAAGCTTAGATAACATGTTGGAATTAGTATATAAATCTTCAGATGATTTAACTGTATAATCTCCATTAGCTCCAACTTCTAAAGAAGTTAAACCTACATTATACGAATATATATTTGCTTTAGCTAAATATTCATTTTCTATAAGAGTAGCAATACTTTCTCCAACAATTAATTGATCATAATTATCTTTCATAGGCATTTTTATGTTAGAACTCAGTGGAGTTGCCGTAACACCTAATATAAAAGACTTATTAAAAAACTTAAAAAGCTTTGTAAATGAGTTATAGTGTGCCTCATCTATAATTACTAATCCTACATCTGATATATCTAAAATATCATCATTCAAACGATTATTTAAGGTTTCTACCATTGCTACAAAACAATCGTAATCACCTTGATCATCTAATTCCGCCTTACTATCAATAATTTTATTTACTACACCGAATTCTCCTAGCATTCTTGCTGTTTGCTTACACAACTCAATACGATGCGTCATTATTAAAACCTTTTTTTGATAATGCTTTAAATACTGACGAGTAATTTCAGAGAAAATAACAGTTTTACCTCCACCTGTTGGTAATTGGTATAACAAATGATAATTTTCTGGAGCATTTTCAAAACTTTTAAAAATATTGAATAATGCTTCTTTCTGATAGTTATATAGGCTCTTCCCTACTTTATTTTTTGACTCTGTGACGCTCAAAAGGTTAATTTTTTTTGAAAGTTCAAAAATACAACCTATTTGTAAAACCTACATGTTATTTCAGGATTTTTTCTAAATCAATTTGAGTAATATCGTAATGAGAAGCGTGTAAAATAACTTCTCCTTTATTAATTAAAAGAAACTGAGGTGATTGATGCAACACCTGATATTCATAACCTATTTCGTTAGAAACATCTCTATAGTTTAATAAATCTACATAAAAAACATCAATCTTATCATTTAACTCCTTTGAAAAACCTTGATCGAAGTTTTTAATTACAGTTTTACTAATGGCACAACGTGTTGAATGCTTAAAAATCCCTACAGGTTTATTGTGCGATCTTTTAGTAACAGCTTTAATTTGATCAACTGTTTTTAAAGGAATCCAGTTAATATTATTTTGTTTAGTTTCTTTCTTTTGTTCAGATGATTTTTTAAAAAAATTTCCAAAAACTCCCATATCTTACTTTTAAAATAAATTACTTTTAGCGTAGTCTTACTTTTTTTCGATTACTTACAAAGTTACTTTTTTATAAGCTCATGAGTAAAATCTTCAATAATATTCTATTAAAAAACATCTAATAACGACATAATTTCAGTACAAACCAAAAAAACACGACAAAACGACACTATTAACACATTGGAATGTATTTTGACTATTACTGTGTGAAATAAAAAAAGTTGAGAAAATGAATTTTAATAACTATACAATAAAATCACAAGAGACTGTTCAACTTGCGCAACAAATCACGCAAGAATACAATCACAATCAAATTGAGAATGAGCATTTTTTCAAAGCTTTATTACAAGTTGATAAAAATGTATTACCCTACATATTGAAAAAACTAAATGTAAATATCGATTTAGTTTCTCAAGTATTAGAAAAACAGTTAGAAAGTTTTTCTAAAGTTAATGGAGTTGACATTATGCTATCAAGAGAGGCAAATAAAACCTTAAATGAAGCTAGTATTATTGCTAAAAAAATGAATGATGAATATGTATCTGTAGAACATTTAGTTTTAGCTATTTTTAAATCAAAAAGTCAAATTGCTCAGTTTTTAAAAGATCAAGGTGTAAATGAGAAAAATTTAAAAGCAGCTATAGAAGAACTTCGCAAAGGAAATAGAGTAACCTCTCAAAGTGCAGAAGAATCTTATAATGCCCTTAATAAATATGCTAAAAATTTAAATCAATTAGCACAAGATGGAAAATTAGACCCGGTTATTGGTAGAGATGAAGAAATTAGACGTTTACTTCAAATTCTTTCAAGAAGAACTAAAAACAATCCTATTTTAGTTGGTGAACCTGGTACAGGTAAAACAGCTATTGCTGAAGGATTAGCTCACCGAATCATTAAAGGAGATGTTCCTGAAAATTTAAAAGACAAGCAAATTTATTCTTTAGATATGGGTGCTTTAATCGCTGGAGCTAAATTTAAAGGAGAGTTTGAAGAACGATTAAAAGCAGTTGTAAAAGAAGTTACTTCTTCTGAAGGTGACATTGTATTATTTATTGATGAAATTCACACTTTAGTTGGTGCTGGTGGCGGACAAGGAGCAATGGATGCTGCAAATATTTTAAAGCCTGCATTAGCTCGTGGAGAACTTAGAGCAATTGGTGCTACTACTTTAGACGAATATCAGAAATACTTTGAAAAAGACAAAGCTTTAGAACGTCGTTTTCAAAAAGTAATGGTTGATGAACCAGATACAGAAAGTGCAATCTCTATATTACGTGGAATAAAAGAAAAATACGAAACACATCATAAAGTTCGAATTAAAGATGAAGCAATTATTGGAGCTGTAGAACTTTCACAACGTTATATTACGAGTCGATTTTTACCAGATAAAGCTATCGATTTAATGGATGAAGCAGCAGCTAAACTTCGAATGGAAATCAACTCTAAACCTGAAGAATTAGATGTTTTAGATCGTAAAATAATGCAATTAGAAATTGAAATTGAAGCGATAAAACGTGAAAATGACGATTTAAAATTGAAATCATTAAATGCAGATCTTGCTAATTTAAAAGAAGAACGTAATGATATTAATGCGAAATGGCAATCTGAAAAAAGTGTTGTAGATACAATTCAAAAGTTAAAAACTGATATTGAAGATTATAAATTAGAAGCTGAAAAAGCAGAACGTAATGGAGATTATGGTCGTGTTGCCGAACTGAGATATGGTAAAATAAAAGAAGCTCAAGAAGCATTAGAACAACAACAAGAAACTTTAATTAACGAAAGTGATAATGCTTTAATTAAAGAAGAGGTTACTTACGATGATATTGCTGAAGTTGTTGCCAAATGGACTGGGATTCCTGTTACGAAAATGTTACAGTCTGAACGTGAAAAGTTACTTCGCTTAGAGGATGAATTACATAAACGTGTTGTTGGACAAGAAGAAGCTATTGAAGCAGTTTCTGATGCGGTACGACGTTCTAGAGCTGGATTACAAAATCCGAACAAACCAATTGGTTCTTTCCTTTTCTTAGGAACAACTGGGGTTGGTAAAACAGAATTAGCAAAAGCTTTAGCTTCCTATTTATTCGATGATGAAAATGCAATGACAAGAATAGATATGAGTGAATATCAAGAACGTCATTCAGTAAGTCGATTAGTAGGAGCGCCTCCAGGTTATGTTGGTTACGATGAAGGCGGACAATTAACTGAAGCTGTTCGAAGAAAACCATATTCTGTAGTTTTATTAGATGAAATAGAAAAAGCACATCCTGATACTTTTAATATTCTTTTACAAGTATTAGATGAAGGTAGATTAACCGATAATAAAGGCCGTGTTGCTGATTTTAAGAACACCATTATTATCATGACATCTAATATGGGAAGTCATATCATTCAAGAGAAATATGAAACTATGAATGGAGCTATTGAAGCCTCTATGGATTTAGCTAAAGAAGAAGTTTTAGGGCTTTTAAAACAAAGTGTTAGGCCAGAATTTTTAAATCGTATTGATGATATTATCATGTTTACACCACTTTCGAAAGACAATATAAAATCAATTGTTCGATTACAGTTAAATCATATTAAAAAAATGATTTCTGCTCAGAACATAACTTTAGACGCTACAGAGCAAGCTATAACGCATTTAGCCGAAAAAGGATTTCAACCTGAGTTTGGCGCAAGACCTGTAAAAAGAGTTATACAGAAACAAGTGTTAAACTTATTGTCGAAAGAAATTTTAGCTGGAAAAATATCTAATGATAGTCTTATACTTCTAGATGAATTTGATGGAACTTTAGTGTTTCGAAATCCAATTCATGATGAAGAAGAATAAAAAAAGAGGAAGTTTTAACTTCCTCTTTTTTTTATATATTAAAATGTCTCGTCCTGAAATAGCGTTACACAAATTTGTAACCTTATGAACGACAACATTTACCGCAAACGTACTCAGAAAGATTATACGATGAGTTTTAAACTTTCGGTTGTATCGGAAGTAGAAAAAGGCGAATTAACCTACAAACAAGCTCAACTTAAATATGGGATTCAAGGAAGAAGTACTGTTTTAGTATGGTTGAGAAAATATGGTAACTTTGATTGGACTGATCAAACACCATCTAATATGCCAAAATCACCAGAACAAAAATTATTAGAGTTAGAGCAAAAATTACGTCAATTAGAAAAGCAAAACAATCGTTTAAAAGCTCAAGCAGCAGCATCAGAGAAGAAAGCGATACTGTTTGATATGATGATTGATTTAGCTGAGAAAGAGTATAATATTCCTATTAGAAAAAACTCCAAAACCGAGTAATTGATATGTTTGTTTTACAAAAGAAAGAAAGTATTTCTTCTACCTGTAAATTACTTGGGTTTAGCAGACAGGTCTATTATCGAGCTAACTATAGAGTTAAGAAATCTCAATCAATAGCCAATAAGGTTGTTGAATTGGTTAAGCGTGTAAGAATGGAACAACCAAGTATTGGGACAAGAAAACTGTATTATCTTCTTTCGGAGGAATTAAGCAGTTTAGCTGTTGGAAGAGATCGATTATTTGATATTTTACGAGCTAATAAACTATTGATAAAACGACAAAAGAGTTATCACATTACAACCAACTCTCATCATCGTTTTAGAAAACATACTAATCTTATTGAAAATCTGGAAATAAATAGACCAGAACAAGTATGGGTAGCAGATATTACATATTTAGGCAATCGTAAGAACCCTATGTATTTATCATTAATTACAGATGCATATTCTAAGAAAATCATAGGATATCATTTGGATAAAACTTTAGAAGTAAGCTCAACGGTAAAAGCCTTGGAGATAGCTATGAAAAATAGAGTATATCCAGAGAAGGAACTTATCCATCATTCAGATAGAGGATTGCAGTACTGTAGTAACATCTATCAAAATATTTTATCAAAACATAATATTAAATGTAGTATGACAGAATCATACGATCCATATCAAAATGCGATAGCTGAACGGGTTAATGGAATCTTAAAACAAGAGTTCTTTATTGCTACCACAAATCTAGATATTAAGATAATGAAGAAAATAGTAAAGCAATCAATAACTATTTATAACTCTAAAAGACCGCATTGGTCATGTCATTTTAAAACTCCTAACCAGGCACATCAACAAAATAAAATGAAGATAAAATCATATCGAAAAAAAACATCATCTAAAGCTATAGCTTTAGATGATGTTTAATATATTTAATCAATAAATAACTGTAACGGTTATTTAGGACTAGTCAAAATGTATTCTTTCGTATATACTCTATTGTAATTCCTTTATTGTTTTCTGAAATCCCTATCATTTTTAATTCTTTTTCATTTGTTGAAATTTTCCATTTTTCTCTGTTTAGATTCAAATTATGTGGAATAAAAGTAACCTCTGATCTGTGGCCATGAATATGCCAAAACCCCGTTTCTTTATTACCTTTTTCGTCGTATTTCTCATAGATTCTATCCCATCGAATTAACAATTTATTGTATTTCCTTTGTGTTTTTGAATTTGAAACACTCGTTTGTTCCCACATACCTTTAAAATAATCTGCCGGAGACATTGGCTTTTCTGTAATTGGTATTAAAGTAACTTTTACTTCCATCCCATCTTCATTCCTTTTCCAGATCATATTTTCTTTATCAAAAGAAACCAAAAAAGATCCGAATTCATCTGCTAGATTTAACGGGTCTAAAGCTTCATAAGTTTTAGTTTCATTATTATAACTCCATTGTCCTTTAGAATTTTGCAACCACCCATTTCCTGATTCGTAAGATTTATCAGAATTAATTTTCATCCATTTTGCTACAGGTGTTTTACTTCTATTTCCTACCGAAACACTTTCTACTTTCCAAAAACCAATTACCTTTTCTTTTTGCGCATAAAGACTAGTTATAACTATTAAAAATAACAAGACTACTAGTCTATTTTGATATAATTTCATTATTTATTAAATTAAAATTTGAACAATTTTTTGTGCTAAAGCCATTTCATTAGTGTTATTTCCAAGGTTACTTAGAAAACTAATCACATATTCTTGCTTATTTATATTAATGAGTATTGATTTGTAACCATCTGTACTTCCACCATGAATGATATAAGGCTTATTTATTTTTAAATCTCCAATCTTACTTTTTGTATTTGAATCAAAAACGACCCAACCATAACCGTAACTAATATTTTCTGTTTTATTCTGATGATTTTTAATTAACAAACTCAATGATTCCTTAGATAACCAACCGGGATTATCTATTACTTGAGCCCATTTATTTAAATCTAATGGTGTAGAAAATATTCTTCTTCCTAAACTTAAATCTATAAAAGGTGTTTGTAACCATGCTTTACTTTTTTCATCATAACAATAAGCTTTGGCTAACTTTTCTATAACATGATTGTTTTTATCAACTGATATTGTGTTTTTCAACCCTAATGGAATTGTCAATTTTTCTTTTAAAATCTTTTCAAAAGGCATTTTGTAAGTAACTTCTAAAAGAATAGCTAAAAGATGATAAGCAAAATTGCTATAGTAAAACCTTTCATTTGGTGAATGTAGTTGAGGTAATTTGCTGATAAAATTTACATACTCATCATTTGAAAATTGAGAACGTTTAAATTTCAAAAAATTATCCTTTTTCAATTCATTTGAAACACTATTGTAATCTCCTATGCCTGAACGGTGACATAATAAATGATGAAGCGTAATTTCAGAATGAAAATCACCTTGATAATCAAAGTCAATTAAAAGATCTACTAATTTATCTTCTAAATGAAGTAAATTATCCTCAACCGCTTTTAAAACTAAGGCAGCTATCATCGATTTATTCACAGAAGCAATATCAAACTTAGTATTTTTATCCACAGCAATTCCCCAAGTTCTATCTGCTATTCCTAAATAATTTTCATAGATAATTTTTCCCTTTTCTGATATTACAATTCCACCTTGAAATCTATCTTGTGCATATTCATTTGTAAATAACGAATCTATTCGATTTGTAATAATTGAACTATCTCTATTTTTTATTTTTTCAGCTTTTTCTTGACAAGAAAAAAAGGAATAAACACAAGTAATTATGATTATCAAATAAGTCTTTCTCATTTGTTTTTTGTTTTATACAAATATGAAGACTTCTATTTATATTAAGTTATTAAAAAGTAACTTAGGGATTAAAAACGCGTATTTGTGATGAAAGATAGAAGTTAAATAAACGTTCTTTGATATTGTTTAGAGATAGGTATCATTAACTCTAATATTTCAAGATAAAATTTACCTTTTATTTGCTTTACTAATTGAATATTTGATGTGTTTACTAAATAACTTCTATGGCTTCTTTTAATTGTAGGATAATTTTTTAACTCCTCTTCTAAGTTTTTTAACGTTTTTCGTATAAGATGTTCCTTTACTATTCCATTAGATTTATATGTAATCGTTATATAATTACCTGAAGACATTGCACATAAAAAATCTTCCATTTTCACTTTTAACTGATCCTTATCGTTGTCCGATTTTAAGAATAAATATGTAGATAATTTTATCTCTTTTTCTTTAGAAAAAACTTGAATTATTAAATAAAAAGAAAGTGGAAAAAACATCATTAAAGGAAATTCTTTCTGAATTAAAAGATAAGCGTCTATATTCCATTCTTGCCAATTCCAAAAGAAATTAAAAAGTAAGAAAATCAACTGATTCCCTATAACTATTAAACTTAAGTACCAATAAAATTGTTTGCTAAGAGTAATAACTTGAAATCTAGGCTTCACATACGACTCTAAAAAAAATAGATAGGTAAAAGTTAAAACCCCAAAACTTATACTTCTAAATAAATGTGAATGACCTGAATAAGAAACACCTTTCTGAATCCCATACGCTTCAAAAAAATACAAAAAATAAAAAACTGCAATTCCAGAAATTAAACCAAAAGAAATTGGTAATAAACCGAGTAGCTTATCTTTCTTGTAAAATGATTTATCTAAAAGCAACATCAATATAGTAATATTTAATCTTGAGTATAATAATTGAAATCTTTTAAGACCACATCTATAAATTGAATATCTGTAAGTTCTGTTGGTTTTTTAATACTTGTAACTTCCTCTATTTTAGATCGTAATTTAATTAAAGTATTATAATCTTTGCTTCTTCTAGCTTTTACATAAGTATCTTTTATGATTCTGACATCATTATCTGAAAGTTTAATTACATTAGAAAACCTAGGTTTATAATCTTCCTTGATTTCTTCTAAAATAGTTCGAGAAAAACTAGCTTTATCTTTTAAATAAACAACAACTGTATTAGCAGCGAAATCTCCTACTCTTTGATTGTTCTTTGTGAAAATAATTAAAAGAAAACCAGCCATTTTGCCTGCTAAAAAAATAAGATACAACATTACAAAAAACTCTTCTCTCGCTAAATTATCGTAAAAGAACACAAAAATTAAAATGAAAAAATTAAAGTCTACTACACGCATAAACCAACGAATAGTATAATCTAAAAATGATGGTTTAAAACCTTCAAAGTTTATTACTCTTATATTCATTACTTTTTTTCCTAAGGTTTGTCCATTCATTAATACTTCTGAGTATAAAGAATAAAATGTAATAGGCAGAAAAAACAATACTTGTACAGCTATTTTCGACCAACGATCTTGATCTATATTTGAAATTACTGTATCGAAATCTACGAACTTAGCTAAAACGTAGATGTAAGCAATTTTTACGATATTATCTATCACAAAAGCTAATAAACGTTGACCGACATTTGCCATCTCAAAATTTATTTTAACATTTTGTGTAGTATTTACTTGTAGTGTGTTCATACAATTTTTACATTTGTCTCTATGAGAGAGATCGCTTTTATAAAGCAAAATAAAGAAAAATGGCTTGAATTCGAAGAAGTAATTTCAAATAAAATTGAAAAAACTCCTGATGAAATCGCGCACCTTCACATTCAAATAATGAATGACTTGTCGTATGCGCAATCATTTTATCCCAAAAGTAATGTTGTTCCTTATTTAAATAAACTTGCAAAGAGTAGTTACAGCAAAATATATCATACTAAAAAACAAAGTAAGAACACATTTTTCTCTTTCTTTTTAGAAACAGTTCCTTTATTATTGTTTAAGCATAAAAAATACATGTATATTTCTTTTGCTGTATTTTTCACATTCTTTTTTATAGGTTTACTTTCTACATTTAATGATGAAAATTTTGCTCGTGAAATTCTAGGAAACAGTTATGTAGATCATACTTTAGAAAATATAGAAAGTGGTGATGCACTTGCCATTTATAAAGGTGGTAGTACTTGGGGAAGTTTCATAGGAATTTTTAATAATAATCTTAGAGTTGGTTTAAACATGTTTTTATCTGGACTTTTTATTGGAATTGGTTCTGGATATTATATTATGGTTAATGGAATTATGGTAGCTGTTTTTCAGGCTTTCTTTTACCAACACAATTCTTTAGTTGATAGTTTATTAGGTATTTGGATTCATGGTACCTATGAAATATTTGCTATGATCATTGAAGCAGGTTGTGGATATATTATTGGTGCAAGCATCTTATTTCCAGGAGCTTTAAAACGTTTTGAATCTTTTAAAAAAGGCTTACGAGAAGCTTTTTTTATCTTTTTAAGTACAATTCCTTTTACTTTTGCAGCCGCATTTTTAGAAGGGTATGTAACACGACATTATAACAGAATGCCTGCATTCTTCTGTGTATTAATAATTTTATTCTGTTTGGTTACAATTTCATATTACTATTTAATATTTCCATATAAAGTAGCTAAAAAACAACAAGCTATATGATTAAAAAGCTACTCTATTTTATATTCCTATTTATAGGAAGTTTACAACTATTTGCTCAAGAAGAAGATATCTCTTACGAAAGTTTTCCTCCTGAAAATAGTATAGAAAAGCAACGTAATTTTAACGATGATTTATCTTCTAAATATAATTCTGATGATTTTAAATATAAAGATGATGTAGAAAAAAAGCCTAAGAAAACTGGACCAAATTTCCCGTCTACTTTTCTTAGTAAGGTGGTGCATTTTTTTGTAACGATATTTCCTTATTTACTTGCTTTAATTATCATTTTTATTGTTGTAAAAGCTTTAATAGGTGAGGATTTTAAATGGTTCAATGCATCTAGAAACAAAAAAGTCGAACGTGTTTCCATACTTTCTTCTGAAGAAGAATCGTACTTAGAAAATGAAGATTATATCAAACTAATTGCTTTATCTAAACAAAAAGGAGATTATAGAAATGCGACACGTTATTACTATTTGTTATTATTAAAAAGTATGTCTAATAAAGGATTAATTACTTTTGATAAGGATAAAACAAACACAGAATATATTTTCGATTTACAAAAGAAGGAATTAAGAAAATCTTTTTCTTACTTATTATACATTTACGATTACGTCTGGTATGGAGAATTTAATGTTAATCAGACTAATTTTGAGGTAATAGAATCTAATTATGAATCTTTTTTAAAACAATTATAATGCTAAAAAGGACTAAATTATACATAATAGGATTCGTATTATTTTCTATAATTGGTTGTAAAAAAACCAACTGGAGAGAAAACTATCAAGAGCGTTCTAAAGAACCTTTTGGAACATACATTTTTGCCAATGAACTTGAAACCTTATTTAATTATAATGAGTTTACAGTTTTAGATGAGCATATTTACGATTATTTATTAATCAATCCAGTTACTACCAAAGATCAGGCGAACTATGTTTGTATTAAATCTTATGCTTATCAATTAGATAAAAAAACTACCAAAAAACTTTTAGATTTTGTAGCTGTTGGTAACGATATATTTCTATCCTTAAATAGTTTTAATGATACTTTTGAAAAAGAATTAAACTTTAAAACTGAAAATTTAGATAGTACTGTTTATGATATTAAGTTTTTAAAAGAACTTGACGGTACTTTTTATCTCAATAATCAAGAATTTAAAGTTGATAAATTTTATTTTGACAGAAATATTAGAAAGAATTATTTTAAATCTTTAGACAGTACAAAGACTATTGTTTTAGGATCACAAAATGTACCTTCCGAAGGTAAAAAACCAAACTTTATAAAAGTTAGTCACGGAGAAGGAAATGTATATTTACATACACAACCTATTGTTTTTACAAATTATTATCTACTAAAAGATACTGCTCCAAAATATGTAGAAAATGTATTCTCTTATCTTCCAGACAGATCAGTTTTACTAGATACACAAACAAAACGTAGCAAATACAACTATAGTGATGAGCAAAAATCCGCATTACAATTTTTCTACAAGCACCCAACTTTAAAATGGGCGTTATATGTTGGATTTATAGGCTTACTTTTATTTTTATTCTTAAATGCCAGAAGAAAACAACGCGCAATACCTGAATTAAAACCTTTAAAAAATTCAACTCAAGATTTTACACACACTATTGCAAACTTATATTTAAGAGAAGACAATCATAAAGATTTAGTGAATAAAAAAATCACATATTTCTTAGAAAAAGTACGTTCGAAATACCATTTAGACACACAAAATTTAAATTCAACATTTATTGAAAAATTAGCAGCTAAATCTGGTAACACAGAACATACTACAAAATATTTAATTAATACAATTACAACAATTAATAAAAGATCGCAATGCTCACAAGAGGAGTTAGTACAGCTAAACTCTCTTATCGAGAATTTTATAAAAAACAAATAATATGGAAGAAACAACAACTCCAAAAGACGGTTTAGAATTTGAAAACAGAATAGATCTTTCTGAATTACAAGAAAGTGTATATAAGATTAAAAATCAACTTCATAAAGTAATTGTAGGTCAGAAAAATATGATCGATCTATTAATTGTTGCTATATTTTCTGACGGACATGCTTTAATTGAAGGAGTTCCTGGAGTTGCAAAAACAATTACTACAAAATTATTATCTAGGGCAATGGATATTGATTTTAGTAGAATTCAATTTACACCAGATTTAATGCCATCTGATATTTTAGGAACATCTGTTTTTAATGTAAAAACTTCTGAATTTGAATTTAAAAAAGGTCCAGTTTTTTCTAATATGGTTTTAATTGATGAAATTAACAGAGCTCCTGCTAAAACTCAAGCTGCATTGTTTGAAGTAATGGAAGAAAAGCAAATTACAATGGATGGAAAACGTTATCCTATGAGTGCTCCGTTTATTGTATTAGCTACTCAAAACCCTATTGAACAAGAAGGAACTTATCGTTTACCTGAAGCTCAATTAGATCGTTTTTTATTCAAAATTAATGTAGATTATCCTACTGCTACTGAAGAACTAGAAATTGTTACCAGAGAACAAGCCTTACTAAAAGATAAAAAATTAGATAAAGTAGAAAAAGTAATTACTGGTGAAGAGATTCTTAAGTTTAGAGACTTAATTACAAATATCAAAGTAGAAAAAAACTTATTACAATACATTGCTAATATTGTAGTTAACACAAGATCTAACTCATTTTTATTTTTAGGAGCTTCACCAAGAGCAACAATTTCTATTTTAAAAGCTTCTAAAGCATTTGCTGCAGTAGCAGGAAGAGATTTTGTTACTCCAGAAGATATTAAAAACGCTGCTATTCCAGTTTTAGAACACAGAGTAATTGTAACTCCTGAACGTGAAATGGAAGGTGTTACAAGTAAACAAATCATTGAGCAAATAATTGAAGCTGTAGAAATTCCTAGGTAATTGTAAATGAAAACGTTTTTTAACTCTTTATTTTTAAATAATCGCTTTTTTTACGCCTTAGGATTAGTAGTTGCATTATTTATAGTTGGTTTTTTCGTTCCTGTATTTTTTGATGTAGCTAAAATACTACTATTCAGTATCTGTATTTTTACTTGTATAGATATTATACTACTATTTTCTAAAAATAAAGGTATTACTGGAGAACGCTTTTTACCTGAAAAACTCTCTAACGGTGATCAAAATAAGATTACGATCACATTAAAGAACAACTACAGCATAAAAATGAATGCCGTAATCTTAGAAGAACTACCATATCAATTACAATTACGATATTTTAAACTTAATGAACGTTTAAAAAAACAAGAAGAACGAAAAAGTAATTATACAGTAAATCCAAATATTAGAGGTGATTACGATTTTGGTAACATGAATGTTTATGTATCTTCACCATTGCAATTTGCTACTAGAAAATATGTTTTAGGAGAACCAAAAATTATTAAATGTTATCCTTCATTTTTAAAGTTAAATGATTTTTCAATCAAAGCAATTTCCAACGACATCACAAGTCAAGGAAATAAAAAGATTCGAAGAATTGGTAACTCAATGGAATTTGAACAAATAAAAGAATATGTTACTGGTGATGATATCAGAACTTTAAATTGGAAAGCTACAGCGAAGCGAAACCAATTAATGGTAAATCAATATGTAGAAGAGAAATCACAACCTGTATATTCTATTATTGATACAGGTAGACCAATGCAAATGCACTTTGATAATTTAACGCTTTTAGATTATTCTATAAATGCTTCTTTAGCTGTAAGTAACGCTATTTTAAAGAAACATGATAAAGCGGGTATGTTCTCTTTTTCACAAAAAATAGACAATCTTATTGTTGCAGAACAACGTAACTCTCAAATGAATCTGATCTCTGATGCATTGTATAACATTAAAACCAACTTTTTAGAATCTGATTATAGTTTATTATATGCGTCTATCAAGCGAAAAATAACAAGTAGAAGTTTATTAATACTATATACTAATTTCGAAACTTTAGATGCTTTAAAACGTCAATTACCTTATTTAAGAGCTATTGCAAAAAACCATTTATTATTAGTTGTATTTTTTCAAAATACTGAACTGAATAAAATTATAGATCAAAAATCGAAAAAAGTAAGTGATGTATATGATACTATTATAGCTGAAAAATTCATTTACGAAAAAAAACAAATTGCTAACGAATTAAGAAAATATGGTATTCAGTCGGTTTTAACAAAACCTAAAGAATTAACCGGAAACACAATTAATAAATACTTAGAATTAAAATCAAGAGGATTATTTTAATTTTTATCTTAATCAAAAAATTAACTCAAAAACAATAATTATTATGAATTGGTACTTAAAAGTGCTTAAAGATTATGCTAATTTTTCAGGAAGAGCAAGAAGAGAAGAATTTTGGATGTTTACATTAATTAGTTTTTTAATTAACATAGGATTAAGTTTAATTATAGCTGTTATCCCTGAATTATTTATTTTATCTACTTTGTATAGTTTAATTATTTTAATTCCTACTTTAGCTGTAACAGCTAGAAGACTACATGATATCGGAAAAAGTGGATGGACTTTCTTGATTATTTTAATACCTGTTATTGGAATTATCTTATTATTAGTTTGGTGGGCTCAAGATAGTCAACATGGACCAAATAGTTGGGGAGACAACCCTAAAGGAATAGGTAATACTAGAGAAATTGATCAAATAGGAAGATATTAAAATCAAATATTATAAATAGAAATGAGATCGTCCAATTTGGGCGATTTCTTTTTTAACTAGCATTATGTAAGATTTTTTTGTTACTTCGTACTAATACCAAATTTATCTTATGAAATCTTACTTAGCTTTACTCATAGCTGTTATTTTAACTTCTTGTGCTTCTGAAACTAAAATAACCAAGTTAGAAAAAGGAACTTACAGAGCTGCATTACAAATCCAAGATCAAAAAGAACTCCCTTTTATTTTTGAGGTAATTAATGAAAACGAGTTACATGTTTTTAATGCTGAAGAAAAAATAAAAGTTCATGAAATCACTTACAAAAATGATTCTGTAAAAATACAAATGCCATTTTTTGAAGGTTATCTTGTAGCAAAAATTAAAGAGAATAAACTTGAAGGTGAATTTGTAAAATCTAGCTTAGATCGTATTGTTCCGTTTACAGCTCAAAAAAACACCAACCGATTCGCTAATACTTCTAAAAGCGTATTTAATATTTCAGGAAACTGGGAAACAGTTTTTAGTCCTAATTCAGAAGAAGATAAATATATAGCTAAAGGTATATTTAAACAAGAAGGAGATAAAGTTACAGGTACATTTAGAACTACTACAGGAGATTATCGTTTTTTAGAAGGTAATATCAATAATGATATTTTACAACTTTCTACTTTTGATGGCGCTCATGCATTTTTATTCACAGCAAAAGTCACTGACTCTACTATGAATGGACATTTCTATTCTGGTAATCATTGGAAAGAGCCTTTTACAGCAAAACTGAACAACAGCTATGAATTACCTGATGCTGAATCATTAACCTATTTGAAAGAAGGTTATGAAACGATTTCATTTTCATTTCCTGATAAATATGACACTATGGTTTCTTTAACAGATGACCGTTTTAAAGATAAAGTAACTGTGGTTCAAATTATGGGATCTTGGTGTCCTAACTGTTTAGATGAAAGTAAATACTACTCAGAATATTACACAAAAAACAAATCGAAAGGAATTGAATTTGTTGCCTTAGCTTTTGAAGTTGCTAAAACTAAAGAAGAAGCTTTTGAATATTTGAATCGTTTAGAAGAACAAACCAACATCACCTACCCTATTTTGTTAGCTCAATTTGGTTCATCTAATAAAATTTCTGCTCAGGAAAAATTACCAATGTTAAACCACGTTTTATCATATCCAACTACAATTATACTTGATAAAAAAGGAAAAGTGAGAAAAATTCATACTGGATTTAATGGTCCTGCTACTGGTAAATTATATACCGATTTCACAAAAAACTTCGACTCTTTTTTAAACGAATTAGTTAACGAATAATCTGTTAAAAAATAAATGATTATGAAAAAAGAAAATATAACTTATATAACTCATTTAAAAACAGTAATTACTGCGTTAATGTTATTTATCTTTAGCGTTAATACAGTATTTGCTCAAAAAAGTAATGATGATATTTTAAATGAAGTTTACAATAAGGGAAAATCTTTTTCTATTCATATCAAAAATGGAGATTTTGAGCACTTATCTAATAAAAAACCACCAAAAGGCACTTGGACTTATTCCAAATTGATAGAATATAAAAAGAATATAGGGTCTAAAGATATATTTTACGGAAGTATTATTATACCTACCAATGATGAAACAATGTATTCTTATAATTTATTTGCTTATGATTTAAAAAAAGAATTTTATTATTTTGTTGCTATTGTTAGCTATAAAATAGATAATAAATCTATAAAATTTGATAATGGTTTTTTATTTACTGAAAAAGAAATAATAACAAATTGGTGGAAAAATATTGCTGAATTTTATAGAAGTAAAAAAATAGAAAAAATACCTGAATCTTATAAATTAAGGTTTTGTCCTCCACCTCCTTAAAACAAAAAATCAATTTTAGAGTTCTTATAATATGATTAATATAAGTTAATTTTCATAAATATATAACTTTTATAAATTTCTAAATTAATCAGCTTATTTAGTTTATAGCTTATGAGAAAAAAAATTACTTCAATAATATTAAATTACCTTATTACTATGTTGTAAAAGGAAAAATCAACTAAAAATAAACGATTTAAACTTCTCTAAGATTGATGAAAAATCAATTCAAAAAAATAATATTAAAGAAACTTATTTGATTGCTGCATCAGATTTTGGGCAGTATCAAAAGAATGATACCATAAGTGTTTTAAAATATAATAAACACGGAAAACTAATAAATGAATATATAAGAACTAAAGCTTTCCATAACTATAATGTTTCTTATCAATATGGTTCATTAAACTTAATTACTAAAAAAATTCATTCATCAGATTTTACTAATGAATTTGATTTTGTTTATGAGTTAAAACCTGATAGTCTTTTATTATATCAAAAATATAAGAATCAAATCTATAAAAATATAACTGGTAAAATTCCTGTTATTTCAGGAACTTTTAAATTCAATAAACAAGGATATTTAATTGAAAAGTCTCAGTATGAAAATAATGATTTTAATGCAGGAAGAAAGTATATAACTCAATATACTTATGACTCTTTACATCAATTACTGTCTGAGAAAAAGTTTTTAGACTTAAGTATTATTAGTGATTCTGCAAACTATAACTATTATACATCTTATAAAAACATTTTAAAATACTATTATACCGACCGAAAAATAGATTCAGTTATACAGTTTTTTTATTATAAAAATAAAACAAATGAAACCTATAGAATTCTTTATGATAAAAATGGTTTAATAAAGGAAAAAATAAGAGATAGTATTCATATCTTTTACCAACATAATACATTTTAACACCAATTAAATTTCAATAATGTCTAAACTTTTAGCTTACAGAAAAGAATTTAATCTTACACAAGAAGAACTAGCTGAAAAATCTGGAATATCTGTTAGAACTATTCAAAGAATAGAAGCTGGTGCCCCTTTAAAAGGTCATACTTTAAATGCTATCTCAAAAGCTTTAAACATAGACATAGAAAGCTTAAATGGTCAAAAAAATGAAAAAAGTATAAATATCAAACTTATTAAATTAATTAATTTATCTTCTTTACCTTTTATTGCTATTCCTCTAGTAAATATTCTTATTCCATTTGCCATTGTTTATTATAAAAAAGAATACAATCGTTTAACAAAAGAGATTATCTCACTTCAGATATTTTGGACAATTATTTCTACTATTTTAATTCTTTTAAGTCCATTTGCTAATAGACTTTTTTCTTCAGAAATCAGACTAACATTACCAATAATGATTCTTTTAATCTTAATAAACATCACTATCATCTTAGTAAATACAGCAGGATTGGACAAACATCAAAAAAACTATATAAAGCTAAAATTCAACTTTTTATAATGCTTGTCGTGACTTTGTCAGGTTATTTTCGGGCTATTTTCAGGTTTCTTTTATTCTGAATTATAGAATATTGCCTCATCATTTAAATTTTTAATTACAAACAAAATCATGAAGCAATTTTATACTCTTATACTAATTTTTATAGTTCTTTTTTCAACAAAAATAGGAGCACAAGTTTCTAAAAAATCAAAACTATTTAATGAACTAAAACAAATTGATAGTTTATTTTTTGAAGAAGGTTTTAATAAATGTAATTTTTCTCTGTTAGAAAAATATATTGCTACTGATTTTGAGTTTTATCATGATGAAAACGGAATTCAAAATAGAACACAATTTTTCAAAGGATTTAAAGAAAGTATTTGCACTAACACGAATAAAAAACCTATTAGAAAAGTCGTAGATGAAAGTTTAGAAGTTTTCAGATTAAAAAATAATGGTGAAACTTATGGTGCTATTCAAAAAGGAATTCATTTGTTCTACATAAAAGAAACAAACAAAGAACCGTATCTTACCAATATAGCCAAATTTACTTCTCTTTGGAAGAGAGAAAATAAACAATGGAAATTAGCTAGAGTTTTGAGTTATGATCATAAAGAACCTAAAACTAATTATGGTCCGAAATTTACAATTAACTATCCTTCTCCTCTATTTGAAAATGATAAGCTTATAGAAAAACTTCTTAAAAAGCATCAAATTACATCACTATCAATTGGTTATATAGAACAAGCTAAAATTAGACAATTGAGAGCTTTTGGCTATCAAAAAGACCTTGTAAAGACTGATTTAAACAGTATTTATAAAGTTGCCTCTTTAACCAAACCTATAGTTGCAAATGTTATACTTAAACTTGTTGATTCAGGACAAATTGATTTAGATGAACCTCTATCGAAATATTATATTGATTCAGATATAAAAGATCATGAATTTTTACAAAAACTTACAGTTCGTAATATATTATCACACCAATCAGGATTACCAAATTGGAGATATTTAACACCAAACCGAAAATTAAGTTTTATAAGAGAACCTGGAACAAAATGGGAATATTCTGGCGAAGGATTTGAGTATATGAGAAAAGCTATAGAGAATAAATTACAAAAGCCTTTTGAACGTATTGCAGAAGTATTATTATTTAATCCTTTGAGAATGGAAAACACATCTTTTAATTGGAATTCGAAAATCAATGAAAATAATTATGCTATAGAACATAACGAAAAGAATAAAGCAATAACTTTTGAAAAATACACTTCGGTTAACGCTGCTGCCAATTTATTAACTACAACAAAAGATTACTCTAAATTTTTAGTTCATCTGTTAAACGGTGCAGGAATTTCTAAGTCCTTATATCAAGAGTTTATAAAACCACAGTCAAGAGAAAAGGAAGGAATATTCTGGGGTTTAGGTATGCAAATCCTACCTAATTTAAAAAACAATGAAACTGTTTTAATGCATACTGGTGGAGATTATGGAACTAAAACCATAGCTTTAATTTCTTTACAGTCTAAAAAAGGAATTGTAATACTATCTAATTCTGAAAACGGAATGAAAATATGGCAAAAACTATTACAAGAATATTTTTCTGATTTTGGTAATGAAATTATGGATAGAAATATGAAGTAAAGATAAAAAGCAGAGAAGTTTTAAATTTCTCTGCTTTTTGATTTACTACTTTGGTAATTCTACCTCTTCATTCCATATATATTTTAAAAACCATTGCCAAATTGACTTTTTAATCGATTCTCTCTACTTTATTAATTGGGATAGGTAAATCAACTCCTTCTTTAATAAAACGCTTATGAACAGCTTCTTTTAAAGCACATTTCCCTCTAAATTCTTGAAATGGTTCGTTCATCCAAACATAAGCTCTCATATGAATATAGGTTTCATGAATATCAATTACACGAACATCAATGCTATCACTAGATTCAGTTTCCATAACCATTGGAAGTTTTACTGCTTCTTCTTGAATAATCTTACGAGCTAAATCTATATTCGCTCGCAATCCTATTTTAAAATTATTGAAGCTTAGCACGTGAGAATCCTCTATAGTATGATTTAATACAGAATCGGTACTAATTACAGAATTTGGAATGATTAAACGTTTATTTTCAAAATTGTTAATTACTGTGTGACGTAGAGTTATATCTTCAACAATACCAACTCTAGCCTCATCTAGTTTAATATAATCACCAACTCTAAAAGGTTTAAAAATTACGATAAAAGCTCCGGCTATTAAATTCGATAAAGCTGCTTGTGCAGCGAAACCGATGATTGCAGCAATAATACCAGCTCCTGAGAAAATTAGTGTTGCCTTACTTCGTAAAGTAGGTACGGTCATTACAATAAAAAACAAGGTAAATATTCCTACAAAAAATTTTACTGAATTGCGTAAAAATTGAATACTTGTTCTACCAAAACGTTCAGTTTTTTTTGATTTTATAACTATTAAAATTATCTGTCGTATTATTCTGGAAATACCCCAAGAAATTAACAAAACAACAAAAATGTATATAGTTATACCTAAAGGGCTTTTTAAGTCAAAATCGTATGTGAGAAGTTTATCCAATTAAATTTTTCTTTTCAATAGTATTTGTTCTTATATACAAATATAAAGGAAATGTAAATGCTACCGCTACGATGAAGGTTAATGGTATTAAAACCCACCAGTATTTAACTTTCAATTTGATTGCATCTGGTATGTAAAAGGCAAAAAAAGTTAAAACAACTACTAATAAATCTGCACTTAACGACTTACCCGCAAAATTGACTTTTGCATCTGCAAAAAAGTTCAAAAATGATGGATCAGCTGCTGTTTGAAAATATTGGATATTGTAATACCATGTGTAACACATACCCAATATTGCCAAGAATAAGTACAAATACTTTAGTTTCATTTAAAATAATGCTGTTTGACTTTCATTATCACCTTCTTTCTTCTTTTTAATTGCTACTTCTAATGCTTTACGTGCTTTTTCTTTTTTATCTAAAGATTCATCTGCTTCTGTGACATTAGTATCTTCAACTAACTCTTCTTCATTTACCTCTATATTTTCAACCTTTTCTTCTTCAGGTTCTTCATAAGGTAATGATTCTAGAGTTTTAATCGTTCTAATTTTAGCCGCTGTTAATTGATTTCCAATTGCTTTTATACCTTTTACAGAAATAAATTCTTCGAAATTTACTTTCATACTTGGTAAAGCTCTCTTAGAAAAAATCACTTCTACCATAGGGCGATAATCTGTTACTACAATCTGTAATTGTGACTTTTCGTGATCTGTGATAAATATTTCTTCTTTATCTGTGCTTTCTAACAAGAAACGCTTCACATAATAACGCTCTTTATGTCCGTCGTAGTAAATAGCAGAAATTGGTTTATTAGGTTTCCATTTTTCTAAAACAATCATGTCGTTATCAAAATGCATTGCTAAGTCTGGTGTTACAGCTTTAGCTTTACCCGATTGCTTTACAATTAAGATTTTATCTTCAGCTTTAAACTCTCCTAATAATTCACCTCTTTCGTCAACATTCAAACGTCTAACAGTATCATCAAACCAAATCTTACGCGGTTTTAATGTTGATACACCAGCCTCTTTAAATTCTACTTTTTTAACGCTATGTTTAGTAACTAAATTACCTCTAACACTTCTACCTTTAATTGCCAAATCGGCAAAATCTAAATCCCATTTTAGCTTTTTAACACTTCCAACGGCTCGTAATAAAATAGTAACAACTTCTGCTTCTCCATTTGGATTTGCAGAGAAATACAATACTTGAGAACCTTTATTTCCGTTCGTTAAATCGTATTCACGATCTCTAGTTATAGAAGTTACATTAAAACGTTTCATATAACTTGGTCCACGAGTACCATCTTTATAAATCAAATTATAAACTGTACGTTTATCTTTTTTCTTGAAAACTGCTACATGGATAATTCCTTTACCAACAAACGTTTTAGAATCTACTTTGGTAACTTGCATGACACCATCTTCGCGGAAAACAATAATATCATCGATATCTGCACAATCTGCAACAAATTCATCTTTCTTTAAAGATGTCCCGATAAAACCTTCTTCTCTATTCACATAAAGTTTTGCATTGCGCATTACCACTTTTGTAGCGACAATGTCATCGAAGATTCTGATTTCAGTTTTACGCTCTTTACCTTTTCCGTATTTATCTTTTAGTTCTTTGAAGTAATCAATAGCGAATTCGATAAGATTATCTAAATATTCTTTTACCTCTGCTATTTTCTCTTCTAAACTTTCTATGAATTGTTTCGCTTTATCAATATCAAACTTAGATATTTTCTTAATTCGAATTTCAGTAAGTTTTACAATATCATCTACAGTAACTTCACGTTTTAAATGCTTAGTATGAGGTTTTAAACCTAAGTCAATTGCTTCAATTACGCCTTCCCAAGTTTCTTGTTCCTCAATATCACGATAAATTCTATTTTCAATAAAAATTCTTTCTAATGAAGAAAAATGCCATTGCTCTTCTAACTCATTTAATTGAATTTCTAACTCTTGTTTTAATAAATCAACAGTGAAATCTGTAGAACGTTTCAATACATCAGAAACACCAATAAAAATAGGTTTGTTATCTTCAATAATACAACACAATGGAGAAATTGAGTTCTCACAATTTGTAAAAGCGTATAATGCATCTATCGTTTTATCTGGAGATACATTTGGTGGTAGATGCACCAATATTTCTACATTAGCAGCTGTATTGTCTTCAATCTTCTTGATTTTGATTTTCCCTTTATCATTTGCTTTTAAAACACTATCAATAAGCGAAGAAGTTGTTGTTCCGAAAGGAACTTCTGTAATTACTAACGTTTTTTTATCTAACTGAGAAATTTTTGCTCTTACACGAACTTTTCCTCCACGCTTACCATCATTATAATTGGAAACATCCGCAATTCCTCCAGTTAAAAAATCTGGAACTATAGTAAAGTTTCTTCCTCTAAGATATTTAATCGAAGCATCGATTAACTCATTAAAATTATGTGGTAAAATTTTTGTAGATAAACCTACTGCAATACCTTCTGCTCCTTGAGCTAATAATAATGGGAACTTTACAGGAAGATTTACAGGTTCTTTTTTACGACCATCGTAAGACGATTGCCATTCGGTAGTTTTAGCATTGAAAACAACATCTAAAGCGAATTTAGATAAACGTGCTTCGATATAACGTGAAGCTGCAGCTCTATCTCCTGTTAAGATATTACCCCAGTTTCCTTGCATATCTATAAGCAACTCTTTTTGTCCCATTTGCACCATGGCATCTGCAATAGAAGCATCACCGTGTGGGTGATACTGCATGGTATGACCAACAATATTAGCTACTTTATTATAACGTCCATCATCTAAATCTTTCATAGAATGCATGATACGACGCTGTACAGGTTTAAATCCGTCTTCTATAGATGGAACAGCACGTTCTAAGATTACATACGAAGCATAATCTAAAAACCAATCTTTATACATTCCCGTAACCTTAGTTATGGTCTCTGTGTTTTCTACTTGGTTTTCGTTTGTTAATTCTTCGTCGTGTTCGTAATTATTGTTTTCTTCGCTCATGTATTATAAACGTTTGTACATTTTTGATTTTTTTACTTTTTTGATCTTAACAATATAAAAATAGCTAGACCTATTATTGTTATAAAAGCTGCATAGTTACCGTCATCAGTAATCTCGTTGAAATTTATTGAAAATAACATTAGAAAAATAAAAAAAAGAGCTATTAATATTAAGCCTCTATTTAATTTCATTTTAACTTTCTTCTATTAAATCTTGTTCAACTTTTAGATTCTCTATAATAAACTTTTGACGATCTGGTGTGTTTTTTCCCATGTAAAATTGTAACATTTGATCGATAGACATTTCTTTATCTAACATCACTGGATCTAAACGAATATCTTCCCCAATAAAGTGTACAAATTCATTCGGAGAAATTTCTCCTAATCCTTTAAATCGTGTGATCTCTGGTTTTCCTCTTAACTTGGCAATAGCAGCTTGTTTTTCTGTTTCAGAATAACAATAATGCGTTTCCTTTTTATTACGAACTCTAAAAAGTGGTGTTTCTAAAATATATAAATGTCCTTCTTTTATTACTTCTGGGAAGAATTGTAAGAAAAATGTAATTAGTAATAGTCTAATGTGCATTCCATCGACATCGGCATCAGTTGCGATTACAATGTTGTTGTAACGTAAACCTTCTAATCCGTCTTCTATGTTTAATGCCGCTTGAAGTAAGTTAAATTCCTCGTTTTCATACACGATTTTCTTTGTTAAACCATATGAATTTAAAGGTTTTCCTTTTAAGCTGAAAACCGCTTGAGTATTTACATTTCTAGATTTTGTAATAGATCCAGATGCAGAATCTCCCTCGGTGATAAATAACGTTGTATTTAAATAATCTTCTTTCTTAGTATCTCCAAAGTGAATTCTACAGTCTCTTAATTTTTTATTGTGAAGATTTGCTTTTTTAGCTCGATCTCTTGCTAACTTTCGGATTCCTGATAATTCTTTACGCTCTTTTTCAGCTTGTAAAATCTTCTTTTGAAGCGTTTCTGCAATAACAGTATTCTTGTGTAAGAAATTATCTAATTTTGTTTTTACAAAATCATTAATGTAAGTCCTTACAGTTGGTAATCCGTCTCCCATTTCGGTAGAACCTAATTTTGTTTTCGTTTGACTTTCGAAAACAGGCTCCATGACTTTAATGGATATTGCTCCAATGATCGATTTTCGAACATCTGATGCTTCAAAGTTTTTTCCGTAGAACTCACGAATCGTTTTTACAACAGCTTCTCTAAATGCAGCTTGGTGCGTACCACCTTGAGTTGTATTTTGTCCGTTTACAAACGAATGATATTCTTCTGAATATTGAGTTTTGCTATGTGTCATAGCAATTTCTATATCATCTCCTTTCAAATGGATGATCGGATATAACATATCCTCAACATTGTTATTATCTTCTAAAAGGTCTTTTAATCCATTTTCTGAATAATATTTTTCTCCGTTAAAAACTATAGTCAATCCAGGATTCAGATATACATAGTTTTTCAATAAACGAATTACATATTCTGGACGATATTTATAGTTTTTAAAGATAGCATCATCTGCAATAAAAGTAACCTTCGTTCCTCTTCTTCTCGTTGTTTCCTCTAAAAGATCTTGATTGGTAAGATTTCCTTTTTCAAATTCAGCAGAAGCTGATTTTCCATCACGCGTACTTTCTACACGGAAATATGTAGATAATGCATTAACAGCTTTGGTACCAACTCCGTTTAATCCTACAGATTTTTTAAAGGCTCTACTGTCGTATTTTCCTCCGGTATTCATCTTAGAAACTACATCGACGACTTTTCCTAACGGAATACCACGACCGTAATCTCGAACAATAACTTTATTACCTTGGATAGATACTTCGATTGTTTTTCCTGTACCCATAACAAACTCATCAATAGAGTTATCGAGTACCTCTTTTACTAAAATGTATATTCCATCATCAGGAGAAGAACCATCTCCTAATTTACCAATATACATACCTGGACGCATACGGATATGCTCTTTCCAGTCGAGTGATCGTATATTATCTTCGGTATATTTAGTTTCTTGCGCCATAAAATCTGAGAAAAATGAAGTGTATGCTAAAATAAGATTTACCTAGAAAAAATAAAAAACTCTGTCAACATAGTTATTAACAGAGTTTTTAATCCTTTGATTATTAATATAAAAGAAATAAAGTATTTTAAAATAAAAACTCTGTTAACATGTCCACTAACAGAGTTTTTTATTTAAAAATTTATATAATTTATTATCTAATGATAATCTTTTTAACCATTTTTTCGTTTTGAGTTTCAATTAATACAAAGTATAAACCTGGTACCATACTTAAATTATAATCGATCTTGTATTCTTTTTCATTCTCAACTTTCTTATAATCGATCATATCGTTACTTAGTAAACTATAAATCTTAACACTTACATCACTCTGTTCTTTTAACTCTAAATCTAAAGCAAATACTCCAGAAGAAGGATTTGGATAGATATTAAAATTAGTGATTAATGGAGTTTGTCCATTTGTTCCCTCAGAATCTGTACCATCACCTATTTCTTTTTCAGTAATTATTACAGTTTTTGTTTGGAATGCTTCACAATCTCCTTTTTTAGTGTATAAAGTTATTTCATACTCTCCTACTTCTTCAAAATAAAACTCAACAAATTCGTCTGTTTTTTCATTAAGTTTAACATTTAATGGTAAAATCCACTCTGAATCATCTGGAGCCGGATCACTTACATTTACAGCCACAATTGGCTCATTTACAAAAGCAATTGAAGAAACTAAGAAATTTGATGAAATATCATCTTTAGAGCGTTTAATTTCAATTTCGTCTGTAATAATACAACCATCTTCATTAGTTATCACAACAGAATATATTCCTTCTTCAGATACTTCTATTACACGTTCTGTGCTAGATAATCCGTTAGTAGAAGACCATTCATAAGAAACACCATTATCTATTGTAGCATTTAAAACATAAGTTTGATCTTTACATAAAGTAACATCCTCTCCTAAAGAAAATTCAATCTCATCTGGATTTGCTAAAACATAAGCCTTAGAAATTTTACAACCTTTACTATCTGTTATAATTACTTCATAAGTTCCTGAAGTTAAATTATTATTAGTATTAGTTGAATTTCCATTGTTCCATTCATAAATATATGGAGGCAATCCTCCTGATACTTCTATTTTAATATTACCATTACTTCCATTAAAACATTTTGGATCATTTATTTGTTCTGTACTGATAATTAACTCTGGTGGTGTTAATAATTCAATTTCTTTAGTCACAGAACATCCATTTATATCTACAACTGTTACTTCATATAATCCTGAAACTATATTATTTAAATCTGCTGTCGTTTCTCCATTGTTCCAAATATATCGGTAAGGAGCTGTTCCTCCTTTAACTGTACTTGTTATTGTCCAGTCATTTCCTATTCCACATGATACATATGATGACGCTAATGTTAACTCAAGAATTTCTGGTTCTGTAAATTTAATCGTTGAACTTCGAACTGTATTTCCGTTAGCATCTTCGATTTCTACATAATAATTACCTGGTGATAAATCTGAAAGAATATTTGCTGTACCTATTACAGTAGACGATGATTCTTCATACCATCTATATGTATAATCTTTAATTCCTCCTCTTACATTAGCCTCTACTGAACCATTGGATGAACCTTTACAGCTGATAATTGATAATTGAGTTAATGATACTTCTAATAAATCTGGTTGCGTTACTTCATAATCTCGAACTAAACGACATCCTTTTGTATCTTCTACAATTAATTGATATTTCCCTGATGGAATATTTTCTAAAACAGTAGTGTTCCCTCCAATTGAAACTCCATTTCCATCAAACCATTGATAAACATATCCTGGAGTTCCTCCTGTTAACTCAACTCTAATTGATCCATTTGATAATCCGAATCCACTTACATTTTCTATAGATTCATTTGTGAAATTAAACTCTGGTGGAGAAACTAAACTAACATCGTCTTTAATACTACAGCCATTAGCATCTACAACTGTTACTTCATATAATCCTGAAACTATATTATTTAAATCTGCTGTTGTTTCTCCATTATTCCAAATATATCGGTAAGGAGCTGTTCCTCCTGTAACTGTACTTGTTATTGTCCAGTCATTTCCTATTCCACATGATACATATGATGACGCTAATGTTAACTCAAGAATTTCTGGTTCTGTAAATTTAATAGTTGAACTTCGAACTGTATTTCCGTTAGCATCTTCGATTTCTACATAATAATTACCTGGTGATAAATCTGAAAGAATATTTGCTGTACCTATTACAGTAGACGATGATTCTTCATACCATTTATATGTATAATCTTTAATTCCTCCTCTTACATTAGCCTCTACAGAACCATTGGATGAACCTTTACAGCTGATAATTGATAATTGAGTTAATGATACTTCTAATAAATCTGGTTGCGTTACTTCATAATCTCGAACTAAACGACATCCTTTTGTATCTTCTACAATTAATTGATATTTCCCTGATGGAATATTTTCTAAAACAGTAGTGTTCCCTCCAATTGAAACTCCATTTCCATCAAACCATTGATAAACATATCCTGGAGTTCCTCCTGTTAACTCAACTCTAATTGATCCATTTGATAATCCGAATCCACTTACATTTTCTATAGATTCATTTGTGAAATTAAACTCTGGTGGAGAAACTAAACGAACATCATCTTTAATACTACAGCCATTAGCATCTACAACTGTTACTTCATATAATCCTGAAACTATATTATTTAAATCTGCTGTCGTTTCTCCATTGTTCCAAATATATCGGTAAGGAGCTGTTCCTCCTGTAACTGTACTTATTATTGTCCAGTCATTTCCTATTCCACATGATACATATGATGACGCTAATGTTAACTCAAGAATTTCTGGTTCTGTAAATTTAATAGTTGAACTTCGAACTGTATTTCCGTTAGCATCTTCGATTTCTACATAATAATTACCTGGTGATAAATCTGATAATTGATCTGTAGAACCTATAATTGTAGACGATGATTCTTCATACCATCTATATGTATAATCTTTAATTCCTCCTCTTACATTAGCCTCTACTGAACCATTGGATGAACCTTTACAACTGATAATTGATAATTGAGTTAATGATACTTCTAATAAATCTGGTTGCGTTACTTCATAATCTCGAACTAAACGACATCCTTTTGTATCTTCTACAATTAATTGATATTTCCCTGATGGAATATTTTCTAAAACAGTAGTGTTCCCTCCTATTGAAACTCCATTTCCATCAAACCATTGATAAACATATCCTGGAGTTCCTCCTGTTAACTCAACTCTAATTGATCCATTTGATAATCCGAATCCACTTACATTTTCTATAGATTCATTTGTGAAATTAAACTCTGGTGGAGAAACTAAACGAACATCATCTTTAATACTACAGCCATTAGCATCTACAACTGTTACTTCATATAATCCTGAAACTATATTATTTAAATCTGCTGTTGTTTCTCCATTATTCCAAATATATCGGTAAGGTGCTGTTCCTCCTGTAACTGTACTTGTTATTGTCCAGTCATTTCCTATTCCACATGATACATATGATGACGCTAATGTTAACTCAAGAATTTCTGGTTCTGTAAATTTAATAGCTGAACTTCGAACTGTATTTCCGTTAGCATCTTCGATTTCTACATAATAATTACCTGGTGATAAATCTGATAATTGATCTGTAGAACCTATAATTGTAGACAATGATTCTTCATACCATCTATACGTATAATCTTTAATTCCTCCTCTTACATTAGCCTCTACTGAACCATTGGATGAACCTTTACAGCTGATAATTGATAATTGAGTTAATGATACTTCTAATAAATCTGGTTGCGTTACTTCATAATCTCGAACTAAACGACATCCTTTTGTATCTTCTACAATTAATTGATATTTCCCTGATGGAATATTTTCTAAAACAGTAGTGTTCCCTCCAATTGAAACTCCATTTCCATCAAACCATTGATAAACATATCCTGGAGTTCCTCCTGTTAACTCAACTCTAATTGATCCATTTGATAATCCGAATCCACTTACATTTTCTATAGATTCATTTGTGAATTCTAATTTAGTAGGCTGAGTAATATTAATTTCATACTCAGAATTTCCAGCTGCATCAGTAGCTAAACAGTTATTTACATCTCTTACTTGAACTTTATAATCTCCTTTAACAAGATTTTCTATTGTAATAGAGTTTCCAGTAATTGAAGTCCAAGTAGTATACCCTGAAGTATTGGTGTATCTATACTCATAAACTCCTGTTCCTCCTGTAACGTCAACCTTAAAACTAGCATTACTTGATTCAAAACAAGATGCATTAACTTGACTAATCGATACTTCTACTTTTTCTGGCTGAGTAACTGTAAATATTGAACTCTTTTCTTCAATACCTTCTGCATTACTCACAATTACATAGTAATTACCAGCTGGAATATTTTTTAACTCTTTATCTGATCCGATTTCAGAATTTGTTGTTGCATCAAACCATTGGAATCTATTTCCTCCTGCTCCTCCAATAGTAATTACATCTAAAATAGCATTACTTTCTCCGTAACAGAAAATCTCTTGTGTTTGTTGGATAGAAACTAATAACTCTCCTGGATTTGCTAAATTATAAGTCTCTGAAAGGACACAATTCTTAGCATCAGTAATTGTAATTGTATATATACCTTCAGATAAACTCTCTATTTTACTTGTTTTATCATTAGTTGACTCGTCTAATATAGTTGAACCAGATTCATTTTCCCAAACATATTTGTATGGTGCTTCGCCTCCAACTATTATAACTTCTATATCACCATTATTTACAGTATCAGAAGTTGGACGCGCTAATTTTACTTTATCAATCGCATACTCCTCTGGTTGATTTATTATAATTTCTCTTTCAACAGAACAACCATTTGCATCAGTAATAATGACATTATAAATATCTGATTGAATATCATTTAATATATGAGAATCTATACTAGAATGAGCCCACTTATAAGAATATGGTCTAACACCACCTGCTACTGTTATTTCTATAGCCCCATCGGAACCTTTGTAACAAGTAACATCTGTTGTTTTTACATTTGTAATTTCTAAAATTGGTGGCTCTACAATAGTAACTTCTTGTGCTACTTTATTTCCGTTTTTATCTTCAACACCACTAATATTCAATAATTCTGATGTAGCACTTAACTCTAAAGTCTCTCCTTTTTCAATCCATGAATATGTATAAGGTTCAACTCCTCCTGTGACATTAGCTATTGCTGTTCCATTTTGACCAAAACAAGGAATATCATTTTTATTAATTCTAACTTCTAATTCTTCTGGTTGGTCAATTGTATAAGTAGGATTTGGCGTAATTTCACATCCTTTTGCATCAGTGACTTTAACTGTATATACTCCAGCTTTAACTCCCGTTAAATTAGCAGAAGGGTTTGATAAAGTAGCATTAGAAGCATCAGTCCATTCATAAGTGTAAGGTGAAGTTCCGCCTTCTACTTCAATAGAAATACCTCCATTAGATAAATCGAAGCCACTTACATCTGTGATAGTATAATCTTTTATACTTAAAGCTGCTAGTGGTTCAGTTATAACTATCTTCTTTTCAAACTCACAAACTAAATTCTTGTCGATTACTTTTACTATATATTCTCCTGCTTTTAGTCCATTAAGCTCATTTCCTGATGATCCATTACTCCAACTATATGAGTAATCTCCAACTCCTCCTGTTGCTTCAACTTTAATAGATCCGTCTTCTCCTCCAAAACATGAAACATGAGAAACTGTAGTATTTGACTCTGTAATTTCTAAAACTGGTGGCTCTACAATAGTAACTTCTTGTGCTACTTTATTTCCGTTTTTATCTTCAACTTGAATGATATAAACTCCACCACTAATATTCAATAATTCTGATGTAGCACTTAACTCTAAAGTCTCTCCTTTTTCAATCCATGAATATGTATAAGGTTCAACTCCTCCTGTGACATTAGCTATTGCTGTTCCTTTTTGACCAAAACAAGGAATACCATTTTTATTAATTCTAACTTCTAATTCTTCTGGTTGGTCAATTGTATAAGTAGGATTTGGCGTAATTTCACATCCTTTTGCATCAGTGACTTTAACTGTATATACTCCAGCTTTAACTCCTGTTAAATTAGCAGAAGGGTTTGATAAAGTAGCATTAGAAGCATCAATCCATTCATAAGTGTAAGGTGAAGTTCCGCCTTCTACTTCAATAGAAATACCTCCATTAGATAAATCGAAGCCACTTACATCTGTGATAGTATAATCTTTTATACTTAAAGCTGCTAGTGGTTCAGTTATAACTATCTTCTTTTCAAACTCACAAACTAAATTCTTGTCGATTACTTTTACTATATATTCTCCTGCTTTTAGTCCATTAAGCTCATTTCCTGATGATCCATTACTCCAACTATATGAGTAATCTCCAACTCCTCCTGTTGCTTCAACTTTAATAGATCCGTCTTCTCCTCCAAAACATGAAACATGAGAAACTGTAGTATTTGACTCTATAATTTCTAAAACTGGTGGCTCTACAATAGTAACTTCTTGTGCTACTTTATTTCCGTTTTTATCTTCAACTTGAATGACATAAACTCCACCACTAATATTCAATAATTCTGATGTAGCACTTAACTCTAAAGTCTCTCCTTTTTCAATCCATGAATATGTATAAGGTTTAACTCCTCCTGTGACATTAGCTATTGCTGTTCCTTTTTGACCAAAACAAGGAATATCATTTTTATTAATTCTAACTTCTAATTCTTCTGGTTGGTCAATTGTATAAGTAGGATTTGGCGTAATTTCACATCCTTTTGCATCAGTGACTTTAACTGTATATACTCCAGCTTTAACTCCTGTTAAATTAGCAGAAGGGTTTGATAAAGTAGCATTAGAAGCATCAGTCCATTCATAAGTGTAAGGTGAAGTTCCGCCTTCTACTTCAATAGAAATACCTCCATTAGATAAATCGAAGCCACTTACATCTGTGATAGTATAATCTTTTATACTTAAAGCTGCTAGTGGTTCAGTTATAACTATCTTCTTTTCAAACTCACAAACTAAATTCTTGTCGATTACTTTTACTATATATTCTCCTGCTTTTAGTCCATTAAGCTCATTTCCTGATAATCCATTACTCCAACTATATGAGTAATCTCCAACTCCTCCTGTTGCTTCAACTTTAATAGATCCGTCTTCTCCTCCAAAACATGAAACATGAGAAACTGTAGTATTTGACTCTGTAATTTCTAAAACTGGTGGCTCTACAATAGTAACTTTTTTATATGCTACATTTTCATTCTTATCTTTAACTGTAAGTACATAATTACCAGCTCCTCTATTTAAAAGTTCAAAAGTATTACTCAACTCTGTTGATTCACCCTCTTTTTTCCATGAATATACATATTCAAATACATCGAACTTAACACCTCCTGAAACTTTTGCTGACAAACCAACTGATTCATCACCATTACATTTTATTTCTCCTGTCTTAACTATTTCATCAATAACTAACTTTTGAGGTTGATTTATTGTATAAAGCTCAGAAAGTACAGTACATTTTTCATTTGTTAATGTTAATTGGTAAGTTCCAACTTGAACATTTTCAAGATTCTTTTCTGTACTTATAATGTTGGTTTGGTCTTTTAACCTCCATTCATATTTATAATTAGTAGTAGTTCCTCCATCAACTTCAATTACAATACTACCATCTCCTTTTTCAAAACCAGTTAAATCTTTTATCTCTGCTTTTGTTACTTTTAATGCTTTAGCAGGCTCGGTAATTATGAATGTTGAAGAAGCCTTAGTACAAATATTTTTGTCTGTAACTTCAACAAAATATTCTCCTGCTTTAAGATTATTAATGTTTTGATCTGTATTTGTGTAATTCGTATCTCCTTTTTTAATCCATTTAAAAGAATAAGGTTCAGTTCCTCCAGATGTATCAAAAGGCATACCTCCTACGACATCTATTTTAATTTCTCCATTACTTCCGTTAAAACAGAAAACATCTATTTTTTCTTTTAAAGAAATTTTAATTTCTGAAGGCTGATTTATACTTATTGTTTTAAATGTGGTTATTCCTTTAGCATCTTTAATATCGATTCTATAATCTCCAGCTTCTAAACCTGATAATCGATCTAATTTTAAATTACTAGAATTTAGTAAAGTGTATGTACTTCCATCTAATTTATACCATTTATACTCAAAATCTGAAGGTGAAGAATTAATTGGATATCCACCTTCAACTTTAGCAAATAATTCTGCTGAAGCTTCTCCATTACATTGAATAAATTTTGTTTGAGTTAATGTAACACTAAGAGGTAATGGCTCTTTTACCTCATAATTAGCCGTAACAAAACAATTATTATTAATCTTATCTTTAACTTTTACTGTATAAATTGCAGCAGGTAAATTAGAAATGATAGCAGAATTTGCTCCGGTAAATGCCCCATCTTTATTGCTAATCCATTCATAATTATAGTTACCACTTCCTCCTGTTACGTTTACAGAAATAGAACCATTACTTTGATTAATAATATCGTTATGGATAATACTTGGAGAACCAAGTACTAATTGTGAAGGTCTATTTATCGTTACAGATTTTGGAGCGCTTATACAGTTTAAATTATCTTTAATAAAAATTTGAAAAGTTCCATTACTTCTATTAACAATAGTGTTATTATTTAAACTAGAAACTGGTTGAAAATTAGTTGTATTACCTATTGAAAATTCATAAGGTGCTTTTCCTCCTGTAATTAATAATTCTATTTTACCATCATTTAAATTATAACAACTTATATCTGTCTTTTTTAATGTGAAACTTATTAATGAAGGCTCTCCTAAATTTACACTAGTACTAGATTTAGAAATATATGAATCATAAACTTTAACATAATAATCTCCAGATTTTCCTTCGAAAGTAATTGTATTTGATCCAGAAATTAGGTTATTATTTTTATACCATTCAAACCTGTATGTACCTTTTCCTCCTGTAGGATTTGCTTTTAAAATTCCTTTTTCTCCATTACAAGTTATTGGTTTTTGTATAGTAACAGAAACTTTTAGCTCTTGAGGTTGTGTAACAATAATCTTTTTAGTTACTATAGTACAGTTATTTCTATCTTTAATTGTAGCTATATAATCACCAGCATATAACCCAGTAATTGTTGCTCCTTCTTTAGATATACTAACACCATCTTTTATCCAAGTTATTGTATAACTATTAGTTCCTCCACTAACATTTAAACTAATACTTCCCAAGTTTTGATTATAAACATTATTATGAGTTACACTAGGGTTTGGATCTACATATAATTCAGGGTTTTGATCTATTTTTTTAGATTCAAAAAGTTGTGATGTACAACTAGGTATATTTTTATTTCTAACTTTAAACTTATATCCAACAGAAGAGGCTTTTACTGAAAAAGAGTTTTCATCTTGCCATTTTATAGTTCCTGATTCGTAAATTCCATATTCGTAAATTATTCCGGATTTTCCACCCTCAGCTACTACTTTAAGTGTAGCATTTTCTCCATAACATTTTATAGGAGATACGATTACTACATCTTTAATAACAATTTCAGACGCTTCTTGGACAGTAATACTTTTTGTTCTTTCTCCATTTCTTGAGTCTTTAATAATTACTGTATAAGTACCTTTCTTTAAATTTTCAGTAATTGTAGATGATCTAACTACATTATTTATAGTTTTTAATGTTGTTGTTCCTCTTTTTATAATTACCGTATATTTTTCATAACCTCCTGAAATATTTGAAATAGTTAATTTACCATTTCCTTCAAAACAATCTGCTTTAATTTGAGTTAAAGAAAAATCAACAGGATCTGGTTTTATTATTGTAGGTAATGTAAACTCTTTAGAACAATTGTTAGCATCTGTATATTTTATGATGTGTGTACCTGCTGGTAAATCTGTTATTGTGAAACCACTTGCAGCTCCTAATTTCTCAGTTGTTACCGTAGAAGTATTACCATTTAATATAATTATATATTTATATTTATTACCACTTAATCTTGTACCTCCAGTTACACTACTTATATATATAGTTCCGTCATTATTATTTACAGCAGAAGGATGAGTAACCGCTGAAGATGGTACTGCGCTTTGTACTATTTGAGTTGCGGCATTAATCGTAACATTCTTTACAATTTCAATATTACTATCATTTCTAGCTTGACAATTTTTAGAGTCTAGTATAGTAACCCTTTTGTTTCCTGGAGATAAATTTTCTATAATAGTTTCTGCTACTCCTCCTACAGAAGAAGTTGAAAATGTTTTTTTGTAAGTTCCGTCAACATAAACTTTATAAGTATCTGAGCCTCCTGAAGCTTTTACTTTTATTTGACCATCATTTTTCCCAGGACATGTTTCATTTTGATTTAAAGTTACCGAAAGAAAAAGTACGGGTTTAGGTGTTCTTATTTCGTAAAATGAATTTCCGTTATTTGGAAATTTTAAAGCCTCACAATTCTGCACTAAGTTTCCAAAACTATTTCTTCTATAACCAGTTACTTCTATATAATAATCACCATCAACAATTAAATTACCTAACCTATCAGGATGAGTATCCCTTTGCCATGAATAACTATATGTACCATCACTTTCTTCATTTAAAGTAGTTATATTGGTATTTACATTCCATGTAACAATTGAGTTATCTTGAAGTTTCTTCTTTAATGAGATATTTATTTCTTCACTATCAAATAGTTTTCTAGCAAAAAATAAAGTAAAGTTTTTTACTTCATCATAAGAACAGCTAGGCGAATCAAAAGTTGGTGGTTTTGCTGCTTTTGGAGGCTCAGGTAAAAATTGAAGTGTTAATATATTTGAAATATCATTATCTCCATTACATGAGGGATTCATTCTTACTCTTATTTTTTTATTATTAAGAGCTTTATTTTGATCTACTTCACTAGAGTAAAAATCAGATAAACCTAGAGAAACACTACTTTGTCCAGTGATAGAACTTAAGCTTCGCCATATTGATCTAGGATAGTATTTTTCTCCTGTATAATTATTATAAGCATTTAAAGCTTGAATATATCTATCGTACCACCTTCTACAACCTGGACTTGGTTGTCCTCCTCCTAAAATAGGTACGCGATTTACTAACTCTTTTTCAGCATCTTTTTGATTCGGAGGAGCACTTCCTGTTCTTGGTAATATTGGATTTCCTGAATCATTATTAAGGGTTTCACATTCAGCATAAACTTCGAAAGCAGTTTCCATAGCTATTTGTAAAGCTTCATACTCATCCGTTTTAGTTAATACAGTATTAACATTATCTTCAAACTCCCATCTATAAATATTATTTTTATGAATATTATCAAAGCCAGGTATTGAATTTATTGCTATTTTATCATTTTCACATACTAGTTTTGTTATATTAGGAGAAGAACTATCTGCATATGAAAGTTTAGTTACAGGTGTTATTGTATACTTAAAATAACTATGGATAGTTCTTAAGTTTTTCCTCATAAACCCTGATCTTGATCCTTCAAAACACGGATAATTAGTTATATCAAATCTAACATCAGAATAATCTCCGGAGTGGCATCCTCCCCAACTATTTTCATCATTAACATATGATGTAAATCTTACATAACTAATCTTGTCATTATTTTGAAATGTTATATCTTTAGTTACATCTATATTAGAAAAATAACTTTTAGGCCCAAATTTTTCTAAAACTACTTTTTGTCCACTATTTAAATATGCTGCTAATTCATAATTGTTTCTACTAGTACAAATATCTTGAAGTTGTGTATGTTCTAATCTAAACCTATACGTCAATTTATACTCTTGCGAGAATATTTCCAATATGGAAAACAACAATAAAATTAATAGTAAATTTCTTTTCATAATCAATAGTTTAATTCAATTTTTTTAATAGGTGATTTAGCTCCAGATGTAAAAACAGCCTGAAGCAAATATTCATAGTTAGTATTGATTAACAGCTCTTTATCTTTAAACTTAGTAGTGTTTTTATCAAAAATTTTATACATAGTAGGTTGTTTTCCTTCTTCTCCTTTGTATAAAATAAACTCTTCGATATTTTCAACAGAATATTTCCAATTCAGATTGATAAATTTTTCTTCTCTATTAGCAAAAGCCTCGAATTTATTAATCTCTGGTTTAGGCAAATTATCTGAAATTTTCACTTTCAATGGAGTAACTGGTTCAGATTCTAACCCTGAATCATCAACAGTTAAAATTGTATATAAATAATTTTTACCAACTTCTGTTTTAGTGTCTGTAAATTTATTATTAGGTAACATAATTGTTGCTAAAAGTTGCCATGGTAATTCAGTACCTCTTTCTTTTCGGTAAACTAAAGTACTTACAGCATCTTGACTAGAACTCGTTACCCATGTTAATATTACTTTACTATTATCTACATTAAACGAAGAAAAAACGGGTTGTGAAGGAGGAACAATATCTGGTCTTTTCAATTCTAAAACTTCAGAAAAATTTGAAGGATTATACCTTTTATCTAAAGCCTGTATTTTGTAATATATCTTCTTATTTAATGTTTTAATATTGATAGTATCTACAATTTGATTATTTTTTATGGGTTTAAAAGTGATTTGAGTAAACTCATCGTCTTTTAAATTTGCTCTAAAAACTCTATACCCAAGAAAATCTAATTCTGTATTTTGCTTCCAGTTTAATGTAACAATACCTAGCGTATCTATTTTTCCAACGATCTCAATTGGAATTGCAGGTGGTGTACTATCATCTGGCTGAATCATTTTAGGGAAAGATTCTCTTCTAGTTCCATCTGTACCAACAGCTACAACTTTATAGTAATTAATTGGCTTTAAATTTGCTAATTTTATACTTCTTGTTCCCTTACTTATCTGATTATTAACTAAGAAATAATTTCCTTTAGGCTTATCTGATCTTAATAATTCAAATTGTTTTAAAGTTTGTAAACCTTCTTTAGGAAATTCCCATTGTAAAACTACCGTTCCGTCTTCTAAAAATTTATTTTCAGTAATAAAAGGATTATGAATTAATGGAGTTATTCCTTTTCCTGAAACAATATTAGAATAAGGACTTTCGATACCAAATGGAGATATTCCTTTAATTCTATATTGATATGTCTTATCATTTTGAAACAAACTATCAACATACATCATTCTATTAGAAGGTTTTACTTCTCTTTCTCCTAAATTAGTTATAGGTGTATTTGATAATGGTACAAATGTTTTTCCTAAATCTTCAGATTTTTCAATAATATAATTGGTAAAAAATCTCTTAACTATAGCATAATTCCATGTTAAAATTGCTGTTTTATCTTTAAAAACTCCAACAAATTCTTTTGGCTTTGGTAACGGTCTTTGATCTGATAATCCTAAATAAACCCCGCCATGTTTAATGCTTACCTTTACTTTTGGTTCAGCTACCTTTATTGTATATAAATATCGTTCACCTTCTTTAACTGTGCTATCAACAAAAGCTAAACCTGAAAATTTAGCTACTTCATAATCTTGATCAGCAGCATACATAGCAAAAATAAAACGTTGTTCTAATACTTGTGCTTGATTTAAAATACTAATAATACCATTACCTCCATTATTCATTTCAACATCAAAATTATCTCCATATAATGCTTGAGCAGCAATAGCGGCATTTGTGTTTTTTTGAGTAAATTCTTTCCACTCCATCATTGGTTTAGGTTTTAATGGAGTTGAAGTAAGTTTTTTTAATATAGGATTGTCTAAAATCTCATTATTGGACACTATAGTTTTCCTTTCAATAGTAAAACCATATTTGTTTGCTTTTTTCCATGCTGAAGGAGTATTGACTCCCCAACGAAGCATTATCGAATTTTCGTTTACAGTTGCAATAGCTTTTACACCTGGTTCTTCTGCTACGATTTCTTTTTGTGAAAAAACATTATTAATTTTAAATATTATTAATAATAATGTTAACAACCTATACATCTTCATTCCTCTAGTCGTTAATAGGATTTACATATTTAATTACTCTTTCTTTTCCTTCTTGTATACCTCCTGGTAAAACATATTTAAAAGTAGTTTTATACTTACCTTTTCTCATATAAGGAAATGCTTCAGAAAGCATTTTTCTATATCTTGGATTACTTCTCCATGCTATATTTGAATTCAATAATTGATATGATAAATCTTCATAATCATACCAATAATAGTTTGTTAAATTATAACTGTAAGGAAAATATAAACTTGTTTCACCTGTATACTCATTTTCTAAATATGTAATATACCAAGCAAGTGGTTGCAAGGCTTCTACTGGTGGAACTCCAATTTCTTCCGTCTTTCTTGTTACTGAAATTTCTCCTTCAAGAGGATAATTAGCATACAATAATGGATAAATTGTTTTTTTATAATATGAATCATCTAAAACTGCAGTCGCTACAACAACTGGTTTGCCTGCAGTGTACTCATTCCCCACTAATTCAACCAGATCAAATGGTTCATTTTGTTTAATACTTGCAAGCAAGCTAATACCATAAGGATATATAACATGATCATATAAATCTTTTGTAATATTAATGGAGTTCATCTTTTTATTGAATGTATCGTAATTACTAGTTTCAAATTCATACACTAATAATTCTCGTTCTCCATCTTTTGTAACATCTCCATCTGCTTGTTTAGATTTAACTTCTACAGAATTTTCTGAACTATCATCTAAATCTTTTTTGTTATATGTTTCTGATATATTATCTCCTACTGAACTTCCTTCAGAAATTAACTTTATACTAGTAGTATAAGCTGTACTATTGTTCATTCCTTCAGGCAATTGGAATACAATCTGTTTTTTTGCAGAACTATAGGTAAATGATTTTTTTAAAACATTTCCAGTTTCAGAAGACATGAGCATTGTTTTATCCCAATCTGGAACTGCATCAAATAAATAACTTTGACCTCTTTTTAAATTAATATATCCTTTATTATACTCTTCAATAAAGAAGTTTTTTTGACCTAAAATTGGATACATATATTCTATGTTTGTTAAAGGAATTGTTTTAGGAGCTTCTCCAGTAGTAAAGTTTACTTCTTTAGTTTCAAGTGCTCTTTTTCCACCAGATTGCATCACTTCCCAACGACCATTTTTAAACTCCTCAAAGTGTAATTGTATAAATGCTTTTAAATCTGAATTAGGTGGTAAAATTTCATGAGAATAAAAAGCTGCAGCATCATTATTATTACTCCATTTTACTTCTCCTTCAATTTTTTGTCCATCTTTAGTTATGGAAAATTCATCCATTAATATTTTGTACTTTCTATCTCCTGTTTCATCTGGTAATTCAAAAACTTTATTTACCTGTAAATTAAACACAGCTTGAGGAGCAGCAAAAACATCAACATCAACGCTTCCATCTTTAGGTTTTAAATCACTGATTACTACAATATCATCAATAGGACTTCCTCCAACAATTTCACATTTTTCCCCAAGTTCTACTTTAAATCGGAAACTACCTTTAATCAGTCCTCCTAATAAATTGAATTTCCCTCCTAAATATCCTCTAAACCAAGATGGGTTCGGAAGTTTTGCTTGTAATAATACAGCTCCTCCTCCACTAATAATTGGAATTTTAGTTTTAAACCCAAATAATCTAAATGTTAATCCTAATTCTCCTTGGAGATATGCATATGCCTGACCATTTGCATACCAACCATTCATACCTATAGGCTCTGAAGATCCTTTACAATGAGCATCCCCATAATCTTTTACCATAATATCGAATCCTACACCTGCATCAAACCTTGCATAAAAAATTAAAAATGTTAAATCTCCTGTTGTTACACTTAAACTTGCTCCAAACGCTAATCCTTTTCCAGATTCAAGATTATTAAGCTCTCTCATGTAATCTAAATCGGCTATATCTAAACCTAAAATATCAGCTACTTGTGGTGGTGGTGGTGGACTTCCTGGTAAATTATCTCCAGTCATAAAATAAGCCCCCATTTTCATCTCTAACAATACTAGATCGATAGTAATACCTATTCGATCTTGAGGTGTACCAATTAATAAATGCCATTCATCTGGAGACGCATAAAAATCTAACCAACCTGCTCTACCGTAATTTCCGACTCCTCTAACAATACCTAAGTTAATATAAACTTCTGCAGTAGTTTGAAAGATATCATTTACAAAATCGTAACCTATATATAAGCTAGCTGCAATTGCTGCTGATGTTTCCTGTGCAGGTAAATAAGGATTTTCAATATCTTGAGAAACTTTATCTAAGTTTCCTATAACATCATCATAAAAGCTATCTGGTAATGGAGATACTAACTCTCCTTTTCCTTTTAGGTATACTTCTTGTAATCCTCCTCGACGATTAAATGCCATTCCAAATTCAACAGTAGCGTGAAATAAATCTTCAGAATTTTGTGTAATAATACCTACTGATGCTTTCATTCCGAAAGCATTATCTTCATAAGGTTCGTAAATTACACCAGAAGTTGATGCTCCAATTTGTTCGTAAGCAGCGTTATTTTGATTACTTACACCAGCCATCTTCATTCTGTTATATAACCCTCCTCCGAAGGTATTTAATGCGAATCCTGTAAAAATTGGAACCCCTGAAGGAATAGTTACTTGACCATCTGCAAACCAATATCTAAATTTTTCTGTTCGTCCAAATAATGCTTTTACGTCAACTTGGAAACCTTCTAAACCTTTATTAAATGTAGCTCCTACCGCCCCAGCAAATCCAGTTCCATAGGTAGGATCGTCATCAAAAATAAATATAGCTCCTCTTAATTGTGTACCAGCCACATCCATTTGAATGAATAATTTTTCTAAAGTAACTCCATCAAATTTCCATTTTCTATCTTCTTGTTTTGCTTTAATTACAAGTTTACTTGATCCTCCATTTCCACCGTCAGACTCTGAGGTTAAATTAACAGAAAGATCTATAATTAAATCTGCTCGAGTATCAGTTGGGGTTCGTAAGCCTATTTCATTAATCGTAACCGGGAAACCGGCGAGTCCGAGTTTCCCTTTGGTTCCAAAATATTCGACGGAAAACATGGGGGATTCAGTTTGAATCACCATTTTTTCAAATACTATTCCCTCAAAACTGATCGAACTATCTTTTTTATCTTTGTTCGGCTTATTAGGTTTTTTCTTCCCTGGTGATGTTCTAATTGTTACAGATCCATTTAATGAAGCTTTAGGTCTGAAATCACCATTTTTGACATGCATCTCTATAAAAGAATCTTTAGTTAAGTGAACATCTGCCGCATCCCAAAGATCAAAATTGATTTCTTTCTCAGTTTCAACTCTTAATTTATATTCTCCTGGTTGAAAAACAGCACTATATTTTAAGCTATCTAGTTCTGAAACAGGTAAAACTAACTTTCCATTAAAAGCTCCAGCCTTTAAATTATTAGTTTCAATATCTAACATAAAATAATCCAAAGAAAAATCCCAACCGGAAGCATCACCTTCATTTAAACTTAAAATATTTTCACCAATAAATTTACCGGTTATTCCTTGTCCGTCGATAATAAGATCTGTGGCACCAAATCCAATTCTATCTTTACCGCCACCTTTAATTTTAAATTCTGGCGGTAAAATTACTTTCAAAGATTTTACATAAACTCCCCTCCATAAAGTAGGTTCTTCTTTGTAATATTTATTTAAATATGCTGCTGGTGTTGCTTCGTCATTTCGCAAATCACTAAAATCGAATACAGCTGTATTTAATTGAAAAGTAGTTCCTTCTAACCCTTTAACTCCAAACTCAGGTAATGAAATGTTAACAACCATATCATTCCAATCTGAAATTGAAGTTTTAAAATCGGCTTCTACATAACCTATCTTTTTCTTTCCATTTTTGTCTACAGGGTGTAATAAACCATTTGCAAATTTGATATTCGCATCTAAACCTAATTCCTTAAAACCAGAACAGTCAATAATTGCGTATGTTCCAGGTTGTTCAAAACTTCCTTTTAATGTAAGTAATATTGAACCTTTATTAAAATTTGTCGTAAACTGTGAAATTAAATGAAGTTTCGCATCCCCTATAATACCTCCTTCGTGTGATAATTTTACATTTGAAGCACCAAGAATTAATTCTTGCTTTCCTCTTTTTTCATTTTTACTAGGAAATTCTATTTTTAAGAATACTGTTAACTCCGTAAATGCAGGTTTGAAAACAGCTTTTGCAATTCCCATGGTATATTTTACATTACTAATATTCATAGGTTTTGTTGCCACTGGTAACTGTGCTAAACCATCTTTAGTAATGACATCAATAAAATTCCCTGTTTCTTCAATTACATCGAAGGTGTTCACAGCCATATCTAACCATTTCTTATTTTTTGTAGAATCGTTAGATATAAATTGATAACCTTCATCAGTAAAACGTTGCTCTTTTACAGGAGTAAAGTTATCTTCTAATTTATCGAATTTGGATAAAGATTTAAAGCTACGAAATTGTTTATTAGAATTAAGTTTTGTCGCTTTTAACTTAGGTGTTACTTCAGTTTTCTTAACAACTTTTAAACTATCGATGTAACTTTTACTATACTTTGTTGTAGCAAAAAGATTTGCACCTACAATAAGTAATAGCAAAAAAAATAGGGGTAATTTTTTTTTCATATACTTTTAAAAAACTTAAAATTTTCTTCTTATATCAATTAATAATCTTACAATTATTGCAACATATACTTTATTAAAATGCCTTTATCGAATTCCCCGTTTTGAATTGGACTTGGTTTTTAAATGATTACAATAGCGTTTTAATGCTATTATTAAAGTTCTAAATAAATTTATTTAGAACTATGTTAAACTACGACCATGCTGTTTAGTCGATTTTAACAAGGTGCAAATAAAGTTAAAAAAAACTGAAAATCATAATTTTATGTTAAAACGATGTGATTAAGACTTAAAAAGTTACTTTAAATAATTCCATCATTTTTCATCTGTTCATATTCAAATGAGCGGATTATATTATGATTAATCTCTGAGAAAATTATGTTTTTGACATTCAAATTTTCTATATCCTTTTTTATTTCTTCACTTACAATTATAGTATCTGGTACTCCCCATAAAACATCATAATCATATTTATAAACTTCATTTTCAAATTCAAAATAATTTTTCAATTCAAAACCATTTTTAGACAAATAACTTCCTATAGTTATTTTTTTACTATTGTTTCTTTTAACTTCATTATACTCTACTCTATTTTCAATAATCCCCTCAGTATATTTCTCTATAGTAACTCTATCTCCATTGTCATTTCTTGTCTGTTGTATGAATGTACATTTAGAAAAATCTACTATCTCATTTTTTGAAAAGTTATCTCCTATCATTTGTAACAAAAAATAATCATAATTAATTTCCTTTACATAATCACATTTTAAGTCTATTGGATAAAATCGGTGTGGTGGTAAATTATAATTTTCAAGAACCTTTTTAATTGATTTACTTATTATCATTACTGCTCCAACTTCTGGATTATTACCTCCTAAAGTAAAATCATCAGACCAAGTAATCGCATCTACAAAAATAGTATCTCCCTTCCATAATTTTTTGTTTTCATAACTATCTATCATGTCCATTTTCAATGGAAGCATTTTTTCATTAATAAACTCTTCTTTACTTTTAATTGTAGCTAAAACATCGTTAATTTTATTACCTTTTAGAATAGCTTTCCATTGAAAAGTATTAGGTGATAACATATAAAATTTCATTATTGATTTTTTAATTATTTAACATTTCTCTTAGAGTTGGAATATCAATTATATTATTAACTTTTGTTCTTATCCAATTTTCACTGAGCTTTTCACCCGAACCTATAACACTCTCTTTTACAAGTTTTTCCTTAACCTTCTCTACTATTGTTATTATATCTCTATCAATTTGGTTTATTGCATCATCTACGGATCCTTCTCTTTTATAAAATCTCCATCTTTCATTAATAACAAAAATCAATGCATCATTGTAATCTTTATGAGAAGCATGTACACCCCAATCATTCTCAAACTTTTCTAACATTATTACATTTAATAGCGAATCTTCACCATTTAAAGCTATTCTAGTATTACCTAATTTTTCATACCATTTTCTAAAGCCTTTTGATTTTAATAACTCTATTACAAGTATATGATGAGACTCAAAACCATTGAATTTTTTACTTTTCTTTAATGCATCAAAAAATTTCTTTGCTTTTTTACTACCTCCTTTAGTTTCTTTAAGATATGTTTCTAGTGTAAATATTTTACCATCTATTTTTACTTCATAAGCTTTAATCAAATCATCAAAAGAATTACCAAATGCAAAATCAGGTTTCCCTTCACTAAAATATTTTAACAACTGCTTAAATGTATTACCAGCTACATTTTTTGCTCCATCAGCATATTTTGCGCAAATTACATATCCAAATTTGTCTAATAACTTATGTAAATTATAATCACGTAATCCATAATTAATAACTACGTCTTCTATTTCTAATTTTTTCTTTGAAATAGCAGCAATATCCTTGAAATTATACTGTGAATTTACTTCCTTTTTATATTTTTTTAATTCTAACCAAATATCAATAATATCTTCACTGTTATCAATTTCTTTAAAGTTTTTAATGTTATTAATCAATAAGTCATCATTATAAACCTTCCCACTAGGTCCTGATTTAACTTTCTTGCTTGCTACACTTAATTTAGTAGTGCTTATAGCTTTTAAAAATTCGTTTTGTAAATCTTTCTCTAATTTATTAAACCTTTCTAAAACGACTGAAAATCCTTCTAAATTTGACAAACTTTTACCTAAATCTGGGTTTGACTTTTGTAATACTTTCCAAGAATCAATATGAATTTCAGAAACTTTATCCAAATTTTGTTGTAAAAGTTCTTCTTTTTTTATTCTTGGGCTTTGTAATACCTTTTTATGTAATAAATCAGCAACAAACTTTCCTCTTTCTTCTATATTATCAAACTTATCTTCTACTTTTTTAGCTAAATCTGGGTAATTTTGTAATAATTCTGCCCAATTAATTTCATCAATTGTTCTTGTAGATAGTTCTAAAAAATCATCTGCATAGACTACATCATCTAACTTATCAGCATCTGGTCCTCTTGGCCTAGCATTTTCTGGTAGAACTTTTTCTTGTCTATTCGCTCCTAATTCATACCATTGGGTACTTCCATTTGGTTGCCTTGGTACTACAGTAACTAAACCATCATTATGTACTCTTATATATCCATCAGTAGCTTGTACTGTAAACTTATCACCTAATTTATTGGCAAAATCTTGAGCACCTTCAAGGTTTGTACATGATAATAATCTTACTTTATCTGCATTTGGATGATTGTCTTCTAACCACTTTTTAATATTTACAATATCAGTTACTTCATTACCATCTACAATAATTTTATTATCAGCACCATGTACAACTATATCAATTACATTATCTACAGTTTGAGATTCAATTGCTTGAAGTCTTTCTGTAGTTTTTCCTAGATCACCTCCTAAAACTAACATATGATTAGCTGCAGAAATTTCACCTACTCCATCAATTATATCAGCAACAAAACCTTCTGATCGTAATCTATTTCTAGCATCTTGTACACTTTTTCCAGCTATTTCAGTTAATAATTCTTCTCCTTCCGCTAACTCTTCTTCTGCTCTCTTTATTATATATTCATATGATTCATCTGCTTTTTTGAGCTTTGCTAACTTATATGATTTAATTAGCTTTGTTCCATATTGAGCATAACCGAACATTGCTACACCAAATGAATATTCAAGGACTCTTCCTGTGTCTTTATTATATGTTGCAAAAGCTAACCCTACAAAATCAAAAACAGTATCTAATCCTACAGGTGCAAAGAATAATGAAGCTGCATCTATCATACCGTAGATAACTTCATTCGGATTTATTTCTCCATCATAAAAATGCTTCTTTGTATCTAACTTGCCATAAGAGTCAAAAGTATAAGCTATACTAACTAAGAAATCGAAATTTTCATCTTTATCAAAATGAAAATTTGCATATTTCATTTGTAAACCATTATCAAATGTTTCATTGGTTATGTATACTTCTCTTAATTGTATTTCTCCATTAACTTTCTCGAAATAATCTTTATTATTATTTTCTATGGCCTCAGCATCTTTATCTTCAGCTTCTAAAATTAGAGTATCATACTCTTTCTTCCATTTTATAAACTTTCTTTCATACTCTAATTTTTTTGGTATTGATGCATCTTCTTTAGGTTTATCTCCTACTTCTGTCTTTTTATCTCTTAACTTTTTCTCTATTAATTTTAAGTATGGTGACTTTAATGTAGATAATGCATTAATTAAAGGAAAGCCTCTTACATTATTTCTTGACTTTCTTTGAAGTGTATGAACAGAAAAATCAGATTTTATTACAGTCGCATATAAATTTAAAGGCTTTTCGATCGTTTTGAATACATTTATAATATCGGTAAATGGGGAATCACCTTTTTCTACTTCGCTTGGTAAAACTATATTAGATGAATTTTGTCCATAACCTATATTGTAACATACATCATTATTAAAAAGGCCAACTCCAAAAATTGATTCATAATTAGATGATGATAATACTAAATGAACTACTTTCTTTCCATTAATAAACGCTTGGTTTTCAACAATACTTTTTTCTGCCATATCACTTAATAAAGCAGTTGGAATACTAGTATTAGTTGACTCTAATTGTAAAAAACTTACTACAAAATAAGTATCGGTATAATGAGCTAATAAATGTAATTTATCTTCTAAAATTTCATAATTTTTAGCAGCTTCTAAAGCATTAATATCCTTACCGTTGATAAATTGTAAATGACTGAAATTACCCTTATCTCTAGTCTCTATACTAGATGTGTTCTCTATTTGTGCTAGAGCTGTACTTAAAGATTCATTTAATTTAGCTTGATACTTATCTAATGAAGACACATCTTCTTCTTTATCATAAGATAGAGCTACAAAACTATTACAATTACTAGTTTGTTGAGTTTGTGAACTACATTTTATTAGTGTTATTTTAGATCTTAAATTTTCTGCTACTATTGGATTTTTTCCTTTTTGTCCTTTAACATTTTCCCATTTAGCTTTATAATAAGAATTTTTACCACAAACTCCGTTAAAATTAAAGACTGCAATTGAATCGTTGTCACTTAAAATAGAAGTTTTTAAATCATAGAATTTTTTCTCTTTATTAGAATAATATCCTTCAAAAGATCCTTGAGCATTAAATTTAGCGTAATAATATATACTATTATCTTTATCCTTTGTGATTTTAAAGCCAGGTACAGAACCTTTTACATACTTATCTCCTTCTACTTTATTTGCTATAGACTTAGTGTTTGGAACTGTAAATGCTTTCCAGTCAGGAGTTAACCAATACAAACCACCTAATTCCCCATCTTCATCATCTTGGAACCAGTAAATTTGAATTCCAGGAGCATGCATTTTCTTCCAATCTAAATGATTTAATACTGTTCCATCAGCATTATCCATTAAAAAATCTGTAGCTCCTTCTGGTGTACCAAACTCTTCCCATGGATGTTCTAAACCAAAAATACCGTGACCTAATTCATGAGCCAATGTTTTAGCACGCATCTTATCATCGCTAACATTAGCATCAAACACGAAACCAAATTGACGCTTTAAAGGCATAAACCCTTTAACATCAATTTTGTTTGTTGAAATATCAGTAACTAAAACATAATATGACTTCTTATTATAAAATGTTTGTCGTTTAATATAGTTATTGAAAAACTTCTCACTACTAGTGTAATTAGACAACATATTACTATCACCAACTTCTATTTGACTGTTTTTATCCCAGTCATAAATTTGATCAAGTGATATATTCTCAACAAACTGGATGTTTAATCTTACACCCGATTTACTATATATTTCTGTAACCTCATTTTTTAACTTACTTAATTTATCTTTTATTTCTGATTCTGAACCGCCCTTAAAAACAGGAACCAATGTTACATTAATAGGCTCTAACTTATCTGAAGCCAAATGTGTCACTAATAAACTTCCTGCAATATCAAATTTCTTTGGATCTTCTTTAGAACGAATTACCGCAACAATTTCTTCATCTGCATAATCGAACTTACGTTCTAATTCTAAATCTGCAGTATTAGTAGCATCATCCCAACGAAGAATATTTACCTTAGCTCCTTCTTTAGTTTTGAAAATAATACTATCTCGTTTAATAGAACTATCTGTGATTTCAACTTTAGCTTGAATAATATCCTTCCCTTTATTATCGGAAATTGCTTTATAACCAATATGATATTTACCACCATTATGTGCTAAAGATTTATAATGCTCATTTAACTTTTCATAAGAACCTTCTGGTTTTTTATCGAAGTAATAAAATCCAGATCTTTTAAAATATACAACTACTCCTTTAGCTGTAATTGCATTATATTCTCCGTCTGAATCAACTCCATTAGTTGTTTCATTAGTTACAGCTCCTCCTTCTGCAGCTTCACCTTTTGTTATTTTTCCATCTTCACCATAAGACCAAACATCTCCATTGGCATCTGTAACTGTAACATCTGTATTACCAGGTATAACAGCTTGATCTGGTTTCCCATCTTTATCTACTCCTGTGACAACTAATGCTCCATTTTCATCAATGGTAATTTCTGTAATTACAAAATCAACTTTAACTCCATCTTTATCAGTAGAATCTCCACTAATAGCTTCAGCAATATCAATATTAACATCTACCGTCATAGAAGCTCCTTCTCCAAATTTAGGATCATAAAGCGTTACAATTTCTCCTTCTGCTAATTGATTAGAAGAATTGACTAAAATTCCATTGAAAGTAACTGCAAACTTTGCAAAATTTAAATATGGAATAGAAACAAAACCATTTCCTGAAATTACTCCACTAGATTGACTCGTAATATTTGTTAGAGTCACTTTAAAATCTCCAGCAGTAATTTGATCTCCAATATATAAACCTGGGTGTGGTTCTCTATTTGAAATTGCAATCGCATCTGGGACAATACCACAATTGTAATTCGCATCTTCATTAGTCACCATATCTGTGGTGATATACTGAGGTTCTGAATAGTTACTGTATTGATACGTACATTTACCTTTTATTTTATACTCATATGTAACACCAGCTTTTAAATTCCAAATTGTTGCCCAACTACTATTTGTTTTCTTTGTAAACCAATGTGCTTCTGGATTATCTGCTTCTCGGTATGCAATAATATATTCTGAATGTATTGTAGGATCTTGATCCCAGAACACATTTATCTTTGAGGTTCCTTTTGCTTCTGCACTTACATTCTCGGGAACTAAACAAGGAGCTGTTCTTGAAAACCAAAAAATTTCACTAAATCCTTGGTTTTTAAACAACCCTATTTCTTCTAATCCTTGTAAAGCTTTAGCTTTAACTCGCCAAGCATATTTTTTACCAGGTAATAATTGCGGTTTGTCTGGACCGTAAATTAAGGTTGTTCTTCTTGTGGTTTCTTCATAGATAGGTGCTTGAGATAAAAAAGCTGTTTGCGGATTTACATTATTATCCCAAATCTCTACTAAACTAAATTCATATTCAACATTACTAACGTTAATGTGACGTGGTGTCCACTGAAAAGCAATATTTTCAAAATCAGTTGGTTCTATATTAGTCCCGTTCTGAGGAAAATTTAAAATAGGTGGTTCATTTTTGAATATGAACACTGTAGCACATTGTTTTGCGGAAAGTTTTGCTCCTGAAGCAAAATCGTAAACTTCAAAACAGAACTTATAACTTCCTTCAGGAATTGGTCTTCCATAAACTACAGAACTAATCCCTTGAATATTCTCTAGTTTATAATAAGGTGCTAATTGTGTATTTGTTAATGTTAATGGAATTCCTCCTTCAATAAAAAGAGGTTCAGATCCAAGAACAAAATCTTTGCTAGTGAAATTTATATTTCCACCTTCAAAATATGTTTTCAAACGAATTTGACGACTTGCAACAGTTAAATCATTTAAAAATATTTGAACTGTTACTGGGCTGTTTAAACTTGTTTCATCTGCATAGTTATAAAAGTTAACTGGTGCAGGAGCGCTTACTCTTGGTACAATTCTTACAGGAAATTGTTGAGCAAATGTTAGTTCTAACAGAAAAAATAAGGCAAATAAAAAGCGTAGCTCTTTTTTCATACAATTAAGGGATTACTATTAATTTGTGTCCATATACTTTAACTCATATTGATCTTTATCAATATGACTTTCTGATTCCTTAGCAAAAAAATCGACAATTAATGCTTCCAAATATAATTTTATTTTTTGTTTTTTTTCTTTCATTTTTAACATTTTAAAAATTTTGGATGCGTGTTTATTTCTGAAGTCTTTGATTAAGTTTTTATTTTCTTCTAAAGTTTTAAATGAATCAATTTGTCCTAATTCCGATAAAATCCATCGGTGTACTAGGAGTTTTTTATGAGACTTATTTAAAACTTTATCCATGTGTTTATATTCTTTTTGAATTTCTTTAGGATAAGAAGCTATATCTTTTTCACTTTTATTCCATAACATATGCTTCACTATCTCTTTTTTATTCTGAACAAATTGTTTTTCTATAGCATAATCTGTTCGTTCTGCACTTCTATATACATCTCCAATAGCTAAGAATAACAGCTTATTGAACTCGCGCATATTTTCTTTAGTATTATATAAATCACTTAGCAATTGTATTGCTTTAATTTTATAAGCTTTATTGTTTTCTTCTTGTGCTATTTCTGCTTTTTCTTTTTTCAACTCTTCCATTATATTATCTGGAGTTGTTTCGAAAAGTGGTGAATTTATTAATGTTGTTATTTGATAATCTACTTCAGGAATAGTTCCGTTATATAAAGAATCTCTAAACTTAAATCGAATTGGTTTTTTAATTCTTTTCTTCTTTGCTTTTTTCTCCTTTTTAGCTTTTACTTTGTTCGTTTTTGGCTTTCTTTTTCTCTTTCTAAACCTAATATCTTTAGAATTAAATAAACCAAAACTATAATTGTAACCGAATGTTAATGTGAAATTTTTACTAGAAGCACTTGAAATGCTATTTCTGAATTGAAATAAAGCATTTAAGCTAAAATTATGTTGCTTTTTATACACATATCTTCCACCTAATCTTAGGTTAGCTACCTGACCTTGACGCTCTCCATCGGTTAATGTTTCGTTATAACTAACTGCACTATTTATTTTTAATGTCTTTTCAAAAAATCCTTTTGTAGCACTTACAGTAGGCCCAAGAATTAAAGTATTAGATTCTGCTAATTGACTTAAACTAGTATTAATTGCTCCAGATATCGATAAATCTGTTTCTGGATAAGTTAAAGTATAAGCTGTGTTAGCATTATAAAAAGCAGAATTATCTTCTTCTCTTATTTCATCTGCTATTTTATTTACCGCATCTTGATACGATAAATTAAAGTTTAAATTTTGTTTGATATTTGGTGTATCTTCTAAATTGTAATTTACATTCAAGTTTGCATTCTGAGAGATCTGTGTAATATTATCTTGATCGAGCTGTTCTTCTATTTGATTTACGCCATTAATAAAATCGAATTGATCTTTAATATTTGTAAATGACTGAAAATTCGAATAACTACCTGTTAAGTTTAATTTATCACTAGCATTATATGCTGCATTAAAAGACATTACTAGCCGATTTAACTGACTAGCTTTAGTATCATGTAAATCATCTTTTTGTAAACCAGCATTCATATTTAAAGCTAGTCGATCGTTAAAAATCGTTTGTGAAGCGTTAACCGTAATATTTTCTAAATCGTTATTAAAAAAATATCCTCCAAGTGTTTTATAATTAGGATCGATACGTTCATATCCTAATCCGATTGCGCCTTTTCCAACTTGATAATTAAAGTTTAAATTAAAGGCTTTGTAATATTGTGTAGTTGGATTACTATTTACCAAAAAAGAAGCAAAATGATCACTTTCACCTACTACTCTAGTATCTTCTGTTAGTGCAGATAAAGCTACTTCTGCTTTAAAATTAATTTGTTTATTAATATTAAAATCTCCATTAAAACTAATAACTGTATTGTCTTTAGGTAATATTTCTGTTTCAATAGGAATAGGATTTACTAAAGAATTTACATCATCCCTTGCTTTAAAGAATATAAATCCTAGTGTTGCAAAATCAAATTTATATGAAGTATTAAGGCCATAACCCATTCTCTTGTAATTAGCTTCGCCATTAATGTTTTCTTCATTAAATTCTCGTTCTTTTAGTAAGCGACCATACATTACACTTACTTTGAATTTATCTTTTGGGGATAAATCTAAACCTAAACCAGTAAATTGATGTCCGTTTAATGTATAAGGAGAAAACGTCATACTTACATCACCAATATGAGCAGTTATCCACTTGTAACTTGGGTGTAGACTTAACCTGTTAAATGTAAAGGGATTGTTCGTTTGGAATTTACTATTAGAATACGAAAAAGAGAATGGAACATTATACACATCGCTAATATTCAGGTTTACATTTCCTGATAAAAAATATGTAAATGGTTCTCTATTTGCGTCCCCTGCGTAATAAACCGAATTTACTGCTACCCCCCCAGATAACTTAAAAAGTGGTGACTTTCCTATTTTTTCTAGGTTTTGGGATGATGAAAAAAGAGAAAAGAAAACAACTTTTAAAAATACTATTTTCTTAAAATTCAATAGACAACTAATTTCGCGCAAAAAAAAAGATTTTTTTGCTAACAAAAAAATCTTTTCTGAAGTTTCTTAAATATATGTTAAATCAATTTTGATTATAATTTTAAGATTCTTTAGTAATCGTAAGATATTGAGAGTGAATTCTATTAAAATAAAAAACCATTGAAAAATTATGTTTTCAATGGTTTTCAAGTTTATATGTTTAGTTTATTACCTTCTACTATAATTTGGTGCTTCTTTTGTAATTGTAACATCATGTGGATGACTTTCATTAATACCACTTGACGTAATTCTTACAAACTTTCCATTTTCCTTCAAAGTATCAATATCTTTAGCTCCACTATATCCCATTCCTGCACGTAGACCTCCAACAAATTGGTGAATACTTTCATATAACTCTCCTTTATAAGGAACTCGTCCTACAATTCCTTCTGGAACTAATTTTTTAATATCGTCTTCAACATCTTGAAAATAACGATCTTTAGAACCTTTTTTCATAGCTTCTACAGATCCCATTCCTCTATATGTTTTAAACTTTCTCCCATCGAAAATTATAGTTTCACCTGGGCTTTCTTTAGTTCCTGCTAATAAAGAACCTAACATAACACAGTCAGCACCAGCTGCAATAGCTTTTGGAATATCACCTGTATAACGAATTCCTCCATCAGCAATTACTGGCACTCCAGAACCTTTTATTGCTGCAGCAACTTCTAATACTGCAGAAAATTGAGGAAAACCTACACCAGCTACAACTCTTGTTGTACAAATAGAACCTGGGCCAATACCAACTTTAACCGCATCAGCTCCTGCTTCAACTAAATATTTAGCTGCTTCAGGAGTAGCAATATTACCAACTACAACGTCTAAATTAGGAAACTTAGCTTTTACTTCTTTTAATACAGACACTACTCCTTTTGTATGTCCATGAGCTGTGTCAATTATTACAGCATCGACTCCAGCATTTACCAATGCTTCTGCTCTATCTACAGCATCTGCTGTAACACCTAAAGCAGCCGCTACACGTAACCTTCCTAAACTATCTTTATTGGCAATTGGTTTTTGAGTCGTTTTTGTAATATCTCTAAAAGTAATTAAACCAACTAAAACATCATTATCATTTACAACTGGTAACTTTTCAATCTTATTTTCCTGTAAAATAATTTCTGCTTCTTGAAGTGAAGTTCCTTCAGCTACAGTTATTAAATTTTCAGAAGTCATTACTTCTGTAATTGACCTATTATTATTCTTTTCAAAACGCAAATCTCTATTCGTAACAATACCAACTAACTTTTTCCCCTCATCAATAACTGGAATTCCTCCAATCTTATGCTCTTTCATTGCAGATTTAGCATCTAAAACAATTGCATCTAAAGTTAGAGTAATAGGATCTATAATCATTCCACTTTCTGCTCTCTTCACCTTTCTTACTTCTTTTGCCTGCTTTTCTATAGTCATGTTTTTATGTAAAACACCTATACCTCCTTCTCTTGCCATAGCAATAGCCATATCACTCTCTGTAACTGTATCCATAGCAGCGGAAACTATAGGTACATTTATTGTAATATTTTTTGTGAATTTTGTTTGGATGTTTACTTCTCTAGGAAGTACTTCTGAATATGCAGGTACTAATAAAACATCATCGTATGTTAAACCTTCGCCTACAAATTTATTTTGGTGAGCATTCATATTGCAATCAATAATTATCTTGTCAATTAATTGCATGCAAATATACTACTTTTATTGTAACTTTTAGTTTACCTTAATGTTAATGATTAAGATTTCCTTTTATGAACTAATTCTAAAGCGCTCATTCTCGATATTTATACACTTAAGGAAAAAACAAATTTTAAAGTCGAATTTAAAAATAACTTCGTTGTTGTTAAATAACTGGATTATCTATTTCAGATTATAATTTTAAATTAACTAACCCGAAAACCAAAACTTAATATGGCTACTTTAAAAGAACCAAAATCATTACTCGACACTTCTTATCTTGCTAAAGGAACTATTGGAAATGTAGGAATGCCTGGAGCTCCAATAGCTCAATACTCCTTAGTTGTTTCTACTGAACAAGAAACCGTATCTGGAATTGTAGAAATTACTCAAGCTATTGATAGCCCTACAATTAAAGTTAATGTAGCTGGGAGATTACGACATACTGGCTATGGTAACATTACACAAATTATAGATTTAAAAGGTGAATATGTTGTTTCTATGACTCCTCCTGCAATAGGTAGTTATTTGGAAAAATTTGAAGCGTACTTAGATGTTGATAATGATTGGAATGGAACAGGTGGTTTTTCCTTTGGTTTTCAGAAAGTGAATAACGTTCCTGTAAAATCAGTAAAGTAAAAATAATTTAGGGGATTATAAATTTTAAGGTAATACTTGGAGATACTTATTTTCCTTGTATTACCTTATTTTTTTTATCTAAAAATTGTATTATCTCTAATAAATGCGTTTTTGTACCGTTCACTAAAAGGAATTTTTTCTAAATTATTTAGAATAATCAAATTATCTTCTAAATAAATTTCTTTAATACTTCTAATGTTAACTAAATAATTTCTGTGTACTTGTCTGAAATTATCATTATTCAACATTTCCTTCAATTTCACTAAAGATAACTTTACCAAATACCTTCCTTCACTACATTGTAAATTACAATATTTTTCTTTTACATCAATAAAGTTGATTGAATCTACATCTACTTTAACAACACTTCTTTTATGTTTAATAAACAAGTATTTTGGACTTAACACTCCATTATCATCTCCAAAGCTTATACTATTATTTTGATGATAACAAGATTCTATAGCTAATTCTAAAGAATACAACAATTCTAATTTATTGTATGGCTTTAAAAGATACACCAATGGATTTGTCAATTTAGCTTCATCAAATATTGCTCGACTTTGCATACTTGTTAAAAATAAAAAAGGAACATCTATTCCTTCTTTATTTAAACGTTGAGCAAATTCAATTCCTTCTGGTTTACCATCGATCATAATATCTAGAATGATAACATCAAAGAAACGATTTTTAATTTCACTTTCAGCTTCAGCAAGATTTCTAGCTCTTGTAATATTATATTCATGCTGATGTAAAAAATCGACTAATTCTTGTGCTTCTTTATCTAAATCTTCTAATAATAATAATCGAAGGTTTTTCATGTAATAATGATTTATACTATAAAAGTATAAAAAAGTTGATAAACTCTAGTTTGTTAATCACAAATAAAAGAAAGTTATTTATTTATTCGTTTACAATTGGCAATTGAATCGTTACTTTTGTTCCTTTACCAACTTCACTATCAAAAGATAAAATTCCTTTATTCTTTTTAACTAAAGTTTGACATAAGATTAATCCAAGTCCCACACCTTCAGAACGATCTATCTTATCGATACTTACACCTTTTAAAGCATTAATTTTCTCTAATCGATCTTTAGGAATTCCAATTCCTGTATCTTGAATAGATACATAACTGTAATTTTCATTATCTACACCAATTTCTACGGTGATTTTACCTTCTCCGTTCATGTATTTTACTGCATTATCTAAAAGATTACGCAATACGATCTTTATAGATTCTCTATCAGCATTTACAATTGAATTTTGAATATAATTTGTGGAGATTTCTATAGCATTAGCTTCGATAAGATTTTCGTAATCATATAAAACATGTTCAACAATTGGTTTTAAAGGATACGCTTTTTGCGCGAAAACCATTTGATTACTTTGCTCTAAAGACCAATGCAATACATTGTTTAATAAATGACTAGTGCTTTCTGTAACTGTAATAGCTGTATTATTTGCTTCTTCAATCGCTTCTAAATTATTATCAGCGATATGTTTTTTTAATTGTTCATGCTGATATTTAATCGTATTCATTGGAGAGCGTAAATCGTGAGAAACTACAGAAAAAAGATAGTTCTTGGTTTTGTTTGCAATAGCTAAATCTTCTTTTTGCTTAGTAATTAAAACATTTTGTTTTCTTAGTTTAGAATAGAAAAAACCTAAAGCTCCAATAAATAACATCAAGCCAGAAGCTCCAAAAAGCAGTCCACGTTGAACTGCTTCTTTTTGCTTTATTTCAGCTTCTTGCACTGCTATTTCTTTATCTTTTTGAGCTACCGTTAGTTTTTTATCTCTATCGGCTAATTCTATAATTCGATCGCGATTCCAAATAGAATCTTTCCATTTATTATATTCCTGATAATATTCTACACTTTCTTTATAGCGTTTACGATTACGTTCAATAACCGCCATATTTTGTGCTGTTAATTGTTTTAGGTCCAAATCAGAAAATGATTTTGCCATTTTGTAAGCATCTTCAAACAATGGTATTGCCTCATTATCTAGATATTGTTGGTAATAAATGTTAGCTAAATCAATTTTGGTTCGAATAAGAGAGCTCTTATCTTTTTTATCTAATAGAAATATCTCTTTATCAAAATATTTTTTTGCTTTATTATAATCTTTCATGTGGATATAACAAACTCCTATATCATGAAAAGCATTACTCCTTATTATACTATCAGTTGTAGATTCAATATTATTTTCCCAATCCAAATAGTATTCAATAGATTTCTTATAATCTTTTAAATTTAGATGTAACCAACCTAATTTTAAATTTTTTAGATTTTTAAAATCTGATTGATTTGATATATTATCAAAGTTATTTAAAGCTTTCTTAAATATTTTTTTGTTAATTGCACTAACACCTTGTATATAATTTAGAATATCCTTTTCTTTTTGTGAATCAGCTGTGAGTATTGCTTTTGAGCTAAAAATATAACATGAATCATAATTTGATTTAGTATAATAATCAAAAGCTTTACAAAAAACTTTCTTTTTAGGGGAATTACATAAAACTTTAGAACTATTTAGTAACTTATTATACTCCCCTATTTTTTTTGAAACATTCTGAGAATTGACTACATTAATGGATATAAAAAAGAATAAAAAAAATGAAAATTTCATTATTTTTTTGGAATTGAAGGGGCAGTTACTGTTCCTCTACTTAATTCTGGATCTAAATCACCTTGGGCTAAGAATAATACTTCAAAATTACTATCATCATTTACTGTATAATTAAATTCTAATGCATAAACTTCACATTCGTATGAAGAAGCTCCTTGAGCATCAAAATCATAACAAACTGCAAAAGCACGAGTTGTAAATTCTGTATTAGTTGATTGCACCATATCCGCATTAGTAATATCCTCAAAATTAGCTAAAACAACAGTAGCACTTTCTGTTGTTCCTTTTAAAGGCACTGCTTGTGCTGGTGTAAAACCTGAATAATTTCCTTGACAAAAATCTGTTACTGACTTTGGAACTAAGGTTCCTGTTGGAATATAACATAAAGCGTAAACAGAGTAATTGTTGTTACCGTTACTAAAAACTGTTACTGCAGGATAGTTTGAATTTGGATTGTAATTTACTGTTGTGTTTAATTTAGTTAACACTGGGTTTGCTCCTATTGTAATAGATGCCATAGTTTTTAAAATTGTTTGATTAGAAAGACTAAATCTACAATAAAAATTGAAAAAAAAGTAATTTTTTCATCAATCTAACCTAAAGAAAACAATATTGTAACGTAAATTAAAGAATCACAACAAATTATTAAGATACCTTATCGTATTTACTTTGCCAAATATACTTGTTGAAATTCTTACCTAAAGAAACTCCCCATAATAAACTTAAACCTACGGCTCCTTTGAAATAGAATAGAAATAAAACTATAAAATAACTGATAGAGGAATGTTCTCTGAAGAAAAAAGTGTGTGTTGCTATTGAAAACAAAAAGCATAAAGCTAATAATGTAAATATGAAATTATCTAAATCTTTTATAAACCAAAATTTAAGCTTTCTGAGTGGATGTAAATCATTACCCCATTTATGAATTAAATAGTAATAACCATTTCCCATAGGTGCAAAAAGCATTGGATCATCTGCCTTTTTTAATCGAAATAATATTGAAGGTGCAATTATTTTAAAACCTTGAAAATTTGTATTATGAGTTCTCTCTAATTCGTGTATTTTGGTAATTGTCTCTTCAGGAAAGTCTCCTTTAAAAAAACTCGTATCAAGAAAACGAAGTCGATAATCAATACATATTTTTCGTATTTGTTCTATGTGAAAAATAGCATTAGAATCAACAAAATCAATATCAAAACGATTTGTGTTTTCTATATCACTTTCTTCTTTTAATTTATCTTTTGTAGCTGTTCTGGCTGCATCTAAATCAGAGAAAATTTCTTCTATCCAAAAATCTATAGAAGAATTCTTAAGTTCTTTATTTCTTAATTTAAGTAATTTTTCTTTTAAATTAACCGGATGTAACATGATAACTATCTATTTACCATAAAAATACAACAAAAAAACCAGCGTAAGATCACACTGGTTTTTTCGGTTTTATTTAGAAATATTCTAAAGAATTTTTAGAATTTAAATTGTAATGTTGTGTACCAATTTCTTGGTGCAGAAGGAATAATTCCTGGCCCTGGATATCCTGTTGCTCTTCTTGTAAAATACACTTCATTTAAAGCGTTATTTACACCTACTTCTAATTTTAAGAATTTATATGTGTATGAAGCTGAAAAATCTAAAATACTATATGCAGGAATTGGCCCACGAACAGCATTAGAATTATCTGGTGTAGCAGAATTATTAGCATCGTTGAATTGTTCTGATAAATATGAATATTGAACACTTGTAGTAAAATCCTTATATCCAAATTTTAATCCTGTTTTTAAATTTACATCTGGTACAAATTCTACTTTGTTACCTTCAATATTATTTTCTCTTGAAGAAGTGTATTCAGAGTTAATAAAAGAAGTATTTATAAATGTATTTAAACTATAATCGTTTGATAAACTAAATACTTTTTTAAGATTAACATCTAATAAAGATTCCACACCTATAATTCTTGCTTCACCAACATTTGTTCTTAATTGACCAACAGTATTTAAAGGTGGAATTGTAGTTGTAAAGTCTCCTATTCTATTATTATAAAATAAAGCGAAACTGCTTAAGTCGTAAGAAATGAATCGGTTTAAGTTTCCGCGAACACCTAAATCTATTGTAAAACCTTTTTCGTCTTCTAAATTTGGATCTACTGCGTTAGATGGATTTACAATGTTTACATCGGAAAACGTAATAGAACGATAGTTTTGTGAAACATTACCGTAAACTTCTAAAACATCATTCGGTTTATAACTTAAACCTAATCCTAATAAAACAAATGAGCGGCTTTTAGTAAGATTATCTGACTCTTCTACTGTTCCGATCGGATTTCCAGCAGCATCTGTATTTACACGTCTTCTAAAACCATTACTTCCTGTATTAATGTATTCGAAACGAAAACCTGGGGTAATAGAAAATTGATCACTTACATAAAAAATATTCTCTCCGAAAACAGCTATATTTTCATTCGGATTCTCAAAGTTTGATTGAAATGTGAAGTTCGGAAATTGATCTAAAGCTGAACTAAAATTCGCATCACTTCCATCTGTCCCTGGACCTTGAATAGATGTATTATCTGCTTTATAATATTTAGATCCTAATAAGTAAGTTGCTTTCTTTCCAAATAAAGTATATCGATCTAGAAAGCGAGCTTCAAAACCAAAATTATTAAAATCACTACTTAGTAATTCTCTAGCTCCTAAATTGTCAGGTAAATCAACTCTCCTATCTCTAAAACCTATAGCTTTTCTCGAAGCATTTAAACCAAAGAAACTGAATGTAAGTTTTGTGTTTGTAGAAAAATCATGAGTATATTTTAGGTTATATAAAAACCAATCTACATTAAACCAATTTCTTTCTCTATTACTTTGAAAAGGATCTTCAGCAAACATTCTGTCCGTTAAACCACCAGCTTGTTGTGATAAATAAGTTAAATAGGTTACTTCACCTTCTATCTTAGATTTATCGGAAATTTGATATCCTAAATGAGTGAAAATGTTTTTTGAATTAAATCCTGAATTTGGTCTGAATCCATCTCCTTGTTTGTAATTATAAAAAGCATAATAACTTAATTTGTCTGATGTACCTCCAACACTGGTAAAATTTGTAAATAAATTAAAACTCCCTAGTGTACTTCTTGAAACAATTTCGAAAGGTTTATTTGGATTTGGCTTCTTCATAACGAAGTTGATTAATCCACCAAATTGAGTTCCATATTGTAAAGAAGCAGCTCCACGAATAACTTGTATTTCTTGAACTCCTTCTGCTGCTGGTGAATAATAACTTTCTGGATATCCTAAAACGTCTGCACTAATATCATAACCATTCTGACGTGTATTAAAGTTTGAAGTTCTATTTGGATCTAAACCACGACCACCAACATTTAATTGTAAACCAGCATCATCATTTTCAAAAATATTTAAACCAGCGACTTGATTATACAATTGTCTGGCATTATTTGCTGCCAAATTTGCTGTTGATTCTGTAACTAAAATAACTTCTGTCTTTTTTCCTGCATAAATAGCTGTACCTTCAACATCTTTAAGTCTTTTTAGTTCGAAAGCTTTTCTCTTTTTAGCTGTTATTTCTACTTCTGATAATTCTTCAGAAAAAGAAGCTAGAATGATATTTACATTCTCGTTTGCTATTAATTTTTTCTCTAAAAGCTCATATTCGTCTAAATAGAAAATAACTTGAATTTGCGTTTTATTTGATGTAAACTCAAACTCCCCTTTGTTATTAGTTTCTGTTAGTACGTTTCCTGAACTATCTAAAAGCTGTACTTTTTGTAAAGCTTTTTTATTCTCATTTGTAACCGTTCCTTTGTAGCGCTGTTGCCCAAATGCGCATACTGAAACTAGAAATACTATAATAAAACAACTATAATCCTTTAATCTTAATCTCATTTGTAAAAGGTAAAATCCAATATTTATGTTTGAAACTGTTTTTTTCTTTATATAAATCAACTTTAGCATCTATAAAACGTTCGCTAGAACGTCCGTTTAATGCCACATAAGAGTCTGCATATACTTCAACATTCTTGTGCCCTTGTTGCGTAAAATGATCTCCTAAAAAGTGAGCATATTCTATAATAAAATCAGGTTGAAAACTCATTTGTTTTTCCTGAAAAGAGGTTAAAAAATCTGTATTGTCAACGTAAAAGAATTGTTTGGTTTTTCCATCAACAATTTTAAATGTGGTGTATCCTGCTTTTTCCATTAACATTACACGCCAAGAGAATCGATATCCTTGTTCTGTCCAAAATAATTCCCCAGGATACAATAAATATCTCCATGGCAATAAAAGTTGTAAAACTAGAAACACACTAACAATCTTTAAAGTAAATGTTCTTCTAAATTGAAAAATTTCAATTTCTTCTATGTTATTTGTTTTTAATCTTAGCTTACTTTTTATGAAAGCAATTATTTTTTCATGAAAAGATGCGCTAAAAAATATTAGCGTAGCAACGATCATGATATAAGGAAACATTCCTATCGGAAATAAAATCCTTGTAAATACATGAAAAAGAACAACTAGGAAAAACCCAATAGTTCTTGTTCTTTTAAATAATAATAAAAAAGGTATAGATAAATCATAAATAGCTCCACTCCAACTCATAGCAAAATGAAACCATTCTTGTTGCATTAGATTATTTCCAATTAAAGGCAGGTCGTATTTAGAAGGTAGCCATATTTTTAAAGGTTGTGCCCTAAACAACCAATCGGAATTTAATTTGGCTAAACCAGCATAAAAATAAACAATTCCTAAAAGGAGTTTAATACTATCGATTGTCCAATTCGGTATCGTTTTGTATGATTTTTTATTGAAATAGTTATCTAATGAAAAAGTTGCATTTGCAGGTAAAAAAATAAGTAGAAAACTAAGAATACTTATAAAATAATAATGATTAAGATAAGTTGTCTTATCCATTAATTCGATATAAGTAAAACTTAAAAAGAAAGTAATTATTGACAATCTATACTTATAACCTACAGCAACTAATAATGCTGAAATTCCGCAAAGAATAAAGAGAAAGTAAGTATAATTCCCTAACGGTTTAATCCAGCTGAAGCCATAAAAAGAAAAGAAAAACTTAGGTTGAATATATAATTTCTCTATCCATCCGTTGTACCAAAACCTAATGATACTGATACACATTAACAACCCGAAAAACAAACGGAAAGTTGCCAAAGGAGCTGCACTAGTCTTTTTTAATATGTAATTATTTAAAGTCAATCTCTTATACACAAAAAACTGCCTGAGTTAACAGACAGCTTTTAATATTATACTTAGTAATTTATATTTTTAATCTCCATCAGCATCAACAAAGTCAACACTTACATTAAATACCTGTAACATATCTACTTTTAACAGTACAACTGCTTTTTGTAATTCGTCATATGCTTTTAACATTTCTGTATTATTAGAACTTACTTGATTGAAAAAATTATCATCTAAAGTTTCAATTTGTGTTTTTGCTAAATTCAACTGATTTTCTATATCTGTTGCTAATGTTGATTTATTCAAGCTAACTAAATAAGATTTAAAACTAGCTCCATTTGTACCAATATAACCGTGTCCAGTGAAAACATCTTGTACAGATTTTAATCCTTGTAATGCTAATTTTTTAGAAATATCTTTCTTATAAAAAGCTTCAACTTTTTCTGGTAAAGCTGTATTAGAAAAAACTCCTCCAGGTATCCCAAATTTATTTGCTCTTAATCTTTTTTCGTAGTAAAAAATAAAGTCATTTACTAATTTATTAAGTGCACTAGTTGCAGTATTAGAAGTACTTGAAATAAACTGAGTTCTATAACTTCCTTTCCAATCTGATACAATATCGCTAGCTATAGTACTCATTTTTTCTACAATATCATTTACATATTTTTTATATCCTGCAGCATTTACATCAGTAGTAAATTTTTCAAGTATTGCTGTATCATCTGCTCCTATAGCGTTAAATAAATAATCTAAAGCTGGTAAACCTTGAGCATCGTGATTATTTGGACTATTAAAATCGTAAGTTCCATTTGTAATGTTGCTTTCAATATCTGCAACAGTTACTGGAAAAATATTAAAATGGTTTACAAACTGTAATTCTTCAGCCTTACCAATATCGAACATTGAAACACTTTGCCAAATCATATATGTTGACTCCCAACTTGATCTAACCTGATTTAATGTAGTGACATTTGGAGTTGCAGTAAAACTAATAGCATCTGTTTTTAATTGAGCTAACCTAGTTTCTAAGGTTTCAAAAGCAGGAATAATTGTGTTATCTGCTAGAAAGGTTAACAAAGCTCCTCTATCGAAATTATCTGTATTATTATTATCCCCAGGATCTTGTGAATTATCAGAACAAGATAAGATTAACAAGAATGAAATGAATAGTATGGAATATTTTTTAAACATATAAAAAGTTATTTCTATTTATTCTAAATAAAACTCCCGCAAAGATAAAAAGTAGCTATGAATCTAGCTACTTTTTATAAATTTATTTTTATTTAGAATAATTTTAATTAACTACCTGCTTGAGCAACAGTAAAATCAAATTTATCTGCAATTGCATCAGAAATTTCATCAAGAGTAGCGTTAGTTACATCCCAAAAACCATTTCCTTCTAATAATTTGTTTGTGAAACCAGTAATTTCAGTAGTTGTAAAATAAGGAGCATTAGTAGAAGTATTACGTGTAAAACGTAAAGACTCTATAAAACCGAAGCCTTCAGATAAATCATGGAAAGCAGAAGCTTTATCTGTTGCTAAAGTTAATTTAGCTTGTTGTAAATAATATACAGCTCTAATTGCTATGATTTTAGAAACTTCATCTCTAATGATTTTAGCTTGTGCTTCTCTTTCTGTATAATTTTTTACAACAATAGCTTGTCTTCCTTTTTTGAATGCATCATATATTTTCTTAGATATACCAGTAAAGTCTGTGTCTCCTTCTACTCTAGAAACATACTTACTTAAAAAGCTATCTGCATTATATTGTGGGTTTTCAGCATTATCTGTTCCATATAAATAACCAAAAGCTTCATCCCATTTATGTTCCATATTAGTGTAATTCTTATCTGTAGCTAAAACTTGATTATCATTATCTGCTACATTAGTTCCTTCATCTAAAACAAGAATACCTAAATAATTGTTTAACATTTGGTCTACCATTAAGGCTCCAATTAAAGTTTTATTAATTGCCTGATTTAATTCTAAACCTTTTCCGTTTACTAAACGATTAGATCCACCACCTGCTTCTTGAATTCTTCCAGCAACACCTTCAGCTGCGTTAGTATTCCAGTTAGGAAAAACTACGTCAACTTGCTCTTTAATCCATCCATCAAATTTTTCTTTGATTGCAGTTCCTTCTACAACATTTGAAAAGAAATAATCTCTAGAAGCTGCTGTTTTACTTCTAATACTTTTTGAAGAAGCATTTAAATCAGTATTAGAAAAATCTGCATTTCCTTCTACATGAGCAAACATACCATCTAACATTGCTTCAGTAGTTGTAGGAATTGCTGTACTTGAAGGGTCATTTTTTAATGCACTGATAAATTCTTCAGCCATTTTAATTCTAGTAGTTTGTCCTGAGTAACTTACTGAAGTACTACCATTTCTTTCGAACTTATATGTATCTGGAGCGACTACTTCTGCATCAGGATTATCAGGAATATTATTGTTATCATCTGAACAAGAAACAAACAATAAACTTGAAACTGTTAAAGCAGATAAAAAAACTTTCTTCATTTTATTAAGACTTATTTTAAATAATTTAACGCAAATATAAGATACGTTTTCATCTAAACAAATTTTATTTAGATTTATTTAAAATAAATTATTTTGACTTTAAAAACTCAATAACAGCTTTTCTAACATCAATAGCAGTTTCGTTAGATTTAGGTTCGTAAACATCTAATACTTGAGGGTTAGAATTCTTTAAAAAAGGAATATCGAAACCTTTTAATAAATAATCGGAAGTAGCAATAGTGTAATCTTTATTAGGGTCTATCTTTTGTTCTTTAACTAACCAAAAACCACTATCATTTCTAGTTACATTAAAACGTTGTAAATAAGCACCTGTACCCGAAGCTTTATCACCAAATTCTAATACTTTTTCTAGTAAATCTCCCTTTAACTTAACTTTTAATACTGGACCTCCGTAAGGAAGAACTCTAAATATATCTACAGCATTAATATTTCCTTCTAAAACATCGTCTATTCGAATAGATCCTCCATTTACAAAAGCACAATCAATATTCTCATTTCCATAAGATTTACTCATAGATTCTGCAATAATTTTACCCATATTAGTTTGTATTGATCTTATGGGTGTATCTCGTGCATCAAGAGGAACTTTGGTTTTATATATAATTTCTTCAGGATTGGCTATAACATCCTTAATTTTTATATTTAATAGATTTTGCCATTTTTTAACAACAGAGTTCACGTCTTCGTCAACAGGAAAATTATCGTCTATAATTTTTAATTCAGACTTAAAATTTAATTCTTTAGTATCTGTATTAAATTCAAAACGATGTATATATACTGTTTTTGCATTAGCATCTGCTTTAGCAATATATGTATTTCCTTCTTTAACATACATATTGTTATGCTCGTGCCCGCCCATTATCAAAGGAATATTAGGTAATAATTTTGCTATTTCTTTATCTTCTTCAAGCTTTACATGAGTTAAACCTAAAATAAAATCGACCTCATCTTTTAATTCATTATAAGTTCTTTCAGCTTCAACATACATATCTGAATAAGAAACATAATTTCTTGGATTAGAAGGAATACAAACACTAATAAAACCTATTTTAACTGACTTCTCTCCTATTCTAAACTCTTGAATATAAGTTTCATTTACTGCTTCTTTTTTTCCCTCTATAACTTTATGAAAAAAGTGATTTTTTCCATTTTCTTTATGAAAAACATTTGCACTTATCCATTCAAAATGGCTTTCATTTAATCTATTTTGTAGATCATTATAACTTAAATCAAACTCATGATTTCCAAACGCTACTAAATCAAAATTCATAGCATTCATAACTTCCACCATTTGCTTACCACGAACACGTTCACCATCTACTTTCATTGTTCCTAAAAGAGAAGGGTTTAAAAAATCACCAGCTAAAACTAACATTGAGTTTGGATTTTCTTTTTGAAGTTGTCTGTAAAGAGCAGAAACTCTTGCCATTCCTCCATATTTATTTCCTTGAATTGGCGCTATTTCGTAAACATCATTCAACTGTAAAATTGTAAAATAAATATTATTATCTTTCTTTATAAACTTAAAATCCTGAGAAGAAGTCAAAGGATTTGATATAGATTTACATGAATTTAGAAATACAATACAAACGATACTGAATTTCAAATAAAAAGTAATACGCTTCACAGCAATTGATTAAAAATTATTCGTATTTTTTTATGTTTTTTCTAATCACTTTTCTGTAGTATACAAGTTCTTCAAACTGATAGAAAAAATTAATTTTAAGTTCTGAAACTGTTTGAGGATTTTCAATTTTTTTTCCTAAAACAAAAGCAGTCCAACTTTCGGCAATATCTTCCTCTGGACTCTCTGCTGCATAATCTGTAATAAAGTCATTATAATTATCTTTATATAAACCATACAATTTCTCTAAACAACTTTTTTGTTCTGTATAACAAAAATTTCTTTGAATATAATCCCATTCTTTAAGTAATGTCCCATCCCAAAATTCTTCAACAAATTTATTAAGATAACTTCTTTTATTTGTTATACCTTCAATAGTTACATAAGGTTCATTTGGTCTTTGATTAGTTTTTTTTCCTGGTGTAATTTGTGTGTGATTTAAAGTAAGTAAATGGCCAAACTCATGAACTAATGTATAAATTGATTGATTGATTCTTGTTTTATCTTTACTTGTAAAATCTACATCGATAGGATCTATAACTAGTTGCCATTCCGTATTTTTATCATTTAATGCACCTAAAGCACCTGTTTTTTCATCTTCACCATCTGTCATTAAAACAAGTCTTTTTATATATTTTTGTGTAATTCTTTTAGGAAAAATACTATAAAAAACACTCCAGTTGTAACGTGCTATACTTGTTTCCTCATCATTGCTTTCAATAAAAATTCCATTTCTAATTTCCCAAGAGCCTAGAGTCTGACTGTCTCTATCTGAGGGATCAGCAATATGCGGCGTTAAAAAACCAATTAAGAATGTTATTAAAAAACTAAATTTCATTTATCTAGACTAATAATTATGATTAAAAACGTCTAACACTTTATTATAAGAACTTTCAAAGCTCATTGGTTTAATATTAGTTTCAATCTTATTGGCAGTAAAATAAGAAAGCATTTTCTCTGTGGGCATATTTCCAGTTAAATCATCTTTTGCCATTGGACAACCTCCATAACCTTTAATAGCGCCATCGAATCTTCTACAACCTGCTTTGTAAGCGCTATCAATTTTTTCAAACCAAGTAGTAGGTGTGGTATGAAGATGAGCTCCAAACTCTATATTTGGGTAACTTGGGGTTAGATTTGAAAATAGATAGTCAATAACATTTGGGGTTGAACTACCGATCGTGTCAGACAAAGATACGATTTTAACTCCCATATTTGCAAGTTTTTCTGTCCACTTTGCGACAATTTCTACATCCCATGGATCTCCATAAGGATTTCCAAACCCCATAGATAAATATGCCACTACTTTTTTATCATTTTTTTGCGCGATATTTAAGATATCTTTTAAAACATCTATAGATTCAGCTATGGTTTTATGTGTATTTCGCATTTGAAAGTTTTCTGAAATAGAAAAAGGATATCCTAAATAATCTATTTCTTGAAAAACAGAAGCATCATTAGCTCCTCTTACATTAGCAACTATAGCTAACAACTTGCTTCTAGTAGAAGATAAATCTAACAAATTCAACACATCTGCTGTATCCTTCATTTGGGGTATTGCTTTTGGAGAAACAAAACTTCCAAAATCTATAGTATCAAAACCTACTTTTAACAATGAGTTTATATATTTTGCTTTAACCTCTGTAGGAATAAAATGACTTTTTATTCCTTGCATGGCATCCCTTGGACATTCTATGATTTTTACTTCTTCAATCATTATGCCAAATATAAATATATTTTAATATTAATTCTTTAATCTAGAATGTTAAATAGTAATGAAAAACATTAATTATTTAATTTTATAAAAATTTTTAAAAAAAGTGTAACAATGAAAATACAACTAAGTCTTTGAAGTATAATTTAGAAATTGAAAACACCAGATCTACATATTAATCAACTACTAAAACGCTGTCAGAAAAACGATTCATCTGCTCAAAAGGAAATATACAAATTGTATTATAAAGCGATGTATAACTCAGCATTTAGAATCTTAAAAGATGAATTTGAAGCAGAAGATTTGATGCAAGAAGCTTTTTTAACAGCATTTACTAAACTAAATAGTTTTAAAGGAGAAGTAACATTTGGTGCTTGGTTAAAACGAATTGTTATTAATAAGAGCTTAACTCAATTGAAAAAAAACAATAGATATCAAGAGGTTAAACTTGAAGTAATACCAAATCAACCTGAAGAAAATGATAATTTGAATTATGATAATTTAAATATTAAAGATGTTTTAAGTGCTATTCAAAAATTAAAAGATAATTATAGAGTTATTCTTACATTAAATTTGATTGAAGGATATGACAACGAAGAAATCATGCAGATCTTAAATTATAGTAATGAAAATGTTAGAACAACAATTTCTAGAGCAAAAAAGAAATTAAAGGAAGTTTTAAGTAAAGATATTAATAGAATTAATGTAGTATGAAAGATAAATTCGATGATTTTTTTCTTAATAACGATTTCGATATAAATGAACCTCATTCGGGACATGAAGATCGTTTTTTAAGAAAATTAAGTAGACAGCAGAAAAGTAGAAGAAGAATTTCTTGGACATGGATGAGCGCCGCAGCTTCTATTCTACTATTAGTTAGCTTTTTTCTAGGAAAATATACAACGCAAGAAAATCAAGTGCATTCTATTTTTCCTGAAATGGCAGAAACAGAAACATTTTTTGTAAACACTATAGCACAAGAATTAACGGAAATAGAGAAATATAGGAATATTGAAACTGAATCTATTATTGAAGATGCTTTAGATCAAATTGAAGAATTAGAAGATCAATTTCAAAATTTTAAAAAAGATTTAAAAGTAATTGGTAACGAAAAACAGGTTATTAAAAGAATGATAAATAATTATCAACAGCGTTTACAAATTTTAGAACACCTTTTATTTCAATTAGAATATATAAAAAACCCTAACAAACAAAACGATAACAACAATGAATTTATATAAAAATATACTAATCTTATTTTATTTGGTTCCTTCCTTAGTATTTGCCAACTCTATTAAGAAACACGAAAAAACAAAAACTATTAGTAAAAAATTCTCGGTTAATAGTAATGCTACTTTATATGTAAAAAATAAATATGGTAATGTGAATGTTACTACCTGGGATAAAAATACTATTGAAATTGATGTTAAAATCACTGTTAAAGGGAATGATATAGATAAAATTGAAGATAAACTTGATGCTATTCGAATAAATTTTGAAGCTTCAGAAAACTTAGTTGAAGCTAGAACAATTATTGAAAACACAAAATCTAGCTGGAGTTTTTGGGGTAAAAGCAACAACATAAATTATAAAATTAATTATTTTATAAAAATGCCTTTAACTAATAACGCTGATCTAAATAATAAATATGGAAATATTGAATTAGACATCATTAAAGGTAAAACAAATATTAATTGTGATTATGGTTCTATTCAAATTGAAAAGTTATTAAACTCATCAAATTCAATCTCTCTTGATTACTGTGAAAGCTCTATCATACAATACATGAAATCGGGAAGTTTAAATGCTGATTATTCAAAAATTACTATTCAAGAATCAGAATACATAAAAGTTAACGCAGATTACACTTCTGTAAATATTGGTAAAGTAAATGATGTAGTTTTTAATTGTGATTATGGTAGTATTTCTATTGATGAAGCTGAAAATATCGATGGAAATTCAGATTATGCTAGTATGCGCATAGGAACTCTAAGAAAAAATTTAAAAATAAACACAGATTACGGTGGCTTAAAAGTAAAAAATTTAATGTCTGGTTTTGAAAACTTTACTGTAAATGGAAATTATGCTGGAATTAAAATAGGAACCTCAAGTAATAACAATTTTAGCTTTATCATTAATTTAAGTTACTCTGGTTTTAAATACCCAGAGAAATATGTAGAAACACATAAAGTTGTAAGAAAAACTACAAATAAATATTACGAAGGAGTTTTCGGTAAAAGAAAATCAAACTCTAAAATAAATATCAAATCAGATTACGGAAGCGTTTCTATACGATTAAACGATTAATTGTTACCTCTTTAAAATCATTGATCTAAAAATTAAATATCTACCAACATAGTACATCAAATGATAAATCACTATGTAATATGGACTAGGGCTTATATAATTAGAAATAGCTGTAAGCACATCTGCTACGGGAAAAATTAACACACCTAAAAAAAAATATAAAGCTTTAGAATTATTTTTAGTCAATAAATTTAAAAAAGCAAATAAAACAAGAGATATAGATACAATTCCCATAGTAAAAACTAATAATTGTACATCGTTTACATATTCATAAAGTATCAGATAAATCATTGAAAATATAAACAAAAAAGGAATTGCATAAAGCAAAAGCGTTTTTAAAGAATGTTTTAAAATAGAATGATATATTATGATAATATATAAAAATCTATTTAACACTAATAGAAATAAAGCTTCATGATAAAAGTGAGCTTCAAAAACAAAAAGTGAATCAGAAACTATAGAAAATAATAAAATTACGACATACCAATAATTAACTTTTGGAGTAGTTTCTAAATACAAAAAAGATAAAGACAATAAGGCTGCGAGTTTTACAGCAAACTCAAAATTCAAATCTTCTATAGTTACAACGTATAAAACTAAAAGAGAAGCTAAAATATATAACGTTGTAAAAAGTGTAACATTTTTCTTATTTGTATGTCTTTTTCTCAAATGGAAGTATTAATTGTTTAAAAATAAAAAAAAAATGAAAAAATTACTATTAACCTTATTTATTTTAACTGTAACAACAAACCTTACTGCTCAAAGTTGGTGGAACTCAAAAAAAATTAGAGGAAATGGAAAAATTACAACAGAGAAACGATCTGTAGGAAACTTTGACGATATTAATGTTGGGGGTTCTTTTGATGTTGTTCTTGTTGATGGTCGTGAAGGAGAAATTACTATTGAAGGAGAAGAAAACATCATTCCCTATATTATTACTGAAGTTAGAGGGAATACATTAAAAATAAAAACAAAAAAAAATACGAATTTAAGATTCAATAGAAAATTAACAGTTACTGTAGCTTTTGAAAAGATTGATGGAATAGGACTTGGAGGATCGGGTAATGTTCGTTCAGAAAAAACTGTTACTGGAGAAAAAGTTAGTTTATCTATTGGGGGATCTGGTAATATTAAAGCAAAAATTAAAGCAAGTACTTTATCAACATCTATTGGTGGATCTGGTAACATTAGAGTATCTGGTTCAACTAACAATTTTAAATGCTCTATTGGTGGGTCTGGTAATATTAAAGCTTACAATGTAACAACCAAAACTTTAAAAGTGAATGTTGCTGGTTCTGGAGATATAGAAGCTACAGTTAAAGAAAAAATTAAAGCTACTGTTGTTGGTTCTGGTAGTGTTTATTACAAAGGAAATCCAAAATATATTGATACACATTCAATGGGATCAGGAGACGTAATAAAAAGGGATTAACTATCTTATTATTGTTCTAAAAGTTAAGTTTATTCTTGGACGGTGAACTTTTTTAGTTGGTGGAAGACGATGTAACCAATGTGTTTGTGTTTCATCTTTCATCACCAATAACGAACCATGTTGAAGTATTTTAGAAACTACTTCCTTGGTTCGTTTATGTTTAAATGCAAATTTTCTTTCAGCACCAAAAGTAACTGATGCTATTGCCCCATTCTTTTTTAAATCTTTTTCTCCGTCACTATGCCAAGCCATTCCTTCTGAACCATCATGATATAAGTTCAATAAACAAGAATTAAATGTTTCTTTAGTAATAGATTCTATAATCTTTTTTATTTCTAATAATTCGTTCGTAAAAGGCAATGCTACTTTGGTAATATTCGAATAAGAATATTCAAATTCCTTTTCACCAAACCATGCCACTTTTCTTTTAGTTGTGATTAATTTTCCAAATATTATAGCTTGATCTTGTTTCCAAGGAATCCTATTCAATAAATAATCATAATAAATATCTGCTTCTTTTTTCTTAAAAGCATGCCCATAATAATGAACTGTACCTCCTTCTGGAAGTAAATTTACTAATTGATTCGTCTGTGAAAAGAGATCCATATTTAATTTAGTCTCTAAATTTATTCCTTTTAAGTATATTCTTTAATCTCAATTTAATATCACTACCTGTGTCATATATCATTTGTTCGTTAGAAGGAAAGTTTACATGTTCTTTTTTTGTTAAATTAAAAAAATCCTCTTCTAAAGCACGTTTATCTCCATCATAATCTGCATAAAAGTGTTCAAAAACAAATTCACTATTTAAAGGAAATTCATCAAGTAATTGTTTATTTATATTATCAATATATCGAACTACACCTACTACTCTACTAGTTTTATATTGTTGATATTCATAAAATGTACAGCGAACAGTTTTATATACATCTTTTTTAATTTTTCTACCAGAACTATCTTTTACATAATTTCCTTTATCATCTTTTACATATATATACCCGGTCTTTATTTCTCTTTCTTTAATTAACTCTTTCTCTTTTATTTGTTCAGGAGATACTTCAATTCTTATAAAACTTAATTCTAAATCAAAATCATAGGAAATGTTTCTTATTTTTTTTGCATGGTAGGTTGTCCAAAAATCATTTAGTCCATATGTATCAATAGCTAATAAGTCATCTTCTAATCTTCTTGGAATTACTTGATCTGTTTCATTAAATACCTTTATAAAAATATAATCTATCCCTTTTCTATGTGCTTCCTCCATATAAGAATTTAACTCCTTATAATTAGGATACATTCGATTAATATTTTCAAATTCTTGATATGCCTCCCTATATTTCAATTTATTATTCTTTCCTTTATCAAAAACAGAAACAGCATTTACATATAAATACTCAGTATATTTTTCTTTAACTTTTATAATTTGATCATCATAATTAACTAAGTTAAAAACAACATTTTTATTCGTATTTAAATTTTTTAATGGTAATAGTGGTTTTATCCTTTCTTGCCTATCATTTAACGATAAATAAAGATTATAAATTGTTCTTAAATTACTAGGTCTGTTTTCTTTATTTAAAAATGAAATCTTAGCTAAATCTTTATCAACAGCTTTCTTATATGCTTCTTGTAGCATAATTATATAAGGTTGATTTTTCTCTTTTGCTTTATCTTTTTTTAACTTATTAATTGATAGAGAAATTGCTTTTTCATAATCTCCTGAATTAATGGCTTTTTGAGTAGATTTTATGCTATTACAAGAAGTAAGTAAAAGAAGTAAAAATGCAATTAAAATGAGTAGTATTTTGTTCATAAACTAAATTTAATTCTGACTTATTTCCCAAAAGTAATGCCAAAAAACAAATATTACTCAACTTATTTTACTAACCTAGTTAAAGCTTCTTTAATAATACCTATATTTTTTTGTTCATTAGGTTTATTAGCCGCTTTTTGAGTTTGAACCATATTGCGCATTAACTCTATACCTACATTATTAAAGCCATATTGTTCATATTGTTTTCCTTTAGAAACAATATCATTTACTAAATTTTGAATAGCTTTTGAATTATTACTTTTTGTAATTTTCTCATATGCTTTAGTATACAAACTTTTAATATTTTTATCCTGACTTAAATACATTCCTGTAATTACATTACCAGCTATAAAAGTTAATTCACTCTCGTCATTTTCTTCTAAATAAATACGAGTTAAAGGTGTTGCAATTACCTTTTTAACTCCTTCAGAAAGTTCTTTAGATTTGGTGTAAGCTAGTTTTTTATCTATATAATACAATGCAACCAAAGCATTACCAACCACTGAATATGATGGGCTATTTAATGCATTTTCAAAAATAGGTTTTAATTCAGGTTCTGTTAATTTTCCTAAAGTTTCAATAGCAGCTGCCTGAACAAGTGTTTTTGAGTCATTCACAGCCATTTGTTTGATTTTATCGATAACCTTACGCTTACTATATTTATTAATTAAATTAATATTTTGAAGTGCTAAAATTCTCAATTTATAGAAAGGATCATTTAAAACACCTGCTATTGCATTAAAAGATTTATTATCGATATGTTGAGACTTTGCAACTTCTAATAATGCTTCTCTTTTGTGTCTATAGTTTTTTGCATTTTTCAACTGAAAGATATAATCACTTAAAATTTTGTTTTCACTAATATCACATAACAAAACACCATCTGCATTAATTTGAACTAACTTTGGTTGTGTTGTATAAGATAAATTAAAAGATGTCTCTTTTCCATTTACAAAAACAGTATGACGTTTTACTTTATTTTTTTCAAAAACATCTATAGTTAAAGGAAATTGAAATTCTTGATCTTGGGTTTGATACACATTAACAGTAACCGTTTTTCTTAAATCATTGTAATCGTAAGAAATATCTAATTTAGGGTGTCCTTTTCCGAAATACCATTGATTAAAAAACCAATTTAAATCTTTACCTGTAATGCTTTCTAAAGCTAATCGTAACTCATGAGCTTCACCTGTTCCGTATTTATTATCTGTTAAATATTTATTTAAACCTTCAAAAAAAGCTTTATCTCCTAGATAGTTTCTTAGCATATGTAAAATTGCTCCACCTTTATTATAACTAACAGCATCAAACATATCTTCTTTATCATCATAATAAAAACGAACCAAATGTTTATCTGGATTATCTCCTAATTTATATGCTTGAATATCTTCAAATAAATGTGCCTCAGCCTCATCTTTACCGTATTTATAATCTAGCCATAAATATTCACTATAATTCGCAAAACTTTCATTAACTGTTAAATTACTCCAACTTTCTGCAGTTACTAAATCACCAAACCAATGATGAAACGCTTCATGTGCAATTGTAAGTTCTTGTACATTTTGATCTATTAATTGCCCTGGAGTTTGATATGCTTTTTCTCCATGAATAACAGCTGTAGTGTTTTCCATAGCACCACTTACATAATCTCTACCTACGATTTGCGAGTATTTATCCCACGGATATTCAATTCCTGTAATTTTAGAAAAGAATGCCAACATCTCTGGTGTGTTTCCAAAAATATCTTTTGCATAGGGAACATATTCTTTTTCTACATAATAATCTACTGGAATATTTTTGTAAGCATCTTTTATGATTTCATACTCTCCCACTCCTATAAAGAATAAATAAGGAGCATGTTTTTGAGTAAAATTCCAATAATCTGTTCTTGTTCCGTTACTATTTTGAGTTTGATTTTCCAATTTTCCATTGGAAAGAGTTTTATATTTTTTTGGAACTGTAATATAAATCTCTTGTGAAGTTTTTTGATTAGGAGCATCTATAGTAGGAAACCAACAACTACTTGCTTCGGTTTCTCCTTGTGTCCAAATTTGAGTTGGTTTATTTTCATCTTCTCCTTTAGGATTAATAAAATATAAACCTTTTACCGATGTTATTGCCTTACTTCCTTTTTGTTTTACTCTTTCTGGTTGTGCAGTATATTTAATATAAACCGTTAGTTTTTCATCTCTTACATAAACTTTAGGTAAACTTATTTTTAAATTATAACCATCATACTTATATTTTAAATCTACATTATTTAATGTAACCTTATGAATCAACATTGCTTTGGCATCTAACTCTAACTCATTAGAACTATAAAAATGAGGCTTTACTGTAATCCAAGCTTCACCATTCATTGTTTGTTTCTGAAAATTAAAATCAACTTTTAATTTCGTATGTTCTAAGTTGAAAATCTTATCTCTCTCGCTCCTATATTCAGATAAACTTTGTGAAAATCCTTGATAAATAAAAGAACTACATAGTATAAGCACCCAAAAAATATTCCTCATAAAACTTTATGTATTTGATCAAAAGTACTAATTAAATATTGTATTGCTGTTAATGGCTAGTTAAAACAAAACACCACAACATTTTCAAAAAAGTTGTGGTGTTTCTAAAATCATTTTATAAGAAAGTTTACTCAATAGGATCTACTCTTAATTTTTCTGTTTGAAATTCTCCTCCGAACATATCTTTTATCATTTCTAATTCTTGTCCTTCTTCACTCTTTTTGATATTTTGGATCATACTTATTATTTTATTTGGATTCATATCTTCTCCTAAAACTCTAGCGACTCCAAATCCAAAATTCTTTGCATAAACTACAGCAACAATCTCATCAATTGCATCTGTATCTCCAGAATAATACACGGTAGCTCTCCCTCTTTTATCATTAGCTCTAAATAAAGATTTATAATCTGTATTTTTCATGATTGTTTTCAACCTCTTATTCTCTAATTTTAGTTCTTCCTCCGTAGCATTCTTCTCTGGTAAAAAAGCTAAGTTTAACTTTTTTATACTCTGAAAAGTTTTTTGATCTTCTTCTGAAGTATCTTCAAAAAAAGAACCTAGCATACTTGTAGAAACATCTAATCTTGTATAACTCGTATTATCTTGAGATTTAATCAAATACGTTTGTAAACTTTCTTCATTCTTACAGGAAACAATGGTAAATACAATAGATAAAACTGTAAACAATAATATTTTTTTCATAGTATACTTCTTATAAATTAATTGATAAAAACATAGCCTAATTAAAGGCTATGCTATGTTTTATTTGTAACAAACTGAAAAAATTATTCAGCTTTTTTTTGATAGTCGTTAGCTATTTTAGATAACTCATTCATATTAATTTCTCCTGTTAAAGAAATGATTGTTGAAGATGGTAAATTTTCTTTACCTCCTTTAATTCTATCATTTTTATCTAAATCTTTTACAAACATTAATACTTCACTAACAATATCTTTATTTTTTGTAGCTTTTATATAAATCTTTACTCTAGATCCTTTATCCTTAATTCTCATTAACTGAGTTAAATTAGAATTTTTTATAGCCTTATTTACCATTTTTTCCATGTCTGCAGCAATACTTGCATTTTCTGTAGAAAACACCTTTAACTCCTGAAGGCCTTTAGCTGTATTAAAAAATTCCATTTCTTCAGATTGAGAATCTGGAAACTTACGAATTAGATCGAATAAATCTTTAGTTACAACTACTACAGATACATCTTCTAAATCTTCTAACTTATCAAACATAGAAGATTGACTAAATCCTATATTAGATACAAAAGCTAATGCTAATAATATGATTACTTTTTTCATGATATTTACTTTTTTGACTTGGTTTTACTTTGTTTACTTTTCGAATTAATTATTTATTTTTTTTATAGCTGTTTTTACAGCTTTATCGTAAGTGTCTAACTTTGCTATCGCTTCTGTACCTTTTTTATAATTATTAGACACAGAATATAATGCTTCGTTACCTTTATTTAAGTTATACGATACCATTTTTAACGCCTTTTTCACTTCTGCTATTTGCATTTCGGTTTTACGTTTTTCTACAATATCATAACCTGTATACACACTCACTAACAAAGCGATTGATGCTGCTACTGATAACCATTTAAAGTTCTTACGTTTCTGTTTCTCAGGTTTTAACTCAATGGTTTTAGTAAAAGTTTCATTCCGACTTTGTTTAAAATACCCAAATAACATACCATACTCTTCAAGATGCGCTGGTATTTCATCTCTTTTGGTAAAATAATTTCTTAAAACAGTTTCTTCTTGAAGTGTTGTTTCTGCATTTAAGTATTTTTCTAATAACTTTTCTATGTTAGCTAACTCCATAGTTATGTTGTTTAATTAATGCTTCTCTTATTGTTTTTCGTGCTCTTGATAAAGCTACCCTTACTGCGGTTGGTTTCATATTCACCATTTCGCAAATTTCATCAAAATCATATTGTTCAATATCTCTTAACTGAATAATGATTTTTTGTTGTTCAGGTAAGTTTTCAATGAGCTTGTGTACTTGGTTTACACTATCTTTATATTCTATTTTCTTATCTAACGTTGTATCTTTTTCTTTATAATTACTATGTACTAAAGTTAAATTACTAGCTTGTTTAGATTTTAATCTATCAAAACAATAATTTTTTGTCATAGTCATTGCAAAGGCTTCAACATTTCTGTAATCAGCTAATTTATCTTTACTTCTCCATAACTTAAAATAAAGTTCTTGAGTAGCATCTTCAGCTTCTTCCGTCGACACAAGCAATCGTTTTGCTAAACGAAAAACTTTATCTTTAAATGGTAATACAACTTTTAAAAAGTCTGATTGGTTCATTGTCTGGTTACTTAAATTTAATAAAGCTGTAAATCTGTATTAATTTCTACGACAAATTTATCAACTTTACACCTTTACGACGACACAGTATTTTATTTGTTACAGAAAAAGTTAAAATAAATACTAAGTTTTATTTAAATTGCGTTAATACTAAGGATTAAACTTATTATAATGAAGAAATATTTTACATCAAAACTCTTTTTGCTTTTATTAATTTCTATAACAATAAGCTGTAGTAAGTCTGAAGACATACCACAAGATATTAAAATTAATGATTTTGTATGGGGAGGACTAAACGCTTATTACAAATGGCAAGGTGAAGTTCCTGATTTAGCTGATAATAAATTTTCAACTCGTGAGCAGTTAAACAACTACTTAGCTGGTTTTAATGCTCCTGATCAATTGTTTAATAGTTTACTCCACAGACCAGGTGACGTAGATCGTTTTTCATGGATTGTTGATGATTATGTTGCTTTAGAAAATTCTTTTCAAGGAATAAGATTAACAAGTGGGATGAAATTAATTGGTGTTCGATACAGTGATAACCCTGATAATATTTTTGTTGTAGTAAGGGATGTCGTTTCAGGCTCTGATGCAGACACTAAAGGAATTACCAGAGGAATGATTATTAACGAAGTTAATGGTACTCAATTAACTTCTTCAAATGTTAATGATTTATTTGCCCCTGATTCTTTCACTATTTCTTTAGCAGATTATAATGGAGGAAATCCTATTACTAATGGAATCACTTTTGATATTGTAAAAGGACAAATACAAGAAAATGCTGTGAAAATTGCTAAAGTAATTACACAAGGGGCTAACAAAATGGGTTACTTAATGTATAATCAATTTTCTGTTCCTTATGATGGCGATTTAAACAATGCCTTCGCCACTTTTAAAAATGAAGGCATCACAGATTTAATTGTAGATTTAAGATATAATGGTGGCGGTTCAGTTAGAACTGCAACTTATTTAGCTAGTATGATTAGTGGACAACCGAACACTAATATTTTTTCCCAACAAATTTGGAATGATAAAGTAATGAATTCCATAGATAGAGATGTTTTTCTTAACTATTTTACAAATCGTATCCAAAATAAAAATAGTAACGGGCAAGTTATTTTAGATGAACCGATTAACACTGTTAATATGTCTTCTGTATATTTCATTGTTACAGATAGAACAGCTTCTGCTTCAGAACTTGTTATTAATGGTTTATTACCTTATATGGATGTTAACTTAGTTGGAACTAAAACAGTCGGCAAACAAGTAGGATCCATTACTTTATATGATTCAGACGATTATACTAAAACTGGTCCAAATTTCAATAACAATCATACTTGGGCAATGCAGCCAATAGTGTTAGAAATTCAAAATAAAAATGGGCAAAATGAACCTAACGGTTATACACCAGAAGTAATTATAGAAGAAGATGTTGCTAATTTAGGAGTACTTGGAGATCCAACAGAACCTTTATTAGCTAGAACTATTGAATATATCACAACTGGATCTAGAGGAAGTTCTATATTCTCTAGAAATTCTTCCTTACAAAAACCTGTATGGAATTCTGAATTGAAAAATCTAGATTATAACAATATGTATATTAACTTAAAATAAAATACAGGTAATTCATTATAGAAAAAATCCAGCTATTAGGCTGGATTTTTTTATTACAATGTTTTGTTATTTTTATTTGATTAAAATCTTTTTAGTTCCTGCTGTAGATTTTAAAATATAAAGTCCTTTACCTAATCCTTCAGTTTTAATTTCATTCATAGAATTAGCTTTGTATTCTTTTACTTTTTTTCCTAACATATTGAAAACAACGATTTGTATCGGAGTACTAGTAATTTCACTATTAGTTAAGTCATTCGTGCTAATTCTACAAGAATAAGGACCAACTAAATTGCTTACAAATAAATCATCATCGGCGTCTTGATCTTGAAAGTCTGAACTGCTAATTACTTTATAATATGTTCCATTAATTCTATAACTTTTACCTACAGTTAATTTAGAAGAAAGATTTTCTAAATTCAATTTATAAGTTCTAGAAATATAATTACTACAAGGAGAACTTACTCTACCTAATTTATGAAATCTTTTACAGGCGAAATTAATAGCAGAAGAATGATGAGTTCCAAACCAGTTTTCATCAGCATCCTGATTCGATGTATTCGAGATGCTAGTTACTTTGTAATATTCATTATCAATAATATAAACATTTCCAACAGAAAGAGTTCCTGTCCAATAGTAATTAGCTTTTATATTTTCTAAAACTCTATTCGTACAAAAGTTTCTATTTGCTTCTGTATAAGTACTTCCTAATCTAGCAACTCGAATGTATTTTTTACATTGGTAACTTGTAATTGGAGTTGGTTGAGCAGACACGGTCCAATCGTCATCTGCGTCTTGTTCATAAACATCTGTTGCTTGAGTTACGATGTAATATTTTGAGTTTGTGTAGTACAATGAACCAACATTTAATTTAGATGATAATCCGTAAAAGTTAATTTTTCTTGTACCACTAACAACTAAGCTACCAGAATAATAATCACAAACTGATTTAGCCGTGGTTCCCAAAATTTTTACTCGATGATATTTAGCTTGAGCCAAAGAGGTTAACGCAACAAATAATGCAAAAAAGAGTGTAAGTGTAGTTTTTTTCATAATAAATAATTTCCTACTAAAATAGAAGCTAAGATTTAGCATTGGATTAATTATATATTATGTAAAAGTTATAAAAGAATAAAGCTCGGAAATTTCCGAGCTTTATAGTAATTATTGGTTTTTATATTTGTTGGAATAACGTTTCCAGAGTTTAGTTTGATGAGTTTCTAAACTAATTTTTCTTCCTTGAATAAAAGCTTCAGAAATGATATTAGTTCTCATATCTAAAGCATCACCTTCAGAGATAAATAAAGTAGCATCTTTACCAACTTCTAATGTTCCTGCTATAGCATCAATACCTAATATTTTAGCATTATTACTTGTTATAAGCTGAACAGCTTGCTCTTTATCTAAACCATAAGCTGCATAAGTTCCTGCATAAAAAGGTAAGTTTCTTGCGCTCATACGTTCCATATCACCTTCCATTCCTAAACCAACTAAAATACCTTTTTCAGATAAAATTTTAGCCATTCTATATGGTAAGTCATAATCTTGATCTTCACTATCAGGTAATCTATGAGATCTTTCAAGAATTACAGGAATGTTATTGTTTTTAATTAAATCTGCAACTTTATGTGCTCCATGAGCTTTCACTAAAACTACATTTTTAATGTTTAATTCATTAAAATCATTAATAACATCAACAATTGCTTTTTCTCCATTAACATGAACAAAAACTTTTTGAGTACCATTAAAAACATTCTTTAAAGCTTCATAAGGAAGGTTTTTAGGAGTTTTATTTCCAGAAAGATAAATTTTAGCTTTTTTAAAGAAGTTTTTAATTCTATCTGTTGCTTCTTTATAATTTTTATTAGGTTTTAAACCTCTGTCTTCTCCTAACCACCAACGTCCAAAGCTAAAAGTAGAAGGCCAATTAATATGAATCCCGTCATCTAACTTTATAGCAGCATCTTCCCAGTTCCAAGCATCTAACTGTACAACAGTTGAAGTTCCAGAAATAGTTCCTCCTCTTGGAGCAACTTGAGCCATTAATACTCCATTTGGACGCATTGTTTCAATAACTCTACTTTCTGCATTATAAGCAATAATACTTCTAATGTGAGGTAAAAAATTACCAACTTCATCAAAATCTCGAGTAGCTCTTACGGCATCAATTTCAGCTAAACCTAGAGAAGTATTGGCCGCAATAAATCCTGGATAAACGTGTTTTCCATTCGCTTTAATCACTTCTCCTTTTTGTTCAGAAGCATTATTGTTTCCTACATATGTAAGTTTTCCATTAGAAAAAACTAACAAAGAGTTTTCGATAACTTTTCCATTACCGATATGTGCTGTAGCACCTACAATAGAATAATCTTTTGTTTGTTTAGATGCTGGTGTTTGTTGTGCATTAATATTTCCTAGAATAAAGAAACTTAATACAATAAGTATAAATTGATTTTTCATTTTTTTACTATTTAAGTTCTTATTCGGTATCACAGTGGAATAAAATTTTGTGCTTTCTTGATGGTTTTTGAGTTGGAGCTCCTCCAATTTTCTCTTTTAACATCATCGAAATTAATTTAGCGCGTTCTGCTTTTAAAGCTTTACGTTTTTGTTTGTCTGAATTAATATCAAAATATATAGCACCTTCTACAATAGTTTGTTCTGCTTTGGCATAAATAGATAACGGGTTATCACTCCAAACTACAATATCAGCATCTTTACCAACTTTAATACTTCCTGTTCTTTCATCTAAGTGTAATAACTTAGCAGGATTAATGGTAACTGTTCTCCAAGCTTCTTGTTCTGTTAAACCACCATATTTAACTGTTTTTGCAGCTTCTTGATTTAATCTTCTAGACATTTCTGCATCATCTGAATTAATTGCTACAGTAACACCTTGTCTGTGCATAATAGCAGAGTTATAAGGAATTGCATCATTTACTTCATATTTATATGCCCACCAATCGGCAAAAGTAGAACCACCAACTCCGTGTTCTTTCATTTTATCTGCAACTTTATATCCTTCTAAAATGTGTGTAAAAGTATTTACATTGAAGTTGAATTGCTCAGCAACTTTCATTAACATGTTTATTTCAGATTGTACATAAGAGTGACAAGAAATGAAACGTTCTTTATTAATGATTTCAGCAATAGTCTCTAACTCAATATCTTTACGATAAGGTTGTCCGCTTTTCTTTTTAGCGTCGTATTCTTTAGCGCGTTGAAAATAATCGATAAATACTTGTTCAACACCCATTCTTGTTTGTGGGAAACGAATAGTTTGACGATCACCCCAGTTAGATTGTTTTACATTTTCTCCTAAAGCAAACTTGATGAATTTTGGAGAATTTTTATAAATCATATTTTCTGCATTTTCACCCCACTTTAGCTTTATGATTGCAGATCGTCCTCCAATTGGGTTAGCAGAACCATGTAAAATCTGAATAGAAGTAACACCACCAGCTAAGTTTCTATAGATATTAATATCATCAGGATCAACAACATCTTCAATAGTAACTTCAGCAGTAGAATTATGTCCAGCTTCATTTACTGCAGATGTAGCAATATGTGAATGTTCATCAATAATTCCTGCAGTTACAAACTTTCCAGTTCCATCGATAGTTTTAGCACCACGTGCAGATAAGTTTTTACCAATCTGAGAAATTTTTCCTTCTTTAATTAATATATCAGTATTATTTAAAACCTGATCGTTTTCACTAGTCCAAACGGTAGCATTTTTAATTAAAATAGTTTGTTGGTTAGGTTTTACTGAGTTTCCTAAACCAACATTCGGATAGCTAACAGCAACAACTTCAGGAGACTTTTTATCCGACTTTTTACCTTTTTTCTCTTTATCTGATTTAGTCTCTTTTTTTGTAGCTGTCCATGTTACAGCATTTCCTGAGTTATCTTCACCTGTTCCATTGAAAGAATCTTTATTAGATTCTATTTTACCTACTAAACGTAAAAATTCATTTTCGTCGTTAATTGATAATTGAATCCAATTGTCTTTAAAAACAAAGTTTGATTTTAGTTTCTTTTCTCCTTTTTTAACTTCTGCTTTCTGTTTTTTTCCTTTTCCAGAAATTAGTAATTCGTAGTTCTTTCCATTAGAAGTTAAAGAATAGTTTCCGGTAATATCTGTAATTCCCATATCGTTAATCACATTTTTATTACCTAAAGTCCAGTTTTCATAAACTGTTGTTTTTTCATCAAAAATATCACCCGAAGTGATTAAGAAATTCGCAAAACTACCAGTGTTTAAGTTACCTACTTTAGTTTCTTTTAAAATTTGAGCAGGAATTGTAGTTAAAGCTTCTAAAGCTTTAGTTTTATCAAAACCATGCTTTATAGCTTTCATTAAATTAGCTCTAAAAGCTTTTGGAGACTTTAACTTGTGTGTAGTAAGTGCGAACGGTATTCCGTTCTTAGCTAGAACTGCTAAATTACTAGGTTCTTGATTCCATTTACGCATGTCACGTAAAGAAATTACATCTGCTAAAAACTTATTACTTACGTCATAAGCTTTTCTGAAATTGATAGGAATAATAAGTGTAGCATTAGTTTTTTTAATATCATTAATTCTTTCAAATTCATCACCACCACCTAAGATTGTATATTGAATTCCGAATTCATCACCGATTTTGTCTGCTCTTAAAACATCTAAATAACTACCTGCATTAAAAATTTGAGGTAAGTTTTTTTTCTGGTTTAAAGCTTCTAATGATAAATCTTTATTCTTAGCATTTCCTTTAGCATACCAATCCGCATCTAAATAAGTTTGACGCAATAATGCCATTGCACCCATTTTTGAAGTAGGGTAATTTTGTCCAGATTTTTTACTTTTAGAAAACGATAAATGATTTGTAGTTTTAGCATTTAAAACTCTATATGCTTCAGAAGAATTAGGACTTAATGAAACTAAAAGTCCGTTTCCTTGCATAATACCATCTTCAGAGTGAGTATTTACAACACCGAAACCTGCATTTATTAAGGCTTTTGCTTTTGCTGTATCAAAGTTAAATTCAGAATGAGGATTAGTTTCTGGACGAATATGATCGTTCCAGTAATATCCTTTTCTAGAAGCATCATATTGAGGAGATCTTCCAAAGTTTCTATTTCTTTTTGGTTCAGCAATACCGAAACTAGAATAAACATCGATAAATGAAGGATAAATAAATTTCCCTTTTAAATCGATAACAGTTGCATCACTTGGTATATTTACTCGTTTTCCAACATTAACGACTTTTCCGTCTTTTACTACTAAAATTCCTTTTTTAATAGTATTAGCAGGGGACACATAAATTGTAGCATTTGTAAATGCTGTTGTTGTGTTTTTGGAAGTTTTTACCCCAGTATTTATGGGGAAGTATTCTTGTGAATATCCGAAAATAGCCCACAAGAATAGGAGTAGTGGTAATTTTTTCATTATGAATTGATTGATTTTTACGTTAAAAGTATTTAATTAATCTTAAAACGATTTTCCTTTAACATAAAATTAAGATTTAGTGAATCTTAAGCAAACCAATTTTTTTATTACCAGTTAACCAAGCAGTATTAGAGTTTACGAACTGAATAGCGTAAAAATCTTTAGTATCATTATCAATCCATGTGTTACCTCCATCTGTACTATATGAAATCCCAGTTTTTCCGACCGTAAATATTTCTTTGGTTTTTCCATTTGGTACATACTGAATACAGCTTTTGTAGTTTGGGTTTATATTATCGGCAATGATTTCCCAAGTTTTACCACCATCTTTTGTTATGGCTTTATTTTTACAATTGTCGTTAGGTTTTGAGTAATTTCCACCAATAATAAAACCATTGTTTTTGTCATAAAAATCAACAGAATAAATTCCTTGAGGACCATCACCTTGTACAATTGGAGTATCGTAAGTTTTCCAAGTTTTACCTCTGTCTTCTGATTTTAAAACTCTAGCTTTTTTCCCACCAGATACGATCCAAACGGTATCATTAATAATTTTAATATTCGTATTGCTTGCAGCAAAAAAAGCTTCACCATCTTCAAGTTTTGGTAAATTTTCACATGATATTTTTTTCCAAGAATTACCCCCATCATTTGTTATAATTATAGAAGGACATGCTTCTGTAGGGTCGCCAACTGCTATTCCATCTTTTCCATTTTTAAAAAACTTCATGCTATCATAAAATACTTTTTCATGTACTTCTTGATATACAATTTTATGATTTTCATCTTCAATTTTATATAGTAAAGCAGGGTTAGCGATACTTAAAGCAAAATAAGAGTTACCATTAGTTGTTAGACTTCTAAAATGAGGAATTATAGAATCTTGATATTTGATTTTAAATTTTGACAATCCTTTTTCTAGATTATAATTACCAATAACACCATTAGAACCTGCAAAAACTAAATTTTGTTCATCTACAGCAACTAAAGATCTAATGCTTGTACTATCGATAGTAAATTCTTTTATTTCAATACGACTTATGTTTCGAGAGGTGTTTTTTTCTTTACAAGAAATTAATAATAGAGATAAGAAAATTATAATAAGTTTACCTTTCATTTTTTTGATATTTTTATGGAATTAAAAATAGGTAAAACATTTCATCTATATGAATGAAGATCAACATAACAAAAAAGCTTTAGTAATTTCTGGTGGAGGAAGTAAAGGAGCATTTGCTGGAGGTGTAGTTGAGTTTTTAATGAAAGAGAAGCAAAAAGATTACGATTTATTCTTAGGAACATCTACAGGAAGTTTAATGGTTTCTCATTTAGCAGTTGGAATGATTGACGAACTTAAAATGTTGTATACTAATGTTAGTCAACGAACTATTTTTAGTAACAATCCATTTAAAATTAGAAATGTACATGGTGTTAAAGTCGTTTCTATTCGGCACAGAAATACTTTTTGGAATTTATTAAATGGGCGTAAAACTTTTGGTGAAAGTAAAAATTTAAGAAAGCTAATAAGAGCAAATATTACACCTAAAATGTATGAGATTATTAGAGAGCAAAATAAAGAAGTTGTAGTAACAGTATCTAACTTAACTGCAAATGAAATTGAATATAAATCTATTTCAGAATGTTCTTATAATGATTTTTGTGATTGGATTTGGGGGTCTTGTAATTATGTGCCTTTTATGAGTTTACTAGAGAAAAACTCTTGTCAATATGCAGATGGAGGTTTTGGTTGTTTAGTTCCGATTAGAGAAGCTATATTAAGAGGTGCTAAAGAAGTTGATGCTATTATTTTAGAGACAGAAGTAAACCAGATTAACAGAATGCCGTCTAAAAATCCGTTCTCTTTAATGTTAGATGTTTTTGGTTTTATGTTGGAACATGTAGAAAAGCATAATGTAACTATCGGAAAGTTGTCAGCAAAACATAAAGATGTGAAGTTGAATTTATATTATACGCCAACAGTTTTAACAACGAATTCGTTAGTTTTTGATAAAAAACAAATGACTGGTTGGTGGAAACAAGGTTTTGAATATGCTAAAATGAAGGATTTGGCACTTATGAATGATTTTAGACCAGATTTAATTGATAAAAAAAATAAATCATGAAGTTTGGAAAAGTAGAACAGCCAGAACTTGTTGATTTTTCTTTTCCTGATACCCATCAAGATACTATTCGTTTACTATCTGGATTTAATAAAGAAAAAGATTTATCTGCTTATGTTGGATGTGCAAAATGGAATAGAGCCGATTTAAAAGGTTTTTACCCGAGAGGTACAAAAGATGAATTAATATATTATTCAAGTCAGTTTAACTCTATAGAATTGAATGCAACTTTTTATAGACAATTTCCACCAGAACAATTTGAGAAGTGGAAAAATAAAACTCCCGATGGATTTAAATTTTTTCCTAAGTTAACTCAAGATATTAGTCACTGGAAAAGATTAGAAGGTGTAGCTGATTTGGTAAATTATTATTTAGACGCTGCTACTAAGTTGGATGAAAAGTTAGGAACTATTTTTTTACAGTTGCATAGTAATTTTGCACCTAAAAACTTTTCTAGACTTGAAAATTTTGTGAAAAGTTGGCCTAAAGAAATTCCATTAACTGTAGAGTGTAGACATACCGATTGGTTTACTGATCCTGAAATTTCAAAAGAATTTTACAATTTATTAGAATCAAATGGCGTGTCTAATACTATTGTTGATACAGCTGGAAGAAGAGACATGATGCATATGCGTTTAACCAATAATGAAGCTTTTATACGTTATGTAGGAGCAAATCATTTATCAGATTATAAACGTTTAGATGATTGGGTAAATCGCTTAGAACAATGGGTTAATTTAGGTTTACGCAATATTCATTTTTTTGTGCATCAAAATTTAGAAGTTGAATCACCTTTATTGGCAGCATATTTTATTAAAAATTTAAATAAAAGGTTAGGAATAAGTTTAAAAATACCTAACCAAAAAGAAGAACAACAATCTTTGTTTAAATAAAAAGCTCGGAAATTTCCGAGCTTTTACGTTCCTTTTCTATTCTATTAATTTTTCCCAATTAATTTGTTAGCAATATAGTTGTACATCTAAGTTTATAAAATCACCACAAATAGGTATTTTTGCCATAATGAAAAATATATCAAGTTTACAGAACCCATTCATTAAAAATCTCTTTAAACTTCAAGAAAAGTCTAGAGAACGAAAAAAACAAGGACTTTTTATTGTTGAAGGACAACGAGAAATTACTTTAGCCATTAACGGTGGATATATTATTGAAAATATTCTTATTACTAAAGATATTTTCCAAGAAAAAGAGGAACTTGTTGAAATTCTGAAAACAATTCCAACTATAGAAATATCAAAAGAAATTTACACTAAATTAGCTTATAGAAATTCTACTGAAGGTATTATTGCTGTCGTAAAAACAAAAAACATAGCTCTGAAAGATTTAAAACTACCTTCAGAAAACCCTGTAATTCTAGTTATGGAGGGAATTGAAAAACCAGGAAATATTGGTGCTATGTTGCGTACTGCTGATGCTGCAAATATTGATGCTGTATTTTTAGCAGATTCAAAGAGTGACTTATACAATCCTAATATTATTAGATCTAGTGTTGGTTGTGTGTTTACCAATACCATTATAACAGATTCTTCAAAAAATATTATTAATTTTCTAAAACAACAAAAAATTAATATTTACAGTGCAACACTTCAAAACTCTAATTCATATCACTTAGAAGATTATACAAAACCTACTGCAATTGTTGTTGGTACAGAGGCAACAGGTTTAACACAAATTTGGAGAGAAGAAGCTACACAAAACATAAATATTCCTATGCAAGGTAAAATAGATTCTATGAATGTTTCTGTTGCCTGTGCTATTTTAATTTTTGAAGCAAAAAGACAACGTAATTTTTATAGTTAGCAAACAAAAGTAATTCCCTTTATTTTAAACCAATATGAATTACTAATCAAAACTTAAACATTTTTGTGTAATACAAATCTTTATAGTAATTTCACTTTAGAATCTTATTTTGTATAGAAATACCCCTGTAAATGAAGTATACGGCAACTGTAGAGGAAGAAAACAAAGAAATCGCAAATAGATATAAAGATTTACTAAAAGGCACGTATCAAACTTTATCTGAAAATGATAAAAAATTAATACGCAAAGCTTTTGAAGTTGCTGTTGAAGCACATTCTAGTCAAAGAAGAAAATCTGGTGAACCATACATCTTTCACCCAATAGCAGTTGCAAAAATTGTTGCTTACGAAATTGGTCTTGGTGCAACTTCTATTGCCGCTGCCCTACTTCACGATGTTGTAGAAGATACACATTATACAGTTGAAGATATGGAGCAACTTTTTGGTGAAACCGTAGCTCGTATCGTTAGTGGTTTAACCAAAATTTCTCGTTTAAAACAAGATCAAGATTACTCTATACAAGCAGAAAACTTCAGAAAAATGCTATTAACATTACATGACGATGTTCGTGTAATTTTAATAAAAATTGCCGATCGTTTGCACAACATGCAAACTATGGATGCAATGCCACCACATAAACAAGTTAAAATAGCTTCTGAAACATTATACATTTACGCTCCACTTGCACACAGATTAGGGTTATATAACATTAAGACAGAACTTGAAGATTTAGGATTAAAATATACTGAACCAGAAGTTTACAACGACATCTTAATCAAAATAAAAGAAAGCAAAGAAGAGCAACAAAAATATATAGATCTTTTCAACTCTAAAATTAGAGAAGCCTTAGATAAAGAAGGATTTAAATATGAAATAAAAGGTAGATTTAAATCTATATTCTCTATCAGAAGAAAAATGCGAAAGCAGAATGTTTCTTTCGATGAAGTTTATGACAAGTTTGCAATTCGAATTATCTATACACCTACTTCTAATGATGAAAAGTTCGATGCTTGGAAAATTTACTCAATTGTAACAGATTTTTATAAACCCAATCCTGCTCGTTTAAGGGATTGGATTTCTCAACCTAAATCAACAGGATATGAAGCATTACATATCACTGTAGTTGGACCAGAAGCTAAATGGGTAGAAGTTCAAGTTCGTTCACAAAGAATGGATGAAATAGCTGAAAAAGGTTATGCTGCCCATTTTAAATATAAACAAGGTAATATTCGTGAAAACGGTTTAGAAGGTTGGTTAAATAAACTTAAAGAAACCTTAGAAAACAATACGTTAAATGCTGTAGATTTTGTTGAAGATTTTAAACTTAATTTATATGCTAAAGAAATTTATGTTTTTACTCCTAAAGGAGATTTAAAATCTTTACCAAAAGGAGCCTCTGCTTTAGATTTTGCATTCGCTATTCATACTGATGTCGGATTAAAATGTAGAGGCGCAAAAGTAAATGGAAAACTTGTACCGTTAAGCTATGAATTAAAGAGTGGTGATCAAGTTGATATTTTAACTTCTGCAACTAACAAACCTAATTCTCGTTGGTTAGATTTTGTAATGACAGCAAGAGCTAGAACAAAAATAAAATCTGCTCTTAAAGCTGATGAAAAGAAAATTGCTGAAGAAGGAAAAGCAATTTTAATGAGAAAATTAAGACATTTGAAGATAAACTATGATGAAAAATTAGTTCATGAAATAGCAAGTTTCTTTAATCTTCAAACTAGCTTTGATTTATTCTTTAGAATTGGTAATGGTGCAATTGACAATACTCAACTTAAAGAATTTGTAGCACAACGTTCTAGTCCAATTATAAGTTTCTTAAAAAATCCTTTCAAAAGAAATTCTCACAAAAACGTTACAGATAATGAAGAAGTAACCGACAAATTCGATGCATTAGTTTTTGGTCAAGATGAAGAAAAATTAGAATACTCACTTTCTGTTTGTTGTAAGCCTATACCAGGTGATGCAGTTTTTGGATTTGTTACTATTAACGATGGAATTAAAGTTCATAAAAATAATTGCCCGAATGCCATTTCCTTACAATCTAATTTTGCATATAGAATTATTAAAGCAAAATGGATAGATTCTACAAAACAAGAATTCTCTGCTATTTTAAAAATTAGTGGTGTAGATAACAAAGGAATTGTAAATAATATCACAAGAATTATTTCAAGCAACATGAATGTATACATTAATAGTATTAACATTTCTGGAAACGCAGGTGTTTTTGATGGAAAAATTTCACTCACTGTAAAGAATAGAAATCAGCTAACTAAGCTGATTAATAACATTAAAAAAGTAGATGGTGTTCAAAAAGTAACACGTGTTAATACTTTGTAAATATTATTCCTTACGTCATTACTTTTTATATCAAGAAATAAACGTAAATTTGTCCTTTGGTAAAATTCTAGATATATGAGTAGCACGGCTGAAAATCAAGAAATCGTAAAAAAAGTTTTCACTTCTTTCTTAGAGGAAAATAAGCACCGTAAGACACCTGAACGTTACGCTATTTTACAAGAAATTTATGATGCCGATGAACATTTTGATATAGAATCTTTATATATTAAAATGAAAAATAAAAACTATCGTGTTAGTAGAGCAACATTATACAACACTATGGATTTACTTTTAGATTGCGGTTTAGTTCGTAAACATCAGTTTGATGGGCAATCTATGGCACGATATGAAAAAAGTTACTTTGATAAAAATCACGATCATGTAATTTTAACAGATACAGGAGAAGTGAAAGAATTTTGTGATCCAAGAATTCAAATTATCAAACAAACTATTGAAGAGGTTTTCAATATTGATATCCATAACCATTCTTTATACTTCTACGGAACTAAGAAAAAACCGAATTAAACTTTAAATACACATAACACAACACACTAATATAATGGCAGTAGATTTATTACTAGGCTTGCAATGGGGAGATGAAGGTAAAGGTAAAATCGTTGACGTCCTTACTCAAAATTACGATATCATCGCTCGTTTTCAAGGTGGCCCAAACGCTGGTCATACTCTAGTTTTCGATGGAAACAAGTATGTTTTACATACTATTCCTTCAGGTATATTCCATAAAACCGCTTTAAACGTAGTTGGTAATGGAGTCGTTATCGATCCTGTAATTTTTAAAAAGGAATTAGAAAATTTAGATCAACATAATATCAATTATGCTGATAAACTATTAATTTCTAGAAAAGCACATTTAATTTTACCAACACATAGATTATTAGACGCAGCTTCTGAAACTTCTAAAGGAAAAGCTAAAATTGGTTCTACTTTAAAAGGAATTGGACCAACTTACATGGACAAAACTGGAAGAAACGGAATGCGTGTTGGTGATTTAGAATTAGATAACTGGAAAGAAAAATATAAAACATTGACAGAAAAGCATATTAAAATGCTTAATTTCTTTGATGTTGATATTCAGTATGATCTAGATGAATTAGAGCAAGAATTCTGTGAGGGAATTGAAAAATTAAAATCATTACAGTTTATCGATTCTGAAGCGTTTTTAAACAACGCAATGAAAGAAGGTAAAAAAATTCTAGCGGAAGGTGCTCAGGGATCTTTATTAGATATCGATTTTGGAACATATCCGTTTGTAACTTCAAGCAATACTACAGCTGCTGGTGCTTGTACTGGTTTAGGTGTTGCTCCAAACAGAATTAAAGAAGTTTTCGGAATTTTTAAAGCATATACTACTAGAGTTGGTTCTGGACCATTTCCAACAGAGTTATTTGATGAAGTTGGAGAAACTATGGGAAGAGTTGGACACGAATTTGGTGCTACAACTGGTAGACGAAGACGCTGTGGTTGGTTAGATTTAGTAGCTTTAAAATATGCTGTTGAAGTAAATGGAGTTACTCAATTAATGATGATGAAAGGTGATGTACTTTCTGGTTTCGATACTTTAAAAGTTTGTACTGCTTACAAATATAAAGGAGAAGAAATTACACACTTACCATATAATATTGAACCTGAAAATGTAGAACCAATTTACTCTGAATTTAAAGGCTGGGAAGCTGATTTAACTGAAATGACAAATGAGGAATCTATGCCTAAAAACTTAGTAAATTACATCAACTTTATTGAAAAAGAAACTGGTGTACCTATCAAAATTGTATCAGTCGGTCCAGATAGAAAACAAACTATCTTAAGATAATTCAAAAAAAAGAGTTCTATTAAGAACTCTTTTTTTATTTAGTTATTGAAGTTTCAGTGGCATAATTTTCACATTGATGTAATGTTTCTAAAACATCCTCTAATGTTGTTCTAGGATTTATTAAACACATTCGTAAGACAACTTGTTTATTTAAAACAGTAGTTACAAAAACTGCCTCCCTAGAATCCATTACTTTCTTAGAAATTTCTTGATTAATTCTATCAATTTCTTCTTCAGAATACTTTTTGTCAATCGGATTATATCTAAAATTAATTACAGCTAAAGTAGCAGGAGAAACAACTTCCCATACCCTACTCTTTCTTAAATAATCTTCTACTTTTTCTGTTAAATCAATATTATATGTAATTGCTTTTCTAAATGCTTCTAATCCATAAGTTTTAATAGACATATAGAATTTCAAAGCGCGTAAACGTCTAGTTAACTGAACTCCATAATCATAAAAATTAATTTCAGATTCGTTACCTTCAATATCTCTTAAGTACTCAGGTTTTTCACTAAAAGTACTGCTTAACCAAGAAGCATCTTTTACTAATAAACAACCAATTTCATATGGCTGAAAAAACCATTTATGAGGATCTACTGTAAGAGAATCTGCTCTTTCTATTCCTCTTAACATACTTTTTCCTTTTTTTGATAAAATAGCTGCACCACCATAAGCTCCGTCAACATGCATCCAAATATTTTCAGCTTCACAGATATCTGCAATTTCATCTAAAGGGTCTACTGTTCCAGTATTAGTAGTTCCTGCATTAGCTATAAAACAAAAAGGTTGCAAACCTTCTAACTTGTCTTTTGCTATAGCATTTTTTAATTTATTAACACCTAATCTGAATTCAAAATCAGTAGGGATAATACGAATTTGTTCCTTTTTAAATCCTAGTACTCGAATTGCTTTAATATTAGAAGAATGTGCTTGATCTGAAAGATAAATAACTGCTTTAGAAAAATCATCTCCACATTTTTGCCTCCTCGCTGTTACTAATGCTGTTAAATTAGCCATAGAACCACCGCTTGTAAAAATCCCGCCACCTTTTTTGACAGGGAAATCATACATTTTCAACAACCAATTAATAGTTACTATTTCTAATTCTGCAGCTGCTGACGACACCAACCATCCTCCAGAAAAAATATTGAATCCAGTTGCCAGAGAATCAGACATTGTACTAATAAAATTACTTGGCCCAGGTACAAATGAATAAAACTTAGGATGTGATGCAATAGTACTATTAGGTACCACATTCTGCATTACGAAATCTAATATTTCATTAGCATCTGTTGGGTATTCTGGAGCTTCTTGTAAAAATATAGCATCTAATTCTTTACGATTCTTAAATTCTGGAACAGGTTTTTTTTGATTCATCTTGTCCCAATGTTCAGCTATTAAATCAACTATTTTATATCCATAAGACTTCATATCTTCTAAAGATAGATCGAAGTAATTTTCCATGTTTTTTATTTAATTTATTACAAAATTATACTTCTTTTAACGAATACAAATAGTATTTCAAACTAATTTTATAACATCATTTAGAAATTTGGCATATTCTTTTCTTTATTTTTGTGCATTAAATTGAAAAATTTTGAAGAGAATACTTCTTTTTATTTTAATAATAACTTCATTACAAATTTGTTCTCAAAATAAGAGAATAAGAATACTTTCATCTAAAATTTCAACATTTGATGAAAAAAGATGGCCTGGAGCAACAATATTAATTGGTAATGTTAAAGTAGCTCATGAAGGAGCAACTTTAGATTGTAAACGCGCACTCTTATATAGAGAGCAAAATATTTTTAAAGCTATTGGTGAAGTAGTTATTGAACAAGGAGATAGTATTATCCAATATTCAGATTTTGCAAACTACGATGCAAACACTAAAATTGCAAAATCATGGGGTAATGTGGAAGTTAACGACAAAGAAATGAAGTTAACTACTGACACCTTATATTTTGACAGAACAAATCAAAAATTATTTTACCCAGCAAAAGGAACTATAAAGGATAAAAAAAACACTTTAAAAAGTGATAGAGGAACGTATTATTTAGAAGAAAAAAAGTTTTCCGCAAAAACTCAAGTAAATGTTGTTAACCCTGATAATGAACTAAATTCAGATCATTTAGATTATTACACAAATACAAACTTAGCTTATGTTTACGGGCCATCAACAATCTTTAACTTTAAAGATAGTACTAAAGTTTATGCTGAAAAAGGTTTTTTCGATACCAATACAGATATTTCATACTTTGTAAAAAACGCAAAACTCTTTTTAAAAGACAGAACTGTAGCTGCTGATAGTTTATATTACGATAAAAGAAAAGGGTTTGCATCAGCTAATAATCGAATTAAGGTAATTGACACTGTTCAAAAAATGGTTATAAAGGGAAATTATGCCGAAATTTTTGAATTAAAAGATTCTATGTTTATTATAAAGAAACCTGTAGCAATTTCTATCATGGAAAAAGATTCTCTTTACATTCATGGTGATACAATTTTAGTTACTGGAAAAAAAGACAACAGAATTGTTAGAACATACCATCATGTGAAAATTTTTAAATCAAATTTACAAGGTAAATGTGATTCCATTCATTCAAATCAAGCTACAGGATTAACACGAATGTTTAAAAACCCTGTTTTATGGTCTGGTAAAAGTCAAATTACAGGAGATAGTATTCAATTTACAACTCATAAAGAAACAAATAAGTTAGATTCTTTACGTGTTTTAAAAAATGCGTTTGTGATAGAAAATGATTCTTTAGATCCTAAAAACTTCAATCAAATAAAAGGAAGAGATATCTTTGGAAAATTTGAAAATAATAACCTAAAAGTTCTTTTAGTAAAAGGAAATGCAGAATCTTTATATTATAATAGAAACGAAGAAACTTTAAAGTTAGAAACAGTTACTAAAGAAATAGCTAGTGATATAGAGTTTTTATTAGAAAATAATGAAGTTATTCAAACGAAATACTTCAAAAAATCAGAGGGAAAAACTTATCCTCCATCTGATTTCCCTAGTGATAAGGCAAAATTTACTGGTTTTATATGGAGGGAGGATGAACAACCTAAGGTAATGGAAGATATTTTTAAAAAAGAAACTCAAAAAGTAAAACCAAAAACTAAAGTAAATTCTGCCTTACAAAAAGCTAAAAAACAACTTTTCAAAGAAAATAAAAAGCGTGATCTACAACAATTAAAGGAAGAAGAGGAATGAAAAAAGATTTTTTAAAATATCAAGGGCAAACTACACCTCACCCTCTAAGCATAGAAATATCTCACGCATCTGGAAGCTATATATATAGTAACGACAATAAAACTTATTTAGATTTTGTTGCTGGTGTTTCTGCTAATAGTTTAGGTCACAATAATCTTATTGTAAACAATGCTATAAAAGAACAAATAGATCAATATACACATGTTATGGTCTATGGAGAATTTATTCAAAAACCTCAATTAGAACTTTGCAAAGCTTTAGCAAATACATTACCTGAAGATTTATCCTGCGTATACTTAGTGAATTCTGGTACAGAAGCAACAGAAGGTGCTTTAAAATTAGCAAAACGTTACACAGGCAGAACAGAAATTATTGCTGCAAATAATGCTTATCATGGAAATACTGCTGGAGCTATGAGTGTTTGTGGAGCTGAAGAGCAAAATAGAGCTTTTAGACCCTTAATTCCTGGTAGTAAGTTTATACAATTCAATAATGAAGATGACCTGAAAAAAATTACTTCCAAAACTGCTGGTGTAATTTTAGAAACTATTCAGGGTGGTGCTGGTTTTATAACCCCAAAAAATAACTTCTTAACTAAAGTAAAAAAACGTTGTAAAGAAGTTGGGGCATTATTAATTCTAGATGAAATACAAACAGGAATTGGAAGAACCGGTAAATTTTGGGGATTCGAAAATTACAATGTTACTCCTGATATTATAATTACAGGGAAAGGTCTTGGAGGCGGAATGCCAATAGGAGCTTTTATTTCTTCTAAAGAGATTATGGATTGTTTAAAAGATAATCCAAAATTAGGCCATATTACAACTTTTGGCGGACACCCTGTAATTGCAGCAGCAGGTTTAGCAACTGTAAACGAAATTATATCAAAAGCTTTAGCCAAAGAGGCTATTAGAAAAGAACAATTGTTTCGTAAACATTTAAAACACTCTTTAATTAAAGAAATCAGGGGAAAAGGGTTAATGTTAGCTTTAATTGTTAACACTCCTGAAATTGCAAATACAATTGTTTTAAATGCTTTAGAAAATGGTTTAATTTTATTTTGGCTTTTGTATGAAAAAAGAGCTGTGAGAATTACTCCTCCACTCACAATTTCTGAAGAAGAAATTATTAAAGGCTGTCAAATTTTAACAGAAATTTTAGACAATATAAAAATGTCCTCAACGTTAAATTAATACTTTATAGTTGATTGGGGATTTTATTAACTATTGAAATCGGTTGAGAAGTTTTTCTTGGCCGATTTTTTTTATTACAAACAAACCTGCTTTTAATCCCCTTTTTCAATCTCTTAAGGCAAAAAACTAAAAGTCAATCTATTTTAAAATTATTTTTAGTAAACAAACTAATATAATCATGGCTTTCAAAAAAAATAAATTCGAAATAACACTTTTCTTAATCTTTACAATTTTTATTTATGTTGGATGTAAAAAATCTAAACCTTTAGACATCGATATATCTTATAAACTACCTATAGATGTTCCAATAAATGCATCACAAGAAGAATTAGCCAAATTTGCATGGCAAGAATTTTTTGCTTTAAATTGGAAATCTTCATGGGAAAAAGATAATTTAAGAACAAAACCAGATACTAAATGGAATTACAAAACCGATAACGGAGATAATTTTTTAAGTGTATGGGAAACTTATATTCATAGATCAGAATTAAGACCAGCTAATGGTAAAAGAACAAAAGATCTTAGCAAAGGGAAACCTTATTATACTTTTGTTGACTCTACAACTGTAAATACAATGAACCCTATTGAACTTAATAAATATTGGAATCTACTAGACGAAGACAATGAAATTGGTTCTGCTTATGTATTTGCTCATAAAAATAAATTTGAAGTACTTTACGCTGCTAAAACTAACTTAATTGAATATAATTATCTTAAAAAGTATTTCCCTACAGATTCTGAATTATATAAAGCAGTTGACAAAAGTACTGATAGCACCTCTTTTAGAAAACGTTTAAAAGAATTAAGCTTAAAACAAATGTGTGATTCCGATCTAAACAGTATAGATGGATATGTATGTTTACCTTGCTCTAAAGATTCTCAAAATGAAGGAGCTATAGAAATAAAGCTTGCCTTTAGGGAATTAGATCCTTTAAAAGATGATGTTTCTAGGTATATTGTAAAAGAAGTAGTTTACTTCAAAGAATCTGTTGTGAACAATCAAAAATATTCTAATGCATTTACAAAACAGTTTGCTCTTATTGGTATGCATATTATTAGAAAAACAAAAAACCATCCAACATTCATTTTTGCTTCTTGGGAACAAATTGATGAAAGAAATAAAAATACTCAAACTATAGGAATAGACGCAGTATCTGTTAACGGTAAAGAATATACTGATGTCGATCCACACAGATTAAATCCTGTTATTGAAAGAGTAATTCCTGAAACAATTCAAAAGATTAATAAAAATGTACATAATAAATTAATTAAGAATAATAATAAATCAAAATGGCAATATTATCAATTAATTGGTGTACAAGGAAAACCAATAGACTATAAAGATAGAAATAGTGATAATAATTACTTTATGGCTAATTATGTAATTGAGTCTGATCTTAAATTAACCAACTTTCATGGTTCTTTTGGAGATCCTTTTAATACGAAAATAAAAAACATAATTTCTAATGGAAAGGAATTTAATATGGGAGGTTGTATGGGGTGCCATGGTCAAGGACAAACGACATTCGGAACTGATTTTAGTTTTTTATTAGATAGTGGTGCTGGAAAACCTGTAATTAGACCAGATTCTTATCAAACATATCAAGAAGCTATTACGGAAGCTCAAAAAAATGAAATTGAAGAAATTATAAAAGAACTTGAAAAACAGTAAAAACATTATTTATAAAAGTTAACCTGAAATTTTTAGAAATTTCATGCAAAAGCTATAGATAATTATGAATTTAATTACATTTTTATAATCGATTAAGAAATTTTCTTAGTCGATTTATTTACATATGTTAAACAATACGTTGTAAAACCAAGCAAATCAAGCAAAAACATTTTTTGCCTGAACAAGTTAATTTGTTTAATTTGGAACACACAAATTTAGGTTTATATGTCGATTGAAATTACGCGTTTATTTGACTTTCCATATTACCAATTGGAAAAGTACGATCTTGAAAAATCACTAACTACAAAATATAACGGAAAATGGGAATCCGTTTCTACAAAAGAATACATTGATAAAGCTAATGCGATTAGTCGTGGACTTTTAAGATTAGGGGTAAAACCTAATGATAAAATAGCTATTATTTCTACAAATAACTGTACAGAATGGAATATTTGTGATATTGGTATTTTACAAACTGGAGCTCAAAATGTTCCTATTTATCCTACAATTTCTAAAGAAGATTATGAATATGTTTTAAATCATTCAGAATCTACATATTGTTTTGCTTCAGACGAAATGATTATAGAAAAACTAAATCAAATTAAAGGAAATACAAAATTAAAAGGAGTATTTACTTTTAATCAAATTGCAGGTGAAAAAAACTGGACTGAAGTTTTAGATTTAGGAAAAGATGAAAGTAATCAACAAGAAGTTGAAGATAGAAAAGCAAATGTAAAACCAGAAGATTTAGCTACGCTAATTTATACTTCAGGTACTACTGGTAGACCTAAAGGTGTAATGCTTTCTCATAACAATATTGTATCTAATGTTTTATCTAGTTCATTACGTGTTCCTGTTGATCAAGGTCAAGGTAAAAGTTTAAGCTTCTTACCTGTTTGCCATATCTTCGAACGTATGATATTGTATTTATATCAATACTGTGGTATTTCAATCACTTTTGCAGAATCTATTGAGAAGTTAAGTGAAAATGCTCAAGAAGTAAAACCTAATGTGATGACTGCTGTTCCGAGACTTTATGAAAAAATTTATGATAAAATTTATGCTAAAGGAACTGAATTGTCTGGTATTAAAAAAGCTTTATTTTTCTGGGCAATTGACCTTGGTTTAAAATACGAACCATACGGAGCAAACGGTTGGTGGTATGAAAAACAATTAGGAATAGCTAGAAAACTAATATTCTCAAAATGGCAAGCTGCTTTAGGAGGTGAACTAAAAATAATGGTTTCTGGTAGTGCAGCTTTACAACCAAGATTAGCTAGAGTATTTGCAGCTGCAGGAATGCCTGTCATGGAAGGTTATGGTTTAACTGAAACTTCTCCTGTTATTTCTGTGAATGATGAAAGAAATGGTGGATTTAAAATTGGGACTGTAGGTCGTTTGATAGAAGGAGTTGAAGTTAAAATTTCAGAAGAAGATGAAATTTTAGTTAAAGGGCCTAACGTAATGATGGGATATTATAAAGATCCTGAAAAAACAGCTCAAGTTTTAAAAAACGGTTATTTCCACACTGGAGATAAAGGAAAAATAGAAAATGGATTTTTAAGTATTACTGGTAGAATTAAAGAAATGTTTAAAACTTCTGGTGGTAAATATGTTATTCCTACACTTATAGAAGATAAATTAAAACAATCTCGTTTTATTGAACAAGTGATGGTAGTTGGCGAAGGAGAAAAAATGCCAACAGCTTTAATTCAACCAAATTTTGACTTTATTAAAGAATGGGCTAATCGTAATAATATTAACTCTTCTTCAGAAAAAGATTTAGTTGCTAACGAAAAGGTTATCGCTAGGATTCAAGAAGAAGTAGATGATTGTAATTGTAACTTTGGAAAATGGGAGCGTATTAAACGCTTTGAATTAACCCCAGAACAATGGACAATCGATGGAGGCCATTTAACCCCTACAATGAAAATGAAACGTAAAGTCATTAAAGAAATTTATAAAGATCTTTATGAAAAAATGTACGATAGATCTTAAAATTAAAAAACCTTTGAATTTAAATTCAAAGGTTTTTTTGTACAAAATTTTAATTTAACTATTTGTCAACTTAAAATAAGTTTTATTCAATAAATTGTATACTAAAAGGATAATTCGGAGCTTCATTATTTGTTGCTTTAATAGCATTTATAATCGGGAAAATAAAATAAAATATTCCCAAAAGAATAAATCCTAAAATTCCTAATCCAAAAAACAAAATCAAAGGAATACATAATAATGCATATATAAACATCGATATTCTAAAGTTTAAAATAGCTTTGCCGTGTTCATCCATCCCTTCTACTTCATCTTTTTTAACCATCCAAATAATTAAAGGAGCAACAAAACCTCCGATAACAGTAACTAAATCTAATAATTGACTTAAATGTGTAATTGCTAATAATTCTTTATTTCTTTGCATTTTTTGTTGTTGTTTACACTTATTAGACGTAAGGTTTATCGTTTTGTTACAAAAAAATAAAATGATTATTTGTAATTTATAAATAAACTGACATCAAACAGAATTCGTTATAGTTTTCCTTCATAAATTCCTATTTATAAGAGTAATGAGATTCCGAAATAAATTTTTAATAATGCAGAAACTATATTTCTAAGAAATCTTAAAACTAAAATTGTATTGAACTGTAGTATATTTGCATAAAAAATACGTTTTGCAAACACTAATTAACGATACAATTGTTGCCTTAGCTACTCCTTCTGGAGTTGGAGCTATTTCTGTAATTCGACTTTCTGGTGAAAAGTCTATTGAAATTGTAAATCAATTTTTTACTTCAGTTAAAAAAAACAAATCGTTATTAGATCAAAAAACACATACGATTCATTTAGGTCATATCACCAATAAGGGAAAGATTGTAGATGAAGTTTTGGTTTCTGTTTTTAAAAACCCAAACTCGTATACTGGTGAAAATGTAGTAGAAATTTCTTGTCATGGTTCTGTATTCATTCAACAAGAAATTTTACAACTATTTTTAAGTAACGGATGTAGAATGGCCGATAATGGTGAATTTACCATGCGTGCTTTTTTGAATGGTAAAATGGATTTAAGTCAGGCTGAAGCTGTGGCAGATGTGATTGCTTCTAATTCTGAAGCTTCGCATCAAATGGCTATCCAGCAAATGCGTGGTGGAATTACCAATGAATTGAAAGATTTACGTGGGCAGTTACTTGATTTTGCAGCTTTAATTGAATTAGAATTAGATTTTTCTGGTGAAGATGTTGAGTTTGCAGACCGCACGAAATTCCGAGAATTGGTGACTAAAATCACATCAGTTTTAAAACGTTTAATTGATAGCTTTGCTTTTGGAAATGCCATGAAAAATGGAATTCCGGTTGCAATTATTGGTGAGCCAAACGTAGGAAAATCTACACTTTTAAATGCTTTATTAAACGAAGAGAAAGCAATTGTTTCTGATATTGCTGGTACTACAAGAGATGCTATTGAAGATGAAATGATTATTGATGGTGTGGCTTTTCGTTTTATTGATACTGCTGGAATTCGTGAAACTGAAGATATAGTTGAAAGTATTGGTATACAAAAAGCGTACGAAAAGGCGGATAAAGCTCAGCTCGTTATCTTTTTAGTAAACGCAGAGGAGGCTATCATTAAATCCTCTAAATTACTTTCTGAAATCACTAAAGTTAAAGATCGTTTTTCACATAAACGTGTACTAACTATTGCTAATAAGATTGATAATATTTCGGAAGATAAACTATCAGAATTGAATTATTTACTTCCTGATGCTCTGCTGTTATCTGCAAAACAAAAAATAGGTGTAGATTCTTTAAAAAGTGAATTGACTTCTTTAGTGAATACTGGAGCTTTAAGTAATAATGAAACTATTGTGACAAATTCTCGTCATTTTGAGGCTTTAAATAATGCTTTAGAGAGTATTCAATCTGTTGATAATGGAATAGAAATAGGAATTTCTTCTGATTTATTTGCTATTGATATTCGAGAATGTTTACGTCACTTAGGAAATATAACAGGTGAATATGACGTAGATAAAGATATTTTAGGTCATATTTTCTCTAATTTCTGTATCGGTAAATAGATTTTCTTTCTTTTAGTTATACTTTACTTTTTCTTTAAAAAAGAATTAAACATAATAAATCAAATATTAAGTTTAATTCTTTCTTATCTATAAGTAGAATAAAAATTGACCAGTATTTAAAACTTATTTTTTATTAAAAAGTTTAGTTTATTACTTTAAGTTCCTTACCTACTTTTACAAAAGCTTCGACTGCTTTATCTATATGAGCTTTTGTATGTGCTGCTGATAACTGCACTCGTATTCTTGCTTTTTCTTTAGGCACAACTGGATAGAAAAAACCTATTACATAAATACCTTCATCTAACAATTTACTCGCCATAATTTGTGATAACTTTGCATCATATAACATTACTGGAACAATTGCTGCATCGGCACCAACTAAATCAAAACCAGCTGTTTCCATTTTTGTTCTAAAGTAATTTGTGTTTTCTTCTAATTTATCTCTTAACGAAGTATCATTTTCAAGTATTTCAAAAACTTTTAAAGATGCTCCTACTATTGCTGGTGCTAATGAGTTAGAGAATAAATACGGTCTTGAACGTTGACGTAACATATCAATAATCTCTTTTCTTCCTGTAGTAAACCCTCCCATAGCTCCACCTAAAGCTTTTCCGAGAGTTCCTGTAATGATATCTACACGTCCTAGTACATCTTTTAGTTCTATTGTACCACGTCCTGTTTTTCCTATAAAACCAGAAGCATGACATTCATCAATCATTACTAATGCATCGTACTTGTCTGCTAAATCACAAATTTTATCCAACTCAGCAACTACACCATCCATAGAAAATACACCATCTGTAACAATAATTTTAAAACGATGATTTTGTTTATTAGCTTCAATAAGTTTAACTTCTAAATCTGCCATATCATTATTAGCATATCTATAACGAGCAGCTTTACATAATCTAACTCCATCAATAATTGATGCATGATTTAGAGAATCTGAAATAATAGCATCCTCTTTGGTTAATAAAGGCTCAAAAACACCACCATTAGCATCAAATGCTGCTGCGTATAAAATAGTATCTTCACAATGAAAAAACTCTGCAATTTTATCTTCTAATTGCTTGTGTATATCTTGTGTACCGCAAATGAATCGTACTGAAGACATTCCGAAACCGTGAGTGTCTAAAGTGTCTTTTGCTGCTTGTATAACTTCTTTATTATTTGATAAACCTAAATAATTATTCGCACAAAAATTTATAACTTCTTCTCCTGTAGACACTTTAATTACCGCATCTTGCGAAGTTGTAATAATACGTTCTTCTTTATACAAACCATCATTTTTAATAGTTTGTAATTCATCTTGTAAATATTTTTTAATATTTCCGTACATTTTCTACAGTTTATATTGTTAATGAATGATAGTGTACTTTTAATTTTTCTATCATAATTTGAGACATCGAATCTAAATCGAACTTAGGCTTCCAGTTCCAATCATTTCTAGCATTACTATCATCTATACTCCCTGGCCATGAGCTTGCAATGTGTTGTCTAAAATCTGGTTTATAGCTTATTGTAAAATCAGGATATATTTTTTTTATAGAGTTAAATATTTGCTCTGGTGTAAAACTCATTCCTGCAAGGTTATACGATGTTCTAATTTTAATGTTTTCTGAAGGTGCATCCATAAGCTCTATTGTAGCACGTATAGCATCATCCATAAATATCATAGGAAGCTCTGTAGATTCATTTATAAAACACTCAAAACTTTCTTCTTTTACTGCTTTATGATAAATATCTACAGCATAATCTGTAGTACCTCCACCTGGTAAAGATTGATAACCAATAACTCCAGGATATCTTAATGAACGTACATCTAAACCATATTTTTTAAAGTAATAATTCGCCCAATTTTCGCCAGCACCTTTGCTAATACCATAAACTGTTGTTGGCGTAAGGTTTGAAAATTGTGGAGTATTATTGCTCTCTACATTAGGACCAAAAACTGCAATTGAACTTGGAAAGAATACTTTTTTTATATTATGAAGTCTAGAGGCTTCTAATACATTAAAAAGTGTTTTCATATTAATATTCCAAGTTTGTAAAGGTGCTTTTTCTCCGTTAGCTGATAATATGGCTGCTAGGTGGTATATTTGAGTTATTTTATTTTCAGAAATTAAATCTACTATAGCATCATAATCTGTTGCATCAAGTGTTTCAAAACGTCCTGTAAATTCTGAGTTTTCACGTAAATCTGTCGCGATTACATTATCAACACCCCACTTCTCTTGAAGACTATCAGTTAACACAGACCCTAACTGACCACTAGCTCCTGTTATTAATATTTTTTCTCTAATCATTTTTAAAAATTATACAAATACAAAATTAGAACATTAAAACCTAAAACAGACTAATAATTCGATAAACAACAAAAACTAAGTTGTTTATTTTGTATTTTATCATTTTTAAAGAATAAAAATCTGAAATAAAATTGTTTTAATTATATTAGCAGGAAAAAATCATATAAAATTATGGATCTAATTGATGAAGTTGATTTAAAAATATTAAGGATTTTACAAAAAAATTCTAAAACAACAAATAAGGAAATTGCAAATAAGTTAAACCTGACACCTTCGCCTATACATGAAAGAATTAAACGTTTGGAGAATAAAGGATATATAAAAAAATATGTAGCAATTTTAGATAAAGTACTTTTAAATAAACCCATTACTGCAATATGCATGGTCTCATTAAGATATCATGATGAAGGTTTTATTGATAAATTTGACAAACAAATAAAAGAGTTAAAAGAAGTACAAGAATGTTATCACATGGCTGGTAAAGTCGATTTTTTTTTAAAAATAAATTTAGAAACTCTAAATGCTTACCATGAATTTGTAAGACTTAAATTATCTAAAATAGAAAATATTGGTGTTTTAGAGAGTTATTTTGTTCTTAAAGAAATTGTTTCTACAACAGAATATTCATTTTAAAGAAACTAACTTCAGATATTAATTACATCTATACTTTATTTTTTATTTTAATTAAATAAAAGAAAACAAAATCTTACACCATTACTCCACCTCAAAATACTACAAATACTAATTTTAATTACGATCTCACTTTCTGTATTGGGAAGTAAATTGTTTTTTTAATCACCTTATAAAAAAACATAGATATATTATTCAAAAAAAGGAACTTAGAGTTCCTTTTTTTATTTAAATTTTTATCCTTTAAATTAAGGATATTAAACATTTTATTAAACTATATCGTGATTTAGCAAACAAACTTAAAAAGTTCTTTTTCTAAATTAAACACATATTTTTTTAGAGACTATTTATTCCTTTACTTTAAAAACTTTTCTAAGAATATCATCCATTAAACACCATTTACTAAATGATGATTGTAGTAGATTCATCCCTACAAATGCAGTAAGCCATAACCAATTTTTATTCACTTTTACTGCTAGAACTAAACTAACTAATATAAATATACCTGCTATTGCTCTAATGATTTGTTCTCTCTTCATTTTACTTATAATTTTTACGTTCTATTAAATAATATACTAATGGAACAACTAATAATGTTAATATTGTAGCTGTAATTGTTCCTCCCATTAAAGAAATAGCTAATCCTTGAAAAATAGGATCAAAAAGTATAACGAAAGCCCCAATTACTACTGTTCCTGCTGTTAAAAGAATAGGTGTTGTTCTTACAGCTCCAGCTTCAATTACTGCTTGTTTCAAAGGAATTCCTTGATCTAATCGTAGATTAACAAAATCTATAAGTAATACTGAATTTCTTACCATTATTCCAGCTAAAGCTATCATTCCAATAAAAGAAGTTGCAGTAAAATAAGCATCCATCATCCAATGCCCTAAAATTATCCCTACCATAGATAAAGGGATCGCAACCATCATAACTATAGGTGCTTTAAAATTTTGAAACCATCCAACAATAAGCATATAAATAAGTATAATAGCTCCTAAAAAAGCTGAACCTAAGTCTTTAAAAACTTCTAAAGTAATCTGCCATTCACCATCCCATTTAACGGTATAATCTTCTTCAAGATCTGGTTGATTCATATACAATTCATTCAATTTGTAACCACTTGGCAATTTAATCTCCTCTAATTTATCTCCCATTCCTAAAATTGCGTAGGCAGGACTCTCTAATTCTCCAGCCATGTCTGCCATTACATATACAACACGCTTTTGATTTTTTCTATAAATACTTTTATGGCTTGTATTTTCTTTAATTTCAACTAAATCGCTAATTGAAATCATTTTACCGTTTTTTGATTTTATTTTTAAAAGTGATATATCATGAATTGAAGACTTTTCTTTTTCATCTAACACTAAGGATATTCCAACTTGATTTAAAGCTGTTTCATCAAATAAATTAGAAATTGAATTGTTAGATAAAGCCATATTCATTGTATATACAATTTCTTGAGGAGCTATTCCAAATAACATTGCTTTTTCCTTGTCAATTACAAATTCATATTCTGTTTGATTATCTTCTACCATCCAATCAATATCTACAACATCATTTGTATTCTTTAATATATTTTGAATACTACTTGCTATCTCAATTTGTTTCTCATAATTCGGGCCATAAATTTCTGCAACTATTGTTGACAAAACTGGTGGTCCAGGAGGAACTTCAACTAATTTTATATTAGCTTTAAATTTATTTCCAATAGATTGAATATCTGATCTCATTGACTTTGCTATTCCATGGCTTTGGATTGATCTTTCATGTTTATCCTTTAAATTTACCTGAATATCAGCCATATTACTTCCTCCTCGTAAATCGTAATGCCTAACTAAACCATTAAAAGTAATTGGTGCAGATGTACCAACATAACTCTGATAGTTTACAACTTCAGGTCTTGTAGACAAATACTGAGAAACCTCTTTTGCAACAACAGCTGTACGTTCTAAAGTTGTACCTTCAGGCATATCTATTACTACTTGAAATTCATTTTTATTATCAAACGGTAACATTTTTACAGCTACAGATTTTGTAAAAAACATAGACATTGAGCCTAATAAAAATAGAATTGTTGTTCCTAAAAACAACCAGCGTTTAGTTTTATTTTCAATTAATGGACGTTCTAGTTTTTCATACAGTTTATAAATCAATGTGTGTTGCATCGCTTTGGTTTCATCTTCTTCAAATACTTCTATATTTTTATTCTTTTCTTTTAAAAAGATATAACCTAAGTAAGGAGTAATTGTTAATGCCACAAATAATGATAAAATCATAGCTATAGAAGCTCCTATTGGCATTGGACTCATATATGGGCCCATTAATCCAGAAACAAAAGCCATTGGTAATACAGAAGCTATTACAGTAAATGTAGCTAATATTGTAGGGTTTCCTACTTCGTTTATAGCATAAATTGCAGCTTCTTTAAACGGTAAACGTTTCATTTTAAAATGCCTATGCATATTTTCTGCAATAATTATACTATCATCAACAACAATACCTGTAACGAAAACTAAAGCAAATAAAGTTATTCTGTTTAAAGTATAATCAAGCATATAATAACTTAATAATGTTAATGCAAAAGTAATTGGCACAGACAAAAAAACTACTAAACCACCACGCCAACCCATTGCTAACATTACTACTAAGGTAACGGCTATAATTGCTCCTATAAGATGCATTAATAATTCTGATACTTTTTGAGAAGCAGTTTCACCATAGTTTCTTGTAATCTCTACATGAACATCATCTGGAATTAAGCTTTTTCGTAAATGTTGTACTTTATTTAAAATAACATCTGCAATTTTCATTGCATCTGCTCCTTTACGTTTAGCTACAGAAATAGTTACTGCTGGATATTCTGATTTATATTTTAAAGATTTTTCACTTGCTTTACCAAATCCAAAGTTCACATAATTCTTAGGGATTTCTGCACCATCTATTATATTAGCTATTTGTTTTAAATATATTGGTTGGTTTTGTTGTACTCCAACAACTAAATTCTTTACATCTTCAACTGATTTTAAAAAGCTACCTGTGCTAACTAAAAATTCCGTATCATTTTTATCATAACTACCCGAATTCATTTGCTGATTATTAGCAATAATCATTTTTGAAATTGATAAAAAATCTAAGTCACTAGAAGCTAGCTTATCTTTATCTAATACAACTCTTATTTCTCTATTTCTACCTCCTATTTTATGAGTAATTGCAACATCTTTTACTTTTTCAATTTCATCTGTAAGTTCTTGTGCTATTTGTTTTAATTGATAATCATCATAATTTTCACTCCATAAAGTTAATCCTAGCATTGGAACATCATCAATAGCACGTGTTTTTACTAAAGGCATAGTTACACCTTTTGGCATTTGATCCATATGCTTATTAATTTCATTATATAATTTCACATAAGAACGTTCAATATCTTCACCTACATAAAATTGAACTATAACCATTGCTTTTTCTTTCATAGAAGTAGAATATACATACTCTACTCCTTTTATATTTGATAGTAATTTTTCTAATGGTTTTACTACTCTAGACTCAACTTCAGCAGGACTAGCACCTGGATAACCTACAAATATATCTGCCATAGCAACATCTATTTGAGGCTCTTCTTCTCTTGGAATTAAAAATGAACTATATACTCCAATTATCATAAACACTATCATTAATAAAATAGTGAGTTTAGATCCTATAAAACCTTTAGCTATTCTTCCTGCTAAACCATCTTTCATAATCTTAACTTTTAAAGTTTATTGAATTGAAATTTTTGCTCCGTTATATAATTTTTCTTCAGAAGAAATAATATAACTTTCGTTTACAGATAACCCCGATAAAACTTCTACCTGATTTCCATAAGTTCTTCCTAGTCTTAACCAACGTAAAAGTGCTTTACTTCCTGTGCTTACCGTATAAATCCCTTTTAATTGCCCTCGTTTCACAATAGCTTCTTCTGGAATTAAAATCATTGCAGTACTATCTGATTTTTCAACAGGAAATTGAACGGATACAAACATTCCTGATAAAATATTTATATCTGTTTTTTCTAAATTAATTTTAACTAAATATTGACCACCTGTATTTTTTGCAGATGTACTAACTTCTGATACTTTCCCCTTTATTGTTTTATTTAATGTTTTTACTAATACATTAACAGTAATTCCTTTTTCTATTTTAGAAATTTCAGACTCAGGAACCATTGTTATTACCTCAAAATTTCCTTTGCCTTCTAGAGAAATTAAAGGTTTTCCAGGATTTGCCATCGTTCCCTTTTTAATAAATTTATTTGTAATAACTCCAGAGAATGGAGCTTTAATATTCGAATATGAAAACTGAGCATTTATCTCATTTTTTATTTGTTTTACAGCTTCTAGATCTGCTTTTGCAATATTATAATACGATGTAATATCATCAAACTCCTTTTGAGATACACTCTTTTGTTCTAATAATATTTTAAATCGTTTATAATCTTTTTCTGCATTTTTATACCCAGTTTCAGCCTTTAAAATATTAGCGTTAATTTGTGCTTGTTTAGCTAATAAATCAGTATTATTTATCGTTAAAAGTAGTTGTCCTTTTTCTACTTTATCTCCGACATTTACATATATTTTGTTCACAAACCCCATTATTCTAGTGCTTAATTCTGCACTATTTTCTGCTTGAATTTTTCCACTTGTTGTTATATAAGGAGTATTGGAATTTCCTGACACTTTGCTAATTTTAACAATAATTGGTAAAGTTTTATCTTCAACAGATTTCGTTTCACCTTTACCACAACTTATTAATAAAATAGATGTAAATATTAATATATTATATATAGTTTTCATAAAACTGATTATTCTTTAGTTAAAAATTCTAAATATGATTTTGTATAATTGTATTGATATACAGTTTGATAATATTCTAATTGTTTCTTTGCATATAATGCTTCAGCAACTAATAAATCGGTTGTTTTTTCTAATCCTTCTTTAAAACGATTATTTCGTATTCTTAATACTTCTTTAGATTGTTCTAATGCTAGTTTTGTAAGTATTAGTTGTTCATTAACATCACTTAATACTCTTTTTGTTTTATTCAATTCTAATTCACTTTCGGCTTTGTATTTCTGATATTCTAATTGAGATTTTTCATACTTTGCTTTACTATTTTGAGTTTTTGCAAATCTTTTTGAACCTTTAAAAATATCCCAACTTAATTGTAGTCCAATAATATAGCCGCTAGCATCAATATTAAAGAGGCTATCATCATAAAACTCATAACTTCCAAAAGCATTTAATCGAGGTAAAAAACTCATTTTATTTGCTTTATGTATTTTATTGTATGCTTCAGAAGCTAACTCCATTGCTTTAACATCTGAACGGTTATTTGAAACAAAATATTTTTTAGATTCGTTTAATTTAATTACCACTAAACTATCTGAAGGCTTGTAAATTACCTCTTGATTTTTATTCATTAAAAAAGATAAATAATCTGAAACATTTTTAATATTACTTTTTGCAGTTTGCAATTGATTTTTCACCTCTAAAACTCTAACTTCAATTGCTAAAACATCTGCTTTTTGTATATAACCTTGTTTAAAAGTATTTTCTGCTAATTGTAAATTTGCTTTAGCTGTTTCTAATGCTTTTTCTAAAACTGATACTCCTTTATAAGCTAATTGTAATTGCATGTAAATCTTTTCTACTTCAAACAATAAATACTCTTGAGTTCGTTGTGTTTGAAAACTTACTGCATCCATTTTAGATTTAGCAGCTTTTCGTTGATAAACTCCATCAATATTTATAAGTGGTTGTTGAATTTCAATTTTAGTGGCAAAATTCTGAGTCCTGTATGGATTGTTTAATAAAACAGGATTAAAATCGGTTTGAGTTAATATCTCTTGATTTAGTTTAGATCCAAAAGCCATTAAAGGATTTGTTGTTAAAATACCTGTATGACTTGCTGTTATATTTGGTAAAAAAACAGCTTTTGTTTCATTAAACTCTGCTTTAGCTTGTTCAAAATTTTGCTGTGAAATTTTTATAGATCTGTTATTGGTTTTAACTTTATTTAAAACTTCTTTTTTGGTTATATAACTTATTTGCTGTGCAGAAGCAAATGAGTAAAACCCAATTAAAAAAGCACAACCTAATATTTTCTTCATATGTAAAAATTTGAGGTGTAAAATTAGTTTAGTTTTTTTGTATAAAAAGCAACCTTTGTTACATAAAAAAAAGATTTTAAAACTTTTACTATTTTGTTCACTAAATTTCTATTTATTCTTTTTAAATAAAAAAACCACTCAGCAATTGAGTGGTTTGATTGATTTCAAATTATTATATTTTTTTATTTTTTTACAATCTTTCTTATTTCTTTGGATAAATTTGAATGTATTTCTATTAAATAAATTCCTTTTGACAAATTATTCATAGTTACTTTCATATTACGAGTAGAATTTTCATAACTCTTTAATAATCTACCTTTTAAATCATAAATTTTAATCAACTCTAATATTGAATTTCCTTTTATATTAAGCTCATCGAAAACCGGGTTTGGATAAATTTCCACGCCTGTTAAATTAAAATCATTATCTCCTAAAGTAGATACTTTTCTAAAACGTAAATTATCTATAAAAATACTATCTTCTACCTCTGCTACATCTCCTCTATTTCTACCTAAATATTGTAATGAAACTCTTATTTTATTACCAACATAAGCTGATAAATCAATTTCTTTTTGAATCATTTCTTTATCATTATTTGAATAAAAGTTTTCGATTATATTTCCATTTACAACAACTCTAAATATAGATTCTTTTGAGGTATTAATATGTTTTTGAAGTATATCGAAGTTCATAAAAAGAGATTCTAAATCTGTAGCATCAATTTCAAAATTGGCTTTAGAAATATTATTTTGATTTTTCTCCCAACTCATATCTTCATCATCTGTTTTAAACCAACTATCAGCTTCTGCTCCACCAGACATTTTTATCATTCTATTGCCTTCTTTTAAATATAATTCAGAAATTGAATTTTCTGTATGCTCTAAAATGATACTTTTAGGTATTTCTTCTGATTCAAAATCATACACAACTTCCTCATTATTATCTAGTTTAATTGCTAAATCATAAGCACTATCCATTTTAAAAGAATCTACAGAAATTGTATGTACAGGTGATGAAAAGTTAAAATATAATCCAAAAGTATATTGCCCAGAAACCACAGGTGTAAAAGTTGTATTTATAGTATGATAATCATAAAAGCCAAAATTAAAATCTGAAAAATAATTAAGAAAAATATCTAAATCTTCATCTCTATTACTCATTCCTGTTCTAATATCTACACTTTGAAAACTATAATCTCCGGCTTCTTTTCTTATTTTAAAACTAAGATTATAAGTTGTTCCAGCTTCTAAATCTAGCATTGGTGTTTTTAATGACGCTTTAACACCATGGTCATCATAAGTTACATGTAAATAATGTGTATCTTCATCTCCAACTTGATAATCGCTTAAATTAGTATTACTAGAAACCCAAGTTGAATCTCCTGTCATACAATTTGGAAAAACTCCTTGACCATAATTACTCATTGTATTAAAGTTCTCTTCCCATGGTATATCATACACCATACAACTTGTACTCAAAATTTTAGTAGTAACTCGTTCACTATATGAAACTGAATCACATTTTGTTCTTATATAAAACTCATATTTTGTATCTGGGTTTAAACCTGATATTTTATATTCTTTATTATTTGTATTTACCTTGATACCTGTACCTAACTGAAAACCTTCTAATCCATATTCTATTTCAAAAGAGCTATTATCACTTTCCCAACTTAAAGTAATACTATTATCAGAAATTGATTTATTTCTAAAATTAATTGGTTCAAGACAGTCTGGTTTATTATTGTAAGAAAAATCATCTAAATGGATATATGATAAATTATTATTCTGATCGTGCATTATTGCTATATGCTTATCTGTACCAGTATATGTAGAAAAATCTATTAGAAATTCTTTACCAAATACAGGAATTTCGTCTGCCTTAATTTTCACGAAAGGAGTGAAAGTTTTTCTGTCTTTAGGATTAGACATTGTACCAATTACAATACCACTTAAATTATTGTTATTCCCCTCATAATCATTCCTTAACCAGAATTTTATAACTTTATCATTATCTAAATCTGCTAAAAAAGGAGAAGTAATTATCCCAGCTAATTTACCTGAAGATGGATGATGATTTAAATACGCTACATTAGGTTTAGAACTTGGTCTAAAGTAACTTAAATCAGTATTAAAAATCCCTGAAACTCCACTTTCAGAAGGAATCCAACACAACGAACTTAAATCATTACTGTTATATTGATCGAAATTTTCATTAAAAGGAGCTGTTTTTACACAAGTGATTCTAAATAAATATGGCTTACTCCAATTACTATTTTCATTCACAGAATTACAATTAGCTCTTACATAAAATTCATAATCTGTAAAAGTATTTAACCCTTCTAAAACAAAAGGATTTGTAGATGCTATGACTCTATTACCTGTACCAATATTAAAGCCTTTCTCTCCATATTCTATTTCCCAACTTTCTGGCACTTGATTTCTATTATTATCTTTCCATGATAATGTAGCTTTTCCTTCATCTGATTGAAAAGCTTGTAAATTAGTTGGAATTACACACCCTTTTTCAGTGTATTCAAAATCATCTATAAGTAATAATTGTCTTCTATTACTTGCTGCTTGCTTTATTCCTATATATTCATCTGTTAAATTATAATCAGAAAATTCAATTTCAATTTTCACCCATTCATTTTCTCGTTCACTAGCGTTAGTTATAATATGATAAGGTGTAAATGTTTTATAATCATCTGGATCGGATAAGGTACCTATAATAATTTCATTAGGAGAAGCATATGCGCTAGCTTTAACATACAACCAAAAAGAAATTTTCTTATAATTATTAAAATCAATTAACCTTGGTGAAACCAATACTATTTGATCTGAAGCCTCATTTCCATAAGGATGACTTACTTCATTAAAGATTTTCACACAATTAGAACCGGAATTTGGAGTATATGGAATTGGCGCTACATTATCAACAACCAAAGGGCGTGAAATACTATCATCCCAATACGAAGAACCTGTTCCTGTTGGCCATAAACTTGTCCAACACGATTTTAAAAAACCTTCATTTTGATTCTCAAAACTTTCAAAATATCCTACTTCTACTCCTTCGCATTTTGTTGTAAAACTTTGCTTTGTAGACCAATTACTAAATGAAGTTCCACAATTAGCTCTGACATAAAAATCGTATTTAACCTCACTTTGTAAATTATTAATTGTTGTTTGGCTATTATTTGATGTAATTGTAATACCATTTCCTAAAGTAAACCCAGAAACTCCATATTGAATTTCCCAAGAACTTGGACGAGATTCTTCATAAGTTTCCCAAGTTATATCTACTGTATTATATTTCTCTTCTATCACTTTTGGATATAAAGGTTCTGAACAATCTGGTATTTCTTCATAAAGAAAATCATCTATAAAAAATTGACTTCCTCCGAACTCATCTCCATGTCTAATAGCTATATAACTATCAGAACCTGTATAATTATTAAAATATATTGTATGCTCTTTCCATTCTACTTGAGGTCTTCCGTTGGCTATCAATTCGTTCATCTGATCAGGAGCAATTGTTTCAATTAGGTTAAAAGTGCTAATATCATTAGGATCTGACATTGTTCCTACATGAATACTTGACTTATTATAATCTATTCTACTATTTGATATTAGATTAAATTTTAATCTTTTCAAGTTGTTTATATCAGATATTTTTCTTGAAACTAAATAAATATCAGAAGGTTGTCCTGTTCTAGAGTCGCTAAAATTATGAAAATACACAAATTGATTTCCTGTTTTTGCTTTTATTTCATAATCAAAAGAACCTACAAAGGTACCTGTAAACCCAGATCTATATTCTTTTGCTATTCTTATATCTTCTGAATTATTAGCATTTATTACTGTATTCCAACATGGACTTAATTTGTTATCGAAAGTTTCAAATGATTCGAAATAACCAGCTGTTTGTGAAGTACATGCTGAATAAAAGTTTATCTCTTCTGACCAATCAGAATACAAACCATCTACATCACATTTTGCTCTAACTTTTGCTTTATACTCAGTTCCCTCTAATAAATTATTAATAGTAATATTTTCTGATCTAGAAATAATCGTTTTTTTCGTTTGAGGCTTACCTATCTGTTCGTATTCTATTTCCCATTCAATTTCTGTTCCTGTTTTACTCCAATTAAGCTCTACACTACTATCTAATACATTATTTACGATTAACTCATCCGGTTTACTACAAATAACAGATTGGCTATAAGAAAAATCATCAATATAAACTGCTATATTAGGACTATTTTCTTCTGAGACGATAGTAGATCGCATTACTTGAAAAGCTATATACAGATCAGTTTCATTATAATTTTCTAAAAAAACTGCTCTTTTTTCCCATGTACCATTTGGAACTTCACCTTTTATAAAATCTAACATCTTAAAAGTATCCCCATCATCAGGATCACTCATCGTTCCAACTCTTAACGTAGCATTTCCAGGGTAATTATTAATATAAAACTCTATTTTTTTATCTTTTGATAAATCAGAAAACAAAGGTGATACTAAAAGAACTTCCTTTGTATCGTAAGTATTATCATATAATAAGGCTGAATTACCTGTTCCACCTGTTCTATCTAGGTTTGAAAGAACAAAACCTGCATAAGGAACATCTTCTCTAAACTCATAAGCTCTCCAACAATTATCAAGAGTATTTGTATTAAAATCGTAAGTGTAACCAACAGTAAAAGATTCAACACAATTTGTACTGCTTATTCTATTTTGAATATTGTTTTGTGATAAAGAAACTTTTGATAAAATAAAAAATATAAGAAGAAAAAGGGAAAGTTTAATTTTCATGTTTTTTTTGCGCAAAAGTAATTATTCTATTGAATTACACAAAGTTGAAAGCAAACCTTTTTAATGTTATAAAATAGATTCTTAAATAAAAACAATTACAATTAATAAATAATCTGTTTTCTCTATATATCTTTATTCATTTGAATTTAGTCTTATCATTTAAATTTTAGCAGATTTACTACTTTCCCTCTTCTTAAAAAGAAACAGAATTAATGAGTTTTAATAATAAATACATTCTTTTCTTTTTCTTTATTATGAATTTAACCTTTCAAAATAAAAGGGTAAACTGTTTAAAAATGAGTTATTAAACCCCAAAAGATAGAAAACTCTTCAAGAAATAATAGTAACTTTAGTAATTCAATATAAACTATTTAATAAAACTTAAAAAATCAATTGATTATATGGATTTATCTTAAAAATAATAACTTATAAACACACTATTTAGATTAATGATATTGTAACGAATTTTATTTAAACCTTTACGCTTCTTGTTTTAAAGTCTTCGAATATTAATTCTCTCTATATATACTTCACTCATTTAAATACTTTTAAGCAAAAAAACGTGTATAATGAAAAAGTATTATGTTCTTAAATCTTCATAACTGTACTCTGTTTTTTTATTATCAATAATACTAAACATTAAGAACTAAACTATCACAAAGTATATAATCATGGAAAAATTAATAACCATTAACAATCAACACAATTCTTTAGACACACTATTTGAATCTCTTAAAACCATATCTGATTTCGATTGCTCTAAAGAATATGATAGATGGGAAATGAGAACTGAAACTAATGGAGAAATGGCTAAATGTATAGTTCTAAAAAAAAGTAATATGCATGCTATTAAAATTTATTTTATTAGTGACAATACTCTAAAAATAAATCATATAATTCCTAATTCAATTATGAATGCATACTTTGGCAAAAGTCAAAAAGCGAGAAAAGATATAATTGAAATAGTCACTGGAAAAATAAAAGAAATACTACTTGCACCTTCACAACAAAAAGCTTTTAATGAATTGGAAAATGAAATTATTAAAGTAATAGTTTAATTTTAAAATTAAAAAATTATTATGATAGAGTTTTTCAATCAATATTCTATTGTAAAATGGATATTAGTAGGATTTGGAATATTATATTTTTTAGATAAATATGGAATATTTAGTCCAATAGATAATCTTATAAATAAAATTGGAAAGTATCATTTTAAAATGTACAGTCATTTAAACAATCCTAAACTAAAACAGATTATCAGTTATTTCAATACAAAACAATTTAATAATGTCGAACAATCACTAAAAAGTATGTCTCCTAGTTTTCGTTCTTTTGCATTTAAAAGTTTAGGACAATATGGAAATTTAGAAATTAGTGATGAATGGTTACAAAAAGATAATCAAAATGATTTACCAAGAATAATTAAGGCTTATCAATTAATCCATAAAGCTTGGGAAATTAGAGGCAGAGGCACTATAGATACTGTCTCTAATCAAAAACAAATTGCTTTTAAAAAACATTTAAAAAAAGCAGAGTCACTTCTTTTAGAAACCAATAAAAACACCACAGTAAATTCTTTTCATGCAAATAGTGTAGCTTCACTACTTAAAATATATAAAGCTATAGATGTAAATAGAAAAGAAGTTCATCAATTATTTGAAACAGTTGTTCAGGAATTCCCTAATAACACTGAAATTAATTTTAATTACTTTGCTTTTGTATCACCAAAATGGGGAGGTTCTGAAGAGGAATTAAATACTTATTTAAATACATTAAACACTAAATCATCTTTCATCCAAACATTAATTTTAGCACAATATTATTTTGATTTAGTTCATTTATATGATTATGAAGATAATGATAAAAGAATTGAACAATTCATTGAAGAAATTAAAATTGCGAATTTCCATGAAGATGAATTATATCAATACGAATTATATCTACTAGCGTACTGGATTTCAAATAATTTGAAATTAAAAAAATTAGAAAAACATTTCAAAAAAACACTAGAACCTTATTGGGAAGACTAATTTTTTTAACAACACTTTATAAAAAAAGCAACGAAATTAATTTCGTTGCTTTTTGCTTAATGTTATTCTTCGCTATCTTTACTAAGAATTCATTTAAAATACTTTTAGAATTTATAAGTTAATCCTAAAGCAATAGTTGATAAGTTCATGTTAAACACAAAAGTATTTCTAGCTCTTGCTCCATCAATATCATCTTTAGAACTATTAAATCCTAAAGCCCCAACTGAAGCGTTTAAAGCAAAAGAATTTGAAATAAAGTAATTAATACCAGGAGAAACTACGATTCCAAATGTATTAGTATCTGGACTAAAATTATTGTCTTCACTAGTGTTAGCATAAAATACATTTCCTTCTAAAGTAAAAGAAAATCTTTGTGCAGGAGTAAAGAAATAGTTTACTCCAGCTGCAACTCCAAAAGTATCTCTAGAATTAGCAAACCCTGTTACATTAATAATATCCAATGAATTATAACTTAACTCTAACTGTAAAGCTAAATTTTCAGTAATAAAATAACCTGCAGCAGGTGCGATAGTAAAACTCCCTAAACTATCATCAATACCTGAGATTGATGTATTTGTATAACTAACACTACCTGTGATAAAAAAATCTTCTTTTTCAAAGCCTCCAATAGCTTCTTTTTCTTGAGCATTTAAATTTGTGAAACCAATAAAACCAGCTGCTAAAGCAATTAATAGTTTTTTCATAATAATTTGTTTTAATTTTTAAGGCGGCAAAAGTATCATTTTTTTTATATTTAGGGTAGTAATTAATTAAAAAATACAATAACGATGAAAGCAAAGTATCAAAGTGTTTTAAGCTTAGGTGAACAATTAGAAATTAAAAATGGAGATGTAAAAGAAGAAAATGGAGTTTTACATATTTCTGGTACAGCAAAAAATCAATATGAGAAAAATCTTCTTTGGGATGAAATTAAAAAAGTAGGTGGCGAAGCTCCTGCTGATATTGTTGCTGATATTTCTGTTGAAGATACTTCTGTATATGCTAATCACACTGTACAAAGTGGAGAAACTCTAGGAAAAATAGCAAAACATTACTATGGCGATGCTATGAAATACAAAGAAATTTTTGAAGCTAACACAAATATCTTAAAATCTGCAGATGTAATTCATCCTGGACAAGAGTTAGTTATTCCAAACCTATAACAAATAGAATTACTAACAACTACGATAAAAAAAACCTCGCTATTTCGCGAGGTTTTCTTTTTACTTTAAATACTCAAATGTATTTACCATTTTATATTTCGGACTTCTACTTATAAAATCTCTAAAAAATGCAGTATGGCTTGCTCCCATTAAAATAAAAACTCGATCTTCCTTTGTTAATTTAATCCTGTTTAAATTCGAATACATTCTTAAGTTTCTCTGATAATATTTTGCTGCTTCATCAGCTCCTTCAAAACCGTTTTTTGTACCTGCATGTGTTAACATGTCTGCATTCACTGTAATTAAAAAGTCTAAATATAAATCGTGGTTAGATAATTTTAATTGATCAAGTAAACTTAGGTTATCGCTATTAACTTTAAGGTTTGTATGAAATGGAATTGGGTTTTTATAATATTTATACAACATTTCTTTATCGATCTCATTATTAATTTCTCCTCCAATTTTATAGTTATAACTCATTTTATGATCGATTCCGTAAATTCTTTTAGTTCCAGATAATCTTCCTAATTCATAAGCTAATAATTCCACTTCATTCGGATTTTTAAACTTCATATTTGGATTCTTTACATATTCCTTATATAAAGATTGTAGTTTTTCATCATATTCTGGTCTCATTTCAACTAAAATAACTGTTGGTTTAAACTTAGCAAGCATAGCTGCTATTTTGTGTACAGCTTTTTGATTATCTTTATTATTCTCATCAAATTCAGTTTTGTTTTCATCTGAAGTTTCTCCCATATGAAATGTTCCAAAGTTTAAAACTTCTATCTTCTGAACCTTACTTTCTAACTCTTTTCTATCTGCTTCAAAATTTATGTCTTGACTAAATCCTAATGTTCCTAATAATAATTGCCCTATAGTTAAAATCTTAATTAATTTCATCTTTCTTTATGTTTTTACTGGTTAATAACTTGTTCTAATGTTGTCATTTTAAAATCTACTGAAGCTTTAGCTAAAAAATTTAAAATTGGTAAATGACCTGCGCCTATCAATACGAAAACTTTATCTTCTCCTGGAATATTAATATTTAGTAAGTTTTGAAATATTCTTAAATTTCTACTATACCACCATATTGCTTTATCTGCTCCGTAATAATCATTTTTTTCACCTTCTCCCATCTTAAAATCACCGATCAAATAGTGTCCGTGACTTTGATTTACGACATCTTTATTATTTAAAACTCTAAAAAATTCTAATAAGCTTACCTCTGTTTTTAACTTGTCTTCTTTTTCATATAAACTGAAATACGTTTTATCTATATTCATTTCTCTTTTTAACATTTTCCCACCTGCCTTATTAATAAAATAAGCTTGTTTTTCTTTGTGTTCTTTTTCCGTTAAATCACTTTTAAAATTTCTAGCAGAAGCATCTATAGCATATATTTTTTTGTGACCTAGCAATTTCCCCAACCTGAATCCTATTTGATAAATTTCATTCGATTTCAGTTTAAAATTTCCTTTTAAATAAGCATTGTATAAAGAATCTAACTTTTTTTGTTTTGATGCTCTCCACTCTACAGCAATTTTTGTTGGTGCAAATTTTTTAATCGTTTTTAATAGCTCTTTTAATTCTTCTTGTTTTTTTTCAGAGAAAATATTCACTGAATGCTTTTGTTTATATGTGTCTAATCCTGGATTTGCAAAATGAAATGATCCTAAAATAAATACATCTGAAGTTTTAATTTCTTTAAAATGTTCTTCTATTAATTTTTTCTGACTAAAGACTGTTTGACCTAGCAAACAGATTGTGACTATAATAATTCTGATATACATGAGGTATGATTTTTAAATTCAACACTTCAAAAGTATTTTTAATCTAACCCGCATTTTTTAAAATTCCACTAAGTACATTTTCTACAGTATAAACTCCTTGTTTTTTTACACTTTCGATTTCGTTGTGTAGTTTTTGGAGTTCATCCTAAAAAACAGGAATTAGATGGTAAACTAACTTTGCAACGTAACTTTAATAACTACATTTGAAGTATGGAAATAAAGAATCAACTTAAATATCACTTCCTTTTTGGTTTTGTTCTTGTGTTTATGAACATCTTCAGGAAGTATGTAACACTAGGGCATGAAACTTTTATAAATCAGTTTAATGTTTTCGGAATTGTTTTAACTACTACTTATTTTATTACTTTTTTTAGTGTTTACGTCTTAAATATTAAAGTAATTTGTCCGAAGACTTTAGCGAAAAGAAATCTTTCCTATTTCTTTATAGGACAAATTTCTTTATTCTTTATTTTTCCAATAATTCGTTATTTTTTAGAAGAAATCATTTTATACTCAATAACAGGATTTCACAACTATTCTGAGCAAAGTCGTACTTTTTGGTATTATATTTTCGATAATTCATACTATAGTTTAAAAGTTATTCTTTTTAGTACGTTTATCTATTTACTTTTTGTGTTTTTAAAAAATAAGGATAAAATTTACTTGTTAGAATTAGAACAACAAAAAGCAGAATTAGGTGCTTTAAAAAACCAATTAGAACCTCACTTTTTATTCAATACACTTAATGTTTTTTATTCTGAATTAGCAGATACACAACCAAAAACAGCTAAAGGAATTCATAAATTGTCAGAATTGTTACGCTATTTAACTTACGAAGCGCAAAAGGACTATATGCCTTTACATAATGAGATTAAGTTTATTAAAGATTATATGTATTTCTATGAAAAACGTTTTGAAGATAATTTATTTGTAAACTTATCTATTAAAGGAGAAATTGGTAACCAAGAAATCCCTTCGTTAATGCTTATTCATTTTATTGAAAATATTTTCAAACACGGAATAGTTAATGATCCGAGTTTTCCTGCAGAAATAAACATTGAAGTAACAGAAAATCATTTGGAATTAAAAACTAAAAATAAAATTGCTTTCGTTAAACATTATAGTTCTAAAGGAATTGGTAGAGAAAATTTAAAAAAGCGTTTATCTCTTTTATTTGATAATAATTATATTTTTGATTTTACTGAAAATGATGTAGAATACAGTACTCATTTACAAATCCCTTTAAAAAAATAAATGCGATGCAAAAGTTAAGATGTTTATTAGTTGATGATGAAGCTCCTGCAATTCGATTATTAGAATCGTATGTAAAAAAAGTTCCTTTTTTAGAATTAATTGCCGCTACTACAAACCCAATAGAAGCTTTAGGCATTATTGAAAAAGAAGAGTTAGATGTAATATTTCTTGATATTCAAATGCCCACCATAACAGGAATACAATTATCTAAAATCATAAAAGATAAAATTAATGTGATCTTCACAACTGCTTATCCGCAATTTGCTATAGAAAGTTACGAGTTAAATGCAGTTGATTATCTTTTAAAACCTTTTGAGTTTGAACGTTTTTATAGCGCTATTTTAAAAGTGAAACCTAATGAAATTCAAAATACAACAACAAACAGTGGTCAGTTTACCTTTATAAAAACTGATGGAAAAAATAATTTTGAGCGAATTTATACCAAAGATATTATTTATGTTGAAAGCTTAAAAAATTACGTTTCTATTCATACTAAAGAAAACCAAATTATTACTTACAATACTTTAAAACATTTTGAAAATGAGCTTTCTTCAAAACAATTTGTAAAAATTCATAAATCATATATTGTAGCTTTAGAACATGTAATTAAAACTGATTCTTTAACTGTTTATTTATCTAACGGAAATAACCTTCCTATTGGAGATACTTATAAAAAGCAATTCTTCGATAGTATCAACAAGTTTATACTATAAAAAGAGGCAATAAACCTCACATATTACCTCTTTTAAAACAAGTTGAGTTTAAACAAATCTAAAAATTCTGTTTTATGATTTTTGCTCCATTACAGCATAGTAAAAAGCTATACCTACTGGAGAACCAGCCGCAACGAATCCTGATGAAACTAACTCTGCTGAAATTCCTCTAGGAAATTTCTTTCTTAACTTAGCTATTGCATCATCTATTGCTTTATTAATATCTGAAGAATTATAAGCATAACCAGTAACTTGATTATCATTTGTAGCTGCTTTTGCTAATAATTCTATGTTTGGAGTTTTATCTAAAGTCTCCATTACATCATGAATTGCTATTCTTTCTGTTCCATTAGCTGTTTGAAATTGAATATAATCTAAATCTGTTGAATAAGGAACAGTTTTCTGAACTGTATAAGGGAAATATCCAATTGCAGCACATGGACTCCCTACAACCATATATATAGGTGGGTAAATTGTAGCCATAGATGGAGTAATTTCTATATTACAATAACCTTCTTCATGTCCTTTAGCTACTATAGTAACTTTATTATCATTTCCAATTCTGTATGCATACACAGATTCTGGGTATAAAATTTGAGAATTCATTTTTTTTATTTGTAGGTTAATTAATAATTATCGAGTAGCTACTTCGAGTTTTACAGAGCTTAACTCTCTATAATATTGCACATTACAAAATTGAGCTTTTTGCAAAGTTTTTAGAAAAAAAAGGTGATATATGTATTTTTTTTGTGTTTAAACGATAAAAAAAAGAGCACAAGTGTATTTCGGCATCATTATTGTTAACATATATTTAACTAAAAACTATTACAATGGAGGTATCAACTACTATTAATCTGGAGGGGGATATTGCTATGAACAGTTAAGAAAAAGATTAAGAAAATTAAAAACCGAAACACTAAATATGTTTCGGTTTTTTAATGATAAAAATTTAAAAATAAAAAAACCACATTATAACAATGCGGCCTTTTAGTAATCTTCAAATAACGATCTTATTTCTATCTTCTACTTCTTACTACTCTAGATCTTGAAGTATTTCCTTTTAATCTATTAGAACTTACATTTCTAGTAACTTTAGTTTTTGTTCTTGTAGAGTTTCCTCTATTATTATATCTCGTATTTTGAGCCCTTTTTACTGTACTTGCTGTTCTTGTTTCAGAGTAACCTCTTGTCTTTTTAGGTTGAACTTTTCTTGTAACGCTTTTGTATGTTCTACTCTTAGAATTAGATTTGTTCGCTACAGAATTTCTATTTCTTGTATTAACTTGAGCTCTATTTCTAGAAATGTTTCTAGTTGTTCCTCTATCTCTAGAAACTATTCTTGTGTTTCTAGTAATAGTACGAGATCTATCAATACTTCTATTCGTATTTCTAGCTACTCTAGAGCTGTTTCTGTTAATTCTACTGTAATTACGATCATTTCTTTGATACATAGTTCTTCTATTATCTCTAGATCTATATCTTACATTTCTAGCATTAGCTACCCTTCTACCTCTATTGAAGTTTGTTACCGTTGCGCCTGGTCTACAGTAAGCTCTATTTCTGTAAGATCTTGCATAATAGCCATTGTAATAATTGTTTCTATATACTGAATAAGAAAATCTGTATGGTGAATAAAATCTTCTATAAGGACGATCCCAAACTACACATCTATCTACTACTGGTACAGAAAAATATCTGTGATAAGGCCTGTATACATAATATCTGTTATAATTATTAATATAACCTGAACAGTTTAAAAAATCTCCATAAGTATTATAGTTTACAAATAATCCTCCAACTCTAGATACTCGTCCCCAACGATTGTAACGTATGAAAACATCTCCTGCTTGAGCAATTCTTCCGTAGTGGTCATAAAAAATTGGAATATCTTCAATTTGTACTACTGCTCCATAATCATCATATTGTACGAATGGATCGTAATTGTAACCTGAATTAAAGCTAATATTAACTCCTGGTCCATTAACGTTTATGTTTACGCCTCCTCTTGAATTATTTAAATAAAAATCGAATTGTCCGTCTGGATATACAGCAAACTCTACTCCTCCTTCGTTAAAGATGAATGATTTACCGTAATTATAATAACGTGCTGTTGTATTTGCACTCGTTTCTGACGCATTAGCTGAAAATATTGCTAATAAAATTCCCGTAACTAGTAAAACAAATTTCTTCATACTATTTGATTTTAAATGCATATCATTATTTTGATATACACTTACATAATACCAAGTAGTGTGCCAAAAAATTAAATTTCACATATTCTTAAAGTTAACAAGCTTTATTTTATTTGTATTTTCTCTTACGTCCTAAAACCTAACAGCTTTAAAATCAATAAAAAACATTATTTAATAATATACTAAGATTTTAATCACTTTTATTATTCAAGGATTGTATTATCATCTTCTAATACTTGTCTTACAAAGTTTTTATCAATATTGTAATTATTCAACTCCATTCTTTCTAGGAATTTTTTCGGAAATTTAATATTGTGTTCAGTCAAATAGTGATTTAACCATTTTGGCCAAATCCAATATCCATCTGAAAAATAATTGATTGGACCAGCGGGTTTATTACAAATTTCACATTGTTGAATAGTTGAAACTGTAGAAACTTTATAGCCATTATTCAGGTATTTTAAAATTTTATCTTTATTTTTTATTAAATCAGAACTTAATGCATCTTGATTAATTTTTCCATCTATTAAAATAAAATTTAAAATATCTTTTATTATATATTCCTTGTTCATTATAACTTAAATCCCCAAAAAAATGTCCTCTTAATAATTTCTATATTGTTTTGATTGTTCAAAAACAGTTGAAAGAATTTTATGCTCTTGTTCATCATAAACAACATTTCTTCTTTTCATAACCACTTCTGCAACTTCACTTACCTTACTCATTTTGTACTCAGTAAAACCAGAAGCACCTCCCCAACTAAATGATGGTATAAAGTTTCTAGGAAATCCGCTCCCAAAAATATTAGCAGAAACTCCTACAACTGTCCCTGTATTAAACATTGTATTAATCCCACATTTAGAGTGATCTCCCATAATTAAACCACAAAACTGCAATCCTGTTTTAGCAAATCTACCTGTTTCATAATTCCATAATCTAACTTCTGCATAATTATTTTTCAAGTTAGAATTATTTGTATCTGCCCCTAAATTACACCATTCTCCTAACACAGAATTTCCTAAATAACCATCATGACCTTTGTTAGAATTACCAAAAAACACTGAATTATTTACCTCTCCTCCTACTTTACAAGACGGTCCTAAAGTAGTAGCTCCGTATATTTTAGCTCCTAGCTTTAAGACTGAGTTCTCACACATTGCTAAAGCGCCTCGAACCATAACACCCTCCATAATTTCAGCATTTTTCCCAATATAAATTGGTCCTGTGGTAGCATTTAAAGTTGCAAAAGTTAATTTAGCTCCTTCCTCTATAAAAATATTTTCTTTTCCAATACATTGAACTGTATCTGGAATAGGTTGAGATTCTCTTCCTTCTGTTAATAATTCGAAGTCTTGACGAATAGCTACATCATTATTAGAGAAAATATCCCAGGTATTATTAATTTTTATAATATTCTCTTCAAACTCTATTTGTGTATAATTATTAAAATCAACTTCTTCTTGTTCTATTACACTATAAAAAGCAATAACATCTTCTCCTTTAAAAATAGCTTCATTCTTCTTTAATTTTTTTACCATATCTACTAATTCAGAAGTTGGCAAAAAAGAAGCGTTTAACATAATATTCTCTTCCATTTCTACCATAGGATATTTATCTTCTAAATATTCTTCTGTTATTGTAGTTGTTGTTAATCCTAAATACTTTTCCCATTTTTCTCTAATCGTTAAAATACCTACTCTTATATCTGCAACTGGTCTTGTATAAGTAAAAGGTAAAAGAGAAGTTCTCACATCTCCATCAAATAAGATATAATTCATTTTAATTATTTTTTTGAAGTAGCACAAACTTACAATAAAAAACCGATTGTTATTTACAATCGGTTTTTATATAATTATATAAATTCATATTACTTTTTTAAAATCTTTTTCATTCCTAATTTATCTTCAGATTCTAAAATAAGTGTATAAAAACCTGCTCCTATTTCTGAAAAATCTATTTCTTTATCTAACTGAGAAATTTTTCCTGATTTAATTATTCTACCTGAGAAATCGTAAACTTTAATTTTAGCAGAATTTACATCGAAAGGTAATTTAATTTGTATATTATTTGATACTGGATTTGGAAACGCTTCAAAAATTAAAGTTTCAAATTCTTCTTTTCCTAAAGTAACACCTAAAGTAGTTGCTCCTCTGTTTGAACCTCCATGATAACCATATGTCGTTGATGTTCCAAATGCCCAAATAATATCTATACTTCCTACATTATTACTAAAAATAAAGTCATTAGAATCACCAGTATTATTTGCTCTTGTTGCTGTTATTGTTCTAATACCTCCCGAGACGGTATTAGAAACTAAGTTCCAATCTTGACTTGCATCAGCTGGAGGCAATTGATTACCTACAGTTTTAGCATCTGTGATTGTTGTTCCATCTGTTCTGAATACATCTGTACTACTAAACATATTAGTAGCATTATTATCAAATCCAACTGCAAACCAAGCATTAGAAGGTCCTGTTAAAATTAAAGTTGTTGTTGTAGCATCCGTTTCAATATTTACACTTAAATCATCTTTTAAAACTTGAGTTCCTGTAGAAAAAGTTTGAGCAAATGTTATATTAGAAATTAATATAATGATGACGAGTAATTTTCTTACCATAATTTAGCTTTTAAATAGAGTTAATAATTTTTGATTGTTTTTTAAAGTTGCATAATCTTTAGCTGTATTACCTCGATTATCTTTTATATCGTATTTAGCACCAGATTTAATCAATTTTTCAGCAATTTGGTTAAGATTAAAAATTACAGCATAATGTAAAGCAGTAGTTCCATTAGAATCTGAAATATTAACATCTGCTTCGTGAGATAATAAATATGTTACTAATTCTTCATTCTTTTTTACAACTGAAGCCATTAACGCTGTTCCATAACCATTATTCAAATTAATATTACTGGATTTATCTACTATATATTTAGCTACATCATTATTTCCACTGTAACATGCCAAAATGAGCGGTGTATAACCCGCCATATTTTTTTTATCAATTAATTCAGGTTTTTCTTTTAAAATTTTTTTCATTTCTACTAAACTCCCAGATCTAGCTACAGAAAAAACATCTTTATTTTCTTCCTGTGAATATGAACTTATACTTAATAATAAAAAAAGAGTAAATTGTAATATTCTATAGTTTTTCATTTCTTATAAATTGGTAATAGTTTTTATTAAATTAAACATCAGGAATGAAAATAAATAAAAACCTGATTTTAATTAAATTAAATCTGTTTAAGAAGAAAAAAACAAGGTTAAAAAGGAAAAAACAGCTTTGAAAATTACGTTAAATATTGGTTAATTAATTTTTTATTTTGTCGTCTCTCCAAATAGGAATATTTTTAATCATAATTTTGTCTTATGAAAAAAACTCTATTTACAATTCTTTCAATTATTTTATTAATAGCTGTGGCTTATTACACTTTTATTTATTACGTTCCATACAGTGAAGGTGTTCGTTCTGGAGAGTTAATAAAATTTAGCAGAAAAGGAATTACTATTAAAACATGGGAAGGAGAAATTAGTCAAGGTATCTCTGGAGCTCAAATTTTCAGTTTTTCAGTTGAAGATAAAGAAAAAGAAGCTATCAAAAATCTTCAAAAATATCAAGGTCGATATGTAAAACTAACCTATAAAGAAAGATTTGGAAAGTTTTTTTGGCTTGGTGATACTAAATATTTTATAACTAAAGTAGAAGAAGAAAACTCTCCTCACTTTAGTGGTTTAAGATCTAAGAAAGATGAATAAAACATACAAACACGTAGAAGATACGAGAATTACAATCTCTGAATTAATGTTACCCTCTCATGCTAACTTTAGTGGAAAAATTCATGGAGGTTATATTTTAAACTTAATGGATCAAATTGCTTTTGCTTGTGCATCTAAATATTCTTCAACATACTGTGTTACTGCTTCTGTAGATACTGTAGATTTTTTAAATCCTATTGAAGTTGGTGAGCTAGTAACCATGAAAGCCTCTATTAACTATGTAGGAAAAACTTCTATGGTAGTAGGAATTAGAGTTGAATCACAACATATTCAATCAGGAAATGTAAAACATTGCAATTCTTCATATTTTACTATGGTTGCAAAAGATGATAATGGAAAAAATGTACCTGTACCTGGTTTAATTTTAAATAATGAGTTGGAAATAAGGCGTTTTTTAAAAGCAATAAAACGCACAGAAATGAAAAAGATAAGACAAAATGAATTTGATAGAGATGATTTTATTCCAGAGAATTATTTAAAAGACTTAAAAAAATATAACGTGAAAATTGAGTTAAATGGTTGAAATAATAGATCTCAGCCAAGAGATATATGAAGGAATGCCTGTATTTAAAAGTTTACCACAAGTAAAAATGCAGGTACATAATACGCATGAAGAATGGAATAACGAGATTAATCCTACAACCAAAACTCCTGCTGTATACAAATTAGAACTTGGAGAGCATACAGGTACTCATGTTGACGCTATAAATCACATGGCAAAAGAACATGTCGGAAAATCTATTGATACTATGCCTTTATCCATGTTTTATACTGAAGGAATATGTTTAGATCTTTCTTACAAAGGGTTTAAAGAATTAATTACTTCAGATGATTTGGAAAAAGCATTAGAGAAAGAAAGTTTATCTATAAATAAAGGAGACACTGTTTTAATTTATACAGATCATTATAGAAAAGCTTTCAATACTGAAAATTGGGAAAACGGACCTGGAATAACCGCTGAATGTACAAAATGGTTAGGAAGTCAGGAAATTTCAGCATTTGGCGTAGAAACTATGTCACCAGGAGTTCCAAAAATTTCAAATAAAGAAGTACATTATATCTGTGGAAAAATGGGATTTACTCATTATGAAAACATGATCAATCTTCATAAGCTTGTTGGTAGAGGAAGATTCCGTTTTATAGCATTACCTTTAAAAATAAGAGGTGGTACTGGTTCACCCGTAAGAGCTGTTGCCATTTTTAACGAATAAAAAAAGTCAAAGTTTATTTAAACTTTGACTTTTTTTATATTATTTGTTGTTATCTACCAACGAATCACAACTGATCCCCAAGTAAACCCACTACCAAAGGCTGCTAAAACAACTAAATCATCTTCCTTTATTTTATCATTCTCCCATGCTTCTGTTAAAGCAATAATAATAGAAGCTGCAGTAGTATTACCATAATGCATAATATTATTATAAACTTTATCATTAGATAGTCCGAACTTCTTTTGAATAAATTGAGCAATTCTTAAGTTAGCTTGATGAGGAATTAACATATCAATATCTTCTTTCTCTAATCCATTTGCAGTTAATCCTTCAATTATAGCTTCAGAGAAACGAACTACAGCATGTTTAAATACAAACTGTCCATTCATATGTGGATAATAAGAAGTGTCTTCTGGATCATTAGCTTCAATTATTTCGGGAACCCAACGATTTGTTGATGGTCCTATTAAAGCTAGCTCTCTTGCATGTTTACCTTCAGAATGTAAATGAGAAGATAAAATACCTTTCCCCTTTTCTTCTGTTCTAGATAATACTGCTGCTCCAGCTCCATCACCAAAAATTACAGTAACACCCCTACCTCTTGTTGATTTTTCTAAACCTCCTGAATGATTTTCGGACCCAATTACAAGAATGTTTTTATACATACCTGTTTTAATAAATTGATCTGCAACTGATAAAGAATAAATAAAGCCAGAACATTGGTTACGCACATCTAATGCGCCAATAGTAGGCATATCTAACATGTCTTGAATTTGTACTCCACCACCTGGGAAATACATATCTGGACTTAAAGTAGCAAAAATGATAAAATCAATATCATCTTTAGTTAATCCAGCTCTTTCAATAGCTATTCTAGCAGCCTTAGCTCCCATAACAGCTGTAGTATCTTCAGTTTTAGGGTCAATCCAACGACGTTCTTTAATTCCTGTTCTTTCTTGAATCCATTCATCACTTGTCTCCATCCATTGGGTTAAATCGTCATTAGTAACAACATTTTCAGGAACATAATATCCTAAACCCGTAATTTTTGAATTATACATATGTAAAGTTATAATTTTGTTGTTTGCAAATAAAAAGCCTGTAAAAGTATGAATTTTATCATTTTTCTACAAAAATGTTAAAAGACAAAATTCATAAAATGCCATCATGTCAGTAGAATAACGATGAACTTAAACTCGAATGAAAATAAAAACTTTTTATTTGCTATATTTTTTTTACCTTTATTTATCGCCTCAATTTTTAAGATAAAAACAAAAATTTATCACACTAGTTTAATGAACTACAAAAAAGCAATACAAATTATTTTTTTGATTTTAGCTGCAGAAATTATTTATGCATTGCCTTTTGTTTTACTTAGAATTTTTAGGCCAACATTTTTAAATGCTTTTAACATTACCAATAAAGATATTGGAATTTGTTATACTTTATATGGAATTACAGCAATGATTTCTTACTTTTTTGGAGGCCTTATTGCTGATAAATTTCAATTAAAGTATTTAATGAGCATTGCTTTATTTTTAACTGGTTTAGGTGGGTTTGCTTGGGTTTACTACCCTTTTCTTTCAACTTTATATATATTATACATTTACTGGGGAATTACAACAATACTTCTATTTTGGTCTCCATTAGTTAAAGCAACTCGTCTTTGGGGTGGTAAAAAAAATCAAATTCTCGGTTTTGGATTATTAGAAGGTGGTAGAGGAATTGTAGCTGCTTTAATAGGCACAATGGGAGTAGTTATTTTATCATCTATTACTGATGAAAGTTATTCTAAATTATTTTTACAAAGTGCTATGAATAAAGTTTATTTAATAACTTCTGCACTAATAATGTTAGTCGCTTTTTTAATGTTATTACTTCCTAATTTTGGTGATCATTCCAAAATAAAAACAAATAATAAACATCAATATAACATATTAAAAGCTTTACGTTATCCTGTTATATGGATATTAATGATTATTGTTTTAACTTCATATATAGGCTTTAGAATTGCTGATATTTTCACACAATATGCTAGTGAAATTTATGGATATAATTCTAAAGAATCTGCTGAATTAGGAACTTTTATATCGTATATAAGACCTGTTATTTGTTTACTTGTAATATTCTTTGCCAAAAATTCTAATCCTTCTAAATGGTTGGTTATTGGTTTTTCTACAATGGTTTTAGGTAGTTTGCTTTTTATTTTTAATATATATATCCCACATTTCACTTTACTACTTCCTTTAATAAGTTCTTTAATTGGAGCTTACACTTTAAGAGTTTTATATTTTACTGTGTTAGAAGAAGCTAGAATTCCTATTACCATGACTGGTACAGTTGTGGGTATTTTATCTGTTGTTGGTTTTTCTCCTGATGTTTTTTTAGGTCCAATTGAAGGTTATTATTTGGATGAAGTTGGAGGTGTCTTGGCTTATCAATACTTATTTATTTTCTTCTTAGTTAGCTCTTTAATAGGTTTATTTGCTTCTATATTATTTAACGATTCTTTAAAATCAAAAAATAAATTCCTGTCAACCTGACATTTTTTTAATATTTGGTATTTTTTTTGAAAAGCTAACCTTGAAAATTTAGAATAAAAAATCAAACACATATTATTATGAGTAAAGGAAGTATTAATGTATCGGTGGAAAATATTTTCCCGCTAATTAAAAAATTCTTGTATTCAGATCATGAAATTTTCTTACGTGAGTTAATTTCAAATGCTACAGATGCAACAACTAAACTAAAACATTTAATTTCTATTGGAGAAGCTAAAGTTGAATATGGCAATCCACAAATAGAAATTAAAATCGACAAAGAAAATAAAACGCTTCATATCATAGATCAAGGTTTAGGTATGACAGCAGAAGAAGTTGAAAAATACATCAATCAGATTGCTTTTTCTGGTGCTGAAGAGTTTTTAGAAAAATATAAAGACTCTAATAATGAAACTGGTGTAATTGGTCACTTCGGATTAGGTTTCTACTCTGCATTTATGGTTGCAGATAAAGTTGAAATAATTACAAAGTCTTTTAAAGAAGAAACTGCTGCGCACTGGACTTGTGATGGTTCTCCTGAATACACTTTAGAAGCACATGATAAAACAGAAAGAGGAACGGAAATTATTCTTCATATTTCTGAAGATGAAAAAGATTTCTTAGAAGATTCTAAAATCTCTGGATTATTAACGAAATACAACCGTTTTAACCAAATTCCAATTAAATTCGGAACTAAAACTGAAACGTTACCATTACCTGAAGGTGCTGCTGAAGATGCTAAACCAGAAACAAAAGAAGTTGATAACATCATCAACAATACAAATCCAGCTTGGACAAAAAAGCCTGCTGATTTAGAAGATCAAGATTATAAAAACTTCTACAGAGAATTGTATCCAATGCAATTCGAAGAACCTTTATTCAATATTCACTTAAATGTTGATTATCCATTTAACTTAACTGGTATTTTATATTTCCCGCGTTTATCTCAAAACATGGATATTCAAAAGGATAAAATTCAATTATACCAAAACCAAGTATTTGTAACAGATAATGTAGAAGGAATTGTTCCTGATTTCTTACAAATGCTAAAAGGAGTTATTGATTCTCCAGATATTCCATTAAACGTTTCTCGTTCTTATTTACAAGCAGATGGAGCGGTAAAGAAAATTTCTGGTTATATTACTAAAAAAGTAGCTGATAAACTTTCTTCTTTATTCAAAAAAGATCGTGAAGATTTCGAACAAAAATGGAACGATATTAAGGTAATTATAGAATATGGTATGTTATCTGAAGATAAATTCTTCGATAAAGCTAAGAAGTTTGCCTTATACCCTACCGTAAATGATACTTTTTTTACTTACGAAGAGTTAGTTGAGAAAACAAAAAACTCTCAAACTGATAAAGATGGAAATCATATCATTTTATACGCAGCAAATAAAGATGCTCAACACAGTTACATTGAAGACGCTAAAGCAAAAGGATACGAGGTTTTATTATTAGACTCTCCAATTGTTTCGCATTTAATGCAAAAATTAGAAACATCTTCTGGCGATGCTAAATTACAATTTAAGCGTGTAGATGCAGACCATGTAGATAATTTAATTAAGAAAGATGATACTGTAATTTCTAAACTTTCAGATGAAGAAAAAGAGAAATTAAAACCAGTTATAGAAGGTGCTGTTAACAATTCAAGTTATACAGTTCAATTAGAAGCTATGGATTCTACTGCTTCTCCATTCTTAATTACTGTTCCAGAATTTATGCGTAGAATGAAAGAAATGAGTGCAACTGGTGGCGGAATGATGGGAATGGGTAATATGCCAGAAATGTATAACCTTGTGGTAAATACAAATCATGAATTAGTATCTGATATTTTAAATGCCGATGAATCAAAACAAAAAGAATTAATTTCTCAAGCTTTTGATTTAGCTAAATTATCTCAGAACTTATTACATGGTGAAGAATTAACAAACTTTATTAAACGTTCTTATAGTTTAATTAAATAAGGTTAAAACTTTTATAAAACTATAAAAATCTCTTTGTGAATAACGAAGAGATTTTTTTATTTCTTAAAAATTAAAAATCCAAAACATTAAGGAATATTATAAACCTTTTAATGTAACATTAATAGATGATAAAAGAATTGCGATAAGTATGTATTAATTTAAAAGAAAGAACTATTTTATATGATCGTCATAAAAATATTTTAATTCAAAATTTAGACTCATTACTTTATAAAGATTAGACTATTTACGAAACGAGTTTTTTTGTAACATTGCGACCTAAACCAATACTAATCTATAAAAACTATGAAAAGCAATTACACTAGTATCAAGTTTAAACAATGGTTAGATAAACTCCAACAAGAAAGTTGGCAATTGGAATTATTAATTTCTGGTTTTGCTGTATTAGGTTTATTCAATGCTTTTTTTCCACTTAGGAAAAGATTAAGAGAAGCTGGTGCTGTAGATAGTCCTTATGAATTTTTCTACTTTGTTTTATTAATATTCAGTTCTATACTTATTTTAAACCTTATTATTCATGTAATCTTAAGAGGTATTTGGATTGGAGCTATTGGTTTACGATATATTTCTGGAGAAATAGATTACGACAAACTAAACTACAGTAAAAAATTCACCAACTATTTAGAAAAAAAAGTAGGTCCGTACGACAAATATGTTTCTAACTTGGAAGATTTATGCAGTATAATTTTTGCTTTAACATTTATCGTTCTATTCTATTTTTTAGCATTCTTCATATGTATAATTATCCCTGGAATAGTTATCGGTTTTTTATTTAGTCCGACTAGTGAACCAACATATACTCAAGAAGTAATTGGTGGTAGTATTATATTTACAATAATAACAGGTGGACTTATTGTTTTCATTGATTTTATAACTCAGGGTGGTTTAAAAAAGAAAAAGTGGACTTCAACTTTATATTTTCCAATTTATAGATTCTTTAGTATTATAACTTTATCTTTTTTATATAGACATTTAGTTTATAATTTTTTAGATAATAAATTCGGAAAACGCATCTTGTTTTTCTTAATTCCAGCTTATTTACTAATAATTACTATAAGTACTATTGAAAATACTCAATCAAATTTTTTTGATAATTACACTCGATCTAATACAAATTACGCATACAAAAACAACTATCTTAATTTACTGGAAGACGATGACTTTGTAAGAGATGTTGCCATACAATCTAGAATTGTAAATGATACTTACTTAAAAGTATTTATTGTGTACAATAGTAGAATTGAAAATATTATTCTAAAAAAGAATAAAACTTTAGTTCCTGAAAAAGACTCTAGAGGAATGAAAAGTAAGATAATAACAATTCGAAGAGCTAAAAACAAGGAAGATTTAAATTCTTTACAAACAGAATATTTAAATACCTTTAAAAAAGTATATAGCCTGATGATTGATGACACAAAAATTGAAACTGATTTTATTGCTACTAAAGTGAACGATTTATTAGGTTTTGAAACCATTCTTCCATTAAAAAATATACCAGAAGGAAAACACAATTTGAGAGTTACAAGAATTAACTTTTCTAAAAAAGATGAATCTGAAATTAATGAAAATATAATTGATATTCCTTTTTGGTATTATAAAAACTAAATTTAACAACACTTTATTTTTACTAAACCAAAACACATAATCACTCATTCGTTGTTTTGGTATTTTGTTATATAATTTAAGTTTGAAAAGATTTAAACTTAAATTATATAACGCTATGAAAAATAAAATTACCTTAGAAATTAAAAAACCTTGCTCACAAAAATTTAGTGAATTTACAAAAACAAATTCTGGTGGTTTCTGTAACTCTTGTAATAAAGAAGTTATAGATTTTACCGGTATGAGTTCTAAAGAAATAATTCAATATTTCAAAAAAAACTCAAATCAAAAAACATGCGGTCAATTTTTAAATCGTCAAATTTCTTCTCCATTTATAGAATATCAAAATAACAAAACAAATCATTTTTTAAAAAGTTTAGGACTAACAATACTTTCTTTATTTACTTATAATAATATTGAAGCTCAACAAATTAAAACTCCTACAGAAATAACTCCTATACAAATTAAAACTAAAGGGGTTAACACTAAACAACCAACATTTAAAGTAAAAGGATTTGTTTCTGATGAAACTGGTCCACTTCCTGGTATTTCTATTTATTTAGAAGGATCTACTATAGGAACAGAAACAAATATTGAAGGACATTTTGATTTTCCTAAAAAGCTAAAGAAAGGAGATGTTTTAATATTTAGCTTTATTGGTATGGATTCTAAAAAAATTGTTATTGAAAACCAGAAATATTTGACTAATTTAGAATTGAATGTCAAAATGGAATCAAATAATTGTTTATTACTAGGAGAAGTGACAGTTAAAAAAGTATTCACTTCTAAAAAGAAATTCTGGAAAAGAAAATTAAAAGAATAATGAAACAGTATATTCTACTTTTAATTTTCTTATTTACTATAAAATTTTATCCGCAAGTTTCAGATTTCAATCATATAAATTTTACCGTAGCCGATAATACAGCAAAATTATTAAAGGGAGAAAGTATTAAAAATCTTCCTTTATTAACTTATAAACTAACCAATAAGTTAAATACAGACGTAGAAAAGTTTAGAGCGATTTATTTTTGGATATGTAATAACATTAGTAATGATCATAATAGTTTTCTAATAATAAGTAAAAAACGTAAAAAATATAAAAACTCACCTAAGAGTTACAAAAAATGGCATAACAAATACAAGAAAAAAGTTTTTAAAAAACTACTAGAACAACAAAAAACAATTTGTACTGGATACGCTTATCTTCTTCAACAAATGGCTTTTATTTCTGGCTTGGAATGTAAGATGATTGATGGATATGGAAGAAACACAAATTCTAATGTAGAAAACCTTGGCATTCCTAATCACACATGGAATGCCATTAAACTAAATAATAAGTGGTATTTATGTGATGCAACTTGGGCTAGCGGATATGCAGATGAAAATTTTAAATTTTTAAATGATTACAATGATGGCTTTTTTTTAACTTCTCCCCTATTATTTGCCAAGAACCATCATCCTATTGATAAAAAATGGTTACTTAATATTAAACAAACTAGTGATCAATTTACTTCTGCTCCACTTATATATAATTCCGCTTATAAATATAAAATAACACCTATTCTTCCAGAAAATCTATATACAAAAGCAACAAAAAATAAATCTTTACAATTTAAATTTAAAACTATAAAACCTGTTAATACAAATAAAATTTCTTTAATCTATTATGATGCTAGTAATACCGAAAAAAAACTTAAACTACGAAATGTCAGAATAAAAAATGATTCATTAAAATTTGAAGCTTTATTTCAAAAAAAGGGAAGTTATGATATTCATTTAAAAATAAATAATGAAATTTTAGTTTCTTATTCTGTTTATGTTGAATAAATAATATAGGTTTTGTTAACATTTAAAGCATCCTTTATTACTTTTCCTATATTTGTTAAGTATCACAAATAAATTATTTAATGAGAAAATTAGTCTTTTCACTAGTTTCATTTACTTTAGTACTTGTTTCTTGTAAAACTGAACCTAAAAAAGAAATTATTAAAACTTCTATTCCCAATACAGCTTTTAATAAACTTTTAAAAGAATATAATGAAGGGAAATTAGAATTAAATCCAATAAACGCAACTTATGCAGGAGATTATCGTTTTAACGATAAATTCCCTAATTTTTTATCTGATTCATACGCTTTAAAAGCAAAAGATTTCTTCACAACATATAAAACTAAACTTAATGATTTCTCTACAGATTCTTTAACTGAAAGTCAGCAAATGAGTAAAGCTGTACTTGCTTGGGATTGTGATATGATGTTAAAACAAATGAGTTTTAAAAATGATCAGTTACTTCCAATTAATCAAATGTGGACAATCAATCTAACTGTTGGTCAACTAGCTAGTGGAAGTTCTGCACAACCTTTTAAAACAGCTCAGGATTATTATAATTGGATAAAACGATTAGAAGGTTATCATACTTGGCTACAAACGGCTCAAGAAAGAATGAAACAAGGAATTAAAGAAGGTTTTGTATTACCAAAATCTTTAATAAAAAAAGTAATTCCTCAGTTTAAAGTTTTAGCAGAAACTAAAATTGATCTGCATTTATTTAATACTCCTTTTAAAAGTATTCCGCAAGAGTTAGATGCTACTGATATTAAAACAATTAAAAAACAAGCTTCTATAATTTTAAATGATAAACTAATTCCTTCTTTTAAAAAAATGTATGATTTTTTAAAAACACAATATTTAAATGCTGGTTTAGATACTAGTGGAATTGATGCTGTTCCAAATGGAAAAGAATATTACAAACATTCAATAAAAAATTATACTACTACAACTATGACTGCTGATGAAATTCATGAGTTAGGTTTAAAAGAAGTTGCTAGAATTTTATCTGAAATGGAAAAAGTAAAAAAGGAAGTTGGTTTTGAAGGTGATTTAAAAGCATTTTTCAATTATGTAAGAAATAATAAAAAATTAATGCCTTACTCAGAACCTCAGCAAATTATTGATAACTTTAATACTATTCATAAAAAAATGAAACCTCAGTTAGAAAAGTTATTCGACAACAAACCTAAAACAGGTTTTATTGTTAAACAAACTGAGAAGTTTAGAGAAGCTTCTGCAAGTGCAGAATATAACCCTGGTTCATTAGACGGCACACGTCCTGGTGTATTTTATACTCCAATTCCAGATGCAACTAAATACAATGTTTTTTCTGATGAAGCTTTATTCTTACATGAAGCAATACCTGGACATCACTATCAAATTTCTTTAACTCAAGAAAATGAAGATTTGCCAGATTTCAGAAAAACTCTATGGTATAGTGCTTATGGTGAAGGCTGGGCTTTATACACCGAAAACTTAGGTAAAGAATTAGGATTATATACAGATCCTTATCAATATTTTGGAATGTTAGGAATGGAAATGCATAGAGCAATTCGTTTAGTTGTTGATACTGGGTTACATTCAAAAGGATGGAGTCGTGAAAGAGCTATTCAATATTCTTTAGATAATGAAGCAGAAAGTGAGGCTAGTATCATTTCTGAAATTGAGCGCTATATGGCAAATCCAGGCCAAGCTTTATCATATAAAATAGGGCAGCTAAAAATTCTTGAATTACGTGCTAAAGCTAAAAGAGAATTAGGGGATAAATTTGATATTCGACAATTTCACAATCAAGTTTTAGAAACTGGATGTATCCCATTAGCCTTATTAGAAGCTAAAATTGATAAATGGATTACCTCTTTAAAATAAAGATGATTTTATAAAAATTAAAGAAAAAGAGAAGTTTAATAACTTCTCTTTTATGTTTAATATAAATAAATTAAATCTTGTATAACCGTAGAATTTAATTCAAACAACACTGATTATTTAAAATGGTTCCTTTACAAATTTTAGTTCCAAAAAAAACTCCACATGGTGTTCCGTTTATATTTCCCATTGAAAGTACATTCGACTGGCTAGAAGAATAGCATGTACCTGGTATACAAACTGGAGGTCTTGTTCCTCCTTTTATCTCTTTTTGAGATTCTTTACTTATTAATTTTCCTAAAGTTAATATTGATTTTTTCATATTTAAGTTTTTATAATTTATACATTACATTCCCCATTCATTAGCATACCATTCTTCAAAAGAACACATAGCACATCTTCCAAACTGATTCATACATGTCATAAATCCACATGGATTTCCTCCAGGACTTTCATCAGGGTTTCTTAATCTTCCTCCTTTTATTTGTTGTTGACTTTCTTTGCTTAGTGCTTTTCCTAAGTTTAATATTGATTTTTTCATTTTTATAATCTTTAGTTTAAAATAAGAACCTCACTTATTTTAAAGACACGAGGTTATTAATGTCTTTTTTCGCGAAAAATAATGTTGGGAATGTCTTGCAATAATTTCCTTTTCGATTCAAAGAAAAATCAACTATTTAAGGTTTGCAAAAAGTGTATGCATAGTTTTATAAATTTAGGCAAGTTAAATCTCTTAACCTCAGCAAATACAATAGTTCTATCGCTATTCTTTATAAAACCTATATTTATAAATTTAGGTAAATCTTTATTTTTTAAAGTTTTTATATTTCAAAAATTGAGTAATTTACACCTAATTAACCTTTAAAATTCTATGAAAAACTTCGTTTCAACGATTGTATTTATTTTATTCTATAACTTTGGATTTACTCAAATATCTAATGCCTCTTTTAAATCTTTAACAGGAAAATCTTTACATGAATTAATTCATACTTATAAACTAAGAATTCTTGCTGGAGACAATTTTAATGTTCATAATGAATTACAAGAACTTTGGAAAAAAATTGATAGAACAAACAATCAATCTTTAAAAAATGACTTTCATTTTTTAAAAACGATTATTGTTATGAAAAACTTGAGTTTTAAGGATAATTTAAAAAATGTAAACGCATATAAAAGCTACATAACATCTACAAACTACATAATTAATCATCCATATTTAGCCAAGTTAGAACTACTTGAAGCTTTTTGCCATTTTTATAAAGGTAACTGGAAAAAGGCTTTAACAAAATTTGAAATTAGTAGTATGCTAGCAAAAGAGGAAAACGATTTAATTATTGAAGCTAAAGCTCAACTTTATGCAGATTATGTTTTGTGTTATACACTTTATGAATCTTTAGGTTTCAAAAGAATTAAAAAACTATATGATCGACTTAATACTACAAACATTCCATATGCCATTGAGAAAGATGTTAATTTAGTACAAATAGAAATTACAGAGCTTATTTTTAGATTTTATAAACACAATAAGGAATATGAATTAGACACTTTAACTAAATATCAAACATTACATAAAAAACATATAAAAAAAAGTAAAAGCAAACTAGCTTATGTAAAAATGTACTTAATGGAAGCTTACATCGCTGGAAGAAATAAAAAGTTTGAAAAATCGAAAACATATTTAGATAGTGCAAGACAACAACCTTTAGATTTTTATAACAAAGGGTTAGAAGCAGATATACTCTATCTATTAGGCGATTATAATGGTTCTATAAAAGTTTTAGAAAGTTTCAGTTATTTTAAAACTAATCAAAAAGTTAATCCTTGGACCAAATCTGAATTAAATCTATTAGCAAATGCTTATGGTGAAGTTGGAAATTATAAAACTTCTAACAAATATTATAAAGATCATATCGAAGCTTCTAATCAATTAAATACTATTACAGATTCTATCTCGAGCCATGTTACTAAACGTGAAAGTGAAAAATTTCAAATTGAATTTGAAAAACAAAATAAAACAAGTTATACAAATACAACTAAAATTATTTATCAGATAATCTTCTCTCTGTTTTGTCTCATTATTACTATCTCTTTCCTTTTCAAAAGGAAAAAAAATAACGTATTACATAAAAAAATAACCAATCATAAAAAAAATTCTATACTAAAAAAAGAAACTATGATTGAGATTATTGAAAATTTAGAACTTCTAGAAAAAGAAAACTTCTATTTGAATTTAAACTGCAATGCATACAATACTGCTAAAAGAATAAACACAAACACAACTTATTTATCTAAAGCAATAAACGCTCATTATAAAAAAAGTTTTAATGACTATATCAATACTTTAAGGATTGAATATATTCTTGAAAAACTTTCTCAAGACAAGCGTTATAAATCATATAGTATAGAAAGTTTAACTAAAGAATTAGGTTATAAGAGTTCAGATTCTTTCAGAAAAGCATTTAAAAAACAAACAGGAAGTTTACCTTCAAATTTTATAAAAACCTTAGACTAATCTTTATTTTTAATTTTTTTAAAAACTTTAGCTACTTCTAATGGTCGATCTGTTGCTATAATATTTGCTCCATTTTTTATGTATGTTAAGTATACTTCATCGTTACCTTTAGCTACAGCACTTTTATCTAAATTCCCTAATGTTCCTAAAATTGTTTTAATGCCTTTTTCTTTTAAACTATTGTAATGGGAAAGATCTGGTTGTCTTGTTCCTACAAAACCTAATAATTTTTCTGCTGGTAAATTTGCTTTTTCTATTTGATCTATTGCTCCGTTATTACCAGCAGAAACAGAAATAATCATTTCCTTATTTAATTGGTGAATTAGTTTTGCATCTTGAATTCGATAGGTAATAATAGCAGCATAATCTACAGCATTATGTTTCTCTACAAAATCAACTACTTTGTTAAAAGGTACTCCTCTTTTTATATCTAAAGTAAATAATACTTTTCCTTTTCCCCACGATAAAACTTTATCTAACGTAGGTATTTTAAAATTAGTTTCTTTCCCCTCATTATCTACTAAATTTAGTTTTTTAAGCTCTTCATAAGTTTTATCCTGAACATTTCCATATCCTGTAGTGGTTCTATTTAAAGTTTTGTCATGCATTAAAACTAATACACTGTCTTTACTCATTGCAACATCACATTCTATTACTACTGGTGTGTATTTCGTTATATTTTCAAAAGTTTCAATTGCATTCTCTGGAAAACCAGGATAAGGTCCTCCTCTATGTGCACTAATTAATGGAATTGGATTATTACTCCATGATTTAAAAGAAGTTATTAATCTTACATTATCTTTTTCTTTTGTTGAAATCTCATAAACATGATGATTCGACTCATTTGTTTTACAAGTAATTAAAGATAAACTTAAAATAAACAATACTATTTCAACTTTAAAAAACTTCATACTCCTATATTTATATCAGTTATCAAATTTACATTTCTAAAAGCTAAATTTATGTTTAAATTATATTATGTTTTTATAAATTAAAACGAACTATTTTAATCTAAATTTTACACAATCTCATCGTAATTTCTCTATTGAGATGAGTTTTATTACCTTTAAAGCTTTAAAATCACTCTCATGAAAAAGTTAATCTTATGTATTCTTCCGTTTTTTTCATTTGCTCAAGTAAACACAGAAGTACATTTATTTGATATTCAAAAAAAAGAAAATGAATGGATAGTTTCTAACGGACGAAACATTTCTAACAATAAAGCATACGATAACCAACCTCATTTCTACGATGAGAATACAATTATATTTTCTTCAACTAGAAATAAACAAACAGATATTGCTAAATATAATATTAGAACAGGAAAAGTTACTTTTATTAATAACACACCAAAAGGAGGCGAATATTCTCCTCAACGCATACCTAATTCTAAAAATATTTCTGCTGTAAGGTTAGATATAGATGGAAAACAACGTTTTTATGAATATGATTTTAATACCGGTAAAAACAAAGAGCTTATTAAGGATTTAGTAGTTGCTTATCCGGTTTGGTTTGATAAAAACACTTTAGTTTCTTCTGCAATTGTTAATGATTCTTTAGAGTTAAATGTAACAGATATAAAAGCTCAAAAAAGCACAGCAATTATAAAAAATGTGGGAAGATCATTTCATAAAATTCCAAATTCAGATTTGATAAGTTTTACAAAAAAAAGTGATCAAATATGGCAGGTTTGGTCGTTAAATCCTAAAACTTTAGAGAAAAAATCTATTACAAGTATTATGGAGAATCAAGATATGTGTTGGTTACCAGACGGCACTTTATTGATTCCCAATAAAAATGTAATTTTTAAATATCATCCTAAGAAAGATCAAGGTTGGTCTTTATTCCATAGATTTACTAATGAAGAAATTAATAATATTTCTAGAATTACAGTTAATAAAAATGGAACTCAATTGGCTATTGTTGCAGAAGAATCACCAAGACATATTGTGCAAAAACAGTTAGAAGCTTATAATAATAGAAATTTAAAAAACTTTTTAGCAACTTTTAGCGAAGATGTAAAAGTATACACATATTTAGATAAATTAAATTATCAAGGGAAGAAAAAAATGGAATTGGTCTACGGACCAATGTTTAATAGTGTAAAAGATTTAAACTGTAAAATTTTAAATCGCATTATAAAAGGAAATAAGGTAATTGATGAAGAACAAATTACTATAAATGGTAAGAGTTTTAAAACTGTTGCTATTTATGAAGTAAATAATGGTAAAATAACTACTGTACGTTTTTTAAGACAATAAAAAGCCTCCAAAAATGGAGGCTTTTTAAGCTTAGAAAATAATTTTTATTCTATTCTTCTTTTTTCTTGGTGTTCAGTTTTTCTAGTTTTTCTTCGCTTTTTACTAATTTAGATTTCATTTTTAACACTTTTTCATCGTGCTTTTGTATTCTCTCTTCTATTTTGGAAACCTTTTCCATTTTTTCTTTATACTGATCTTCAGTAATCTCTCCAGATGCCTTTTGTGCTTCTAAACGTTCTTTTGTTTTAGCAATTTTAGTCCTTGCTTTAGTATTTTTATCTTCAAAAAAAGCAATCTTTTCTTTCTTATTCTCTATTCTTTGCTGAACAGCATTAGCTTTTTCATTTTTAAAAACTTTTTTCTTAGCTTTTAATTCTTTACGTTTTTCTTTTGTTATTTCTTTATGAGCTTCAAGTTTTTCTTTCAATTCTGGATTTGCTTCTAAATATGCCTTTTTTTCTTCTTTAGACATATCTTTCATTTTTTCTTTATGATCTCCTAAAATTTTATCCTTTTCAACTTTTAATTCTTTTTTCTCTGCTTTAATTTCTTTTTTCATCTCTTTTAACTCCTTCTTTCTTTTTTTAGCTTCAACTTTCTTTTCTTTGAGAGCTGCTTTCTTTTGTTTTACCAACTCTTTTTTAGCTTTTTTCTCTTCTTTAGATTTCTTTTGTGCGTTAACAGTACTTACAAAACTTATAAGTAATGCTACTAATATATATTTTGAAAATTTCATTCTTTAAATTTTATAAGTTATCTAATGCTTTTAATTCATTCTCTATCTCTTCAGCTTCTTTTTGTAACGAATCAACATTTTCGTCAACTTCTTTACTAACAGCTTCTATTTGTTGTTCTAGCTCTACTGCTTTCTTTTTTTCCTCTTCTGCTTTCTTATCTCCGCAAGCAAAAGCAATAAAAGAGAACATTAATACGATTAAAAAGTTTTTTTTCATAAGGATTATTCTTTATTAATTACTGTTGTGAATATAATCATTTTTTAACAGTCTTAAACAAAAAACACTCACGAAAAAAACTTAATCATCTAATAAACAAACATTAAAGTTTTCATATATTTTCAAAACGTTTCTTAAAGAAATACAATTGGCCTAAAACTAAAAAAGTTAAAATAGTAATTAGATACATGATATTTTTAGGAATTGAAACTGATTCAAAAACATTGAATAATTCAAATTCAGGAAAACTTAAACTGAAATTTATTTTTGAAAATATACTAGTTGAAATACTAATTAAAAAAACTAAAAATCCAATAAATAAAGCCAATAACACCATCCAAACTTTCCTAGATATTAATGGCGTGTATTCAAAAACCTTTGCACTTTCAGCTTCTTGTTGGATAATAGTATCCATTACAGAATTTGTAAAATTAAAAGAAGGTACCTCTCCTTGAATTTCTTTAATATACTTTTCAGTAAATCTTTCTAATGATTTTTGCTCTTCATTATGCTCCATAATTAATCAATTCAGATTTAACATTCTCGTTAATAATCGATACTAATCTTTTTCTTGCTCTATGTAAAGTAACTTTAATATTAGATTCTTTAAGTTCTGTAACTTCTTTAATCTCTTTTAAATTTAATTCATCAAAATAAAACATCCATAAAATAGAACGCTCTTGTTCTGGCAGTTTATGCAAACATTTCTTCAACAAATCAGTACGTTCTTTTTTTGTTATTTGTTCTAAAACATTATCTGTGCTTCTTACTTTGTTTTCCGTAATTTCATCAATAACATCAATAACATACTTTTTCTCATTTTTCTTAATTGCATCTAAACAATTTCTATATGCAATTTTATATAACCAAGTAGAGAATTTAGATTCTCCTTTAAACTTACTTAAATTTTTAAATGCTTTGATAAAAGTATCTTGAGAAACTTCTTCTGCTTCTTCTTTATTTTTAAGCATTTTTAAAGCTAAACTATATACCATAACTTTATATTTCTCTACCAAAAAAGCAAAGGAATTTGTGTCACCTGTTAAGGTTTTATCAATATAAGTTTGGTCGTTTTTAATAGTCATTTATCGTAAGACAGGCTACAATTTAAAAAGGTTACAAAAAACTTTCATATTTTTTTTGAAAAAAGTTGTAACCTTTTTTGAAACACTCAAGTCTCAATTACAAACACAATAAAAAACATTTAAAATATATTACATATGGAAGTTGCATTAGTATTTATCTTTTTCTTTGCAGTAGTTTTCGGAATCTTTTATCTATACTTCTCTACAAGAAACAGAGAGCGTTTAGCTTTAATTGAAAAAGGCCAAGAAGCAAAAATATTTTCAATAGGAGAACGAAAAAGATCTACTTTAACAGGAAGAATCATCATCTTAAATTTTGCCTTATTGTTAATGGGGATTGGTGTTGGAATTTTACTAGGATCTATTTTAAGTTATTACTTTGCTAGTCCATCTAAAAATTTTATTGATGGAAGAATTGAAGATAAAATTAGAATTACAGAACAAGTTTTCTATACTTCTTCTATTTTCTTATGTGGTGGCGGAGCCTTACTTTTAGGTTTCTATTTAACAAAGAGACTAGATAAAGAATAAATTAAACATACAAACAGAATCTGTTAAAGAGAGTGTATTACAAGTACACTCTCTTTTTTGTTTTGTATTTTTAGAAAAACAAACTTAATTACAAAATGAACAAATACTTAACTATAATTACTCTATTCATAACCTCATTTTCTTATAGTCAGACTGATACAAAAATTTATGATATTATAAACGCTATATCTACCGATAGAATTAAAGCAGATATTAAAACATTAGCTGATTTTGGTACTCGTCATACTTTAAGTGATACGGTTTCTAATACAAGAGGAATTGGAGCTGCACGAAGATGGATTAAAAATGAATTTGAGCAGATTTCTAAAAAATGTAACAACTGCTTAGATGTTTTTTATCAAAAAGATTTAGTTAAGAAAGGAACAAATCAAAGAATTACAAAAGACGTTTGGGTTGTAAATGTTGTAGCTATTCAAAGAGGAACTAAAAACCCAAATAATTACATTGTTATGAGTGGAGATATAGATTCTCGTATTTCTGATCCGAATAATTATACTGATGATGCTCCTGGTGCTAATGATAATGCTACAGGAATGGCCGGTGCAATAGAAGCTGCTAGGGTTTTAAGTAAATATAAATTTAATAATAGTATTATATATGTTGGTTTATCTGGTGAAGAACAAGGTTTATTTGGAGGAAAAGGATTAGCAAATTATGCTAAAAATAAAGGTTGGAATATTGTTGGGGTAATAAATAATGACATGATTGGTAACATTAAAGGAGTAGATGGAGTTATTGATAATAGAACATTTAGAATTTTTTCTGAACCAACTCCTCCTACAGAAACTGCACAACAAAAAAGAGCTCGTCGTTTTTACGGTGGTGAAGTTGATGGAATTTCTAGACAATTAGCTCGATATATTTATAAAACTACAAAAACCTATATGCCTGAAATGAATCCGAAGATGATTTATAGATTAGATCGTTTTGGACGTGGTGGTCACCATAGACCTTTTAACGATGTTGGTTTTGCTGGAATTAGAATTATGGAAGCTCATGAGAACTACACACAACAACATCAAGATATTCGTACAGAAAATGGTATCGAATATGGTGATAAATTCAAATTTGTAAATTTCGATTATGCCAAAAAATTAACTGCTGTAAACGCTATAAACTTAGCTAGTGTTGCTTCTGCTCCACCTTCACCAAAAAACGTAGGTATTGGAGGAATTGTTGAAGCTGCTGCTAAATTTAAATGGGATCATGTAAAAGGAGCAAAAGGTTATAAAATTTATTGGAGAGATACAACTTCTCCTACCTGGGATCATTTTAAATATGTAGAAAATGTGAATGAATTTGTACTTGAAGGAATTGTTGTAGATAACTTCTTCTTTGGTATTAGTGCAGTTGGTGAAAATGGATATGAAAGTATTGTTAGTTTTCCATCTAAAATAATTCGCTAATGCCTGAAAAAATACAATTATACTTTAAAGAAGATAAAGAATGGTATAATTGGTTATTAAAAAATCATGATACATCTCAAGGGGTGTATTTGATTTTTTATAAAATTGAAACAAAAATTCAATCGATGCGTTGGGAAGAAGCTGTAAAAGTCGCTTTATGCTTTGGTTGGATAGATTCTACTGTAAAGAGTTTAGGTGATGGAAAACGACATCAATATTTCTGCCCAAGAAAACCAAAAAGTGTATGGAGTAAAGTAAATAAAAATTATATTGAAGAATTATTTACTTTAAAACTACTACATAAAAGTGGCTTAGAATCAATAAAAATTGCAAAAGAAAACGGAAGTTGGTTTGCTTTAGATGATGTTGAAAACTTAATAATTCCAGAAGATTTACTGAAATCATTTAAGAGAAATAAAGAAGCTTATACAAACTATAAAAATTTTGCTCCTTCATATCAAAAAAGTTATTTATACTGGTTATTTCTTGCTAAAAGAGAATCTACTCGTAAAAATAGAATTGAAAAAATCGTAACACTTTGTAAACAAAACATCAAAAAAATCAGATAACTATTTATTATATCATTAACAATTTTTTAAAAATTTTAATAATATTTTTACAAACCATTAAATAAATCATTTAAAAATATAGTAAAATGTTTACAAAAAAACCAAGACTAGTATTATCTATCTTCTTGGCATTATTGCTTTTAAGCGTTAATGACATTAATGCACAAAGAAGAAAAAAGAAAAAAGATAAGGAAAAAGCAAAGTTGGAAATGCCTAAAAAGCCTAAGAAAAAACCAACAAAAACAATAGCAGACTTAACTAAAAAAAGCTCAAAAATTGAAGGTTTATTTACCATTTTTCAAGATTCAGTTACTGGATCTGTTAAGTTATTGGTTAAAAAAGATCAGTTAAACAAAGACTATATTTATTTTTCACAAATTGCTGATGGAGTTACTGAAGCTAATGCTTTTAGAGGATCGTATAGAGGATCTAGTGTTTTCAATATTAAAAAGTACTTTAATAAAATTGAATTTGTAGCTCCAAATACATCTTTTTATTTTGATGAAAATAATGCTATATCTAAATCTGCGGAAGCTAATACAAGTGATGCCATTATTACAAGCGCAAAAATTTTAGCTTCTGATGACAAAAAAGGAGAATACTTAATTGACGCTAGCAGTTTATTCCTATCAGAAGCACTTACAAGGGTTAAATTTCCTAGTTTTCCAGGTAGATCTCCTTTTGCATTTAAACTAGGTCGTTTTGATAAAAATAAATCTAAAGTAAATTCAATAAAGAATTACCCAGAAAACACCAATATTAAAACAGAATATGTATATAATAACCCAAGTGTCTTAAATGGAGGAAGCTCTGCTATTAAAGACGGAAGATATGTATCTATTAAGGTATTCCATACTTTTATGAATATGCCTGACAACGGGTATGAAACTAGATTTGATGATCCTAGAGTTGGTTATTTTACTACAGAGGTAAACGATATGACTAGCACTGATGCTATTAATTATAGAGATTTTGTTCATAGATGGAGATTAGTAAAAAAAGATCCAAATGCTGCAATTTCTGAACCTGTTACTCCTATTACTTGGTGGATTGAAAACTCAACTCCTCTTGAATGGAGAGAAACTATTAAACAAGGTGTTTTAGCATGGAATGTTGCTTTTGAAAAAGCAGGATTTAAAAATGCAATGGTTGTAAAAGTTCAACCTGATAATGCTGACTGGGATGCTGGTGATGTAAGATACAATGTTTTACGTTGGACTTCTTCTCCTAATCCTCCTTTTGGTGGATACGGACCTAGTTTTGTTAATCCAAAAACTGGAGAAATCTTAGGTGCAGATATCATGTTAGAATATGTTCATTTTACAAACCGAGTTCGTTTAGATCGAATTTTTAATGCTGCTACTTCTTTTAATTCTGAAGAAGAAACTCATAAAAACGTATTCTTAAATAAAGATAATCACATGTTATGTTCTGCAGGACATCTTATGCATGAAAACACTATGTTTGGTAAAACTGTGTTAGCAGCAACTGGAGCAACTGATATGCAAATGGAAGGTATGAAGCGTGAAGCTATGATTGCTTTGATTATGCATGAAGTTGGACATACTTTAGGTTTAAACCACAATATGAAAGCTAGTCAATTATTTTCACCTGCTGAATTAGCTAACCCTGAATTTATTAAAGGAAAATGCTTAACTGGTTCTGTAATGGATTATGCAGCTATTAACTTAACTTTAGATCCAGCTAAACAAGGTCAATATTATGATACTGCTGTTGGACCTTACGATGTTTGGGCAATTCAATTTGGATATACTCCGTTTAGAAACAAAACTGAAATGGATGCTTTATTAGCTCAATCTACAAAACCTGAATTAATTTTTGGAAATGATGCAGATGATATGCGTTCTCCTGGTAAAGCAATTGACCCAAGAGTAATGACTGGTGATTTATCTAATAATCAAATTGCTTATTCAATAGATCGTATCAAGTTAGCTAATAATGTTAAGAAAAACATCAAATCTAAATTAACTAAAACTGGTAAATCTTATCAAGAATTAAGAAATGCTTATTATGTATTAAGCGGACAAGCAGCTAGAGCTGGAGATGTAATTTCTAGATTTATTGGTGGTGTTTATGTTGATAGAGCTATGGCCGGACAACAAGGAGAAACTCAACCATATACTCCTGTAAGTTATACAGATCAAAAAAGAGCTATGAATGCTTTAAAAACGTACATTTTTGCTCCAAATGCATTTAAAGCTCCAAAAGAGTTATATAACTATTTAGCTAGACAAAGACGTGGTTATAATTTCTTTGGAGGACCAGAAGATCCAAAAATTCATGCACAAGTTTTATCTTACCAAATGAGAGTTTTAAGTCATATTTTACATCCTAATACTTTACAACGTATTAGCGATTCTGAATTATATGGAAATCAATATCGTCTTTCAGAATTTATGACTGATTTAAATAACTCAATTTTCAAAAATGACATTTATGGATCTGTAAATTCTTTCCGCCAAAATCTACAAACACAATACACAAAAATGTTATTAAATATGGTAAGCGGAAAAGCAAAAAACAGATTTACTAATGCTTCTAAAGCAATGGCTTTATACAATTTAAAAAACATTAAATCTTGGGTAAGTAATGGTACTGGAAATATTGCTACAAAAGCACATAAAAACCAGTTAAAATTATTAATTACAAATACTTTAAAGGAAATAAAATAATTTCATTTTAAAAGAACATAATTTAAGAAAACCGTAGTAAAAAACTACGGTTTTCTTTATTTTTACTGTATGGCAAAAATCTTATTAACTGGAGGAACTGGGCTGGTAGGAACACTACTAGAACAAAAATTAAAAAAGAACAATCATGAAGTAATTATTCTTTCTAGGAACCCCAAAAAAAAACATCATTTTAAATGGGATGTTAAAAACAACTATGTTGATCCTAAAGCTCTGGAAAATACCGATTTTATTATTCATCTTGCCGGTGCAGGTATAGCTGATAAAAAATGGACTAATAAACGTAAACAAGAATTAATAGACAGTAGAGTTTTATCTGCAAACTTATTATATCAAAAGATTAAAGAATACAACACTTCTTTAAAAGGTTTTATTTCCTCTTCAGGAATTGGATATTACGGAGCAATTACTTCTGAAACTATTTTCAAAGAAGAAGATCAACCAGCTAAAGATTTTATCGCCAAAATATGTATTGAATGGGAAAATGCAGCTAATCAATTTTCAAAAGATAATATTCCTGTTACTATTTTAAGAACTGGTGTCGTTTTAAGTAAAGATGGTGGTGCTTTAAAAAAAATGAATACTCCACTATTTTTATCCGCTTTAGGAAAAGGAGATCAGTATATTCCTTGGATTCACATTGAAGATTTATGTGATATGTATGTTAAAGCAGTGGAAGATCAATCTTTTAATGGGATTTTTAATGCAGTAGCACCAGAGCATCAAACCAATAGTTCATTCACAAAAACTTTAGGGAAGGTATTAAAGAAATTTGTTACTCCTTTTAATGTTCCTAAGTTTGTTTTGCAACTAGTTGTAGGAGAATTGGCTGTTATTGTATTACAAGGAAGTAGAGTTTCTACAGAAAAAATTAAAAAGTATTTTTCTTTTAAATACAAAGAGCTAACAAAAGCTTTAGAAGAAATATATCAATAAAAAAAAGAGCTGTTTTAATAAACAGCTCTTTTTTTATATTGTTTGTCTCGTCCTGAAATAGCGTTACACAAATTTGTAACCTTATGAACGACAACATTTACCGCAAACGTACTCAGAAAGATTATACGATGAGTTTTAAACTTTCGGTTGTATCGGAAGTAGAAAAAGGCGAATTAACCTACAAACAAGCTCAACTTAAATATGGGATTCAAGGAAGAAGTACTGTTTTAGTATGGTTGAGAAAATATGGTAACTTTGATTGGACTGATCAAACACCATCTAATATGCCAAAATCACCAGAACAAAAATTATTAGAGTTAGAGCAAAAATTACGTCAATTAGAAAAGCAAAACAATCGTTTAAAAGCTCAAGCAGCAGCATCAGAGAAGAAAGCGATACTGTTTGATATGATGATTGATTTAGCTGAGAAAGAGTATAATATTCCTATTAGAAAAAACTCCAAAACCGAGTAATTGATATGTTTGTTTTACAAAAGAAAGAAAGTATTTCTTCTACCTGTAAATTACTTGGGTTTAGCAGACAGGTCTATTATCAAGCTAACTATAGAGTTAAGAAATCTCAATCAATAGCCAATAAGGTTGTTGAATTGGTTAAGCGTGTAAGAATGGAACAACCAAGGATTGGGACAAGAAAACTGTATTATCTTCTTTCGGAGGAATTAAGCAGTTTAGCTGTTGGAAGAGATCGATTATTTGATATTTTACGAGCTAATAAACTATTGATAAAACGACAAAAGAGTTATCACATTACAACCAACTCTCATCATCGTTTTAGAAAACATACTAATCTTATTGAAAATCTGGAAATAAATAGACCAGAACAAGTATGGGTAGCAGATATTACATATTTAGGCAATCGTAAGAACCCTATGTATTTATCATTAATTACAGATGCATATTCTAAGAAAATCATAGGATATCATTTGGATAAAACTTTAGAAGTAAGCTCAACGGTAAAAGCCTTGGAGATAGCTATGAAAAATAGAGTATATCCAGAGAAGGAACTTATCCATCATTCAGATAGAGGATTGCAGTACTGTAGTAACATCTATCAAAATATTTTATCAAAACATAATATTAAATGTAGTATGACAGAATCATACGATCCATATCAAAATGCGATAGCTGAACGGGTTAATGGAATCTTAAAACAAGAGTTCTTTATTGCTACCACAAATCTAGATATTAAGATAATGAAGAAAATAGTAAAGCAATCAATAACTATTTATAACTCTAAAAGACCGCATTGGTCATGTCATTTTAAAACTCCTAACCAGGCACATCAACAAAATAAAATGAAGATAAAATCATATCGAAAAAAAACATCATCTAAAGCTATAGCTTTAGATGATGTTTAATATATTTAATCAATAAATAACTGTAACGGTTATTTAGGACTAGTCAGTTTTTATAATTTCTACTTTTTGGTTGTAGTCATTAAAATTTTAGAATTCACTTTTTGTCCTTGAACCTTTATAATTAAGTCCATATCCATATCTTTCATGTTTCCTGTTTCTCTATTAATAGTTCCTTTACCAGAAATAGCATTTTCTTCTCCAGAAATAGATCCAGAAACCTTAACTTCAACATTATCAGAATTAATAGCAGTAACTTCATACACATAGTCCATTTTACTACCTTCTTTTGTAGATTTCATTGCACTCCAAGTTGATCCAACAGTAACCTCTTCTTCAGGAAGAACCATACTACTAAAATTATCTTGGAAATCTTTTACATTTCCGTTACCTGAAATCACTTTAGTATTTATCACATTACCTCTTTTATCATATTCGAAAGCAATAAGCGTACTTAAAAGATCTTTCATTGATGAATGTGCACCTTGAGCAAAAGCATCCATTTCAGATTCTTTCATATTAGAATCGTATTTCATTTGCTGCCCCATTGCATTCATATCCATTTTTACATTTTTAAAAGAAGCTTCAGTTATAAAACTTTTTTCTTTTACTTCTGTTACTTTCATTTCCATTAGCATTTGAATATCTAACTTCATCATCTCTCCCATGTCTTGATTCATTTTCAAAGCGACTTGATAAACATCTCCTTTTTCATAGTTTAGACGTAATAAAACTTTTTCTTGTGAAAAACTTAAAGCACTAATTAAAAACACAAAGGCTACAAGTATTTTTTTCATTATTTAATAATTTTAGTTTGATCGCCAAAAGTAATAAAAAGAAACTTGTTCAATTAGAGTTAAAAAAGCATATCAAATAAAATTTTGTTTTAAGAATTATTTTACAAGTCGTAAAAAAAAATTGGTTATAACTCAATAATGAGTAATAACCAACCTCTATAAACATTAAATAAATGCTTTTATATAAAGTATATTGCTTAAAAATCTTGATTAGGATCCCACGCTTCAATGATATCTTTAAATGTTTTGATAAACATACCTCCTAAAGCTCCATTTACAACTCTATGATCATAAGAATGAGATACAATCATTTTATGACGAATACCAATTAAATCTCCTTGAGGAGTTTCGATAACAGCAGGTTTTTTAATAATTGCTCCTAAAGCAAGAATAGCAACTTGTGGCTGGTTAATAATAGGTGTACCTGTAATACTACCAAAACTACCAATATTGGTAACAGTATATGTTCCTCCTTGAATATCGTCTGGCTTTAACTTATTAGCTCTTGATCTAGTAGCTAAATCGTTAACTTTTTTAGTCATTCCTACTAAACTTAATTCATCAGCATTTTTAATTACTGGTACAATTAAATTACCGTCAGGAAGCGCAGCAGCCATACCTAAATTAATATTTCCTCTCTTGATGATCTTATCTCCATCTAAAGAAATATTGATCATAGGATGTTTCTTTATTGTTTGTGCAACGGCTTGCATAAAGATTGGAGTAAATGTTAACTTCTCTCCTTCTCTTTGTTGGAAAGCGTTTTTAACTTTATTTCTCCAGTTTACAATATTTGTTACATCGATCTCTATAAAAGACTGAACGTGTGGAGAAGTTTGCACTGAATCTACCATGTGTTTTGAAATCAGTTTCCCCATTCTACTCATTTCAATAATTTCATCCTCTCCACTCATTGTAATTGGAGCAGACTCAACCTTTTTAGGTTTTTCAATATCAAATTGAATAGCATCGTTAGTTTTTACAGGAGCTTTACCTCTATTCTTAACATAATCAAGAATATCGTTTTTAGTAACTCTACCATCTTTACCTGTTCCATTAACTCTTTCTAATTCAGAAAGAGCAATACCTTCTTTCTCTGCTATGCTTTTTACTAATGGAGAATAAAAGCGATCACTAGATGAAGTATCTATAGAAGTTACAGTTTCTTTAGCAACTTCTACAGTTTTTTCTACTTCAGCAACTGCTTCAGAAGTAGTTTCCTTTACTGGTTCTGGTTGCGCTACAGCATTTCCTGAATCTTCACCTTCTACTTCGATAATAGCTATAGTTTGACCAACTTGAACTACGGCATCTTTTTCAAATAAAATTTCAACTAATTTTCCATCTACTTCACTAGGAACTTCACTATCTACTTTATCTGTTGCAACTTCAACAATAGTGTCGTCCATTTCAATAGTATCTCCAACTTCTTTTAACCATGAAGTTATCGTTGCCTCTGCAACACTTTCACCCATTTTAGGAAGCTTTAGTTCGAATTTTGCCATAGTATTGATCGTTTTTACTACGCAAAAATAAGAAATAAAATTTATTTATTTATTATTAATTCCAATGCAAATTAATGTTTTTATTACGAATACCATAAAAAACATCATTTTGACCACCTTTTTTTTAAGTATTATTTAAGAAAATTATTTTTTTTAAAACACTAATAAACAATTCACTAATGAATTTCACTTTACTTTACACCTTATAAATCAAACATTTAATCAACTAATTATTTTTTACCCATTTCATAAAGTCAAGAAAAACGGTATTCCAATGCCTTTTTTTCTTCCCATTTGGCAACTTTTCATTAAAGCTATGATCTAAATTTGGATATACCTTAAATGTTAGGTTTTCTTTTTTGTTTCTTATAAATTCAACAGGAATTAAATAAGTGGATTCTATTGGAACTGATATATCTTTAGCTCCCATAGCTACATACAATGGAACATTAATTTGTAATAAGTTTTCAATTGGTGGCTCTGAAAAATAATACCATCTTTTATAAGGATGTCCGTACCATTTTTTATGAATTGAATCTTTATTTTTTACAATCTCTTTATATTTCACAAATAAAGAATCCATCTGTTTTAAACCTTCTTCTTCGGTTAATTTTCCTGTTAAAACATCCTTTCTTATAAATAAAGGAAAATCATACCATTGAGAATTTCCACTACCTGACCAAAACCCTACATGTGTTATTTCTTTATTAATTGAACCTACTTTTGCTACCACATCACTTCCTTCAGAATGTCCTATTACTACTATCCGTTTTGGTCTTTGAATGTAATTTGTAAGTATATCTTTTATTACTTTATCTATTTGATAAGCTCTGTGTTTTAGAGTCATTGTTTTGTGATAGACTTCGGGTGCTTTAAACTCTTTTTTTGAATCAACACAAAATGGAATATATGTTTTTGAAACGATAAAAAAAGCATAGTCATCTGGTATCTCTTTCAAATCAAAAGGCATCGTACTTCCTCTATATCGAATTCCATTTTCTTTAAAAAAACTGTAAAACGGTTTTGAACTTGATCCATGAATAAACAGTAGTATGTTCTTTTTTGAAGAAACCTCACCTTTGGAATAGACATGATAATTAATCGTATCATTATTACTTACAAAGGTGAAGTGTTTAAACATATTAATTTTTTCACATTGTGCATGAACAGATAATAGTCCTGATAGAATCATAAATACTATCCATAGTTTCAAAATATTAATATCTTTCATCTGATTCTTCTTCTTTTTCTCTTTTTATTTCTTTTAGATTTTTAATTGAAGCTTCTAATTCTCTTTTGGCTCTTTCTAATCTTGCTTCTGCTCTTCCTATAGAATTCTCTCTTCTACTTTCAAATGTATGTCTTTTGTGTGATGATATAAACTCTTGTAAATCTTCTCCTATCGACTTTATTTTTCTATAAAAACTAGAATTCGTTGCTTTTTTATCTAAGTAAATTGATAATCTATTTTTTGATAAAGTACATTCAAAAATTACTTCTCCATTTTCTACAATTTCCCACAATAACTCTCTTCTATTCTTTTTAACTTTAATATTATCTAAAGCATCGGTAAGAATATTTTTAACTCCATCTTTTTTTGATGAATGAAACTTAGATCTGAATTTGTATTGTTTTTTTGAATCTGAAACACTTGTTGAACTACTAACTCTAGATGATGATGTAGTTACTTCTGTATGTGAATTTCCTGAACTTGGAGCTTGTGGAGGAGTTGGAATTTCTGGAGTGTTTTGTGCACAAGCACTGATTGATATTAAAATTGTTACTAAGGTTGCTTTAATACATTTCATAATATTTAGTTTTTAATTACACTCCAAAATTAGTTGGTATTAAAAACTAAACCTGAGTTTTTTACTCTGTTAACCTAGCATTAACCTACTTAAACAACTGTATTAACTTATCTTAAATTCGAGCCCAATTCCTCTTGAACTTTCTATAGTTATAGCTGAGTCTTTTTTGAAATATTTACGAAGTCTGCTGATAAAAACATCCATACTTCTTCCAGAAAAGTAATCGTCGTTTTTCCATACAGCTTTTAATATTTCTTCTCGTTTTAACATTTGATTCTTATGGTCGAATAAAAACTGAATTAAACTAGCTTCTTTTTCTGTTAATTGCTGAATTTCATTTTCGAAAACTAATTCTAATCGTCTTTGGTTAAAGCTATAATTTCCTATTTGAATAACACCTTCATTAACAACTTTAATGACACTGTTTGTCGATCTTTTTATGATATTATTAATTCTTAATACCAATTCATCTGCATCAAAAGGTTTTACGATATAGTCATCTGCGCCTAACTTTAATCCTTTTAATCGATCTTCTTTTAGTTTTCTTGCAGTTAAAAAAATAAAAGGAATTTCTGGATTTACCTCTATTACTTGTTCAGCCAATGTAAATCCATCCATTTTTGGCATCATTACATCTAAAACACAAATATGAAAACTACTCTCTTTGAATTTCTCTAAAGCTTCTTCACCATTTTGAGTCCAAACTACAGTGTAGCCAGACATTTCGAGATATTGCTTCAAAAGATTACCAAAATCTACATCATCTTCTGCTAATAAAATATGTTCTTTTGTTTGAGCCATTAATCTAAAGGTAATTTAATATTAAAAGTAGTTCCTTTTCCTTTTTCACTTTTTACTGAAATTGTTCCGTTATGTGCTTTTATGATTTGATTGCTATAATACAATCCTAAACCCAAACCTTTCACATTATGAATATCTTTATTTTCAGCTCTGAAAAATTTATTAAAAATCTGTTGAATATCTTTCTTTGAAATTCCAATTCCGTTGTCTGCAATTATAACTTCAACGCCCTTATTATGATTCAGTTGAACTTCTAATTCAGTTCCGCCATACTTTACAGCATTTTCTAAAATGTTAGACAATACAGTACTCATGTAAAATTTATCGACTTCAATTAAAACATCATAATCACACATAACATTAGTTAAAGTAATGTCTTTATTAGAGATTAAAAAATCGTCTACAATCTCTAATACAAAATCATTCAGATTTACAGTTTCCTTTTGTAATTCAATTTCATTATAACCTAAACTATTATTTAATACTTGATCAACTAGTTTTTGTAATCTTATATTTTGCCTTTCTATAGTTTCTATCGTTGATTCAACAAAATTATTTTGCGCATTAATATCTTGTTTTTTCAACATTTTTGTTGCTAAGGATAAAGTAGCCAAAGGTGTTTTTAATTCGTGAGTGATGTTATTAATAAAATCTGTTTTTACATCAGCTATTTTCTTCTGAGTTATTAAATTTTTTATTGAATAATAAAAGAGACCTATCACAAAAAGGAAAATACAACAAGACGAAATAAGTAATCCTCTCATTTCGTTTAATATGATTGAATTTGCCTCATCTATATTCATGTAATTTACAGTTTTAAAAACTACATCATAATTTCCTTTTTTTAATTCTCCTTTAATTTTTCTTTGAAAAGTTCTATTCGTTTCCCAAGTAGAAGTACCTAATCGTAACTCTGGATCATTTTGAAATTCATATCCGACTAACTTAAATTTACTTGAATTTTTATCATAAAAAATAGTATCGGTTTTTAAACTATCTACTAAAATTATACTCTCTAAAATCTTATGATATTTTAAATCGAAATTTAAATTTTTAGACTTCATTTCTTTTTCATATTCTACAATAAATCTTGGATTTAAAGAATCATTTATTTCACGTAATCTATTAAGCAGCTTTTCTTTTGGGAGCATTTGAATACTATATGCATCTAAATCTTTTAGAAAAGTATTAGAAATAGCATCACTAATTGAATCTATTGATGTCCCATAATTTCCAATTTTCCCTACCATTTCGCTGGTAGTATCAATTAATGCTTCTTTCCTTAAATCATAGGTGTTTTGAATTAGTCGAGCTTGAATTAGCGATAAAGCTATTAATCCAACAATAGAAGCTACAACCAATAAAATTATTTTTCTAGACATCCTTCAAAAATAACATTTGTTTCTATATTCTTTAAGTTAACAACCTCCATTAACCTTCAATTAACTTAAAAAAATTGTGTGATTTTTCTAATTATCAATAAGAACATATAATTTCGTTTTATTATTTTGAATCTATATAATAAATATGTCACTAAAAAAATTGCGCTTTAAATCTCAGTGGAGACCATATCAAGCAAAAGTTTTACAGAATTTTGATAAACATATTGCTGATAATCATTTTCATATTGTGGCTCCACCTGGATCTGGCAAAACTATTTTAGGTATAGAAGTTATTCGAAGAATTGGTAAGAAAACTCTAGTTTTAACTCCAACATTGACTATTAGAAATCAATGGAATGATAGATTACAAAGCTTTTTCACTGAAAATAAAGACTTTGAAGATATTTCATTTGATATTAAAAATCCGTCTACTTTAACTTTCTCTACTTACCAAGCTTTACATAGTTTTTTTAAAACTTTTGAAACTAATGAAGCCTACTTTGATTTCTTTAAAAAAGAAAACATAGAAGTTTTACTATTAGATGAAGCACATCATTTAAAAAATGCTTGGTGGAAATGTTTATATGATTTAAAAGAAGAACACTTACAAACTGTTGTAGCACTAACTGCAACTCCTCCTTATGACAGTGAAAATTCTGAAATACAAAAATATTTTAAGCTCTGTAATGAAATTGATGATGAAATTGTAGTTCCGGATTTAGTTAAAGAAAAAAACCTAGCTCCTCATCAAGATTTAGTGTATTTATCTAAACCAGAAGATGAAGAAGTGAAGTTTATCACGCAATTTAAAGAGAAAGTTGATCATTTTAGAAACTCTTTAACTTCAGATTCAACATTTATAAACTTTATTAAAAAACATCGTTTTTATGAAAGAACAGAGAGTCAACTTGAAGAAATTTATAAGAATTCGAATTTCTTTTCTTCAATTTTAATTTTTTTAAATGCTTGTAAAGAAGAAATTCCAATAGAAAAATTAGAAATTTTAGGCTTTAATAAAGAAGAAAACATAGAATTTCCTGAGTTATCAAATTATTGGATTGAAATCTTACTTCAATTTTTATTAGTCACAGATAGAGAAACTCTAATAAAACATGAAACATATTTAAATAAGCTTGAAAAACAGCTTCGTTTACTTTCTATCTTTAGTAAAAATAGAGTCAATTTTACAGGAGATGATTTTGTATATAAATCATTAAGTAATAGTCCTAGTAAATTAAAGAGTATCGTTGAAATTGTTCGACAAGAGCAAAAGAATTTAAAAGATGATTTACGTTGTGTAATTCTTACCGATTATATTAGAAAAGAATATTTAAACTTACCTAATAATGAATATGAAAATATTCAAAAGATGGGAGTTATTCCTATTTTTCAACGTATAAAAAATGTCATATTTTACACAAAATCTCTAGCAGTTTTATCAGGTTCTGTAGTTATTATTCACCAAGAAATTATTCATGAAATAGAACAAATTGACACTCTTGAAAATTACACAATTACTTATCTCGAATCTGATGAAAATTTTGTTTTAATTTCCTCTAAAAGCTCTTCTCAAAAAAATATTGTTGAAGTTATAACTCAACTTTTTGAAAACGGTCATATAAAAGTACTTATTGGTACAAAATCTCTTTTAGGTGAAGGTTGGGATGCTCCAAGCATTAATAGTTTAATCTTAGCTTCTGTTATTGGGTCTTTTGTTTCTTCAAATCAAATGCGAGGAAGAGCAATTCGAGTTGATAGTTCAAACCCGAATAAAGTAGGTTTAATATGGCATTTAGCTTGTTTAGATCCTACCAATGAAAAAGGAGGTAAAGATTTTACTGTTTTAGAAAGAAGATTCAATTCTTTTTTAGGTATTAGTAATGAGGAAAATGATATTATAACAACGGGATTAACAAGATTAAATCTTCCTCATAAAATTTTCACTAATGATGTTGAAGGTTTAAATAAAATCACCTTAGAATTATCGGAAAATAGACAGGAAATATCTCAAAAATGGGAAAAATCGATTTTTAAAGGTAAAAAAGTAAACAAACAACTAACTTTTTTAAATCCTAGAAAAAAGACTAAACCTAAAGAAGAAGATTATTTAAATGCTATTTTTTATAGCTTAAAAGAAACATGGTTAATTGTATTTTTAATTGTCATATTTATCCCTGTTTTATTTATTATTGATGATTCTAGAGTTCTTAAAGTTATAAGTATCTTATTAGTAAGTCTTATGATTTGGTTATTTTTTACTTCAACTAAAATCATAAAATCTTTCTTGAAATTCGGAGTTGCAGATAAGAAAATTCACAAAATAGGTTTAGTTATATTGAAAACTCTTTATGAATTAAAAATGATGAGCAGTCCTAAAAATGTTGTGAAATTAAAAACAAAAATGCAACAAAATGGTCAAGTTGTTTGTACAATTCATGGAGCAAACCGATTAGAAAGTAAATTATTTATAGATGCTTTAAATGAAGTTTTATCTCCTGTAAACAATCCTAAATATTTAATATGTCGTTCTACATGGGTTTCAAAACGATTTAAGAAAGAACATTTTTTTACAGTCCCTGAAATATTTGGAACGAATAAGGAAAATGCTTTAGAGTTTCAAAAGCAATGGAATTCTTATATTAATAAAGTTGAACTTTTATATACTAGAAATGTAAAAGGAAGAAAATCTTTATTAAAAGCAAAACTTCAAGCAGCAAAGAGAACACATAAAAAACTGACTAGAAAAAATATCATCTGGGGATAAAAAAAAGGATTACTTTACTAGTAATCCTTTTACTGTTTCTTATTTTAAATACACTATGGAATTAAAACTAATTTAAATCTTCCATTTGTTATTACAACTTTATCATTCGGGTCATTTTCATTATATAATGTTACAGAAAAAACACCTTCAACATTCTGTCTAACAACAGCAAATGAACCTGCCGACTGATTAATTCCTTCGCTTTTTGTAATTTCAAAGTAATTGTTACTTAAATCACTATTGTAGGTAGTATAAACAGCTGCATCTGAATTTGCGCTAGGTAGATAATAAACACCTACTTTTCCTCCATTTTTATCCTCATCTCTATTATCTTCAGCAAAATCGTATTCTTTCTTTGGAAAAAGAGAATTAAATATTTCGTTTTGAGAATTTGTATTTCTACAAATGTGCATTCTATTAAATTCAAAACCAACTGTTGGTAAAGATTCATTATGAAATGGATATAAAGAGAAATCATAAGAAAACCCATTATCTTCTGAATAAGCACACGTAGATGAAGATGTATTCGTTCTTACAATATCGTAAGTTTGAGTAGTATTGCTTAACTCTTGTCCATAAACAAAAGGCTCTCCATTTATTTCTCCTGAAATAAACCATAAATAACTATCACTATTTACACCATCATTTTCTTCTTCACTAGAACAACTTAATAAGGTAATACATAGCAATAAACTCAAAAAATGAGTTAAGTTCTTTTTCAAAGTTTCTATTTTCATAATTAATAATTTAAAATTCGGGCAAAAGTATTAATTAAAAACTCAGAATAAAAAATGTACTCAATTAATATTTAAAAAGTTAAACCCAATTTACAGGTTTTGCCAAAACTTTTAATAAATCTGCTTCTTTTGTGCCTTCTTCTGGAACATGGTTATATTTCCATTGAACTTTAGGTGGTAAACTCATTAAAATACTTTCTATTCTTCCATTAGTTTTTAACCCAAATAATGTACCTCGATCGTGAACTAAATTAAACTCAACATAACGTCCTCTTCGTACTTCTTGCCAATCTTTGTGTTCTTGAGTATACTCAGTATCTTTTCTATTTTCAACTATTGGAACATAACTATTTAAGAAACTATTACCAATTTCAGTAACAAAATCATAACGATTTTGCATAGAAAACTCTTCTGTTTCTTTCAAATAATCAAAGAACAATCCACCTACTCCTCTAGCTTCATTTCTATGAGCATTCCAAAAGTAATTATCGCAAGTTTCTTTAAATTTAGGATAAAAATCTATGTGATGTTTATCACAAGCTTCTTTACAAACTTTATGAAAATGTTTTGCATCTACTTCGAAAAGGTAGTATGGAGTTAAATCTTGCCCACCACCAAACCATTGTGTAACTATTTCTCCTTTCTCATTGTACATTTCAAAGTAACGCCAATTTGCATGAACTGTAGGTACAAAAGGATTTATAGGATGTAAAACTAAACTTAAACCACAAGCAAAAAAATTACCTGTTTCAACTTTAAATTGTTTTCTTAATACTTCTGGTAACTCTCCATGTACAGCAGATATATTTACGCCTCCTTTTTCAAATACATTTCCATTTTCAATCACACGAGTTCTTCCTCCTCCTCCTTCTGTTCTCTTCCATAAATCTTCTTGAAACTTAGCTTTACCATCTATAGTTTCTAATTTTAAAGTAATGGTATCTTGTAATTCTTGAATGTATGCGTAAAATTGATCTTTCATTATTCTGTTAAATATTGAAAGACAAAAATACTGATAATAGTATATTAATTACTGTATTTTTTTCATGGTTTCTGTAGTTGCAGCTGTTACTGAAAAAGGTAATACTAATACAACTCCAATAATTGGAATTAAAAGAAATAAAATAAAGATTATTCCATTTCCAATAGCTGTACCTTTATTCTTTTTTACAAATTTTATACTATCTCTGTATTTATAATGACGTTCTAATGTGTAATCCATATTTCCAAAGCCAGCATAATAAGCTTGGACTAAAAACAATGCTATAGAAGAAAAAATACCGATTAAAGGAATAAATCCTAAAATGATAATTAGTAGTGTTAATAATAACTCTCTTCCTAAATTTCTTAAACTAACTCGAATACCTCTAGCTAATGATTCTGAGAATGTGCTTTTTGTATGTTGATGTTTCTTTCCATAAAAATGTTCTTCAATTTTGAGAGAAACTGGACTCATAAATGGAGAAGATAACGCTAAAACAATGTGCTTATATAAAATTAAACCAATCGCAACTATAGCAATTCCGCTTAAAAAATTCCCTATGGTTGTAAAAGTTTCTTTTCCAAATTCCCAAGGCCACAACTTAGCAATATAATATCCTAAATTATCAGAAAAGAAATAAGAAAAAGATCCTATTATTAATGCTGTGATAACACTAATTACTACTGGAATTAGAAAATATTTCCACAAATTCAATTTTTTGATGATGGCAAGAGCATCGAAATATGCTTTAATAGCGTTTATAGTTGATTGTATCATAGCTAAAAAATTAAAAAACCTCTTTCAAAATTAAGAAAGAGGTTTTAAATATTGTGAGTATTTAACTACTAATTTAGTACTTGACTAATAAAAGCTTCTAATTCAGAAACATTTGTTGCTGTTGCTTCATCTTTACTTACAGTTTTAGTAGGAATTGCGGCTCCTCTTTTAACATCAATAAATTTTTTAGTCTTGTCAATTAAATAAGCTGTTGGATAATCTAATTTATGTATAAAACCACTAATATCTAAATTACCTTTTTCAACTTTATCAGCATCTCCAGCAGGAACTAAAACAATTCTTTTGTCTAATTTTTCTTGTATTCTTCCTAATTTATCTTTCTTGTCCCAAAAAATCATTAGAAATTCAACTTTATCATTATATTTTTCTACCATTTGATTTAAAGCTGGAATCTGTCCAAAACAAGGAGCAGACCATGTCGCTGCAGCAATAAGTACTATAGGTTTTTTAATTTCTTTTGTACTTATCACTTTATCTTCGTTAGTAGTAAAGTCGTAGTTTAACAAATAACTATCTTTTATACATTTATTGATTAGTTCGTCTGAAGATTTATCTGCACAACTATTTACCGCTTGATTGTAGTATTTTTTTTGTGCAAAAACACTAGACGTAATTATAATCAATACTAAAGTTACTAATCTTTTCATGGGAATCTCGATTAATTTTAATTTTATTATGGTTTGTATTCTTTCACTGCATCAACAAATGCTTTTGCGTTTTCTAGAGGAATATTAGGTAAAATCCCGTGCCCTAAGTTAACAATATATTTATCCTTTCCAAAATTGTTGATCATTTCTGTTACCATTTTTTTTATTTCATTTGGTGGAGAAAGTAATCTAGAAGGGTCAAAATTACCTTGTAAAGTAATATTTCCCCCTGTTAAATATCTTGCATTTCTTGCGGAACAAGTCCAATCTATCCCTAATGCAGAAGCTCCTGATTTTGACATTTCGTTAAGTGCAAACCAACATCCTTTACCAAATGCAATTACTGGAACCTCATCTTTTAACGCTTCAATTATGTCATTAATGTATTGCCATGAAAATTCTTGATAATCTACAGGAGATAACATTCCTCCCCAAGAATCAAAAACTTGTACAGCATTTACACCTGCCTTTACCTTTGCTTTTAAATATGCAATTGTGGTCTCTGTTATCTTCCTAAGCAATTCGTGTGCCAAAACTGGTTGAGTGAAACAAAATTCCTTAGCTTTATCAAAATTTTTAGACCCTTGTCCTTGTACCATATAACATAAAATTGTCCAAGGAGAGCCGGCAAAACCTATTAATGGAATTTCATTATTTAACTTTTCTTTAGTTGCTTTAATTGCATCCATGACATAACCTAGTTCCTCATTTACATCAGGAATAATTACCTGATCTAAACTTTTTTTATCACGAATTGGGTTTGGTAAATATGGGCCAAAATTAGGTTTCATTTCAACTTCAACATTCATTGCTTGAGGTACTACAAGAATATCTGAAAACAAAATTGCAGCATCCATACCATACCTACGAATTGGCTGTACAGTTATTTCTGAAGCTAATTCAGGAGTTCTACAACGTGTAAAGAAATCGTATTTTTCACGAATTTCCATAAACTCTGGTAAATATCTACCTGCTTGTCTCATCATCCAAACTGGTGGTCTATCTACTGTTTCTCCTTTTAAAGCTCTTAAAAATAAATCGTTTTTTATCATATTATTTCTCGACAAAAATTATATTCTTGTCTGTTTTATTAATTGTAACTATATGTATTGGTTGTGTAATTGCCATACCTACCATATCTGTTGGTTTAGGTCCATTACTACTAATTACAATTTCTAAAGTTTTATTTTTCTCTAAAACTTCATTGATTTTAATCGTAAAACCTGTAGTATTCCTTACATTATCTATGGCAACAATTACATTTTTTCTAGAAAAATCTATATTTGTTTCAAATCCTTCTGAAATATTATTTGCTGAGTTTAACTTTAACAAAAAAGATTCCCAATCTTTAATTGACTGAATAACAATGTTTTCTTTTTTAAATCCTTCACTCCCTGCTCCAGTTAAAGTTCCCTCATACAGGTTTGTCATAACTTGTTGTTTTTCTATATTATTATTCACTTTTGTAGAACAAGATAAGTATATAAAGAAAGATAATATTAAACTCAATAATTTCATGATTCGTTTTTTTACATTTCTGAAACTGCTTTTAATGCGTTGTCTAACGCTTTCTTAGTTTTACTAATATTCTTTTCAGTTAAAGCACTAGATAAGAACCAAGCTTCGAACTGAGATGGAGGTAAAAATATTCCGTTTTTTATCATCTCCCAGAAAAATACAGCAAACTTTTTAGTATCAGAAGTTTGTGCTTCTTCAAAATTAGTAACTTTTTTATTAGTAAAAAAAGGATTCATCATAGAACCAAATCTATTCACCGTAACATCTACTCCATATTTTTGAGCTGATGATAAAATCGTTTCTTCTATTTCTGCTCCGACTGCATCAAATTGCTTGTACGGATTTTGCTTTTTTAATGTTGATAAAGTAGCAATACCTCCAACCATAGCAATTGGATTACCACTTAATGTTCCTGCTTGATACATTCCTCCTAATGGAGCTACATTTTCCATAATCTCGTTTCTAGCTCCGTAAGCTCCAACTGGAAAACCTCCACCGATAACTTTACCTAAACACGTAATATCTGCTTCTACTCCTAAAACTTCTTGAGCTCCACCAAATGTAGAACGGAAACCTGTCATTACCTCATCAGCAATAAGTAAAGCTCCGTTTTTATTAGCTAATTCTTTTAAATCTTTTAAGAAGTTATTTTGAGGAATTACAACTCCCATATTTCCTCCTACAGGTTCAATAATTACTCCAGCTATATCATCATGCTTTTCGAAATGTGCTTTAACACTTTCTAAATCATTATAATTTGCGATTAAAGTATTTTTTACTGCTCCTTCTGGAACACCTTTACTACCTGGTAAACTTAAAGTTGCTAAACCAGAACCTGCTGCAACTAATAACGAATCTTGGTGACCATGGTAACAACCAGAAAACTTAATAATCTTATCTTTTCCTGTATAAGCTCTAGCTAAACGAATTCCACTTAAAACAGCTTCTGTACCGGAGTTTACAAAACGAACCTTATCCATTCCTGGAAAAGCATCACAAACTATTTTAGCTAGTTTAATTTCATTTTCTGTTGAAGCTCCAAAAGAATATCCGTTTTTTAAAGCCTTAGTTACAGCTTTTTGTACTTTCTTATGACGATGACCTAAAATCATTGGTCCGTAAGACAACACATAATCGATGTAAGAGTTTCCATCTACATCGATAATTTTACTTCCTTTAGCTTTATCTATAAAAAGTGGATTTCCACCAACAGAAGCGAATGCTCTAACTGGTGAATTTACTGCTCCAACTAAATTAACTAAACCTTTATTATATAGTTTTTGTGATTTTTTGAATTTCATTAAACTTTGAGTTTTTTTATAAAATATCTGTAAGAAATAACATTAAGAATGATCAACAATAAAATTCCTATTACTGAAACTTTTAACCATAACAGGATATCATGTACACCTGGAAATAAGAATTTTACAATACTTTCACTAAAAAGGATGTAAATTATTGATAACAATATAAATGTTAAAAAATGATATGTTATTAATTTAATCTTCAATTTTATTTTCTTTCTAAAAGAATTTTAGCAACTTCTTTAGCAAAATAGGTTAAGATAATATCTGCTCCTGCTCTTTTAATACTTAATAAGCTTTCTAACATTACTTTCTCACCATCTAACCAACCTTTTTCTGCTGCTGCTTTAAGCATTGCATACTCTCCACTTACATTGTAAGCTGTGATTGGCACATCGTAGTTATCTTTTAGTAACTTGATAATATCTAAATATGCTAAAGCTGGTTTTACCATAATCATATCTGCTCCTTCTTGAATATCTAAATCTGCTTCTATTAAAGCTTCACTAGTATTAGCAGGATTCATTTGATATGTTTTTTTGTCTCCGAACTTTGGAGCCGAATCTAATGCATCTCTAAACGGACCGTAGAAAGCACTTGCATATTTTGCTGTGTACGACATTATAGAAACTTGTGTATATCCAGCTTCATCTAAAACATTTCTAATATATCCTATACGACCATCCATCATATCAGATGGACCTAAAATATCTGCACCAGCTTTTGCTTGTGCAAGAGCCATTTTTCCTAAAATCTCTAAAGTTTCATCGTTAAGAATTTCTCCGTCCTCAACAATTCCATCGTGACCATCACTTGAATATGGATCCATAGCAATGTCCGTCATTAAAGCAATTTCAGGAAACTTAGATTTGATTTCTTTTAATGCCGTATTATATAAACTCTCAGGGTTATATCCTTCAGTTGCATATTTATCTTTTTTGTCATCTCCTAATGAAGGAAATACACAGAATCCTTTAATTCCTAAATCTACACACTCTTGAATTTCTCCTAAAAGTAAATCCAACGAATAGCGATAAATACCAGGCATAGAAACAATTTCTTCTTTCTTTCCTGAACCTTCAATAAGAAATACAGGATAAATAAAGTCGTTTACAGATAAGATAGTTTCTTCTACCATAGCTCTTATTGCTGCAGACTTACGATTTCTTCTTGGTCTTCTTGTATTTAACATATACTAACTCTTTACGAAGTGTAAATTCACTAATTCTAAAATACTTTCTACTGTTGGAACTTTGGCAACTTGTACCTCTTCAAAGTATTTAGATGCTTCTTTTGCTGTAGTTTCTCCAATACAAAAAGCGATTTTATCTCCTTTATTCTCTTGCATGTAGCTTTCTACAGTAGAAGGACTGTAAAATAACACTCCGTTTACTGTTTCATCTACTTTAGCTGGACTATACATTGTTTTGTACGCCTCTATTTCATTAACAGTAATATTATTTTCTGATAAAACTGTTGGTAAAGTATCTAAACGTAAATCGCTACAGAAATAAGTTACGGTTTGTCCAGATAATTCTTCAGATAAATAAGCTGCTAATTTTTTAGCATTTCTTTCTGAATTTTTAACCTTACCTATTTTCTGCTCTATTAATTTCTTTGTTCTTCTACCTACACAGTAGATATTTTTAAACTGTAATTCTTCTCTTGTAAAATTATGAAGTAACGCTTCTACTCCATTTTTACTTGTAATAATTACATGTTCTAATTCTTGTTTAACTAATTTAGGAGCAATTCTATTAAATCTAATTTTGATAAAGTCGCTATCCTCAACTTTTATAGATTCTGCAAGAAGATCTTTTTGTGCTTCAGAAAGTGCCTTTGTAGAATAAATTGAAAAATCTTTATTTACAACAACATCTTCACTCATTAAATCTTTCCCGCCTCTATCTAAAATATAGTTTGCACAATCTTTGGCTAAATATTTTCTTTTGATTAAAGGAACAGTTCTTTGGACTTCTATTTTTTTCTTTCCGTCTCTACTTAATAAGATTCCTTTGAATTCTATTTCTTTATTTACCTCATCAATTCTTGCAAAACCTCCGATTGGTGCAGTACAACCTCCTTCTAATCTATTTAAGAATTCACGCTCAATAGCTGTACAGATCTCAGTATCCTTATGATTTAAATAAGAACATGCTTCTCTGATATCTTCGTTTTCTTCTAAAGCAGTAATCATTATTGCTCCTTGAGCTGGAGCAGGGATCATCCAAGATAAATTAACAGCACCTTTTGGTCTTTTTCCAATACGTTCTAATCCTGCTGCTGCAAAGATAGCTCCGTTCCAATCGTTATCTTTAACCTTTTGTAAACGTGTATTTACATTACCTCTTAAATCTTCTACGCTATGCGTTGGATAACGATCTAACCATTGAGCTTTTCTTCTTAAGCTACTAGTAGCAATAACTCCTTTCGGTTGTGCTAAAAACTCTTCATTGTCTTTTAGTACTAAGATATCGTTATGATTTGCTCTTTTTAAAACCGCAGCTTGTACAATTCCTTCTGGTAAAACTGTAGGAACATCTTTCATAGAGTGAACAGCAATATCAATTTCATAATTCAACATTGCGATATCTAAATTCTTAGTAAAGATTCCTGTAATTCCTAATTCGTATAACGGTTTATCTAAAATAATGTCCCCTGTAGATTTAATAGGAACTATTTCTGACTGATAACCTTCTTGGTGAAGTAATTTTTGAACTTTTTTAGCTTGCCATAGTGCTAATTCACTATCTCGAGTACCAATTCTAATTATTTTTTGCATCTATTGTTTCTAAATTTGTGCCAAACACTTTTGCCATAACTTGAATACTTTGATTAACAGATGTATTCTCTTCTTTTAAGTGTTTTACAAATTGTGTAGTAATTTTCTGTATAAATCTTGATGTGATCGCTTCTGCTTGATCAATATCAAAGTTAGATATTTTCTTTTTATGAAAGTTTATCTCGTCTTGCTGAATTGCTTCTAGAGATTGTTTTAAAGCATTAATTGCTGGTGTAAAACGACGGTGATTTAACCACTCGTTAAACTCTTGTTTGTGCTCACTTATAATTGCTTCTGCAACTGGCACTTCTTGTTTTCTTACAGTTAAAGTTTCATCTGTAACTTTAGATAATTCATCGACATTAATTAATGTTACATTATCTAATTGCTTTACTTCTTCACTAACATTTGCCGGTACAGATAAATCTAAAACTAATAAATTTTTACCAGAAGTAATATTTTCTTTAGTGATTGTAGCTATTGACGCTCCTGTAGAAACAATTAAAATATCTGTATTTTCTATTTCAGATGTTAAATTATCTAATTTAGCTTTTTTAATAAAGTCGTAATCTTTAATAAACTCATCAACTTTCTCCTCTGTTCTATTAACTAAAGTTACTTGTTTGTTTTGAGTATACTGCGCTAAATTTTTACACGTATGTTTTCCCATTTTTCCTAAACCATAAACCAAAATGTTTTTTGAATTATAATCTGGAAGATTTTTGATTAAATATTGAACTGCTGCATACGATACCGATGTTGTACCTGAACTTAACTTTGTTTCGTTTTTAACTCGTTTACTCGATTGTAATACTAAATTAATTAAACGTTCTATGTAAGCATTAATAGTTCCAACTTCTTTGGCTTGCTTAACTGCCATTTTTAACTGACCAACTATTTCGTAATCACCTAAAATCTGACTTTCTAAACCAGTCCCCATTCTGAATAAATGGTTCACTGCTTCTTGATTTTGTTGAATTGTAGAAATACTTCTAAACTCTTCTACAGTACCTTGAGAATATTTACATAACAACTCTATAAGTAAACAAGGCCTCGGTGCAAATCCAGAAATTTCTGTTCTATTACAAGTAGATAACACAAAAATTCCATCGAACCCCATTGATTTTGCCTCTTCTAATAACGAAATTTGATCTTCTTTTGATAAAGAAAATTTTCCTCTCGTTTTTGCATCTGCTTTAACATAGCTTACACCAATATTGTAAAAATTTTTGTGCTTTGTATTCGTCAACATTCAATAAATATCTAAAATCCCGACAAAAATAGAAACTTACTTTAGATAAAAGTATCGCCAAAAGAACTTAAAATGTCGATTTTTGTCTTTATCGTTATTTTTTTCGTAAAACACCTGATTTTCTTTATTTTTGCAGTAAAATCAATGTTTACAAGTTTTTTTATATAGAATCATTCTAAATAAAAATGTTTTATTCTTAAACTTAATATCGTTTGAAAAATATCGCTGAAAGTACTTTTAATGAAACCAATCTTGAAAACGGTTTTCTACTCTTAGAATTCATAAATGATTCTATGGAAACACAACGTTTTGAGAGAGATATAGATAATTCTTTTATCCAATTACACTTTTCAATTCATGGGAATTCTAAGTTTCACTTTAATGGAGGCACTTATACTTTAGATGTTTTAGAAGAACATTCTATTCTATTGTATAACCCGCAACAACGATTACCGCTTAATCTTGAAATTAAACCTAAAAGTGCTTTAGTATCTTTATTAGTATCAATTGAAAAGTTTCATTCTTTATTTTCTACAGAAGCAGGTTATATTCCTTTTTTAAGTGAAGAAAATAAGAATAGGAAATATTATGATGATTCAATTATTAAACCCACAGTACTTATAGTTTTAAAGCAATTGATTAATGCTAATGTGAATAGTTCTATTCGAAACTTATATATAAAGGGAAAGATTTATGAACTTTTAAGTTTACACTTTCAAAAAGACGAATCTATCGAAGGAGAATATTGTCCGTTTTTAGTAGATGAAAGAGACGTTTCTAAAATTAGAAAAGCAAAAGATATTATTATCTCTCGTATGGCTGAACCGCCAACTTTACAAGAACTTTCTAATGAAATAGGTTTAAATCTTAAAAAATTGAAAGAAGGTTTTAAACAAGTTTATGGAGATACTGTTTATAGTTTTTTATTCGATTATAAAATGGAACATGCAAGAAAACTATTAGAAAGTAATCGCTATAATGTAAACGAAGTGGGGTTACAAGTTGGTTATAGCACCGCAAGTCATTTTATTGCTGCTTTTAAGAAGAAATTCGGTACCACTCCGAAGCAATATGTGTTATCTCTCAATTCTTAATTATGGAAGTTTTTGAAATAACAACTCCGCTTGGTCACGCTATAAGTCTTACTGAATTCTCTAGCAAATCGAATAAAAACAAAGTTGTTTTGATATGTTCTGCAACTGGAGTTTTACAAGGATACTATCAGAAATTTGCCTCATTTTTAAGCTCTAAAGGAATTACTGCATATACATTCGATTATGCTGGAATTGGAGCTTCTAAAAAAGACAACTTAAAAGCTTTTGATATTTCTCTTACCAATTGGGCGATTAACGACATTAATAGTGTCTTACATTATATCAAAGAAAAACATCCAGAAGCTAAGATAGATTGTGTTTGCCATAGTATAGGCGGACAAATCTTAGGATTAACTCCGGCTAACAAATACATTAATAATGTAGTTTTAGTAGCTAGTCAATCTGGTTATTTTAAACATTGGAAAGGTTTTGGTAGGCTTCAAATGTATTTTAACTGGCATGTTATTTTTCCAGTTTTTACGACTGTATTTGGATATTTACCAAGCAAAAAAATAACAGGAATGGAAAATCTTCCGAAGTCAATGGCACAAGAATTTGCAAGCTGGGGACGCAAGAAAGATTATTTATTTCATTACAAGAAAAAAGAAGAATTATATCATCATCAAATAAAAGGTAAAGTCACATCTTACAGTACAGACAATGATACTTTTGCTCCTAAAAAAGCAATTGATTGGATGACTAAAAAATACTTTAATGCAGAAATTATCCGTAAACATTTAACTCCAAAAAACTATAACGTTGATAACATTGGACACTTTGGATTCTTTAAATCGAAATTTAAAGATAATTTATGGAATGAGTTCTTATTAGATTTAGAAATTTAAATGAAACAACTGACACATTACGAAATAGAAAATAAAACAAAAGAGTTTCCTATAACGATAGTTTGCGATGCCATTAGAACACCAGAAAATATAGGAATGTGTTTTAGAATCGCAGAAAGTTTTGGTGTACAACAAATTTATTTGCACGAAAGTTCACCAGCTTTAAACAATAGAATTGTAAAAAAAACAGCACGAAATACAATTCAACAGATTCATAATGAAACCTATTCAGATTTTTCTGAGTTAATCGCACAATTAAAAAAAGAAGGAAATACAATTGTTGGTATCGAAATAACTGATAAAAGCATAAATATTCAAGATTTTGATTTTAAAAATCATGAAAAATTGGTTTTACTTTTGGGTAGCGAACGAAATGGTATAGAACATATTGATTTGGTAGATGCAACTATCTCTATCCCAATGTTTGGAAGAAATTCTAGCATGAATGTTATTCATAGTTTAGCTATTACTTTATATGAAGTTACTAATCAATTGAATGAATGAGAGAAGTTTTCAAAAGTAGATTAACTAAAATGATAAAAAGAGTTTTTTACATTTTGATTTTAGTATTTATTCCTTTAAAAATACAATCACAAGATTTAATTAAAGGGCAATTATTTATTTCTGAAAGTTTCAAAAATCGTTTTCCAAAAGTACATGTGTCAATAGAAGGTTTTACACAACGAAAATTAGTAGATCAAAATGGTTTTTTTGGACTCAAAACAGAAAAGGAACAAGATGAATATCTTATGAATTTTGAGATTAATGAAACTGTCTTTAAAACCTATATTTATAAAGATATTTGGAGGAAGAGAAAAAGACCTAAACGCATTTCTTTATCTAAAAAATGTATTATAGGTAGACAAAAAGCTTTACAAGATCAAAAGAAAAACGACCAAAAATTATATGTATTTCAAACAGAGAAATTATCTCCAGAAGATTTAGATGTTCAATTAGAATACAATTTTACTTATGTTATAGTAAACATGGACGAGATACATAATTTTTATTGTTATAAAAAGTATAATGATAGAATATTTAAATGTCTTGTGTTAAGCAAAGATGTTTCAAAATATATAATAAATAAAAATACAATTGGATTAGATGAGGCCAAAATAAGCGGACCTTGTCTCAGATAAATTATAAAGAATGAAAGGAGTATTATTAGTAAACTTAGGATCTCCAGATAGTACAGATCCAAAAGATGTAAAACGATATTTAGGAGAGTTTTTAATGGATGAACGTGTGATTGATTTTCCGTATTGGTTTCGTTCGTTCTTAGTTAAAGGAATCATTTTAAATACGCGTCCGAAAAAATCTGCTGCTGCATATAAAAAGATTTGGTGGGAAGAAGGTTCGCCTTTAATTGTACTTTCTGAACGTTTACAAGAAAAAGTACAAGCTAAAACAGATCTTCCTATAGCTTTAGCAATGCGTTATGGAAACCCTTCAATCAAGCAAGGATTACAAAAATTACATGATAAAGGAGTTACAGATGTACTTTTAGTTCCTCTGTATCCACAATTTGCTATGGCAACTACTGAAACCATTTTGGTATTAGCTGAAGAATTAAGAAAAGAACATTTTCCTAATATGACATTGACCAACCTTCCTTCTTTTTACAATAAAAAAGAGTACATCAGTGCATTATCAAATAGTATAAAAGATTATTTATCTGATAAAGATTACGATCATATTTTGTTCTCTTATCATGGAGTTCCAGAAAGACATATTCGTAAATCAGACATTACTAAATCACATTGTAAAATTGATGGAAGTTGTTGTAATACACAATCTGCTGCGCATAACTATTGTTACCGTCATCAATGTTTTCAAACCACCAAAAATGTTATTACTGAATTAGGTTTAGATGAAAACAATGTTACAACTACTTTCCAATCTCGATTAGGAGTTGATCCGTGGTTACAACCTTATACTGATAGAACAATTATTAAAAAAGCCGAAAAAGACGGTATTAAAAAATTAGCAATTGTAACTCCTGCTTTTGTTTCAGACTGTTTAGAAACTTTGGAAGAAATCGCCATGGAAGGTAAAGAAGAATTTGAAGAAGCTGGCGGTGAAGAATTCTACACTGTTCCTTGTTTAAATGATAATGAAGAATGGGTAGATGCGTTAGCAAAATGGATTCATGAATTTGAAAAAAAATAAATTATGAGCTTTGAATATTTAAAATCTCTTCACATAATTTTTGTAGTCACATGGTTTGCAGGACTATTCTATATAGTTCGTCTTTTTATATATCATTCAGAAGCTGAAAAAAAAGACGAACCTGCAAAAAAAATACTGCAAGATCAATATAAATTAATGGAGAAAAGACTTTGGTATATTATCACCTGGCCTTCAGCTATTTTAGCTAGTGTTTTTGCTTTTTGGATGCTAATAGAAAATCCTGGCTTTTTATACGCTTCGTGGATGCATGTTAAATTATCATTTGTTTTAGCTCTTTATTTTTATCATGCTGCTTGTCATGTAATTTTTAAACAACTTCAAAAAGATATTATAAAATATAATTCATTCAAATTAAGAATTTGGAATGAAGTTGCTACAATAATTCTTTTTGCTGTAGTATTTTTAGTAGTATTAAAAAACGCAATTAATTGGATTTGGGGTGTTATAGGAATTGTATTAGTTTCAATACTTTTAATGCTAAGTGTAAAATTATACAAAAGAATCAGGAATAAAAAAAGTTGGGATAAATACGAAAAAGAGCTTATTGAAAACAATAAAAAAACAGAAGATACAGTTTAAAAATAAATACCTATATTTCGTGAAAATTTTAAAAAATCCCCTTATTATGAAAAAAATTATTATTCTTTCATTAACTTTTTTATGTCTAATTTCTTGTTCTTCTAATGATTCTGAAATGGTAGATCCTGATAACGGAAATGGAGTTATAACAGACAATAATGGAGGTGATAATGAAACAAAAGATCCTATAATTGGTACTTGGTCTTTATTTTTAAGTACAGATGGTGTAGAAGTAGATAATTGTTTAAAAAAGACGACATTTATTTTTAATGAAGATAATTCGTATAATCAAATAGAATTCAACACTGTAAACAATAATTGCGATGAAATCTTAAACGTTACAGGTGAATGGACAAGTAAAAACAACAATGTTTATGAATTAAGAAGAGATGGTTATACTTCTGGTCCTGATGTTAGCTTCGAATTTTCAGATGACGGTAAAACTATGATTGTAGTTCGTCAAACTTATAAGAGACAATAAAATATTAAAAAAATGAATAAATTTATTTGCGCTTTATTTTTTTTAGCCCTTTTTAGTTCGTGCTCAGGTGATTCTAATGAAGAAAATATTAATGACCTAATTATTGGAACATGGAATTTATTCTCAGTAGATGGCACAGAAGTTACAGATTGTGAAAAGCAATCAACTATTACTTTTAACTCAAATAAAACCACATCTTCTGAAACTTTTCAAGATTTGAACGGAACATGTATTTCAATTAGAGGTGAAAACACATGGGAAAATAAAGGTGATGATTTATACAATTTTAACAATATAGAATCAAAAATTGAGTTTTCTGACGAGAATAAAACTTTTAGAATTGTCAGTGGAAATACAGTTTACAAAAAACAATAAATAAAAAAAGAGAGTGTTAAATCACTCTCTTTTTTTATAAAATTATAATATTTTACGCATAGTAGTCGCTGGTAGTAATTAAAAACAAACGATGTATCAATCATTAAAGAACACATTTGAGGAAATCTTAAAGATATCTAACGAAGATTGGGAAATATTTAAATTGATACTTGAAACAAAAAAATTAAAGAAAAAGGAATATTTATTAAAGCAAGGTCAAATCTGTCAGGGTATTTTCTTTTTATCCAAAGGTTTAATCCGAACTTTTCACATAAATAATGACGGAAAAGAGATTAATACTTCGTTTTATTTACAAAATGACTTTCTCCGAGAAATTGAAAGTATGACTAATAATATTCCTTCTGTAAAAAATATTCAGGCAATAGAAGACAGTACAGTTTTTTACATCGATAAAGACAAACTGACAAAACTTTATGAAAAGTCAGTCTTTTACCAAAAAATGGGAAGAATGATATTGGAAAAACTAATTATTAGCGAACAAAAATACTCATCGCTTCAAATTAGCCATTCACCGAAAGAAAGGTATTTATATATTCTTGAAAACAATCCAGAATTAGTTAAGCGTATTCCACTTCAATATTTAGCATCATACTTGGGAATAAGTAGAGAATCTTTAAGTAGAATTCGGAAAAGAATTTCATAAATTATTTTGTGACTAACGTCAAAAGAAATGAAAATTATTCATCGTTTCTTTGTCGAGGACATAAAAACTAATATTATGAAACACTACTTATTATTTGCTTTAATAAACACAATTTGTTTTTCAAATTGCAAGGCACAAAACCAAAACGAAACTATGGAAAAAGAAATTAAAAATATCGTACTTAATTTAGAAAATGCAACATCAGAAAGGAATATTTCAAAAATAAAAGAATATTTGCATAAAGATTATCGAGTAGTTGCTAATAGGTTTAAAGGTTCAAAAACTACAACAATCATCACAAAGAAAATGTATCTTGAAATGATGAAAGGAAACAAAATTGGCGGAACTTCTTATCAAACAGAATTTAAAAAAATAAGTATTACAGAACATACCGCAATTGTAGATGTTCTTTTCAAGTCCGATAAGTCATCCAATATGCATAAATACTTGATTTTAATACAAGATGAAAATAATAATTGGAAAGTAGTAAGCGATATTCCAATTGTGATAGAGTAAAATTGAAGCGGTAAATAACTACTACCAACAACGTGTATAAAACATAGCAATTATATACCAAATTTTTTATTTAGTTATATTTGTTAAAATAAATTAAACGTAAAATAAGAAATTCGGCTCGTGCTAAACACTAAAAGTTAGCGTTTATTTATATACTACGTTTCATAGACAAAACGTTGTCTTTTTTGGTAAAATTTAATTAGATTTGCCCCTCCTAAATAAATTATTAAATACATTATGAAAAAACTATTATCAATCGCAGCAGCTCTTTTATTAGCTGTTTCTTGTTCAGATGATGACAACACGGTAACTGATCCTATCATTGGAACTTGGAAATTAGAAAAACAAGTTACACAAGACAACGGTCAAACTATTGATGAAACTAATGAGTGTACTAAAAAATCTACCTTAGTTTTTAATAGTGACGGTACAACTACTAGTGAATTTTATGGAGGTACTGACGCTACAAATTGTAATTCTGATGGAGTAGATAAAGGTACTTGGAAAAGTAATGGAAGTGGTGTTTATGAGTTTTTAGAAGATGGAGGAACTACTCCAGATGTAATAACTATTAATTTTACTGATAACAATACTAAATTTACTTTTGGTTCTGTTACTTGGAAAAAACAATAACAATACAATAACTCCCAATAAAAAACGCCTAAAATTAGGCGTTTTTTTATTGTTTTAAACTATTTTCAAATGGTATTCGATTAATAATACTTCGTCCAAGAGTAACTTCATCTGCATACTCTAACTCATCTCCTACTGAAATTCCTCTAGCTATTGTTGATGTAGTAATAGCAAAATCTTCTATTTGCTTATAAATATAAAAATTTGTTGTGTCTCCTTCCATTGTAGAACTTAAAGCAAAAATCAATTCTTTCACTTCTCCTCTTTTCACTTTTTCAACTAAAGGCTCTATATTTAAATTTTGTGGTCCAATACCTTCTATTGGTGAAATTTTTCCTCCTAAGACATGATACAAACCTCTAAATTGTCCAGTATTTTCAATTGCCATAACATCTCTTATATCTTCTACAACACAAACAATTTCTTCTTTCCTGTTAGAATTACTACAAATATCACATAACTCTGTATCGGAAATGTTATAACACTTTTTACATTCCTTAACTTCTGTTCTAAACTGTGTTAGTGCAGTTGTTAAATACTTTGTATTATCCGAAGGCTGTTTTAATAAATGTAAAACTAAACGTAAAGCCGTACGCTTTCCGATACCAGGTAATCTGCTAACTTCATTAACAGCATTTTCAAGAAGTTTAGATGAAAAATCCATATTGCGAAATTACAATAATCTAAGAGAAAGACACAACATAAAAACAAATCATCTAAACCTTAGAATAACTTCTTTAAAAACACCAAAAAACGTACCTTTGATTCATCAAACAAAACTAAAAAGAATGAGTTCAGAAATAAGAAATATTGAACCTAAAGTAGTATGGAATCACTTTGCTGATTTAAATGCAGTTCCTCGTCCTTCAAAAAAAGAAGAGCGAGTAATTCAATTTATGGTTGATTTTGGTAAAAAATTAAATCTAGAGACTTTTGTTGATAAGGTTGGAAATGTAATTATTCGTAAGCCTGCAACTTTAGGAATGGAAGATAGGAAAACAGTTGTAATGCAAAGCCATTTAGATATGGTACATCAAAAAAATGCAGATACAAGTTTTGATTTTGACACAGAAGGAATTAAAATGTTTATTGATGGAGATTGGGTAAAAGCAGAAGGTACGACTTTAGGAGCTGATAACGGATTAGGAGTTGCTTCTATTATGGCTGTGTTATCTTCGAATGATATTACTCATCCTGCAATCGAAGCTTTATTTACTATTGATGAAGAAACTGGCATGACTGGTGCAATGGGACTTGAAGGCGGAATTTTAACTGGTGATATTCTTTTAAACTTAGATACTGAAGAAGATGATGAAATTGGAATTGGTTGTGCTGGTGGTGTAGATATTACTGCAACAAGAACATACGAATCAGAAAATACCCCAGAAAACACAACTGCTTTTGAACTTTCTGTAACAGGGTTAAATGGGGGTCATTCAGGAATGGATATTCATAAAGGTTTAGGAAACGCCAATAAAATAATGAATCGTTTATTATTTGACGGGTTTACAAATTATGGTTTACGAATTTCCGAAATTAATGGAGGTAGTTTACGTAATGCTATTCCAAGAGAAAGTTTTTCTACTATAGTTATAGACACAGTTTCTAAAGACCCCTTCTTATTTGAATTAAATGAATTAATAAATGAAATAAAAGGTGAGTTTGCTTCTTTAGAAGAAAACTTAACTATTGAACTTAAAGAAGTAGAAACTCCAGAAACTGTAATGGACTTAGGTGTTCAAATCGGTTTAATAAAATCTATTTATGGGGCCTTAAACGGAGTTTACCGTATGAGTCCAGATATTAAAGATTTAGTAGAAACATCTAATAATGTAGCTCGTGTAATAGTTAAAGATGGAGCTATTAAAATTGGATGTTTAACACGTTCTTCTTCTGAAACAAACAAGTGGGATTTAGCAAATTCATTACGTTCTGTTTTCGAATTAGCTGGATTTGATGTTGAATTCTCAGGCTCTTATCCTGGTTGGTTACCAAATACAAATTCAGATATTTTAAAAATACTAAAGTATTTATATATAGAAATGAATAATGCTGAACCACATGTAGCTGCATGTCATGCTGGTTTAGAGTGTGGAATTTTAGGTCAAAATTATCCTGAAATGGATATGATTTCTTTCGGGCCAAATATCAGAGGAGCACATTCTCCAGATGAAAGAGCTCAGATTTCATCAATGCAAAAATTTTGGAAGTATTTATTAGAAATTCTAAAAAACATACCTAAAAAGGATTAATGTTAAAAAACCACAAACAAATTTTGTTTGTGGTTTTTTCTTTACATTTAGCCTATGAATTTTTTGGCTCATCTCTATTTATCTCCCCCAAACAATACTGAAATTATGATAGGTAATTTTATTGCCGATCATGTTAAAGGGAATAAATTCAAGCATTTTCCAGAAGACATTCAGCGAGGCATTTATCTTCATAGAGCTATTGATACATTTACAGATTCAAACGAAATTGTCCGTATAAGTAAACGTCGATTACATGAACGTTATGGACATTATGACGGGATAATAATAGATATTTTTTACGATCATTTTTTAGCTAAAAATTGGAGTGATTACTCACAAATTCCTTTAGATGTTTATACCAATAGTATTTATCAATTATTTTTAAATAACGAAAAAATACTTCCTGAAAAAACACAAGAACTACTTCCATATATGATTCAGTATAACTGGTTATATAATTATCAATTCATACAAGGAATTCAAGATGTTTTAAATGGAATGAACAGACGCACTAAAGGAAAATCTCAAATGAATTTAGCTATTGAAGATCTTCAATTATATTATACAGATCTTGAAAATGATTTTCAAGCCTTCATGTTTGAATTAATCAATTTTGTAACCAATGAAATCGACAAAATATAATTTTTTATATAATCAAAAAACCTTCAATCAAATGAAACAAAGTTTTGCTTTTCTCTTATGTATAACATTATTCTTAAACTGTAAAAAGCAACCAGAAATTGGCTTAATCACAGAAAAAGCTATGGTTGTTTCTGCTAGAGAAGAAGCTTCTAAAATAGGAGCTAATATTCTTAAAAAAGGTGGTAATGCCTTTGATGCTATGGTAGCTACTGAACTAGCCTTAGCAGTTTCTTTTCCTTATGCAGGAAATATCGGTGGCGGTGGTTTTATGGTTTATAGAAAAAATAATGGTGAAATTGGTGCTTTGGATTATCGAGAAAAAGCTCCTTTAGTTTCAACAAAAGATATGTACTTAGATTCTCTAGGAAATGTTATTAAAGGAAAAAGTACAATTGGAGCAACAGCAGTTGGTATACCTGGAACTGTTGCTGGAGTTTTTGCTGCACATAAAAAGTTTGGTTCGCTTCCTATAGAAGAAATTATACAACCGGTTATCAATTTGGCCAAAAAAGGTGTTGTTGTAACTCAAAAGCAAGAAAATCGTTTAAAAAAGCATACACCAGATTTCAGAAAAGCAAATGCTGAAACTATTTTATTAGATAATAATTGGAAAAAAGGCGATACTATAAAATATGTTTCTCTAGCAGAAACATTAACTCGAATCCAAAAAAATGGTCGAGATGAATTTTACAAAGGGGAAACAGCAAAAATATTAGCTAAATTCATGCAAGAAAACGGAGGGTATATTACTGAAGAAGACTTAGCCAAATATGAAGCTAAATGGAGAACTCCGATTGTATTCAATTACGATGATTTAAAAATTATTTCTATGGCTCCGCCTTCTAGTGGAGGAATTTGTTTAGCACAAATTATGAATGCTATTGAACCTTATGATTTAGATAAATATGGACATAATTCTGCTAAATCTATTCAAGTAATTACTGAAGCTGAGCGAAGAGCTTATGCTGACAGAAGTTTTTTCTTAGGTGATCCTGATTTTGTAAAAATTCCAAAAGAAACTTTAATCAGTAAAACTTATAGTACTTCTAGAATGGAAAACTTTTCTTTTGATAAAGCTACTTCTTCTAGTGATGTTTCTCATGGTAATATCACATTTTCTGAAAGTAATGAAACTACCCACTACTCTATTATAGATCAATTCGGAAATGCAGTTTCTGTAACTACAACTATTAATGCTGCTTTTGGTTCAAAATTATATTGTAGCGAACTAGGTTTCTTTTTAAATAATGAAATGGATGATTTTAGTAGCAAACCTGGGATACCAAACATGTTCGGTTTAGTTGGCGCAGAAGCTAATAAAATTGAACCTGAAAAAAGAATGCTAAGTTCTATGACACCTACTATTGTTGAGAAAAATGGAAAATTATTTATGGTAGTTGGAACTCCTGGTGGTTCTACAATTATCACTTCTGTTTTACAAACAATTTTAAATGTTCATGAATATAAAATGGGAATGCAAGAAGCCGTAAACCAACCTCGTTTTCATCATCAATGGTTACCAGATGTTATTAAAATGGAGCCCAACGGCTTTTCCGAAGAAATTAAAAACAAATTAAAATCTTTAGACTATAAACTAGATGAAACTAACTCACCTGTAATTGGTAAAGTCGATGCTATTTTAGTACTTCCTGATGGCAAATTAGAAGGTGGTGCAGATCATAGAGGTGATGATAAAGCTGTTGGTTTTTAAATATTCGAATGTAACAACACATTCTTTTCTACTACTAATATCAAAATATTAATTATGATTTTAACAACAACTAACTCAATTGAAGGGCACAAAATAACTGAATATAAAGGAATTGTAACCGGTATTTCTTACAATTCATCTTACAATTACAACGGAACTAAAATGTCTTTTAAAGATATGTTTAGTATGAAAAAGTATTATGAAGCTTATGAATTAGGTTTAGAAGGCATTAAAGAAGAAGCTTTTCAAAAACTAAAAAACAATGCTGAAAAGCTAAATGCTAATGCTGTTGTGGGAATTAAAATAGATATTGAAACTGTATCTAGTTCTAATGTTTTAGTTGTTTCTATTACAGGAACAGCTGTACGAATTTCTCCTAAATAAAATATAAATGTCAACCAGATACGAACGCAAAAGAAGAAAAGCTAATAAATTAATTATTGGCTTTTTTATTCTTTATAATATATTGTTAATCTTAATCAATCTCAATCTATTACCTCTGTTTGATATTTATTTGTTCTTTCTATTTTTTATATACTCGCCTTTAGGACTGATTTTAATCGTTATACTTTTTTTGTTTTTAGTAATTACAAATGGAATAAAAAGTAAAATCGTTTTATATGGTTTTTATTTAGTACTACTTTCTATTTTATTGGTATTCTTTACCCCTAAATTATTATTTAACTGATAACTAAGTCATTTTACACTTTTTAACTACAATTTCTTTATTTTTAAAACAGAAGTAACATTTCTTTTAAATGGTCGTCTTATCAAGTAAATTCTAGAAATAGAATAATAATTGCACTATTAACCTTTTTTGAAGAAAACTATGTTAAAGACAGGAAAAAAAATCTTTTATATACTATGGGGAGTATTACTTATTTACCTTTTATATCGCTATGTAAAAAATCCAGAAATATTCTCTGTAGATTACATCAAAGACTTCATTAGTTCTTATAAGGGACAAATAATGACTGTATATATTCTACTATCACTTATACGAGGATTTTTCTTAATTCCGAGTACACCTTTTGTAATTACTGGAGTTTTATTATTTCCAGATCAACTACTCTTGGTATTAATTATATCTATGGTCGGAATTATGTTATCTGCCACATCTTTATATTATTTTGCAGATCTCTTAGGTTTTAGTGAATATTTAGAAAAAAAATATCCTAAGAAAGTTAAAAAATGGGAAAGCAAACTTCAAAGTTCAAAAGCTACATATTTAGTGTTTGGCTGGTCATTTTTTCCTTTAGTTCCAACTGACATTATTTGTTATGTTGCCGGAATTATTAAAATGCCTTTTAAATATATGTTTACAGGTGTATTCTTAGGGGAATTAATACTAGTCACCTTTTATGTGTATTCGGGTAATATGCTCAAACTATAATATACTTTTCTCTCTATATACTCTTAAATCAGTTTTTATAAGTATCGGAACTTCTCGATACCTTACTACAACTTGTAGCTAGTTTTTGAGTACTTATGAAATACTTAGCCTATCAAAATTTAAATAATCAGCTAAATACTTTAGAGGAATTGTATAAAAATCTTTAACTAGTAAATTAACTACTGAACTAGAACAATTAGATAAACTTAGAGAAAGTATACTTATAGCTATAAGGTTTACTACTTGAACTTAAAGTAAATTAAAAACCACTAAAAACTCTGTTTTATAATTTGAGTTTTTGATGGTTGTTTTTTTATATTTTAAAAGGATTAATTAATGTAATTTTCTTCATCTATTTAGTTAGTTCTCTTAATAAGAGAAATGATTTAATTTACATATTTTGGCTGTAATCTTCCAAAAATGTAGGAAATGACATTTTTCCATAAGTTTCAGGATCTATAGATTTTGCAGTTTCATAATCTTTACGTGCGTATTCCCAATCTTGGATATATGAATAATCAATTGGTGCTTTAGGTGGATTAGGTAATTTCTTTTTTTCTTGACCTTTAGGTTTCGAATCAATAGCTTTTGCTTTTGGTCTTTCATCTTGAATTACATGGCTGGCTGTGTTGCTAATACTTATATTCCCTTGAACATCTACAGGCTCTGAAGTAGGATGCATAAATACAGGATCTTTACCATCTAAAGCATATTCTAAAACTAATTTATCTCTCATATCTACTTCTGCTAAATAATCACTACGCTCTCTATTTTCTGCACTATCGTGTGTATAAATTGCTTTTGTTATATCTCCATGTGTTTTGTCTTGTAAATCTTCCTTTCCTATACTAGAAAAATAAACTCCTCTACCATAATGAGTGGTTTTAATTCCTGCATCTACAGAAGGATACATCATTTCGGTATTATTCATTCCTTCTGCACCTGCTTTAGTCGTAAAATGAGTAAATGTATCTTTAGAAGCTATTTTTACGGTTGGGTATTTATTATTATGCTTTTTCATAAAATCATTTTTCTCCTTGCCTTTAAGTTCTTTAGGTAATGGAGGTAGCCAATTAGGATTGGCTCTATTATAGGGATCACGTTCTCTTGCCCCCCAACTTTTATGAAAATCATTTTCTATTGGTTTACGAGAAAAGTCAGGTTCAGGTTGAAGTCCTTCGTACATGATCTCTGGATTGATTTTAACAACACCATCGTCTATAATAGTTGTTGGTGGCTCGTTCATTAGATACTCTAATTTTGCAGCAATATTAGGATGGCTTTCTGCATGTTCTCTTATTAAACTTTCAAATTGTTTTTGTGATAGTTCATCTGTCTCAACAACCTTTCCATCTCCTAATTTAACTTTACGCAGTTGCATTACATTTGAATTATTTATATGTTGATCTACAGAATGTTTCTTCATTAATTTCCTTTGAGTAATGGTTTCTGATCGATTATCCAAAAAACTGACACACTGCTTTACTTTATTAATCTTTCCTGCAACAGAATTAGCAACGGTATTACTTTTATTCTCTTTAAGTTTATTTGTTTTTATATACATATATCATTAATTTAAACCAAGTGTCATTCTGCTTCCGTTTGTGTTAATCGGAGTAAAGCCTGCATTTATTAAATCGCTAATCTCTTGCCTTGTACCATCATATTCTCTATCATCTCTAGGAGGGTAACGTCTTTGTACAAAATCATTAAATGATTCTCCTTCTTGTCTTTGTCTAGTCCAAGCATTTACCATATTATGGTTTAAGGTTACTCTATAATTTGCTCTTTCTTCTCCTTCTTGTGGTATTCCATTTATAAATCCTTGGATAAATTGTCTATTTCTTTCTTCATTAAATTCTTCTGCTTGGTTATATAAATGTCCTGTTAAAAAAGTTGGTAATTCACCTTGACCTTCATTGTGTTCTTGCTCTAATACAGGTCTAAGCATATTCATATTCGGATACCTATCACTATCTGTTCCTATTGCTAAATGCTGTGGATTCATTGGTAGTACAGGATAGTTATCTTGATTCTCAACTAAATCTTCTACAAACCTTCCTGTTGGAGTATTAATTAGAGTCCCTAAATTATCCCTCCTTTGCTGTGGATCTCCTTGTAGAGCATTAATTATCTGTAATGGATTTTCTTGAGGTAAAACCTGGTTTCTTTGATCCAATTCATCAACTATTGGTAGGTTTAAATTACCCCCTAATCCTGGTTCTTCTTCATCTCTAAATAAATTATCTCCATATAGACCTCCAATTCCCCCTCCTAATAATGCCATACCAAGCCCTAACAGAGGATTTGCTCCTGCTAAAACGAAACCGGCTAACCCTCCAAATGCAGCTACTCCTTTATTAAACATCTGAACAGGAGTTCCACTTGTAGTCTCTTTTTTAGCTAATTGAACAGAATTGCTTATTTCTGTATTCAATGCTTTTGCTCCCATCACATCGGCTTCAGTTTCTAAACCTACATTATCATTAACTTGTGCTCCATTTACAGCAGTGGTCGGTTGTACTCTACCTTGTTTTTGTTGTACTACATGCCAAGCTTCATGTGGTACATGTTTTTCTTGTCCGCTAGCCACATGAATATCGGTTCCTTGTGCGTAGGCATGTGCATTTAACTGCGCTGGTTTATCGGAATTGTAATGTACCTTTACATCATCCATTGCATACCCTGACAGATTCTCTATTCCTGCTTTTAAATTGTCTGACAATCCTGTATTATTCTCTTTTTTTTGCACTACAGAACTTGAACGATTATCGATTAAAGAGCATCCGTTAGAACCATTTTCTTTTCGCTGACCAATATGTTGGCTAACTGATATTTTGGTTTCTTTTCTTTGAATTTGAGCTTGTTTTTTCACAAGAGGAATGTTTTAATTATTATTCTCTGTCATTATTTTCTTTCTCGCTAGTTGTATCTACATATCTTTATACGAAGACTTACTTTTAGCGAAATACGGTCCAGCAGTATCATAATCTGTGGTAATTTCTTCTCCTTCTTTTATGGCTTCATTTGTTTTAAGAAAAAAGTTAGTTCCTTCTTTCTTTATACTTGCATTTGCATTTTTATTGGATTGATGATTTATTAAAGCCCCAAAATCACTCGTAATATCTACTCCTATATTTTTATCTAATGAGGCTACTTTACCTAATTTTTCTTCTTTTTTCAAACCTTTACCTGCCATAACTCCTTTGCCATGTATTGGTGAATTATCTATAAACCATTTCTTATTTTTAAAAGATTCAGGCAAACGATCTTTATTCCACATTTTTAATTGTTGCGTTGTCTCTAATCTATTATCTGTTATACTTAACGGGCTATGAATTCTAGATGACTCACTAGTTTTTTGCGTACTATTTGACTTTGTATGTTTTAAGCTCTCGTACATACCTTATTAATATCCACTTGAAGGATCAAACTGTTTTTCGAGAGCTGCACTATATTGTTCAACAAATTCTTGCGGATTCTCTTTAATAGAATGACCAACTCCTTTAGCTAAAGAAAAACCAGCACCAACTCCGTGAAGTAAAACACCACTACCAAATCCAGAACTTGGATTCCTCCATAAGTCTTTTCCAAATGCTTTCATTAAATCCATATGTCCAGAAAATTCCACTCCGTATTGTTTAGACATAGGTAATCCCTCTGCCCCATGCATTGCTGACAATTGTCGTTGAAATGCCAGAATAGCTTCAGGACCTACTGGCTGCCTTAATAAAGATTGTGCTCCATTTTGACCTGTTATCATTTCTGCCATATTAGCTGCTAATGTATCTTCTCCCGTTCTATAAGGTTCTACAACTTGTTGCAATTCTTCTCTTCCTTTTGGTAACTCTCCAAAACGTCTTGCAAATGGTAATAATTTTTGAGTTGGAAACCCTAATACATTCGCAGTAGCAGTTCCAAGGCCTCCAAAGAACTGAGAATTAAAATTCCCCTCTAAATCTCCTCCTCCTGGCATATCAAAACGTTGAATTGGTTGAGTTCTATTATCCTTCAATTGTATTGCTTCTTTACCTACTTGATTTGCACTAGCTTCTTTTCTTTGTACAGTGTTTGTTTTTTTATATTCCATGATAATTGAGGTTTTGTTTTATTTTGTATGAACAATTACAGGTCCTATAGCTCCGCTATAATCAATAGTAGAGCAATAATTATAGGTGTTAATAATTGCTTTTAGTTTTTCTATATGTGAATTTTCATATGGGAGTTTTATCTTCTTTCCTGTTAATATTTTAATAATGTATGGATTGTATAAAGTCTGCTTTTTAAATAGTTCTCGATAACTGTTTTCATATCCTAAACTTTCTTCATCTGCATTAGTAAAAATATATTGATACTCATATATCAATTCTACTATTTTTTTTGCGAGATAATTCAGTATTTTATCTAAGTTATGATGCTTGCTTTTCAATATTAAAAACAACCTTCTTTTCGCTATTACATATCCTTTTATTTGTATTCCCTTTCTTTCTACACAATAATTGAGTGCTTCTGCAAGTAATATGTTTCTATCAGTTATTGTAAGATTTTTATCCCAAGATTTTATAATGAGTATTAATTGATATATATGTTTTTCTTTGTGGTTTTGTATTACTAATATTGTACTCATTACAGGTTCTATTTACACTAATGAAATTGTTTTATTTTCTTTTTTAAACTCTTTTCGAATACCTTCTAAAAGTTCTTCTTTAGTTACTACAGTAGCACCTCTACTTATGGCTGATAAGGCACAAAACCGTAATACGTTAATAATTGCTCCACCAGCTAATTCATAAGCTTCTGCTATTTTCCATAAATCTATTGAAGTATCTAGTGTACAAGTTCCAGAGAATGCATTTTTCCATAACTGATAACGTTCATTTACTCCTGGCATATCAAAAAGAATCATAGCTTGAAATCTTCTGGTAAATGCGGCATCCATATTTCCTTTTAGATTTGAGGCTAATATGACAACGCCTGGAAAATCTTCTATGCGTTGCAATAAATAGGAAGTTTGCTGATTGGCATGTCGATCGTTAGAACTGTTGGCTTCTGTTCTCTTTCCGAATAAAGCATCGGCTTCATCAAAAAATAGAATCCAATTTTTATGTTCAGCGATATCAAAAACTCTAGATAAATTTTTCTCAGTTTCTCCGATATATTTAGATACAATCATAGATAAATCTACTCGATATACATCTCGTTTAGAAACTTTTCCTAACAATGAAACTGTTAGTGTTTTTCCTGTTCCCGGAGGCCCGTAAAATAAAGCTCTATATCCTGGTTTTATTTTTTTGTATAATTTCCAATCTTTAAGTAAAGTATTTCCATGAGTTAACCAAGCTTTTAATTCTAATACTTGATCCATCACCAAATCGTTTAAAACAACATCTTCCCATGCTAAATGTGTTGTGATTTTTTGTGCAGGAAATGTACTACTGTGTTCTAATTTTGGCATTTCTCCTGACAGGAAGTTATGAAACCAACGTTTGCTTAAGCTTATGATTCCATTGAATTTAGGAATGAATGTTTCTGTGGTTTCTAATGAAAGTATTTGCTCTTTTATTAAGATATTATCTTTATTGAAAATAGCTACAGCATCTTTTCTTAAAGACGGTTTTGTGGCTGCGATTAGAAATAATAAGGTTTGTCCTGTTGGTAAAAACCCGCTATGGTTTTTATCTATCACACCACCAAACTCTGTAAATCCTCTGTCGTAAATTTTATTTTTACCAAAGAAAATATCTAGTACTTCTGGCCTTAGCTGAGGTGCTAAAGTCAGTGCAATAGCCAAGCGTTCGAAAATTGTAAGCTTATAAGTTATTACAAAATTAGCGTACACGCTTTCTTGTATTTGTATATCTGGCATTGGAATATCCATCCAAAAAGGACGCTCGCCTTCGTGCTCTAAGTATGTACTTATTACATTGTGAATTACTTCTTGTAACCAATATACTTCATTTAATAGTGCTTGTATGTTTATTTTATAATCCATAAGAAAAAAACATTTGCTCTATATCATCAAGATTTGCATTTTCCCATTTAAAATATTCTAAAGCCGTATTTGGATTTAATTGATTAGCTTGTAACATATCTAGTACAGAGGCTTGTGGATTTCTTGGTGTTTTATTAGAAACATGGAGATTTTCGTGATAAAATTCATAATCAAAAAAATTAGATGCCCAATCTGCTACTCCTGTTCTTTCTGTTATTAGGTCACTAATAAAAACTTCTAATTTTTCGGGTTGTACTACCAACTTTTTTGCTTTAAAAAATGAAGGTCGTTTATGATTTTCTATTTCATAATATTCTATATCTCTTGCCTGAATAGTTTTAGAATTTGCATTTCCAAATAACTCTATTAGTCCAGCACTTTCGGTTTCTGAAGCGATTTCTAATTCTCCTTTATCAGATCCTGAAATAACTAATGTCCAATTTTTAGGCGCTACACTTTCTGTTACTACATATACTTCTCTAAATGAATAAAGTACTTGTGTTAGTTTTATAATGAGCTCTGCTGCAATAGCATTCCAATTAATTATTTTTACAGATTCTGGGTTTGTACTTGTAAAAAAGAAACTACCAAATTCTTTAAAGGATAATACTTGTCTGGTATATCCAAAAGTTCCTTCTATTGGATTTTGTCCGCTATCTCTACCAACAAATGGTTTAGTTACACCATTGCTAAACTTCCAATTGAATTCATTTTGTGGTATTCCGTTTTCAAAAATTACCTCATCTATATCTACTATATTTTTTCTAAAAATATTTCCCAATACAATGATTTCTCCTTTTTGAATTTGAAAAAAATCTCCTGGATATAAATTTTGTTTCAAAGGTTTTGATGGAATAAAACCATTGGTTTTATTATAGAAATCGACATAAAATTTTTTGGTAATATTTATCATCTCCTTATATTTAATTTATTATTGCTATTTTTTATTTTTCTTTCTCCTTTTCTCTAGTCTATTTTGAGCGAGTTTATCTTCTTTAAAATTTTTTCTTTGTGCTTTTACAAATGCCTTTGCTTTCTTACGCAAACTAGGAGGTATATTATCTCTTGTATATCGTTTTTTATCTTTATGTATTTTTTTTGATAGAATTTCCAGATTACTTTCTACATTGTATGAGTAGTTCTTAAACTCTTCCATTTCATTTGAAGATAAATCGCTATCATCATATCTATCTATTTCATCATCTATAGCCAAAAAATCAATCATATGATCTATATCGGGTTGTTTATTTTTTGTTGATTTCTTTTTATGGCTTCTTATTTCCCTTCCTTTAGCATCTAAATTAATAATAGGTCCATCTCCTGCGAAACCTGAACGTAAATTCCCTTTTGAATCGGTTTGACGTTTTATTAGATTTTTTCTTGTGTCTTGAGTTTTTCCAGTGTAAAATGAGCGTCCGCTTCTGTATGACTTTCCTGATTCTCTATAAATTTCATCAGGATCAAATTCTTCTTCAGATGGCGGATTATAATCATAATCACTATTTGATTCTTCATGCATAAAATCACTTTCATCATCTGATTCAGAAATCATTTTTTCATCATCACTGTCTATTCTTTGAATTATACTTTTTAACTGTATTTGTTCTCTATTATCTTCTAAATGATAATTACTTTTATTAGGCGATTTGCCCGTATTTGCTACTGATTGATGTGCTGTATTTATTTTGTTAGGAGTTTTATACATTGGTGAGTTTTATAAAACAAGAGATTGTTTTAAATACTATTTTAACAATCTCTTGTTTATTAACTTTATGAAGCCAAAGCAGCTGCATTTGCAGCTGCTAAACCAGCTTCTAAAGATTGTAATTTTATTGTTGCTTTGTTTAGTCTTGTTTCTGCTTCTCCTAGCTGATCTATCGCTTTTTTATTTGCTCTTAAAGTATTGTTATATATAACTGTAGCATTTGCATAAGCTTTATTAATTAAAGCAACTAAACTTTTATCTTTTGACGGTTTTTCGTTAGCTTTAGTTTCCTCTGATCCTAAGTTATTTTTTTGCTGCTGTAAAATATCTATACAGGTATCAATATCTTCTTGTTTAAGTATATTATTTACAGTTTCTCCAGTTATAAATTCATATAACCTAATTGATTGATAAAACTCTAAAGACATTACTCCTTCTGCCTCGATATTTGTAGTTTGTGAAGTGATTACAGAATTTAAAGCTGTTAATGTAAGCGATACTGCATTGTTAGCATTTGTTCCTGCAGTATTAACCATAGTTACTAAATCATCAGAAATTAATGGATTTTGCGCTTTTTTTCTAATAACTAAATTTGATAGCTTATTAATTACTTCAGCAGAATAAATTAGTTTATTCATTACTTCTTCAATACTATTAGCTACCTCTTTTATCTTAATATCTGATTTGGTTATTCCTACAAATGTAATTTTTGAATTGATTAAAACATTTATAACCTCATCTACAATTTTATCTAAAGACTCTTTATTGGCTAAGGTAGCTTTTTGATTGGTTTTATCGGTTTCTAATTTTGTTTGTAATGCATTGGTTTTATTCGTTAAAGAATCTACAATTGCTTGTAATTGTTCAACTTCGTTTTGTGCATCTTGTACTTCATTAGTTAATGCATCTATCTCTGCTTTCTTTTTCTCTGTAATTCCGTATTTTTTTACTTTTGGTGTAGCTAATGTTATTGGTGCCATATTATTTTATTTTAAGGAAGTTATTTTGTTATTGTGTAAGTGAAAAAATCTGTTTGCTGAGCATCTGATAGAGCTCCAATAAATCGGAAACGTTCGTCTTTTTTAGATGACATTGCTAACACTACAGGAATGTATTGTTTCCCGTTTATTAAACTATTTCCAAAACTATCTGTAGTAGTTATATCTATTTCTAATGAATATTTTTTCTTTCCATTAGAACTCGCTAAACGATAACTTTCTCGTTCTAAACTTTTTGCTATAGTGTAATTGAAGAAAAATTCTGGTTTGTCTCCTTCTATCTCTTGAATTTCTTCCGTTAATTCTTCTTTTTTCTCTTCTAAGGCTTTTAATTCTGAATTTACTCTTTCTAATTCCGCTTTTAACTCATCTAAATCGGTATTTTCAGCTCCTTTGTTTGTAATCTGATCGTTTAAATCTTTGATACGAGATTTTAACTTTTCTATTTTACTTTTATTTTCTTTTTCTAGTTCTTCTACTTCGTTTTTAACTTGAATTAGATCGTTAAATGTTAATAAACCTTTTGTTAATTCTGGACTGTATAACAAAAACATACAACGATACTCTACATCGAAATTAGATTTTTTATCTAAAGTAAAAGTCAACTTATTATTATTAACTTCAATTTTATCTGCATCTGGTGCAACTAATTGATTTTTTAAAGAAAAGGTTGCAGATGGTGCTGTTAAATAATCATCGAATGTATTTATTATTTTTTTATAGCCATTGTCAAAAACTGCAAAAACATAAACCACATAATTCTCTCCAATTTTTATAAATTCACCATTAACATCTTTTAAATATGTTTCGTCTGATGTATCATCTTTTCTTTGATCTTCGGTAAGAACTTGTATCTTTTGAGAATACTTTTTTTCTATTGTACTCGGAATTTTAATATATAAATGTTCCTTTTCTGATTCCGTTATTAATCCTTCTGCGTCTGAAATTGAAAAAAAATTCTTGTCTTTATTTTTTACTAAAAAGATATAATAATCGTTTACAGGATAACCTGGCTTTTTTGGTCCGCTCGTAATTCCTTCTTCTTGCTCATAAGCAAACGGACTTTTATAACTATTAAAACTTACAGTATAAGATGTTGGTCTTCCTTTTACTTCTCCTTCAGCTAAATCTACTTTTAAATCTAAATTTAACTGTTTATTACTTAAATCATAAGCTTCCTGTGTAGATAGATATACAATACCTGAATCTTCTAATGATCCTTCGGCTTTTTTCTCTGTAGAATTTGATGTTGTTAATGCTGTTGTATCTGTTAAAATTGTTTCTGATGCTGTATTAAAATTTGTATTAACAACTTCTAATAATGCTTTTATAGCTGTATCTGTTGAAGTTACTATTTCTGTTAAATTAGCGATAGGTACTTCGGCTATTTCTGCCGAAGCTTCCATACTTAATCTTGAAGTATTTTCAGCTAAATATGCTGTTCCTTCAACACCTTTAGCTACTTTACTTTTATCTGTACATTTTCCATTCATTAATTCATTAGCATATTTACTTTGATCGTAAATTTCAGTTCCATAATCTGCTGCATTTACAATGCTAAAAATACTTCCAACATCACTCGCTAACTTTATAATTGCATTTGTTGCTATTTGAACATTTGCTGCTGCAACTGCTGTATTACTTACTGTTTCTGGAATGAAAGTATTCGCTAGATTCGTTGTAGATAACACATTGGTAGAAACATCACTATCAATAACCATTTGTTCTAAAATGGCTTGTTGTTCTTTGTAGTTTACATTTGCTTTTTGTAGTTCTTCTGCCGCAGTAATTCTAGCTCCTTGTGCATAGTATAACGAAAACATAGAAGCATCTAAATTTGCTTTAGTTTTTTGTAATTTAGTTTCTTGCTCGCTTAGTGTTGATAATATACTAGCTTGCAAATTTTCATTATAAGAGTTCATAAAAAATTGTTTTAGTTAATATTCTTTTCGTTTATTTTTATTTTAAAAAGGCCAGCTTACATGTAATGCTTTTGGCATCCATGGAAATTTGATAATTGAAAATGAAAAAGGTGATTTATTTAATAGAATATCGTATGGTCTTTTCTCTATTGTTAATTCCCATCGATCTTCGTTTTCTCTTAGAATTCCATCTCTTACAAACCAGTTTCCTCGAAATCCGTTTACAGTTGTACTTCCAATAGCATTCCAATGCATAATTGCAGATTGTAACATTCCGTTTATTAATTCTCTATTTTCTGTACTTACATCTAAACTATCTTTTACAGGTTCTTCAAAATTTAATCCGCATAAAAGTTTATTTAAAACCAAAAATTCTTCTTCAGTTTGTGTTAAACCTGTTGCTACATACTGTAGATAATGTACTGCTTGAATTTGCGCTTCTTTAGTAACAAAAGACTTGTTTTCAACCAATTTTAGTCGCTCAAATAATATTGGAAAATAACTATTTAACAATACTAATCCTGCATTAGGAATTAATATTCTTTCATTCATAATTTTTGTCTTTTTAAAAATTGTGTTTGTTTTAGTTTCGCTTATATTTTCCTTTTTGATTGTTTTTTTAATCATTGTCTTTTTTTTAGTTGAACGCGTTGCTTCATATGATACTTGTAGCGTATTTGGTAACTGTAGCTTTACTTCATCTAAAGCTTTATAAAAATCATTTTCTTTAATGATATTTTTTATAGAAATCTCCCAAATTAGTTCCTTCCAAATTGAAGCCGTAGTTAATGGTTTCCAATTATTCTTTATCCAAGCACTTAACACTTTTTCATATAAAACCTCTCTAATTTTTATCACTTTACTTTTACTTATAGAATTACATTCTATAAGCTTATAAAACTTCTCTACTGATTTTAATAGTGTTTGTTTATCTGGATATAAATTGCTTAATACATTTACGATCTCAGTAAAACTGATATTAGATATTAGATTCTTTTTTGCTATACTATGTTTTCGTAAAACTGCTAGTATTGTTAAGGGAAATTCGTTTAGTACAAGTTTTAGTAATTCAATTTTTGTAATTGAATTTTGGTGTAAAAACCACGACGGAATTTTATTTTCTACTAAAAGTGTTTTTGATAATAATGGTAAACATTCTATGACTTGATTCTTTAGTGAACCTTCTGAAACATTACTTATGATTTCTGCTTCTTTTATTAATCTGAAAGTTGAATTTTTATTTACCAAAATCTTTTTTAAAATTGGTGGTAAAACAATATTTTCATATAGTATTTTTTCAATTATAAATTTTACACTAATGGTATCGATTTTATAAAATTCTTCGAAAACATCATTTACTATTTTTTTTAAACTTGATTCTTTTTTTTCTTGTAATATATTTAGTGCACATTCCCAAAAAGCAAATTCCTTTTCTTTTGTTATTGAAGTTCCTATAACTTTTTTCCGAATAGTATATAATACTTGAATTGAACGTATTAAAGCTATTAGTTTATTATTAGAAGTATCTTTTATTATTAATGTTAGAAATTGCGAAAAAGAGATTAAAACTTCAAAATATTCTATTTGATTCTTTGTCAGTTTTATAGTTCTTATGATTTCTCTTACCGCTTTAGGTGAACTTTCTAACAACTTAAAAAATGCAAATTGAACTGCTATTTCTTCAGTTTTTATTTTTAATGTTAATTCTCTTTTTTCTATCGCTTTTTGTAGAAGGTTTTGTAATTTTTTTATAGTGAAAATTTGAGAAGAAAATTGAATTTTAAATACTTCTTTTTGTATTATTTTATCATTTAAAAAGTAATGTATTGTTTCTTCTAAGAGCTTTTTAAATTTCGTTTGATTACCTTTATGCTTTTTATAATCCGCTATGCATTGCCAATAAATTTCGTGCATCACTTTAGAATTATCTATCTTACTTTCTAATCTGTTTTTAAAATTATTTTTAGTTTTTTTAAAAACCTCATCTGCATCTTTTAATAAATAATTACTAATTTTTTTTTCTACTTTTTTAAAAGCTACTGTATGAATTTCTTTTCGATGAACTAATTCTTCTAAAATTTCTGTAATTTCTTCCTGTTTATTTGGTGTACACTCTATAAACTTTAATAAAAATTCTAACGTAGTCGTTTGTGTAAACTCTTCTATGAAGTTCGATAATGTTTTCTTTTGATTTATTGAAAAATCGGTATGTTCTTTTTGAAAATACAATAAAACATCTAACAAACTTTCTCTTGCTATTACTGATGTTTTATAACTTTGCTGAACAACTATTTCTTTAAATAAAGTGGTTACTAATGAAACTTTACTTTTATTTTCTTCAAGTATTAATAACTTAATTCCTTTAAAAAATAATTGTGTTTTAAATTCATGTAAAACGGTATTGGCTCCTGTATTTTTTTCTAAAACTTTATTTATACTCTTTTCTAAGTCTTTTATAAATGCTAGTTGGTTTGATAATACTTGATCTAATACTATTGTTTTTAGAACTTCATCATTAAAAAGCTCTGGAAGTATTCTTAAAATAAAGTTTTTATTTTTCTGTACCTTTAACGATTTCCATAATTGTTTTGGTGTTTTCTTTATCCAATTACGAATAATCTCATAATAATTTTCAGTGATAATTGTAGTTCCTCCTTCTTGTAAATTCTTTTCTAATGCTTTTAAAACAATCTCTAATTTCTCTTCTGTAAATTTTGTTTCTTGATTTAATATTTCATTTGTATATAAATCTTTAATCGCATGAAAAATAGTAGCATTCACATCGTTTTTTCGATATACTTGAACATCTGTATTAAGAAGTTTTTCTAAAATTGAAGTTTTAGTCTTCTTCTTTAATGTACTGATTTCTTGAAATATAAAATTCAAATATTTCGTTCTTGAAAAAGTTTGACTTTTATATTTTTTTATAAATTTTAAACTTATAGCAAACAACCAATTTTCGTTTAATTGAAAATGTTTTTGGATTTGTAGTTTTTGTAAATTTTTAAGCTCTAACAAAACATTGTCTGCGACTTCATTAGAAATTGATTTTAAGAGAACTCCAAATAATTCTGGCTGTAAATCTTTGCTTACAAATTGCCAATTTTCTGTTGTATTATTTATTTTGTTAATTAAGTTTTGAAATCTAACTTTATTGATTTGAGAAAGTTTATTAACTAATTCTTTAAAAGCTTCTTTTTCTGATGATGTTTTTTGTTGTTGCGGGTTTTGTAAATAATTTAAGAGTAAACTCCAGCGTTTTTCTTGCTCTGCTATTGTAGCTTTTTCGTATTGAAAATTCTCTGTTTCTTTGTGTGAAAGAATTTCAAGAATATGAATGAATTCATTTTTAATATAAGATTGCTCGTGTAGTTTTTGAACTGCTTTTTCTATCAATGCAAAAAGTTCATGGTATTCCATATTAAAATGATTTGCCATTTGTTGAATGTTACTTCTCACAAACTCAACCTTATTAAACATGGTTCCTCTATGAACAAATAGATAATTTAAAATCCAAAACCACAGATTCTTTTTAAAATCATAAATACCTGCTTTTACTAATGTTTCTTTTGTTTGAAGCTTTGTAAACTCTTCTGAAAACTCTATAATATAATTATGATTACTTCGTTCTAAACTCGCTATAATATGATGAATATTAGCTTCTTTAAATTGCCATGCTATACGTTTTCGAACATATTCTTTTTCTGCAATCGCTGTAATTGCTTGTATTAATGCTTCTTTATTTTCTTGAAACTGAATTTCAAAAATTTGATTGATATTTTCTCCTCTTTTTGTGTAATTCCAAGGCATTATTCCTTGCTGTAAATAATGTGTAATTACATTAAACCAAACATCTTCTCCTTTTAAAATTTGTACGTTTTTTTTGTATTTATTTGGGTTGTTTAAAATTTCACGAAATTGTTCTTGTAATACTTCCTGTAATTTAAGTGTTAGTTGTTCTTTTAAGTTTTCATACTGAATTGCTCCAAGATCTATGGTTAATGATTTTATTTTAAAACTTTGATATTGAGTACAAATCGTATCAAAAACATCGTTTAATGTTCTTGGCATAAAATGTTCACTCCAATTACTAATTGCATTTTGCAACTCTCTTCCTTTCTCTTTATCATCAAAAACAGTATTCCAACTACAACGAGCCACGATATGTTGATTTAAGTTTCTCATAATTTTTTAGATTTTGTTAAACTTAAAAGTGCCAACATCAACTCTATCGTATGAACTACTAAATCAGGTCCGTGTAATTTTCCTGTTTGCTCATCGAAGCGTAAACTATTATGCCAATTTGCATAAGCTATAATCACAGCTTCAAGTTCTTTGCCTTTTGCATATAAAATTTGATATATGATTTGTACAGGTAATTCCCCTTCTAAAAAATAGCTTAATCGTTTTTTAAAATCTGGAATCTTAAATTGATTTTTCTCTGTAGAGTTTATATTTTCTTCTATAAAAAAACTAGGAAAAATAAATAATAAGCAATTTCTATTATCTAAAAACTCATCGATAACCCATTTATATTTTTCTAAGTAATCTATTTGATTTTCATTCTTATCAAGTTGATTAGTTAAAGATTCAATAATTAAATTGGCTTCAATACATAACAATCCTTTCCTAAATTTGTATAACCAATATGTACATGAGTCTTCATTTTGAATTAAGTAATTTTCATAAAAAACAGGTAAAGAGAATAAAAGATTCAATTTTAATTCTACACCAGAATAATTCGTAAAAAATGGTTTCTTTATTTGCTGTGTTTTATTGATTTCTACAGTTCTAAAAATGAAATCTTTTTGATTACCTTGTAACCACTTTTCTTGTAATTTTTTATATTTTTTTTGAAATTTTTCTGGTACTGTTATTATCTCTGTACTTAAAAAATTAGAACCTATATAATTATATGCCTTAGGCTGATAATAAGATAATAATCCTAAATTTTGCAGATATAAACTTTTTACAATTACTTTATCCTTTTGTGTATTTCCTGAATACACATTTCCTTCAATAATTGTATCTATAATTTCTGGTGATTCTCCATGTCTTGCCAATAAATGATTTAAAATCTTGTTTCTTCTTTTTATGTTTTCATGTTCATCTTCCATAAAAAGCATTAAACCGTGGATGTAAGAATTGTATGGATCGTACTGATATTCTTCCCAAGCGTTTTGCTTTTTTTTCTCAGTTTCAAAAACATCAAAAGTAAATTCGTGCTTTTTAATATTCTTTAATAAAGGTTTTATATGCGGAACTTCTTTATATAACGATTGATAGAAATAGGTTGGAGAAAAGCATAGATATGGCGCTGGGTATTTTTGATATTTCTCCTCATTAAAAGTTTGTACACTATAAAATTGAGCTTTATCTTTTGGATCGCCAGTTATTGAATTATCAAAAGAAAATAATCTTCCTAAATTCCCAAGTTGCATAAATTGGTTGGTAAATACTTGATCGAATAAAGTTAAATAGCCTTTGAGTTGCCTTGATTGTGCTTTTTGAAAATCCGTAGCATTATCACTCACTCCTGCAACTCCAACTGCATATACTTCTGGAAATGTATTTTGTATTGAAAAATAACTTTCGATATCACGATAATTTCCTTTAGGTAGTTCTGGATACATTTGTATCGTAGATACTTTTGAAATTTGCTCTATCGGTTGATTTAAGTTGGATAGTTCCTGAAGTAAATTTGAATTGATACTTTTATTTAATTGTCGATCTTTTCTGTAAATTTTAAAATTATACAACGAATTTATTTCTGCATTTTCTTCAAGCTCATCATCTAAATAATTACTACTTTTTTCTACACATTGAATAAAATCAAAAGTTAGGATTTCTTCTGGTCTAGAAAAAACTTCTAACTCTGTTCCTAAACGATTAAAGGCTACATTTGAAATACTTAAAACTCCAGGTACTTTTTGAATTACTTCAGCTAACTCAAATGCTTGAATTTTGTTTTTTTTAGGACATAAAGTTTCATCTGCTATCCAACCATTTTTCAAATTAGGTCCGTTAAAAATTTCATCTGTTGTTTTTCCTTCTTTCTTTAATTTATCATAACCTACTTCTAAAATTTCTGGAAAAACATAATTATTTATTGCAAACTCAATAGCTACAATAACTGTATCTAAATCATGATCTTCTGCTAATTCTAAAGTTCCATAAACTCGTTGTTTTTTTGATTGCAATGACTTCGGATAGCAAAACAATTCTCCTAAATTTCTACAGGTATTTAAAACAAAAAAAGTGTGATTTAAAATTAACTGTTCTTTAGTTATTATTTTTCCTTCTGCTTTTTCTTCTTTTATTAAACTAGTTTTTGCTTCTTCATTTTTATTTATCCTAGAATCTATTAAAACCTCTACTTTATATTTTCCCTCAATGTAATTTGAATCTTCTTTTATTGGTGTAATTTGAAGATTTATTACTTCTTTCACCTGATCTACAACATATTTTCTAATATCATTAATTGTAACTGGTGTAGTTGTTAAAATATCTTCCGGTAGGTAAAACTGATTTCTAATTTCTAACTCTTTATTCTTATTCGTAAGAATATCTTTCATTGGAAAATAGTTACAATATCCTAGTTCAGTAAATGCATAACATAGTTGATCTAATATGGTAACTCCTGGATCACTTGGATTTAAATTTGTCCATGTATTATCATTATTCTTTTGAATATAAGCAAGAGCCATACCTTTTAACTCCTCAAAATTAATCGTTAGCGGTAATGTTTTTTCTTCTATGTAATTTTGCTTTTCCATCATTTCACATAAATTAATTCTTGATTATTTAATGATGGTACAATTAATACATTCGAATTTATAGTGTATTTCTTTGTTATTAATTCAAAATCAACTTGTAATTCTCCTCTTACTGTTTTAGTTTCTATTATTTGAAAAGGTCCTTTTGTATAGTTTATTTTTCCTTTTTCTTCTCTTTCTCCTAAATATAATTTTAGGTTTTGAACACTTTTTATAGATGGATAACTTGTAATAAATTCTGAAATCTGAGCTATGCTTATTCCTGAATCTATTGTGATTTGTGATTGTGTAGTAGTAATCCAAGGCGATAAGAAAATATTTAATCTCCTATTAATTTCTTTCGATACTCCTTCAACTGCATAAGAATTTGTAACAGTTATTTCTCCTTCAATTTTTAAATACCTAATATCAAAATTTCTTACTTGAATATTAGCAAATTTAGATGCTCTCCCTTTTAAATATTCTTGAACTTCGTTTATTAAACATGTATTTACTAACGGAATAAAAGCATTAGATTCCGTCCAATCTTGAATGTTTTTTACTAGTAAAACTTCCGTTTTATTTAAAGCTCTATTGAATATTATTTTAGGATAGAAAACTTCTACAAATGTTTCTTTAATTATTCTGTAATAATCTTCGTTTGAAATTACTCTATCTTTTGTTTTTAAACGTACACTTACTCTTTTATTAAATCCTCTATCTGTTTCCGCCATTTGTCCTCCAAAAGATGAAAAAGGTTGCATAATTGTTGCTATTTGAGGAATTGAGCTATATGGACTATCAATAGTATTTGCAGCTATTTCAGGTTTTTCTGTATCGAACCTAAAGTTTTTTCCTGTTCTTTTTAGTTTAAATCCGTTTGTATTTAAAAAAGAAGTTTTACAAAAAGAATCTGTATTATTATCTACCGAAATTGAAATCCAAAGATTATCGCTTGGCATTGTGTGATGCAATTTTTCACTTTCTGATAGTAGATTTAAAACGATAAGGCCAGAACAACTAAAACCATTTGTTCCGTCTGCTAAAACTGGTAATTTCTTCCAATAATTTTCACTTAAATATCGATAAGAAATTTCAGATTTTCCTTGTGTATAAGTTGTAGCATAATCTTGAACTAATTGAAAATAAATCGACAACTCTGCTGGAGCAATTACTTCTTGTAACCCTAAAAATAATGTTCCTTCTTGTTTGATTCTTGGTAATAAACTAGGAAAATTTACATTGATTTTTTTATTAGTAATTGTACTTAAACTACTATCGTAAACTTTATAATTTTTAAAAACATCTTGGTAAAAACATTGAATTGGATATTTATTTTTCTTATCAGTTTCTGTAAAATCATATGTAAAACTACTCTTGTAATTACCTGTAAATATTCCCACAATTGGAGTATAAGGTTCGTTTGCTTCTTCTTGAAAAGTAACATCCTGTTTGTTAAACGCTAACGATAACAAATCGGCATTATACATTGCAATTGCGCTTACTACTTTTGGATATAATATAGCTCCAAATCCGTATATCGGATTGGTTAATTTCATTCTTAAAAAACCTGAAGTTGATGTTTCATCAAACTCCAATGGAAGATATTGAATTTCAGGATTAATATCTTTTTGTACTTCAGTTATTTTAGTTGATCCAAAAACACTGTAATTGAACATTTCTTTATAAGTCGTTGTATTTTCCTTTAATTCATAGATTTCCTTTCCTTTTGTTTGAAAAATATTTGTAAACTTTAAAGTATCTTGAATTTTTAAAAAACTAAATATTTCTACAGTTTCTTTAAAAGAAAGTGTTCCTGTTGAATTTAAAATTATCGGTGATTCATTTTTACACTCAATTTTTATACTCTCAACAGATTTTGTAAGAACTTCTGTAAAATTAAAATCAGCTTCATGAAATAATTCTTTGAATTTAAATTCTTTATTTATCTTAAAAATTGTAGTTGTTTTTCCATCTAAAAAATCTTTCAAAAACAACGAATCATCCAGTTCTATAATGGTATTAAACGAAAGCGATCTATTTATAATTCTCAATTTTTCTATATGAAACTTAATATGCTCTATCGTTGTTGTTTCATTTTTTAAAACGCCTATTTTCTTTAATTTTTTTTCAAAAGAAAATGTATCATTTACTTCTAAAAACTCTTGAAAAACAAAAACTTCCCTTGCTTTTAAATTTTCTTTTATTTCAAAAACATCTGTAAGTTTTATACTATTTTCTTCTTTTAAAACCTTATCTAACGTTACCTCTTCTTTTATTCTTAAAATCGCACTAACTTCTAAATCATTTATGATTTTAAGTACATTTTTTACTTTAATCTGATCCTCTAACCGAATTCCGTTTTTAAATTGAAAATTAATATCCGTAGTAAAAATATTTTCAAGAATAAATAATGTATCAACAGTTATATTTCTATTGATTTTTATCAATTCTGATATTTTTAATTCTTTAAATTTCTCGTCAATAAATAAAGGTGTACCTTGAAAGAGAGTTCTTGTTAAATCATTAGATTTTAATTGAAAAATATCTTTTAAAATAGAAGGTGTAAAATTCATATCTACAGCAGTCCATTGTTTATTTTGAAGCAACTGAAAATCTACTTTAAATGCTTTATCATTAAATGGTTCTTTATATATATTAACCTCAACTAAAGTGTTTAATATGAGTTCTTTTATTTTTGATCTGAGTTCTTTTACATTTTGATCTGATCCAGATACAAAAACATTTATTTTTTTTTCTGTTTGTTTTAAAACAAAAACTGATTTCTTCTTATTTCTTGAAAATATTTTATTTAAATTTTTATCAATTTTAGAGATCAGTACATTTACTAATTTTCCGTCTTTTAAAAACCATGACTCTATAGCTTTATCTATATCTGCTAAAGCTTTTTTTATTATTTTTTTATTATTTTTAAATAGATTCCCAATTGTTTTATTCCATAAATCTTGGAATACAAAATTTGTATCTTTTATTGGCGGATTTTTATAAAAATCTGCTAAGTATTTGTTATACTGTTCGTAATACTTAATAAAATTATCTGGTAAATTATCCCAATTCAATTTAAAATCGAATTCAGTAACAGGCTTACTAAACACCTCTGAACTACCAATCATAAAACTTTGATCTTTACTAGGTGTTGGCCCTAATAGTTGGAATGGCTTTTCTGTTTCTAGCGCTCCAAAATCATTATACAACTGAAAATTTTGTAAATTTTTAACCTCAACATCTATTGTAATTGTTTTAATTTCTAACTGATAATCTTCAGCCATGAATTCTGAAAAAGACATGTAAAATAAAGGCCATGAAGTTTTAAAATTATCTTTCTCTTCTGAAAAAGCTATGATAGCTGGATCTTCTTCAGTTAATTGAATTTCTATAAAAAGCTGTGATAATTCTTCTTGATTTTGAGTTATTTTTATTTGTGAATCTAGAATTATAAACCATTCTTCTTCTGTACTTAATTGATAAATTCCTTTTGTAAAAAACTCTAGATTTAAAATATCTTCTTTGAAAGTTATAGTGATACAAAGTTTTCTTTTTCCTCCATTTAAAAATAACATAGGAGAAGCAAAAGCAAAACCTAAATTTACTTTTTTACCGTCTTTAATTGTAGAAGAACCAAAAGTTTTCCAACTCTGAATTTCTCCTTCTTCACTAGTTTTTACTTCATTTACATTCTCATGTGTTTTAAGATAAAGTTTAAAACTTTCTTTCTTTTCATTAGATACTTTAGATAAAGTATAGACTTCTGCTATTTTGGCTGGATTTATAGATACATTTTCTACAGATTCATATAAAATCGTTGAATCATCTTGATAAGTACCACCATTAAAAAGTGTTCCTTTTGCCAAATCAAAAGTTGATACATTTTCTTGAAGTTCTGCACACACAAAAACCGAATCTGGTTTTGCTAATGTTTTTCTTTCTTTTAAAATGTCTTTATAGTAAAAGTTAAGATGCTTTTTTGTTAATCCATTCAACTGATTTTTATACGGTTTTATTAATTCAGTAAATGTTTTAAGTAATAATGTATCTGGATATAAATCTTTTTCTTTTTCAAGTTCTTGAAACTCTACTGGCGCATATTCTATAATACTATTAAAAAATGAGAACATAATTTCTCCTATTTTTTTTAATGTTCCAGATATATTTAATAGTCCTTTATTAGTATTTTCAATCGAATAATTAATTTCTAATAATTCCCAATACGGTGTAGTTTTAACTCCAGATTTCCAAATATTTTTATCATAAGATTGATATATATTGTCGTTATCATCTTCTGTTTTTTCTACAATTTTATTATGATGTAATTGGTTTTTTAACCATAATATAGCCCATAAAAAGTGGCTATATTTTGTTTTTACTTCTCTAATTACATAACTCTTTAGCTTGTATTCTAGCGGGTATTGTAACATATAATATATCCATCTTTCTATTAAATGAAAAACATGTAATAATTGATGAAATAATTGTTTAAATCCAATTAACACCTTCTCTTTTATCTCGTTTTTTTCTAATTCTTTTTGCTCTAAAACTCTTTTTAAAGTAACACTAGTTTGTAAAAAAAGCGTGTACATTTTTTTAAAAGGAGTTTTTGCAATAGAAGCCATTAAAAATGATGGATCTTTCAATAAAAAAGGCGTCCAACTTCCATTTACTTGATTCTTGTCATCATAAAAATTAATCAATGAACTAAAGTTTACTAGAAAATTCAAATCATCTATTTCCGATCGACTATCGATTAGATTAACTTGATTTTCAAGTGCCATTGACAATGACTTTAAAGCTTTATTTTGATTAATTAAACTCATTAATTACTTTCCTAAATTTGTACCTTCTTTTAAATAAAAAGGATATACATAATTGTGTCTTGTATTTGTTTGGTTGTATTCGTATGCAACATCTATTTCAATCAATCCATTATCAATATCTATATAGGTAACTTCTACATCTAGCACACTTATTCTTGGTTCGTTATTTAATAAACTTATTCTTACTGTATCTCTAATTTCAGCTTTTAATGTCTCGTTCATTTCTTGAAAGAAAAACTGTTGTAATCCTGATCCAAATTGAGGATTTATAGGTCGTTCTTCGAAATTCGTTTGCAAAATGACATCAATAGAATCTTTGATATTATTTTCAAATCGAGTAGTTATTAATTGATGATTTCCAACAGAAAAAGTTACTGGAAAAGACCAACCTGAACCTAAAAATTCTTTCTTTCTTTTTATTCCAATGCTATCCACCAATCATCACATTAAAAGCTCCTAAAACTATTTTACCTCCGTGAGCGGTTGCATCTCCCATTCTTGCAGCAGGCATTCCTCCTATTTTAACTGTTGCAGATCCTTTCACAATTACATCTGGCGGGCCTACACATACCAACATATCTCCAACTTTTGCCGCTGGTAATTTTCCTATTAATACATTTGGTTGTCCTGGGCCAATTATTGGTCCACCAACATGCGGAATTGGTGCTGGAATTGCTGGTGTTTGCATTGGACATTGATGAAAATCTGTTAATCTTGCTGCTGGTGGCATTTTGTTTATTTTTAATTATTTAGTTAATCATTACCATTGCTCCTTTAATTACAGTTTGAGCACCTCCTTTTAACTCTGCTTGCGCACTTCCGTTTGCTGAAAATTTCACATTTGCTGAGTTTTTAATATTCGTTCCTTTAAGAGTTACGTCTCCTGGTGAACCATCTATTGTAACTCCTTGTTTTCCTTTTAATGTTAATTTCTGATTTGCTTCTATAGAAATACTTTTAGCACTTTTAATAACAATACCACTAGAAGACATGACGATACTATTATTATTCTGATCTTTAATCGTTACTTTTTTACTTTTGTCATCAAAAATCGCTGTATTTTTACTTGGTGTTTCTATTGTAAACACTTTGTTCTCATCATCAAACTCGATAAAAATTCCTTGCTTGGATACAATTGCTTTCTTTGAATTTTTCTGATTAGGCTTTAATTCTTTGTATGGTTTATGTTTACTGCTACTGTATACGCTACCAAGTATAATTGGGAATCGTGGATCTTGATTTAAAAAACCAACAATAACCTCATCTCCAATTTCTGGTAAAAAAAATGCTCCAGCTCCTGATGTTGCATAAAAATTGGATAACCTAGCCCAAATCCCTTGCCCTTTATCATCGAAAAGTGGAATATCTACTAAAATTCTAAATTGATTATCTGGGTCTTCGTAAATTTTCTTTACCGTAGCATTAAATAATCCTTGAGCTCCAGGTAATAATCCAGAAGCAGGAGGAGCCATAACATCTGGCTCTTGTGTAAACCAAACTGGCGATAATCCTATCGCAGTTTCAGTAATCCAATTTCCTTTTGCAATAACATGACGTACATTAGAAACAAAATGATCTCCATTAAATCGATCTCCTAAACCATCTAATGTGATATAATTTCCTGGGTTAACTTTACTTGTTCCTTGGAATTTAACTTCTCCTCTTATTTTTGAGAAATCACTTTTAGTTAAAACAGCTTTAGTCCAATTGGTTAAATCTGTGCTTTGTAAAGGCGCTGTAGTTTGAACTTCAAAATCTTTTAAACCTACCACTTTTGATAAGGTTTGACTAGATAAATTTCCTGGACCTGAATATGAATTTTTAGAAGAGCCTGATAGTATTTTCTGTTTTGTATAATCCCAAGATTCGGCTTTAACATTTCCTAATTGAGTAACCGCATCTAAATCTGCATGAAATCCCATTAAATCATCACCATAAGTAATTTCTAAAACTGGTTTTTTATTTTTATCAGGAGGAAATACAGATACTTTTCCATCTAATGTTGTTACAACCATTCCATTTACTTCTGCTCTAGCCATAATAAAATCCCAATCTGTAGTAAAATATTGTACTTGTTCTGGCCATTTTGTAGTGGTATTGGTTACATCAGCTGAGAGTCCAGAATAACTTCCTATAATTGAAGACATAATTTGGCTATCTTTCTTTTTAGAAAATGTAAGGCTCTTACGACCTACTAACATTTTTACAGCTTCATCTCTACATTCAACTTGTAAAGTAGCTCCTTCAGCATCTGAAATATCAATACTTTGCTTAGTTACAATTCCTTTAAAAATAGTTTTATTCATAGTATCGTAACCTGCTTCTATTATTACTTTATTTCCTGGAAGAAATGTTTTTGAAGAACTTACTTCAAAGCTTTCTGTAGCTGGATCTCCATCTATAACAGTAATAATAGCTTTTGATACTTTATTCACTGATTTCTCAACTTCTACTTTTTGAATTTCGATTACATCAGGAATTTGAGTTCCGTCAATCTTTATCGCAAAAGTGACTAAGCCTCCATTTGAACCGTTACATCCCATTCTTATGATTTTATGATTGGTGGAAAAATTAATTCTTGCCCACCTTTAAGATTTCTGAACTTATTCAATCCATTATAATTCGCTACTTGCACATAATAAAGTGGATTATTCCAAACTTTATTACATAATTGAGGAAGGCTTTCTCCTTCTACTACCTCTACTAAATGTGTAATATCTGGAGATTCTTTTTTTTCAACTTTACACTTTTTTTTAGGCGAGACATATTCTTCAAAACTCAATGAGACCTTTGCTCTTAAAGGACTTCCATCTGGTTTAAAAAGTGTGTATGTTGTATTAAACGTTTTTAAAACTCCTTTAAAAGAAATATTACTTCCCCATTGTACTTTTACAAAATTTGGTCGGTGTATTTTTCCATCATATTTGTAAACTATATCTTCTAAAGTTTTTATTTCTGTAGCCATATCTACTCGTTTAGAAAATACAACTCCAGTACAATCAATAACAATATCAAAACTCAAATCATCTATTCCTGAGTTTTTATATTTCTGAGAAGCTTTACTTGCATCGATTGGACGCTGCTTGTTATATATGATTTTTCGATTCCACTTTATTGTGTTTGGATTAATCATAACTTTATAAGGATCTCCAGGTATAGGATTGGTAAAATCACCATCATAATATCCTGCTATTTTCATGTGTTCTAATCCCATAACTATCTTCGATAACTTGTTCTTCTTACTTCTTCAGAAAGCATGCGTTTACACATTTCTATTATTTCTTCTTTAAAAACTGAGAGATCAATATCTTGTATTGTTGATGATTGCTCTACTGCTGTTTTTATTTCAGTTTTAATAATTAGCTCTCTTATTTCTACAGGCATCTATTTATTTTTTAGTTCTAAAACATCTTTTTGTACTTAAGAAGTAGTATAATGTATGTAAGCTAATTCTATGGTATCCATTAAGATTTCGCTCTCTTGAGATTTTAAATCAGAAATAGAATATTTAATTGGATAAGCTTTATAAAAGTTCCATTTCATAGAAACCTGGCCTTCATTATTCAATAAATTAATTGATACTGTTTTAGTTTTAATCGGCTTAGCTAAACCTCCATCTATAGAATCTTTACACCAAGTAGTAAGCTCATCTCCTTTTGGTACAACAGCTCTTTTCAATACTAAATTTTGACTCGCAGTAATAGAAGGAAGGCGATACTTAAATCTATTCTCGCCTCCACCTATTACTTCTTCTACGGTTTGTTCTTTACTTAAACCAGATACTTGTTGAAAAGGCATTTCTTTACCACCATCAAACGAAACAGAAAAGTAAAAGCCTACGGGGAACTTCCCTACTTTACTTTCTTCTTTTGCTTTCTGATTTTTTTTAGCCATTTGTAATAATTAACTCTTCGTGTGCTATTTCTAATGTATCAACAGCCACTTCGTTACCATCAGATTTTAAATCTGTACTTGAAATTTTTGTTGGCCAAGCATTATTTAATTGCCATTGCATAGTAACATTTCCTGCTTCATCTAAAAGTTTAATTAAAACTGTTCTACGTTTTATTGTATTCATTTTAATTTCTGCATGCCAATCCCAAAATGTATTATCGTTTACAAAAACACCTCGTTTCATTGTTACATTTCCGTATTTTACAATGCCAGGCATTTTTTCTACAGAAAATAGTGGACTATTACTTTTTCTGTACTCAATAATTTGGTTTTCAACATCCATCCCAGAAACTTCCTGAAATGCAACTCCTGTTAATTCCGTACCTAAATCTACTTCGAAACGAAATTTTGGCATGGGCCAGGTTGCACCTTGTACACTTCCATCATCTGTTGCCATAATATTATTTTTAGTTTTATATTATTTGATTAATTTCTTATGATATGTATTACTCTCTTCTATGCTGAAGTTGCCATTTGTTGTTGGAAAGTAATTACAATAAATTCTGCTGGTCTTACAACTGCTACTTTTACAGAAACATTCATAAATCCATTTAAAATATCTTCTCCAGTCATTGTAGAACCTAATCCACACTCTACTGTAAATGCATCTGCTGCACTTGCTCCTTGTAACCCTCCTTGTTTCCAAACATCATTTAAGAAACTACTAATCATAGCTTTTACAGATTCCCAAGTATTTTTATCATTTGGTTCAAAAACGTAAGCATTAGCAGCTAACTTACAAGACTGTTCTATGAAAATCATAGTTCTTCTTACCGAAATATATCTCCAATCTTGACTGTTTCCATCTAAAGTTCTTGCTCCCCAAATAAGGATTCCTAAACCGTTGAAAAAACGAATTGCATTAATTGATTTTCCTGAAATTGCATCAACATTTAAATCAGCTTGTTGTGTTTCAGAAATTCGAATTGGTAAACTCACAGCATCTACCATCGATGTATTTGCAGGCGCTTGCCAAGGACCAACTGTATTATCTGTAACAGTAATTACTCCTGCCATACCTCCACTTGGGGGTAACATATTTGCATCTTCTAATACATTAGCTATGATTGTATTATAAGTTGGACTTGCAACTAAAAGTGAATTATTATATTGACTTACAGTTAGGGCTTTTCCTTCAGGTGGATTTTGAATATTTTGCAGGATTGTATCTACAGTTGGATTTGGATTATCCGGTGGACTAAGTATTGGTTGTAATTTACTTACATCTCCTCCAAATAAATTGGTATAATTAATATCCGAAGGTTGCATTATTGTTGTTCCTACAAAAGGATAATATGCTGCTCCGAAATCTAATCCATTTGATCCTGTTCCATTTCTAAATGTTTCTATATCTTCAGTATAATTGATAGGGTCTGGATTATTTCCTCCTATAATATCAAAAATACATACAGCTGTTTGCATTGATGAAGCTTGTAATAACATCGCTTGAGTTAAAGATGCATTATTATCTACAGATAGTAATGTTGCTTCTGGACAGATATACATCGTTGGTTCTTGCTCTTGCTTTAACAATTCTAATCCTTTTGTCAATTGATCCAATTGTACATTTGGATTTACAATTTGATCTCCCAACGTCATTGGTGCTCCCGAAAGTGGTCCGTAAGTACCTACAGAAACAATATAAGCATCTCCTCCTCCATTATCATAAAACAATTTCACACTGTTGTACAGATAATAAATTGAGTTAGGATCAGGTAAAATAGAATAATAAGTAGTTCCAATCATAATATAATTACCTTCTGTTGGCTGACTATCTTGTGCAACTAAATAGTATTCTGGCGTATATTGTTGTGATGGATCTGCTGGCGGTGGCAGATCTGGCAAACAGAAAATTGCTTGAAAATCTGAAAATGATGTGATTTTCTTAGGCACATTAGTGTATGATTTTCCATCATACATTGCCTGTGGTGTATATCCTATAAATGCTGGAACTGCAGTTGCCACTGGCACTACTGAGTTTCCAAAAGCATTTATCTCATTGATATAAACCCCTGGAGATTTAATAGTAGATAAGTTCATAAAACATATTGATTATTTTGTAGTTAATTTTTCTTTTGATATTCGAATTTTTTAATAATTACTTCTTGATTCTCTTGTGGATAAACCACATTTGGTGGTTGCCTCCATAAATTAAAGTGTACTGTTTGGCACCCTTCATTTGGAATAAATTTATTCTGATTACTAGTTGTTGTCCAAGTAATATCTGGCTTAGTTGGTAATGTTTTTAATGTATAAACCCCGTAATAAATTGAAAATACAACTGGTGCATTTTCATCCTGCCAATCCATAACTATTGTTATTTTACTTTTTTCTGTATTTAATGCAACTCTATGTACATTTTGTGGTGTTGCCTCCCAAGGTTGTAGCGTGAATTGAGCATTTGTAGGATCATTAATTTTCCCCCAACGGCTCAATTCAATCATATCTAATTCTCTATGACTATTAATTATAGAATTGTCTGCTTGAAATTGGTATGTGAATACTCCAAAACAGCAGTTATTTGCGATATCATTAAACATTCCTGAAACTGATTCAGCAGCGACCAAATATCTTCCATAACCAGGGTAAGTTCTTTCTGGTATATTAGTAGGTGTGTTTGGATTGTTAATCGTTTCTCCCCAAAGTACAAGCTCTACAGATGACCATTGTTTATGTGGAGCATTCGGTAAAAGCGTTTGCTTCATCTGTAAATGCAAACCATCAGCATCTACAAACGCACATCTTGGATCCCATTGTTGATTATTAAACCAATAACCTGTATTCGAAATTCCAAAAGGATAATTTGTCCACCAATAATAACCATCAAACTCTAACATTCCATTTACAGCCTTTGAGTTTGGTTCTATTGCTCCTTTTGGCATAGGAGGTCTATTTAAACATGTTTTTAAATTATGCATTGCTTTATTCTTTTAGATATATACATACATTAAGGAGGTTATTTTTGAAGACAATAACTCCTCATTTATTGCTATTTCTTTTGGATTTGATTTTGGTAATCCTTTAAAAACAACTTTACTTCGTTCAACTCCATTTTTTATTGAATTACTTATTAAATCAAAGGTGTAAATTGGTTTTTCCGAAAATGGTAACAAGTCTCCTACTAAAGAAAAAAGTTGTGCTTTTTGTTCATTGGGTAGCAGTATTTGTTCTGGTCCCGAAAATTGTATTCCTGATGTGTCTTTTATTGATAATTTTCCTAAATGTTGTCCAGTAGTATTAACAATATAATATTTCCATTGCGTTGCTCTTGCTTCGAATTTAATCTCATAATTTGCTTCTTTTTTTTCATCATTCAATTTGATTAAATCTTCAAATCGAATAGTAAATTCAAATAAGTAATCAGCGGAATTTGTACTTCTAAAACTAGGAGTTAATATTAATTTATTAGTTTCTACATTTTCAATTGCATTATCTGTATTGAAATGCGTTATTCCTATCTCATTAATTGGTAATTCTGTAAATTGATAGAACAATGGGTTTAATGTACTTGCATGAAATTTAAAAGTAGTTTCTCCTGTAGTTGAAGTAATGTAATTCAACAGATTAGAAAAGTTCTCTTTTCTATCTACATACAATTCAAAACCAACCGCAGTTATTATAATTTTAAATCCGTATTTATTTATAATGTCTCCAGATTCTTTAGCTGGTTCATATTTTAAATCTTTACAAACATTACCTGTGTAATAATTATGTAAAACTGTTAATGATACTATTTTATAGAAACTACTTTTCAACATGTTTAAACGTATTTGAAGTTGTGTTAATAGCAGTTTCAAAACCTTTTACTTCATCAGAAACAATAGTAATTAATCGCATTTGGTAAATTACACTTGGCTTATATTTTGCTCCTAATGCACTCCATAAATTGTGCATTTGTTGATATCCATCACCTGTTTCAAATTGAAACTCTAATCGGTTTATTTCTTTAGGTATATTTGAAGTATAATTGGCATCTAAAATCGGATAGGTTTGAAAGAATTGTAATGAAGCACTCAAAAATTTTAAAGTTTCATTATAATCTTCAAAATTTGGAGTTACTAAAAGAAATACATTGTAACGTTCATCTTGAGGTTTATTTGCGAAACTATTATCGTTCAACTTCCTATTCTTATTATAAAAAGATTTCACAGTTTCTTGCTCTACATGAACGACTGTAATTAAAACTTTATTTTGATTTTCTATTGGTTCGCCTCCATTTTGATCGACAATTTTATTTGCAATCACTATATTTTCGGATACTCCGAATTTATTTTTTAAATATAGATTTAATGAATTAACAGTAAATTGTATTGCTTTAGAAATCAATTTTTAAAGTATAATTTGGTTGATATTCCAAATTTATATCTTAGAGAGAAAAAAACTTTAAAATGTAGATATACATATCATGAACATTTTTAGATCGGTTGAAAAAAACGTGCACAAAACATAGACAGCTTTTTTTTTATCAATTTTTAAACTGAAATAAAATATTTATAAACAAAAAAGAGACTGCTTAAAAACAGTCTCTTCTTATTAAATAGAACTAATATAAGTTCTTAAATCTTGCTCTCTCTCGAGTGTCATTTTTTTCTTTAATCGATATTTGTGCGTTCTAACACTTTCCTTATTTATACCTAAAATATATCGGATATCTTCATTAGACATGTTCATTTTAAGGTAACAACAATATTTAATATCTTTAGAGGTTAAACATGGAAATCTTGTGGTTAATTGCTTAATAAAATTTGGATTGATACTTTCAAAATACATTTTAAAATCTTCCCAATGACCTGTTTTTGTATTCAGTTTTATATTGTTTACAATCGAATTTAATTTATTTCTTGTTCCAATATCTGTAGCGTTACTTAATTCTTTAATTCTGCTCATTATTTTTTTGAACAGCATTTTATTTTGATCCAATTCTAAAACATAACGAGCTAAATTTTTATTCTCTAAAAGTGAACTTTCTTCTTTTCTTTTATTTTTTTTGATTGATGTATTGAATCTTACCATAGACAAAACACTTTTCACGTTAGTTAACAAGTATTTGTTTTCTAAAATTTCGAATGGTTGTATTAATAAAGGAGTTTTTTCTGGTATTTCTGGCAGTAGTTCATAACGATTCATTAAGCATAAAATTGGGAATTCAAACTTTATATTTTGACGGAATAATCTATTAAACTCAATAGTATTATTCTTAAAATACAAAATCATAAGCTTAGGTGAAATTGTTTCTAATAATCTAGTTACTAAAATGGCAGAGTTTACGGTAATACAACTATATCCATGTAAATTATTTAATTCATTAACTATTTTAGAAAGTGTAGCACTATGATCGGATGCAACTATTATGTAGTTATCCGTTTTCAAAAGGTTAATTAATTTTTGGTTGATTAAAAAAAGTCATTAACTAATTTGATTTTATAACTATATTAATAACTCAAAATCAAATTAGTTAATAACATGATATACTAAATAATTGTTTTTCTACTTCTAAATAAAAATTTTTCATCTTCACTATATGTTTCTTTAATTTTAATTAAAGCATCGTAGTTTTGTGAAAAATAATTTTTAGTCGGTACAGAGTTATCTTTAAAACTTATAAATGAACCATCGGTTTCATCTATTTGATAATCGCGACATTCTTCCATCCAATCTAAAGCTCTATTTACATATTCTCTCGTTGGAATTACTTTCTCTGCCACATATTTTCTTTCATTATCATGTCCTTCTGATTTTACTGTAAATTGAAAATTATTAGAAGAAAAGAACTCTATAGCAGTAGCAACATATTCTTTTGTATATGGATGAAAGATTAGCGAAAGCATAAAATCAAATCTTTTATTAAATACTTTTCTTAATAAATTATAGGAACCAGAATCTTTAGGTTCGTAAAAAACTGGAGTTATTTTATCGTTACGAAATTTTTTTTTTAGCACTTCAACTTCTTCTTTGTTAATTTCGAGGGTATATATACTCATAATATAAGGTTAGTTTTAATTTATGCTGATTCTTATTTTTAAGAAAATTACTTTCTTTAATTATATAAATCCTAAAGAAAACTTTCTGTTGTACTAAAATTAGTTAATCAACATCGAAAAAATTAAACAGAATGCTATAACTGTATCTATAATATACTTAAGTGTATTATTTTTGATATTTAAAGTCTTTTTAATTTTTTCTTATGATTCAACCATTTCATTTAGCTATACCAGTACAGAATTTAGAAAAATGTCGTACTTACTACAGAGATATCTTACAATGTGAAGAAGGCAGAAGTGCTGAACATTGGGTCGATTTTAATTTCTTTGGACATCAATTGGTAATTCATCAAAAAGAAAACTTTATTCCAACAAAATCAATTACAAACCCTGTTGATGGTCATGATGTTCCTGTTCCGCATTTTGGCGTTGTATTATCATGGGATGACTGGCATAAATTAGCAGATCGTTTAAAAAGTGTAAACATAAAATTTGTTATTGAACCAACTATTCGTTTTAAAGGGAAAGTTGGTGAACAAGCAACTATGTTTTTTAATGATCCTGAAAATAATGCTTTAGAATTTAAAGCCTTTAAAGATATAGATCAGCTTTTCGCTAAATAAAACACAGACACCATCACTTACTTTTTTAAAGAAATAGAAAGAAGTGATGGCGTACAATATTTTTGAATAATATTCTGTATTAGTAATTAAATACTTTCTAAAGCTTTTAGAATCTTATCTTTTTCTTCACTATCAAAATGCTCTAAAAAGCTCATTAATTTTGATTCTTCTTGTCTTTTAATTAAATTAAAATCAACACTAAATGGAGTTCCATCGTAATACCTAGCTTCAGTTCCTGGTCCGTCTGGAGAACCATGATCTGCATCTATAGATTGTCTCCATCTCCAAGCATGACTCGCCCATTCATTCTGATTTACAAGTTCTGGCTCTGTAAACCAAACATTCCATGTTAGCACGTTTTTTTCCTGTAACATATTACCAGAACCTAAGTTAAAAACATCCATCACCAATGCATTAAATTCGTCAACTATTGGATAACCTGTTTTAACAATTGGTCCTATTTGAACTTCTAAATTCCCAACAGTCCAAGCTTCATCTTCATGTTTAGCAAAGTCAGGAATAGGAAAACTTGTACTTAACCCTTTTCTCACTGGAAATACTGGCTGATCTGGAGCTCCATTTTTATGAGTTGTAACCATAATTGCTTGAGATTTAGTAAAAGGAAATGGAAAACGTGCTTCTTGTAATTTATCCCATAATAACTTTTGAATTCCAGAAACTATCCATCCTTCTTTCGATTTTGGTGGACTAAACCATATTTTTCCTACAACACCCATCTCTGCTGCTAATTCTCTGTTATCTTCATTAACCCAGCCTCTTGTTCCAGTAACAGTTACTTCTACATTTAATGATCCAAAAAGCGGAGATGTAATTCCTTGTTGCGGACAAATAATAGAATATACTCGACCTTCATTTGTATATCCTATTCTTGAAATATCTGGCGCAAACATTTGATAACATCGTTTAGGATCTACAGCTCCCATTTCTGTTTCCCAGCTAAACTCAGGCCATTTTACTGCTTGCTGACGTTGTAATCTTCCAATATTTAACATATTATCTGGCATTGGCAACGAAGTTAAATTCGGATTTGGATAAGCAAATTCTGGATTAGAATTTGCGAAGCCACCAACCCAACCAGCTGGAATATTTGAAATGGTTTGATTTTTAGTTTCCATAATATATTTGGTTTCAATTAAGGTTCATTCGTTTATTTTGCTTTCTTCCAAACACCTAAAATTAATTTAAGCTTCTCTGTTTTCTTGGGGAAAACCCCTGGAAATTCTGAAGGAACTTGTGGCTGATTTCCTTGATTTCCTCCAATAGGATTTTCATCATATGCAAATCCATATGCTTTCGCCATATATGTTCCTCTTGCTGACTGTACTGCATTTTTAGGTAAAGAAAAAATATGTTTTGTACCAACTTTAGCCGTATGCATAAAATATGAGAACATATTTTGTGGTTGTTTTGCTGGATACCATTTCGTTTCATCTCCCCAGTTTTTAGTTGTTCTACCAGCAGAAGTAGTATCAGGAAAACTTAATAGCGCTACACCTCTATTTAATGCGGTACTTATTTGGTTTTCTAACCCTTTTACTACAACTTGATCATTAGTATCTGTATATCTAAAAACTCCATCCGCAAATAAACCTATTCCAGCGAAAGTCATGTGTCCAGGTGAATAATAATAATTCGTTGGTGCTTTGGAGAATTTGTATTGAAAGTAACTAGAATAATCTGTACTTGAATTTAAAGTAACAGATGTAATAGTATTATTTAATTTGGTAATTGCAGTTATTTGCGTTGTTCCATCTGTAGAACCTCCTCCAGAACTCACATACATTCCTGTTACTAAACCACAATCAGATGGTAATGGATTTTTAAATGTTAATACATTATTACTTATTTTTCCAAAAATCGGTTTTATATCTCCACTTTTTGAGTCTTTGTAAGAAACTACCGAAAAACCAACTGGATTAAATATGTGCAGTGTTGTTGCATTAGAACTTGTAAATTCTAATGCTGAATGTGTATTTGTAGTTCCAGGAAACACCATTTTTTTTATTGGATTTACGGCATAGTTTCTTGCAAAATTTCCTTTCCCATTTTGCCAAATATTCATTTTCATATTAGCATCTGTAAATAATTGATCGATAGCTTCGTTGAATACTAAATCTAAATCATTTGTATTACTATTTAAATACATACCTGGGTTTAACAAAACAGATGATTCTCCTTGAGGTGTATATACTAAATCTTTATATCCCTTAGAAACATCTTTTTGGTTTAAGAATGTTTGGTATGCTTCAATTACTTCATTTCCGCTAATTCCATCAGTTTGCCCTACTCTATCTAATTCTTTTCCTGATTTATCTTCAGCAAGTATAGAAACCGGAAAGAAAAAACCATCCACAAAAGAAGCATCTATATACAGGTTTTGTTTTCTTAAAAATGTTGCTTCTATATAACTATATTGAGGAAACTGACTTTGAGGTGGGTTGTTTACCTGAAATACATTAGCTCCCGATGCATTAAATTTAAATCCTAAATTTCCATTTGTTGTTTTACTTGAATTATCTTGATATCTTTTAGTTGTATCTCTAACGAAAAAATAAATTCGTGCTCCATTAATTTCATTTTTATTCGATAGAGTAATACTTGTTATTTCTTTTCCTAATTCATAAGATTCTATATATCCTTTTTTACTTGAAAACGTTTTAAAATTTCCTTGTTTAGTGTTTTTATTTAGAGCTAGATATTTTTGAGAAGTTGTACTATAACCTAAAACATAAACTTTATAATTTGAACTTAATCCTGTAAGATTTTCTAGAGATAATTCATACGTGTTTTTTATAGAATTATTCTTATAATTGAATTGAAAAGGTACTGATACATATTGAGCTTGAACATCTACAGCTACAGTTACATTACCAGCTACATGAGGCGGGTTTTTAACTTTAATAACTGAATCGTTTACAAATATTGGTTTATTACCCGATTTTCCAAACTTTACATAAGTTGCTCCTGAAAAGTACTTCCCTTTTATAGTAATAGTTTTTCCTCCTTTTACCGTAGTAGTATCTGGACTCATCGTATTTACTTCTGGTAATTTGTATTCAAATTTGATTGGTGCATAAACCTTTTTAGCATCTTTCTTTAATTCTAAATACACAGAAAAACTCTGAGGATTTGATCGTTTTGATGTTTTAAAAGTTATAGTAGAATCATTTACATAGGTGATACTTGAAACTCCTACTCCATTCGGATATTTTGCATTTTTAAAAAAGACTCCAACAGATTTATTTTTGTCAAATCCACTTCCTTTTAATGTCACTAAAGTTTCTCCTGCTAAAGAACCTTTAGACGGACTCATACTAGTTATACTTTGACTTGTAATTGAAGTAATTCCAAATAAAAAGAAAACACATACACTTACTAAGTTTCTATAATTCATTATTTCCATGTTTAGTATAGTTTTTTGGATTACAATACTGTAATTAATCACTAAATTAAATAGCAAGTCATAATTTTCAGACATGATTTTCCTTTAACGCAAACAGAAATGGTATGAAAGTATATTTTTTTAGAACGAAAAATCAATTCTCACTATTCATTTTAAATATTTAAAACTTTAATATAAATCTAAATCGCTTTAACAAATTCTTCACGCTTTCCGTTTTCCTTTTTGTGTACCTTTATTTACTTCATTAACCAAATAAAATATCATGAAAAAAATTCTCATAGTTATGGCTTTGTCAATTTTCTATTTTGGAAATTCTCAAGGCACAAGACTATTAAGACAACCTACACTTTCGCAAAATGATGTAGTTTTTGTTTATGCAAACGATTTATGGAAAGCTTCTTTAAATGGAGGCGATGCCGCTAGACTTACAAGTCATGAAGGATATGAGTCTAATCCTCATTTTTCTAAAGATGGAAAAATGATTGCTTTTACAGCTCAATATGATGGAAACATTGATGTTTATGTAATTCCTACTGAAGGTGGAGAACCTAAAAGATTAACTTACCATCCTGCTGGTGATTTTGTTCAAGGCTGGACTCCAGATAATAAAATCTTATTCCGTTCTGGTAGAGAATCAAGACCTACTCAAACCAATAAATTCTTTACAGTTTCCCCTAAAGGTGAAATGCCAACAGCTGTTGAAATTCCAAGAGCTGCATATGGTGAAATTTCTGCTGATGGGAAATATATTGCTTATACTCCTATTACAAGCTGGGATGCAGAATGGAGAAACTACCGAGGTGGACAAGCAATGCCTATTTGGATTGTAAATTTAAAAACGAAAGCCTTACAAACTACTCCGCAAAAAGATAAAGAAAGACATTTAGATCCTGTATGGCATAACGGAATTGTATATTATTTATCTGAAAGAGATTATACAAGTAATATTTGGTCATACGATATTAAAACTAAACTAGAGCGTCAAATTACATTTCATAAAAAATTTGATGTAAAAAGTTTAGATGCAAATACTAATGGAATTGTTTACGAACAAGGTGGATATATTCACTTTTTAAATCCTGAAACTAAAACCACAAGACAAATAAAAATTAATGTAAAAGGTGATTTAAATTATTCAAGAACACGTTGGATGAATGTTTCTGGTAGAAACTTAACCAACCCAAATGTATCTCCTAAAGGAAAAAGAGCCATTTTTGAGTATCGTGGAGAAATCTTTACAGTACCAAAAGAAAATGGTACTTGGAGAAATCTTACCAACTCACCAGGTGTTGCAGATCGCTCACCTATTTGGTCTCCAAAAGGTGATAAAGTTGCTTGGTTTTCTGATAAAAATGGAGAATACGAATTAGTTTTAGCTGATCAAGATGGACAAAACCAACAGTATATTTCATTACCTAATCCAACTTTCTACTTTAGACCAGATTGGTCTCCAGATGGAAAATACATCGCTTATACCGATACCGATTTTAATATTTGGGTAATTAATTTAGACACAAAAAAGACTTTTAAAGTAGATACAGATCGTTATGCACATCCTAACAGATCGATGAATCCTGTTTGGTCTCCAGATAGTGACTGGATTGCTTATGCAAAACAAAATGACAGTCATTTCAAATCTATTTTTGCTTACCAAATAAGTACAAAAAAGAAAGTTCAAATTACAGATCCAATTGCTGATGCTATTTCACCTGTTTGGGATGCTTCTGGAAAATATATTTATACACTAGCAAGTACCGATTATGGTTTACAATCTGGTTGGTTAGATATGAGTTCATACGATCCTAGTGTATCTAGAAGCTTATACGCTGTTGTTTTAAATTCAAAAGACAAAGCTCCTAATCTTCCGAAAACAGATGAAGAAGCTGCTAAAAAAGAAGAAACAGCTTCTAAAAATAAAAAAGACACTAAAAAACCTAGTAAAAAAGACAGTGAAAAAGTCATAGTGACTATTGACGAAGCTGGTATTTTTAATAGAGCTGTTGCATTAAAACTACCTGCTAGAAACTACTTAGGTTTAACAAAAGGACCAAAAAATAAAGTTTTTATTGCTGAAGCTATTCCAAATACACCAGGAATTACAATGCATTCTTATGATGTTACTAAAGAGAAAGCAACTGTTTTCTCTAAAGGAGTTTCTGGAATGGTGACTACTGAAGATAGAAATTCTGTTTTATTATCAAGTCGTGGTAATTGGAGTATTGTAAGTAGTAAAGCACCTGTAAAAGGAACAAAAGGAAGGTTAAAAACAAATCTTAAAATAAAAGTAGATCCGAAAGCTGAAGCACATCAAATCTTTAAAGAAGGATGGAGATACATGCGTGATTTCTTATATGTTGATAATGTTCACGGTGCTCCTTGGGACGATGTTTATAAATGGTATTCTGAATGGATTGACCATGTAAGACACAGAACTGATTTAAATTATGTAGTAGATATTATGAGTGGTGAAGTTGCTATCGGTCACTCTTATGTTTCTGGTGGAGATACACCAAATGTAAACCGAGTTCCTGTAGGATTATTAGGCGCAGATTTAGAACAAAGTAAAGGTTTATACCGTTTTGCTAAAATTTATAAAGGAGAACGTTGGAATCCAAATGTTTCTGCTCCACTTGGTTTACCTGGAATAAACGTAAATAAAGGAGATTATCTTATCGAGGTTAATGGAGTAAAATTAACTAGTGACATGAATCCTTATCAATTATTAGAACAAACAGCTGGACGAGAAATTTATATCAAAGTAAATTCTAAACCAAGTTCAGATGGAGCTAAATCTATTTTAGTAAAACCTACTTTTAGTGAACGTTTCTTAAGATCTATCGATTGGGTTGAAAGCAACAGAAGAAAAGTAGATCAATTATCGAACGGAAAACTTGCTTACGTTTATGTTCCAAATACTTCTGGACCTGGATTTACATCTTTTAATCGTTATTACTTTTCTCAACAAGACAAAAAAGGTGCCGTTATCGATGAAAGAAATAATGGTGGTGGATCTGCAGCTGATTATATGATTGATATTATGTCTCGTGATTTAATGGGATATTTTAATAGTAAAGCTAATGATCGTAGACCTTGGACTACTCCAATGGCTGGAATTTGGGGACCAAAAGTTATGATTATTAATGAACGTGCTGGTTCTGGTGGAGATTTACTTCCGTATATGTTTAAATTTAAGAAAATCGGACCTTTAGTAGGAACTAGAACTTGGGGTGGATTAGTTGGAACTTGGGATACTCCTCGTTTTATTGATGGTGGTAGAATGGTTGCGCCTCGTGGAGGATTCTTTGATGTTGATGGGAAATGGGCTGTAGAAGGCGAAGGTGTTGCTCCGGATATTGAAGTAATTCAAGATCCTAAGAAAGTATTACAAGGAAATGATCCGCAATTAGAAAGAGCAGTTCAAGAAGCTTTACGATTATTAAAAGGAAACGAATTCCAATTAAAACCAGAACCTAAAGCTCCAATTCGTTCTAAGCGACCAAAAGGATACGAGAAAGAAAAATAAATCATATAAGAATATTATTATGCCACATTTTGTAATTGATTGTTCAGAGCATATTATAAAATTGAAATCTCCTCAAGAGATTATACAACAAGTTTACAATACTGCAGACGCTTCAGGTTTGTTTGCTAAAGGAGATATTAAAGTGAGAATAAATCCTTTTCAATATTTTACCATTGGAAATACTTCTGATGATTTTATCCATGTATTTGGAAATATTATGGAAGGAAGAACTGCAGACCAAAAGAAAAAGCTTTCTGAAAGTATTGTATCAACATTAAAATCAATGTTTCCAGATGTTCCAATTATCTCTATTAATATCAGAGATTTTGAAAAAGCAACATACTGTAATAAAACTATGGTGTAATCTATTATAGATTTAGAATAAAATTCTGTCAATTCGAGTGATTTTTCATATAAAATGAAGAAAAGTTTTATCGAAAATAAGGATTTTAACTTCAAAATAGTTCTCGATACACTTTTTCGTGCCTCAAAAGCACTCGAACTGATATCTTAGAATTGTTTAAGTATTTAAATGCACAACGGATTGGTATAATTAAAATCTTGGATATATAACAAACGAAGTTGAAAAACTATTTTTCAGCTTCGTTTTTTTATACCATCTTGCCATAAAATTAATTCTACTTGAAATTAAAAGAGCAACATAAAGTACCTCAACTAAAACAACCAATACGTTTACAAGAATATGGAATTGGCATTTTTAATACGAATCCGACTAGATCTGGTTTTAAAAAAGCCATTAAAAAAGGATTAGTTCTTGTAAATGGAAAAACTGCAACTACTGCTCTATTTATAAACGGAGGTGAATTAATTGAATTGTATCAAGAAGCATCGAATAAAAAAACATTTAATTTTCCTTTAGAAGTTATTTTTGAAGATGAATATCTTGCTGTAATTTTTAAGCCTGCTGGTGTTTTAGTTAGTGGAAATTCGTTTGCAACTATTGCTAACGCTTTAGAACAAAACTTGAAAAAAAGTACACTTGAAGATGCTGTAATACCTCGACCTGTACACCGTTTAGATTATCCAACAAGTGGATTATTACTTATTAGTAAAACTAATGCTGCAACTATAGCATTGACAAAACTTTTTGAAGAAAAAGAAATCGAAAAAACATATCATGCTATAACTATTGATAACATGAAATCATCAGGAGAAATTACAATTCCAGTAGATGAAAAAGAATCTAAATCATTATTCACTGTTTTACAGAGTATTCCTTCAGAAAAATACACCTTTTTAAACCTTGTAGAATTACATCCAAAAACAGGACGAAGACATCAACTTCGAAAACATTTACATGCTATTGGCAATCCGATTTTAGGCGATAAAGATTATTATATCGAAGCATTACTTTCTTATGGAAATGGATTGTATTTACATGCTTCAAAATTAGAATTCATACACCCTTTTACCAATCAAAAAGTTCTTTTTGAAAAAGAACTTCCTAAAAAATTTAAACGGATTTTTCCTGATTTACTAAATCTTTCATTGTAAACTTCATTCGTTTAATTAATTCATAAAGTTCTTCTTCATTAAATGTAGCAAATCCCATTCGTATTGCATTATGATTTGTTTTTGCCATATCGTAACGAGAAACATTTCCTATTGCTAACTTATATTTTTTTGCTATATCAGATACTTGATTCCAAGTATATTTTTTATTTAAAGTTAGCCAAACTGCCATTCCACCTTTCGGCTTATTAAAGCTGAAAAACTCGCTCAACTCTTCTTTTAATAAATTACAAAACAAATCGCGTCTCTTTTCATATACCTTAAGCACTTTTCGAATATGACGATCTAAATCTCCAGATTTAATAAATTCCGCAAAAGTTAATTCTTGTAATGCATCTCCTTGTCGGTCTACAAAACCTCTAACTTGCGAAGCTTCATTTACAAATTCTTTATCAGCAATTAAATAACCAACTCTAAAAACTGGTGCCACTGTTTTACAGACAGAACCAATATAAATTACATTGTGATGTACATCATGACTTGCTAATGGTAAAATTGGAGCATGATTATAATTAAAATCATAATCGTAATCATCTTCTATAATGGCAAAACGGTACTTCTTTGCCAAATTCAATAAACAAATGCGACGCTCAGCAGATAATGTTACCGTAGTTGGATGATGATGATGTGAAGTTACATACACTCCTTTTATTTGCTGAGATTCGCAAATTTTTTCTAAAGCAACCGTATCTATCCCACTTTCATCAACAGGAACTCGTAAAACTTTTGCTCCTTGGTGTAAAAAAGTAATATCTGCAGAAGCATAATTTGTTTCTCCAACTACAATAATATCTTCTTCTTTTAAAAGTAATTGTGCGGATAACCATATTCCCATTTGACTACCTCTTGTAATCAAAATATGATCTTTGGTAATACTTAAACCTCTAGTTTCATTTAAATAACTCGCTAAAACACCTCGAAGTTGTTCATTTCCTTGAGTAGATATATACCCCAAATGTTCAGTAATATTTTTTCTAGCTGAAATCCTTCTGTAAATCTTAGCTAAATCTTCTGTTGGTGTTAATCTTCCATCTGAAACACCATCATTAATATATAACCAACCTTCTTCTTTTTCTATTGTTTTTCCAGGTAAATTAGACTTATAATACGAAAAACCTATTTGATCTATATTATCTGAAACTTCATTTCCTTTATAATCCTCAGATTTTAAAAGTGGTAGATTCTCAGGCACAAAGGTTCCCTTTTTAGGTATCGTTTCCAACCAACCTTGCATTGCCAATTCTTCGTAACAGGCTACAACAGTTTTTCGATGTACTTGCAATAATTCAGCTAGACTTCTGGTTCCTATCAATTTAGTTCCAGACGGAATTTTTCCCTCTTTTATTAAATGAATGAATTGATTCGTTAACTGTAAAAACAAAGGTTCTTTGCTTTTTCTATTAATGTGTAAACTTGTTTTGTAAGGAAACATCTGGACTACTAATTAAATTAATTCTGGACTAATACAACACACCATAAATGTATTATTTTTGAATGAAAATAAGTTACAATCCATGAAAAAATTAGAAGTTTTACCTCATGAATACGACGAATATTACGGAAAATATATTCATAAACTTTCTGATGATATTACTTTAATTGATAGCTTTTCTGAAGGCGCTCATAAAACCTATGATTTCTTTAAGAATATTTCTAACGAGAAACTAGATTATAAATATCAACCAGAAAAATGGAGTGTTAAAGAGATTTTTCAACACTTGATAGACTCTGAACGTGTATTTATACATAGATGCTTTCGAATTGCTAGAAGAGACACTACTCCTTTAGCTGGATTTGATCAAAACATTTACATATCGCCATCAAATGCAAGTCATAAAAATATAGGTGATTTATTAGAAGAATTTAAAATTAATCGTGCCAATTCTATACAGTTATTAAAATCGTTAAACAACGAAGATTTATCTTTTATAGGTAATGCTAACGGAACTAAAATGTCTGCTAGAGCTGCTGCATTTGTAATTCCTGGTCATGATATTTGGCATATAGAGATTATTAAAGAACGATATTTATAACATGAAAAAAACAGTAGGTATATTTATTTTTGATAATGCAGAAGTATTAGATTTTGCCGGACCATTTGAAGTTTTTTCAGTGACTTCAGAGTTAAATAATTTTGAATTATTTGATGTTTTTACCGTAGCGAAAACCAAAAAAGCTATTTCTGCTATAAACGGATTATCTGTAAATCCAAAATACGATTTTAATGATTGTCCAAAAGTTGACATTCTAATTTTAGCTGGTGGAGACGGAACTAATCAAGCTATACAAGATCAAGAAATTATCGATTGGATTGCTAAAACAGATCAAGAAACAGAAATTACAATGAGTATTTGCTCTGGTTCTCGATTCTTAGCAAAAATTGGAGCTTTAGACAACAATCCGTATTGTACACATCATTTAGTTTATGAAGACATGGAAAAATTAGTTCCTTCAGGAAAAACTATTACAGATAAACGTTATGTTCAATCGAATTCAAAAACATATACTTCTGGTGGAATTTCTGCTGGTATTGATTTATCTTTTCATATCGTTGAAAAAATTCATGGTAAGAAAACAGTAGAAAAAACGGCAAAGTACATGGAATATATAATTAATGAAGCTTAGCATTATGAATGCGACAATATCACAAACAGATACAATAGAAATAAAACAAGGAACAGTAAAAGATTTAGAAACTTTAGCCTTATTAGGTAGAGTTACATTTAGAGAATCTCATGGTGATTACATTGAAGATAAAACAAACTTAAATGCTTATTTAGACAAAGCTTTTTCTATTGAAACTACTAAAAAAGAATTAGAAGATAGTAACAACGTATATTTTATACTATATAGAAATCAACTGCCTGTTGGTTATGTAAAATTAGTTTTAAATGCTCCTTCAGAATTTATAGAAAATCAGAATTGTTGTCGTTTAGAGCGTATTTATGTTTTAGATGAATTTATCACTCATAAATTCGGATTAGAACTTTTTAAGAAAACTGTTGCAAAAGCAAAAGAATTACAGTTTGACGTTATGTGGCTTACGGTATATATCAAAAACACAAGAGCTATTAACTTTTATGAAAAAAACGACTTTGAAAAAGTAGGCAATATTTATTTCAAAATCAACAAACAAGGATATGAAAATCCAATTTTAGCAAAAAAATTATAAACTATGGGAACTTTTGAAAAAACGAAACTTAATAGAGTAAAAAGAGGTCAGAATAGAGCTATTTACGATACTGAAGTAATTCATCAAATTATCGATGCAGGATTTATTGGACATGTAGGGTACATTTATGATGGATATCCGATTAGTATTCCAATGGCTTACGCTAGAAAAGAAGATAAAATATATTTACACGGATCAACAGCAAATCGAATGTTAAAAGCTATTCTCGATTCGGGGAAAACATCCATCAATATTATGCATTTAGATGGTTTGGTAATTGCTCGTTCTGGATTGCATCATTCTGTAAATTATCGTTCTGTAACACTTTTTGGTGAAGTAAAAGAAATTACTGAAGATCAGCTAAAAACAATATTTATAAAAGATATTGTAGATCAAATGATTCCTAATCACTGGGACACATTACGTCCGATGCATCAGAAAGAATTAGATCGTACTATGGTTATTGAATTTACTATTACTTCAGCTTCAGCTAAAGTAAGAGCAGAAGGTGTTAACGATGAACCAGAAGATTACGATTTACCATATTGGGCTGGCGTTATACCGGTGAAACAAGTTTTAGAAGCACCTGTTGCAGATAAAGGTTATCCTTCTACAATAGCAATTCCAGAACATATAACAACGCATTACAATAATTATAAATAAAATTAAATGCTTAACCTTTTTAAAATTAATAGTTAAGCATTTATTTTTAAGCTCTTACCTTAATAACTTTAGTTAAAGTATAACCACTAGTTATATTACCAGTTAATGAATCTGCAAGATTTCCATTAGATACAATACCATCATTTGAATTATTAGTATCTGCATTTCCTTTATATCCATTTGTTGCATACACTGCGTTAGAAACGTTAATATCCCAAGAAACTTGTGTAATTAATAGTGAAGATCCTGTATTAGATTTTACTTCAACATGAATATGTGGAGTACGACCAGGATACCAACCTGGAAAAACACTTATAAAAGAAACATTTCCATTAGTGTCTGTTCTTTGTCTTCCTCTTAAGAAATTTTCACTTGTAAAATCACCATCTAATTGATTATTATATTCTGAGTAATTTCCTTTAGCATCACAATGCCAAATATCAACTAATACATTAGGTAAAACAGCACAATTATCATTTGCATTTTGAATTTTAAAATTAATTAATAAAGGAACCCCTGTTCTATTACCAACTATATTTTCTCGAACTAAATCAGCAGGTGTTTTGTTAGGAAATGGTCCTGCTGTCTCAGTTGGTGAAACAATACAAGAATTTGAATCTGTAATTCCTTTTTCGTTATTTTCGTTGCTACAAGATGAAATCAATGTTGGAACTGTCATAATAGTTCCCATTCCTAATAATCCTTTTTTGATAAATTTTTTTCTATTCATTTTTAAGTTATTAAAGGTTCAACAAAAACATTTACTCTATAATGAAAAAATTAATTATCTAAATTATTTCTAATAGCATGTATAGAATAATTTGTTCTATAAGTTTAGAACTTATACTATAATTAATTTGATTCTATTAAATAAAAAACAAGAAAACTTTAATCTACCCTACCTTTTTGATCATCTTGATAAATTTCAATATATTTTTGATGATACTTTTCCTAACTAGATTATTAACATATTATACAAACTATAAGTAAATAGTTTTTCAGAAATTAGCAGCATGAAAAAATTCGATGTTGTAATTCTTTCCGAGAAAAGATATGTAAATCCTATAAAAGTAAATGATTATATAAAAAACCTTTTACTTGAGGATGATTTAGTAAAAAAAGCATTAGAAAAAGAAGGACTAAAAGTTACTCGACTATCTTGGGACGATCCTGATTTTAATTGGTCTGATACAAAATATATTCTTTTTCGTACAACTTGGGATTATTTTGATCGATTTCCAGAATTTTCTGCTTGGTTAAAAAAGGTAAGTCAGCAAACAAAACTGATTAACTCAGAAGCTATCATACGTTGGAACTTAGACAAACATTACCTTTTAGATCTTCAAAACAAAGGAGTTCATATTTGTGAATCTTACTTTATAGAAAAAGGCGAAACTGCTAGTTTACAAGAAATAGCTACAAAACATAATTTAGAAAATTTTGTATTAAAACCTTGTATTTCTGGAGGAGGAAGACATACTTACAAAATAACTTCTGAAACAATTGCTGAACACGAAAACACTTTTCAAAAGTTAATCGCTGAGGAAGCTTATATTGTACAACCTTTTCAAAAAAACATAGTTGAGAAAGGAGAAATCTCGTTAATTATTATCAATGGAGAATTTACTCATGCTGTTTTAAAAATCGCTAAACCTGGTGATTTTAGAGTTCAAGATGATTTTGGAGGTACTGTTCACGATTACACTCCTACTGCTGATGAAATTGCTTTTGCAGAAAAAGCTATTAAAGCTTGTAACGAATTACCGTTATATGCTAGAGTAGATATTTTTACTGATAATGATAACAAATTAGCTATTGCAGAATTGGAGTTGATTGAACCTGAACTTTGGTTTAGAAATCATCCTGAAGCTGCAGTAAAACTTTCACAACCCATCAAACAATTAATTACACCAAACTAATGAAAAAACTCTTAAAATTTATAGGAATTCTATTACTACTAATTATTGGAGTACTTACATTTTTATATTTTAAATATAACGAAGCTTTACCTACTGGGAAACAAGGTGAAGAAGCTGATGCCTTAGCCAATAAAATGTTAATCGCTTTACAACACGAAGCTTTCGAAAATACGGAGATTATAGAATGGTCTTTTATTGGAAAACATTTTTACAAATGGTACAAACAAGAAGATAAAGTTGAAGTTTCTTGGGAGAAGAATAAAGTAGTATTAGACACTAAGAATCCTGACAAAAGTGAAATCTTTGTGGACGGACAAAAATCCGATGATAAAACACTAATCAAAAAAGCAGAAGCTTTCTTTAATAACGATAGTTTTTGGTTAATTGCTCCACATAAAGTTTTTGATAATGGAGTCGAAAGAAGAATTGTAAAACACAACGATAAAGATGCTTTACTTGTAACTTATACTTCTGGTGGAACTACTCCTGGTGATTCTTATTTATGGATTTTAAATGATTATGGTTTTCCTACGCACTTTAAAATGTGGACTCAAATTATTCCTATTGGTGGTCTTGGAGCTTCTTGGAATGATTGGACTACTACCGAATCTGATTTACAACTTCCAACAAAACATAAGTTAGATGTATTCGGATTTGAAATCAACATGGGAACTCCAAAAGCTTCTAATCCAAAATCTGATGGATTAGCAAATAAGGTTTTAAAAGCTATTAAACACGACGCATACAAAACAACAAATACTTTAGAATGGAGTTTTGGTGGTAGAAGAGCTTACAAATGGAACAAAAAAGAACATATTGCAGAAGTTACTTGGGATTCTACAATGGTGGTACTTCATCCAAATAATATTGAAAAAAGTATAATTTATTTTAATGGAAAATTATCTGATTCTAAAGATAAAGCGATCATTAAAAAAGCGGAAGATTACTTTAACAACGATAGTTTTTGGTTAGTTGCTCCTCATAAATTATTTGAGCCTGGAATAATTCGTACTGTAAAAGAAGTAGATGGAAAAGAAGCTTTACTTGTAAAATATACAACTGGTGGGACAACTCCTGGTGATTCTTATTTATGGACTTTAGATGAAAATTATATTCCTATAAGTTATAAAATGTATGTACCTAGCATGAAAATGGAAGGTGTTCCTGCTACTTGGGAAGATTGGATTACTACCGAAAGTGGAACTTTATTACCTAAAATGCATCGTTTTGGAAAAAATGGTGAATTAAGTATGGGAGAAGTTAAAGGATACTAAAAATAGTAAAACATAAATAATCTTACACCTCCGTATCTTTTAGATATGGAGGTTTTTAATTTACAATAAATGCTAATAAAATAATATTAGTAAAGTTGTTGAAGCTATTCCGCCGATGATATTAAATGACAATAACAGGTGATCTAATTTATTTTTACTCTTCCATAATACAGCAAACCATAATGCAAAAAATAAAGCTATAATAAAACCAGCTAATTCATAAAAAAGAGGAAGAATACAAGAAGCGATAAATAAACTTGCTACTGTGATTAAGATAAAAGGAGTTACATTTTTTTCTTTTTTAAATATTGAAAGAATAGAAACTACACCAAAAGGAAAAAGAAAAATCCCTAATAATAATCTGTAAAAATTGATAATCCAATCTCCTTCATAAGAAAACATCAAGATGATAATTGTAATAATTATAATCATTTGATAAAAACTCAACCACCTATTCAATTTTTTAATCATAATTACTTCTAAAAAATCTTGAACAATAATGAAAAAATTGCTTTTAACATCTTAAAAACAAGATAAATTGCTAATGTTCCAATCAAATAAAACTTGAAGAATTCTCCTATTCTATCCAAATAAGAAAAGAACTTTTCAATGTAATAAAGTAAACGATCAATAATTGTTTTCATAACATCTGTAAATATAAATAAACTAAACTTACTTGTTCGTTTATAAAATCCTACTTTTGCATCATGCGAGTAGATATTATTACAGTTGAGCCAGATTTAATTAAAAGTCCTTTTCAAAATTCAATGATGAAAAGAGCCATTGATAAAGGATTAGCCGAAGTTCATTTTCATAACTTAAGAGAATTTGGATTTGGAAATTACCGTCAAATAGATGATTATCAATTTGGTGGTGGTGCTGGAATGGTATTAATGATTGAACCTATTGCAAAATGTATCGAAGGATTATTAGCTGAACGTAAATACGATGAAATTATTTACATGACTCCAGATGCACCAACTTTAAATCAAGCTACTGCAAATACATTATCACTTAAAGAAAATATTATTATTCTTACTGGTCATTACAAAGGTGTAGATCAACGTGTAAGAGATAAATACATTACAAAAGAAATCTCAATTGGAGATTACGTTTTAACAGGAGGAGAATTAGCTGCCGCTGTGTTGTGCGATGCTATTATTCGTTTAATTCCTGGAGTTTTAGGAGATGAAACTTCTGCCTTGACTGATTCTTTTCAAGATAATTTATTATCACCACCAGTTTATACAAGACCTTCGGAATATGAAGGTATGAAAGTTCCTGAAGTATTATTATCAGGAAATTTTCCTAAAATAGAAGAATGGCGTTCAGAAAAAGCTTACGAAAGAACTAAAGCTATACGTCCGGATTTACTAGATGAAGAGTAATTATTTTTCTAATATGTAAAGAAAAACGTATTTTACTACTGCTTCGTTTCTTTCAATAGGAATTTCTTTTAGTTTTTTTATGGTTGAGTATTCATTCTTATAAATTTCTCTAGGATCCTTATAATTTCTACTATCCGTAATGTATAAAACTTTATTTCCGAGTTTAGGATATGTTTTATTAATCCAATAGTATTTATGAATAGCTGTCAACTCTCCTACTCCATAAACTCTCATTGAATTTGGTTGAGCTATGTAATAATCAATATGAGCTGCAGGATACCATCTGTTTGATACAATAGGCAAACTTCTTAACTCTTCTTTTTCAAAAAATAAAGTCAGCTTTTCTGAAGCTTGTTCCCATCCATACATATCTAAAACGGCATCTTTTCTACCTAAAATTTCTTTAGTCTTGGATAAATTATCAGATAATAAAAATCCTGTAGTAATCATAATGGAAGCGAAAATCAATAGCATAAAAAAACTCGACATTCCAATGGTAAGCTTTTTAATGATTCTCTTCTTTTCTGAAAGAAAAACTGCTAATAATGGCAATAAAGTTAAATATGAAACTCCAGACCAATGTGGTAATGTATCTCTTGAAAATGACAAATAAACTGTAGTTAAAATTAAAGGTAATGAACAACTGATAAAAAAATAAGAAACTTTACTATCCATAATAAACTTCTTCTTTCTTAATGCAAGAAACATAATAACTAACATTACAACTATGTAAGGATTATTATAAACAAACTGTCCTAAAATTTCTCTTAAAAATGAATCTTTATTGAACTTAAAACTAAAAAATGAAACTCGATTTCCATGAAACTTATAACTGATAAAATCGTTTAAATAATTCCAATAAAAAATAATTCCAACAGCTATAATTGGAAATATAAAACCAGAATAGAAAATAGGCTTTTTTAGCCATACATTATTTTTAACAACAACAAATAGAATAACTCCAAAAAGTAAATAAATAGCTTGATATTTAGAATAAATTGCTAAACCGGCAAACACAAAAGCTAGAATTAATTTTAGATATAATTTTTGATCAGGGTCTTTCGGTAAAACTTGAATAAAGAAATAAAAACTCAACAACCAAAAAAATACTAAGGGTGAATCTGGTAAAATAAAAGTTCCAGCGATTACAAATCCGTAAATATGAATATTGTATAATAAAACAGCTATAAAACCTATTTTTTCTCCTCTTAAGTATTTTCCTATTAAAAAAAGAACATACATGGTTATGCTTGTAGGAATAATAGCGGCTAACCTAATGGTTAATTCAGAACTAAATAATAAATCTAAAGTGAAGAACTGTATAAAAAAACCAACCATTGGCGGATGATCAAAATGACTTATATCTGAATATTTTGCATATAACCAATAATACACTTCGTCATTTCCAAACTCCAAACTTCCTGCTAAAAAGAACCTTAAAATTGTACTGATTACAATAGTAATTATAGTAATCTTTTTATAATCGTTTTGCATTAATGAATTCTTTTTCTTTCTGGAAAAAACAAACTCATACTAACAAAACCGATTACAATTCCTAAAATTGAACCAACAAAAATATCCATCAAAAAATGTTGAGAAAGATATACTCTTGAAATTCCAGCAATAATAGCAAGTAATATCCAAACATATTGTGAAACACACTTTCTAAAGTATAAACAAAGTATCGCAAAAATTGTAAAAGCTGTCATGGTATGACCTGATGGAAATGAATTCCAAAAAGCCATTTTAACACCATTAATAAGATGTAAATTTTCTAAACCTAAAAACTCTGCTGGTCTTGGTACTCCTTTAAAAATAATCTTTTTAAAAAAGTGAGTAATTACTAATGTTAACAAACCTCCTACAACGAATACTAAAGTCATTTTTCGTTTAACAAACAAAAAAATAAACGCCAATACAGCAAACATAACTCCATCTCCTAAAAAAGTAGAATATTTAAAAAACACATCAAAAAAAGACGAATGATATTTATTTAACTTTAAATGTAAGTCTGCTTTATTATACAATATAACTAATAGTACGGAAGCAAAAAAGAATATTAAATAAGTAATAGACACTTCTTTTCTAATCGTTTTAATAAAAGACATAAAAGAGCTTAAGAATCTTTTTAATCTAGAATTAAAAAGTCTTTCTTTATAAATTACAGTTTCCATCAATAGTTTTTAAAGCACTGTAATATATTTTTAAAGCTTATACTAGAATTTAAGAAGGTTTTAAAAAATCATCATTAAAAAAAACTCTTTTAACTATTAATCAATAGTTTATTAATACATTAAGAAACTTTTTTTACAGTAATTTAATTTCATTTTTTTCATAATTACTTAAAAATATGTTCTATATTTGCACTCGCAAAATCAACCTCTGACGAGAATCGTGAATGTTGTTTTGTTAAAACTACAAGATTTTAAACAAATGGATTTAATTAAATTTGTTCAAGACGAATTCGTAACAAGAAACGATTTACCAGAATTCGCAGCAGGAGATACAATTACTGTATACTACGAAATTAAAGAAGGAAACAAGACTCGTACTCAGTTCTTTAGAGGAGTTGTAATTCAAAGAAGAGGAAGTGGTTCTTCTGAAACTTTTACAATCAGAAAAATGTCTGGTACAGTTGGAGTTGAGCGTATTTTCCCAGTTAATTTACCATCTATTCAAAAGATTGAAATTAACAAAAGAGGTAAAGTTCGTAGAGCTAGAATTTTCTACTTCAGAGGTCTTACTGGTAAGAAAGCAAGAATCAAAGAAAGAAGAATCTAATCTGTCTTTTAAAAATATTAAAAAGCGATGCATAAAGCATTGCTTTTTTTTTGTTTCATATATAACAAATCCCAAATAAGAGTTAACTTTTTTTTTAATAAGAAATTAACTTTAAAAAAACCAATTGTAATACTTAAATTTGCATCACTTCAAATTAAAATAACTAGATAATTTATGAGCGCAACTGCAAAAATTATGTATACAAAAACAGACGAGGCTCCAGCGCTTGCTACCCGTTCGTTTTTGCCTATCGTAAAAGCATATACAAAATCATCTAACATAGAAATTGAAACTAAAGATATTTCTTTGGCTGGTAGAATTTTAGCAAACTTTTCTGAATACTTAACAGAAGATCAAAAAGTAGAAGATGCATTAGCATTTTTAGGAGAATTAGCTACAAAACCAGAAGCTAACATTATAAAGTTACCAAATATTAGTGCTTCTGTTCCTCAATTAAAAGCAGCTGTTAAAGAACTACAAGCTTTAGGTTACGCTTTACCTGATTATCCTGAAGAAGTTGAAACTGAAGAAGACAAAAAAGTTTTAGCTTTATATAACAAAGTAAAAGGTTCTGCAGTAAATCCTGTGTTACGTGAAGGAAATTCTGATCGTCGTGCACCTAAAGCAGTTAAAAATTATGCAAAGAAAAATCCACATTCTATGGGAGCTTGGAGTTCAGACTCTAAAACTCACGTAGCTACAATGGGAGAAAATGACTTTGCTCACAACGAAAAATCTGTAACAGTTTCTAATGCTACAGATGTTAAAATAGTACATACAGATGCTAGTGGTTCTGAAACCGTTTTAAAAGCTAGCACTACTTTATTAGCAGGAGAAATTATTGATGCTTCTGTTATGAATAAAAAAGCTTTATTAGCTTTCTTAGATAAAGAAATTAAAGATGCTAAAGATCAAGGTATCTTATTTTCTTTACACATGAAAGCTACAATGATGAAGGTTTCTGATCCAATTATTTTTGGACATGCAGTAAGAACTTTCTTTAAAGACGTTTTTGCTAAACATGGTGAAACTTTTGAAGAAATTGGAGTTGACGTTAATAACGGTTTTGGAAACTTATTAAGCAATTTAGAAGAAGTTTCTGCTGAAAAGAAAGCTGAAATTTTAGCTGATATTGAAGCTGTTTACGCTAGCAATCCTGATTTAGCTATGGTAGATTCTGATAAAGGAATTACAAATTTACATGTTCCTTCAGATGTTATTATTGATGCTTCTATGCCAGCTATGATTCGTACTTCTGGTCAAATGTGGAATAAAGAAGGAAAGCAACAAGATACTAAAGCTGTAATTCCAGATAGTTCTTATGCTTCATTATACCAAGCTACTATTCAATTCTGTAAAGAAAATGGCGCTTTTGATCCAACAACAATGGGAACTGTTCCTAATGTAGGATTAATGGCAAAGAAAGCAGAAGAATATGGATCTCATGACAAAACTTTTGAAATAGCTGCTGATGGAAAAGTTTCTGTAATCGATAGCGAAGGAAATACTTTAATTGAGCATACTGTTGAAAAAGGAGACATCTGGAGAATGTGTCAGACTAAAGATGCTCCAGTTAAAGATTGGGTAAAACTAGCTGTAACTAGAGCTAAAGCTATGCAAGCTCCTGCAGTATTTTGGTTAGATAAAAATAGAGCTCACGATGCTGAATTAATTAAAAAAGTAGAAGCTTACTTACCAGAACATGATACAACTGGATTAGAAATTTTAATCAAATCTGTTTCTGAAGCAACTTCATATACTTTAGCAAGAGTTAAAAACGGAGAAGATACTATTTCTGTTACAGGAAACGTATTACGTGACTACTTAACAGATTTATTCCCTATTTTAGAATTAGGTACTTCTGCTAAAATGTTATCTATTGTTCCTTTAATGAATGGTGGTGGTTTATTTGAAACTGGTGCTGGTGGATCTGCTCCTAAACACGTACAACAATTTGTTAGAGAAAATCATTTACGCTGGGATTCTTTAGGTGAATTCTTAGCTTTAGCTGTTTCTTTAGAACACTTAGGACAAACTAACAATAACGATAAAGCGTTAGTTTTAGCTGAAACTTTAGATGACGCTATTGAGAAGTTATTAGATAATAAAAAATCTCCTTCTAGAAAAGCTGGAGAATTAGATAACAGAGGTAGTCATTTCTATTTAGCTATGTATTGGGCTGAAGAATTAGCTAATCAATCTAAAAACGAAGAATTAAAAACACAATTCGCTTCTGTAGCTGAAAATATGAAAGCTAACGAAGATAAAATTGTAAATGAATTAAACGAAGTACAAGGTAAAGCTATTGAAATAGGTGGATACTATGTACCAAATGATAATTCAGCTGATAGTTTCATGAGACCTAATGAAACTTTAAACGCGATATTAACAGAAGTATAAATTTTATACTTTTTGACTAGTCCTAAATAACCGTTACAGTTATTTATTGATTAAATATATTAAACATCATCTAAAGCTATAGCTTTAGATGATGTTTTTTTTCGATATGATTTTATCTTCATTTTATTTTGTTGATGTGCCTGGTTAGGAGTTTTAAAATGACATGACCAATGCGGTCTTTTAGAGTTATAAATAGTTATTGATTGCTTTACTATTTTCTTCATTATCTTAATATCTAGATTTGTGGTAGCAATAAAGAACTCTTGTTTTAAGATTCCATTAACCCGTTCAGCTATCGCATTTTGATATGGATCGTATGATTCTGTCATACTACATTTAATATTATGTTTTGATAAAATATTTTGATAGATGTTACTACAGTACTGCAATCCTCTATCTGAATGATGGATAAGTTCCTTCTCTGGATATACTCTATTTTTCATAGCTATCTCCAAGGCTTTTACCGTTGAGCTTACTTCTAAAGTTTTATCCAAATGATATCCTATGATTTTCTTAGAATATGCATCTGTAATTAATGATAAATACATAGGGTTCTTACGATTGCCTAAATATGTAATATCTGCTACCCATACTTGTTCTGGTCTATTTATTTCCAGATTTTCAATAAGATTAGTATGTTTTCTAAAACGATGATGAGAGTTGGTTGTAATGTGATAACTCTTTTGTCGTTTTATCAATAGTTTATTAGCTCGTAAAATATCAAATAATCGATCTCTTCCAACAGCTAAACTGCTTAATTCCTCCGAAAGAAGATAATACAGTTTTCTTGTCCCAATCCTTGGTTGTTCCATTCTTACACGCTTAACCAATTCAACAACCTTATTGGCTATTGATTGAGATTTCTTAACTCTATAGTTAGCTTGATAATAGACCTGTCTGCTAAACCCAAGTAATTTACAGGTAGAAGAAATACTTTCTTTCTTTTGTAAAACAAACATATCAATTACTCGGTTTTGGAGTTTTTTCTAATAGGAATATTATACTCTTTCTCAGCTAAATCAATCATCATATCAAACAGTATCGCTTTCTTCTCTGATGCTGCTGCTTGAGCTTTTAAACGATTGTTTTGCTTTTCTAATTGACGTAATTTTTGCTCTAACTCTAATAATTTTTGTTCTGGTGATTTTGGCATATTAGATGGTGTTTGATCAGTCCAATCAAAGTTACCATATTTTCTCAACCATACTAAAACAGTACTTCTTCCTTGAATCCCATATTTAAGTTGAGCTTGTTTGTAGGTTAATTCGCCTTTTTCTACTTCCGATACAACCGAAAGTTTAAAACTCATCGTATAATCTTTCTGAGTACGTTTGCGGTAAATGTTGTCGTTCATAAGGTTACAAATTTGTGTAACGCTATTTCAGGACGAGACATTTTAAAATATAAAAAAAGCCGGTTATATAACCGGCTTTTTTATTATTGTGTGTCTCGTCCTGAAATAAGTTGACACAAATTTGACTTATTTATTCATAGTTACTATTCTTTGCGGTAATGGAGCTTCATATCCTGCTGCGCCTAAAGCTTCTACAATCTTCTGACGAGTATCCCAATATACATCCCAATAATTATTACAATCTACATAAGGTAAAGCTAACAACTCAACACTATTAACTCCTAAATTATTTACTGCAACTCTTGGCTCCTTCCCTTCTCCACTTAAAACATTTACATCATTTCTTAAAACATCAAGAACGATTTGCTTTGCTTTTTCTATATCAGATCCATATCTAATAGCAAAAGGCATATCTACTCTTAAATTACCTATTGCTGTTAAGTTTGTTATTTTATTTGATGTAATTGCTGAATTTGGAATAATTTCAGTTTCATTTTGAAAAGTTTCTATTACCGTAACAAAAACAGAAATCTCTTTCACAAAACCAAAAGCTCCATTTGTTTTAATTAAATCACCGACCTTAAATGGTCTAAAAATTAAAAGCATTACACCAGATGCCAAATGTCCAAGAGATCCATTAAATGCACTTCCTATTGCAAAAGCTGCCGCTGCTATAACAGCCGCAAAAGACGCAGTAGGAACACCAACTATTCCTGCAATTGAAATTAATAATAATGCTTTTAAAGCAAAACCTATTAGTGTTATTAAAAACGGACGCAAAGTTTCATCTACATGTTTTGTTTCAAATACTCTTGAAATTCCTTTCATGATCATTCTTATAACCCATAAACCTAGAATTAAAGCTGCTAAAGCTCCTAGTAATTTCAATCCCCAATCTCCAAAACCTGAAGCAATTGAATTATAAAAATTTGAAAGTGAATTTGTTAATGTTTCCATATTTTGATTTTTTATTGATTTAAATATTAGACACTTCTAATCAATTTTAGTCACCATCTTAAGAAGAATAAATTGTAAATTTGGTGTATGAAATTTTTTAAAACTACCGAACAAGATTCTAAGTATGAAGATCTTGAAAAAATGGATCTTGAAGAATTATTAGTTAATATTAATAATGAAGATAAAACTGTACCTAATGCAGTGGAAAAAGCAATTCCACAAATAAAACAATTGGTAGAAGTAGCTGTTAACAAACTAAAAAATAATGGGCGCTTGTTTTATCTTGGTGCTGGTACTAGTGGTAGATTAGGTGTTGTAGATGCCTCTGAATGCCCTCCTACATTTGGTGTTTCTCATGATCTTGTTATTGGTTTAATTGCAGGTGGTGATACTGCTATTCGTAAAGCTGTAGAATTTGCAGAAGATTCTACTGAACAAGGATGGTTAGATCTTGTAAATTATAAAGTTTCAGAAAAAGACATTGTTATAGGAATAGCAGCATCTGGTACTACTCCTTATGTAGTTAATGCTTTAAAAAAATGTAATGATAATAATATAGTAACAGGATGTATTACTTGTAATGAAAAAAGTCCTTTAGCTTTAACCGCTAAATTTCCTATTACAGTAATTGTTGGACCTGAATTTGTAACTGGTAGTTCACGTATGAAAGCTGGTACAGCACAAAAATTAGTTTTAAATATGATTTCTACGACTTCAATGATACAACTAGGTAAAGTCAAAGGAAATAAAATGGTAGACATGCAACTATCCAATAAAAAATTAGTGGAAAGAGGTGAAAAAATGTTAGTTTCAGAATTAAATATAGACCAACGCACAGCCAAAGAACTATTAAACAAATATGGAAATGTTAGAGAAGCTATAAGTAAATATAATGCAAATGACAGATAAATCTTATGAAAAACCAATTAAGAAATTTCTAATTTTATTATCATTATTAGTTATTTCTCCTGTTATATTAAGCTTGGCTTTTAGAGCTCAAAGAGCTTTTAAAGAGATGCCTAAAATAATTATAGCATATGTTTTATTGTTTTTAGGTATTTTGCTAATATTATATACGGTTTACTTTGGATTTAAAACATTTAAATCTTTATTAGATACTTTATTTGAAGATTAATGACTAAAACAAAATTTGAAAAAATAAGAAACTGGGAATATTGGCCTTCGTTAATGTTTTATGTCCCTAATCTACCCTATGCTTTTTATTTAGCAATTAGAGCTAAACACCCTGCATTTTTCAGTGCTGCAAATCCAGCTATAAAGAGTTCAGGAAATGGTACAGAAAGTAAATTCAAAACCATCCAATTAGTACCTGAAAAATATCGCCCAAAATCAATTTTAATAAAGCCTAATAGTGAATTTAAAACTGTAATTAATGAATTAAAAATTCAAAAAATTACTTTCCCACTAATAGCTAAACCAGATATTGGATTTAGAGGCTTACTAGTTAAGAAAATAAATACTGAAAGTGAATTAGAACAATATTTAATAAACTATCCTATTGATATAATTATTCAAGAATTTTTACTTCATGAAAATGAGTGTGGTATTTTTTATCACAGAAATCCAAATAAAGATAAAGGTTACATAAGCTCAATTACTCTTAAAAAATTTTTAACAGTTACTGGAGATGGAAAATCAACACTAAGAGAGTTAATCACAAACGATGATAGAGCATCTATGTATTTAAATTTACTTGAAAAAATTCATGCCACAAATTTAAAAACTATTCCTGAAATTGGAAAAATAATTAAACTCACTGTTATAGGTAATCACTCTAAAGGAACTCAATTTATAAATGGAAACCACTTAATATCAAAAGAACTAGAAGAAACATTTGATCATTTAAGTAATTCTATCAATGGATGGTATTATGGAAGAGTAGATTTAAAATATAATTCTTTTGAAAATTTAGAAAATGGAACAGATTTTAAAGTTTTAGAAATTAATGGGATTATAGCAGAACCAACCCACATTTATGATTCCAAAAAATTTTCTTACTTTCAGGCACTGAAAGCTATTAGAACTCATTGGGAATCCTTATTTCAAATAGCAATTATAAATCATAAAACAAATAAAGTCCCATACAAAAGCACAAAAAAATTTATTTTAGAAATGTTTGAACTTAAAAACTACATTTCTTCAATTAAAAAATTTCAATAAATCAAAATACATTATGTATTCCATCTTAAATTTAACAATATAAACTAACTAAAATCCAAACTAAAGTGTATGAAACAATTAAAAATTACATTTCATCGATAAAAATCATCCAATAAAAGAACAAAAACAACTTCCTAACCCAAATACACACTGCAAATCAAGTATTTGTGACTATTTTACGTTTTGTGTGTCTAAAAATATACAATACAATTTTATTACATTTATGCAATAAAAATTACCCCGATTATGAAGAAAATCATTACTATTTTAATAGCAATATTAGGATTTTCTAGTTATTCACAAGTAAAAGTTGGTGATAATCCCAACACTATAGATATCAACTCTTTACTTGAATTAGAAAGTTCTGAGAAAGTTTTCGTGCTTACAAGAGTATCAACTCTTCAAATGAATAGAATTACTCCATTAGAAGGTGCTCTAGTTTATAACACTGATGACAAATGCGTATATCAGTATACTGGAGATAAATGGACTAGCCTGTGTACTTCTGGAGGAGCTAGACAACTACTTTTTGATTCTAACACTAACATTTTAACTCTTTCTGATGGTAATTCAGTGGATCTTTCTTCTTTAATAAAAGATGATGACAATGACCCTAAAAATGAAGTAAATATATCTTTTAGAATAAATGGAGGAAATTTAGAAATAACCGATAGTAATGGTACTCTTTCCGTGTCTATCGCTGATATAGCAGCACAAGGAGCTCCTGGATTGGATGGAAGTAACTCAATTATAAATACAACTCAGGAACCTATCGGAATTAATTGTCCTACGGGGGGACAAAAAATAGAATATGGTATCGATGACAATAACAATGGGATTCTTGACAGTTTTGAAATTGATGGAACAAAATACATATGTAATGGTGCTACGGGTGCAACTGGAGCTACAGGAGTAAACGGATCGAATGGAATTAACGGAAATAATTCTATAATAAATACAACTATAGAGCCTGCTGGAACAAACTGTATTTCAGGAGGGCAAAGAATAGATTACGGTTCTGATGATAATAAAAACGGTGTTCTTGATCCTCTTGAAATTGATGGAACCACTTACATATGTAATGGTAGTACTGGAGCTACAGGTGTCACAGGGCAAACTGGAGCTATAGGAAACACAGGTGCAACAGGACAAACCGGGGCAACAGGACAAACTGGAGCTACAGGGCAAACCGGGGCAACGGGACAAACTGGAGCAACAGGTAATACAGGGGCTACTGGACAAACTGGAGCTACAGGAAACACAGGTACAACAGGACAAATTGGTGCCACTGGACAAACTGGAGTTACAGGTAATACAGGTGCTACTGGACAAACCGGAGCAACAGGACAAACTGGTGCTACTGGACAAACTGGAGCAACAGGACAAACTGGAGCTACAGGACAAACCGGAGCAACAGGACAAACTGGGGCAACAGGACAAACCGGAGCAACAGGACAAACTGGGGCAACAGGTAATACAGGTGCTACTGGACAAACCGGGGCAACGGGACAAACCGGAGCAACAGGACAAACTGGGGCAACAGGAAATACTGGTGCTGCTGGGCAAACTGGAGCAACAGGAAATACAGGTGCTACTGGACAAACCGGAGCAACAGGTAATACAGGGGCTACTGGACAAACTGGAGCTACAGGAAACACAGGTACAACAGGACAAACTGGTGCCACTGGGCAAACTGGAGCTACAGGAAACACAGGTGCTACTGGACAAACCGGAGCAACGGGTAACACTGGAACTACAGGAAATACAGGTGCTACTGGACAAACCGGAGCAACAGGAAGCACTGGAGCTACAGGTAATACAGGGGCTACTGGACAAACCGGGGCTACGGGAAATACTGGTGCTGCTGGGCAAACTGGGGCAACGGGTAATACAGGGGCTACAGGACAAACTGGGGCAACGGGTAATACAGGTACTACTGGACAAACTGGGGCAACAGGTAATACAGGGGCTACAGGACAAACTGGAGCAACAGGAAATACAGGTGCTACTGGACAAACTGGAGCAACAGGAAACACAGGTGCTACAGGACAAACTGGGACAACGGGAAATACTGGTGCTACTGGGCAAACTGGAGCTACAGGTACTACTGGACAAACCGGAGCAACAGGAAATACAGGTGCTACTGGACAAACCGGAGCAACAGGAAACACAGGTGCTACTGGGCAAACCGGAGCTACAGGAAACACTGGTGCCACGGGGCAAATCGGAGCTACAGGAAACACTGGTGCAACAGGACAAACTGGAGCTACTGGAAATACTGGTGCAACAGGTAATACAGGCGCAACTGGACAAACCGGAGCAACAGGAAATACTGGTGCTACTGGGCAAACTGGAGCTACAGGTGCTACTGGACAAACCGGAGCAACAGGAAACACAGGTGCTACTGGACAAACCGGAGCAACAGGAAAAACTGGGGCAACGGGACAAACTGGAGCAACAGGTAATACAGGCGCTACTGGACAAACCGGAGCAACAGGAAATACAGGTGCAACTGGACAAACTGGAGTTACAGGTAATACAGGTGCTACTGGACAAACCGGAGCAACGGGACAAACTGGAGCTACTGGACAAACCGGAGCTACAGGAAACACAGGTGCAACAGGACAAACTGGAGCAACGGGACAAACTGGAGCAACGGGACAAACTGGAGCAACGGGACAAACTGGAGCAACAGGTAATACAGGCGCTACTGGACAAACCGGAGCAACAGGAAATACAGGTGCTACTGGACAAACTGGAGCTACAGGAAATACAGGTGCTACTGGACAAACTGGAGCTACAGGAAACACAGGTGCAACAGGACAAACTGGAGCAACGGGACAAACTGGAGCTACTGGACAAACTGGGTCAACAGGAAATACAGGTGCTACTGGACAAACCGGAGCAACAGGACAAACTGGAGCTACTGGACAAACTGGTGCAACAGGAAATACAGGGGCTACAGGACAAACTGGAGTTACAGGTAATACAGGTGCTACTGGACAAACCGGAGCAACAGGACAAACTGGTGCTACTGGACAAACCGGAGCAACAGGAAATACTGGTGCTACTGGGCAAACTGGAGCTACAGGTGCTACTGGACAAACCGGAGCTACAGGAAACACAGGTGCTACTGGACAAACCGGAGCAACAGGAAACACAGGTGCTACTGGACAAACCGGAGCAACAGGAAAAACTGGGGCAACGGGACAAACTGGAGCAACAGGTAATACAGGCGCTACTGGACAAATCGGAGCAACAGGAAATACAGGTGCAACTGGACAAACTGGAGTTACAGGTAATACAGGTGCTACTGGACAAACCGGAGCAACAGGACAAACTGGTGCTACTGGACAAACTGGAGCAACAGGTAATACAGGCGCTACTGGACAAACCGGAGCAACAGGAAATACTGGTGCTACTGGTCAAACCGGAGCAACAGGAAACACAGGTGCTACTGGGCAAACCGGAGCAACAGGAAACACAGGTGCTACTGGACAAACCGGAGCAACAGGACAAACTGGGGCAACAGGTAATACAGGCGCTACTGGACAAACCGGAGCAACAGGAAATACAGGTGCTACTGGACAAACTGGAGCTACAGGAAATACAGGTGCTACTGGACAAACTGGAGCTACAGGAAACACAGGTGCAACAGGACAAACTGGAGCAACGGGACAAACTGGAGCTACTGGACAAACTGGGTCAACAGGAAATACAGGTGCTACTGGACAAACCGGAGCAACAGGACAAACTGGAGCTACTGGACAAACTGGGGCAACGGGACAAACTGGAGCTACAGGGCAAACCGGGGCAACGGGACAAACTGGAGCTACTGGACAAACCGGAGCTACTGGACAAACCGGAGCTACAGGAAACACAGGTGCAACAGGACAAACTGGAGCAACGGGACAAACCGGAGCAACAGGAAACACAGGTGCTACTGGACAAACCGGAGCAACAGGACAAACTGGTGCTACTGGACAAACTGGAGCAACAGGTAATACAGGCGCTACTGGACAAACCGGAGCAACAGGAAATACAGGTGCAACTGGACAAACTGGAGTTACAGGTAATACAGGTGCTACTGGACAAACTGGAGCAACAGGACAAACTGGTGCTACTGGACAAACTGGAGCAACAGGTAATACAGGCGCTACTGGACAAACCGGAGCAACAGGAAATACTGGTGCTACTGGTCAAACCGGAGCAACAGGAAACACAGGTGCTACTGGGCAAACCGGAGCAACAGGAAACACAGGTGCTACTGGACAAACTGGAGCTACTGGACAAACTGGAGCTACAGGACAAACTGGAGCTACAGGACAAACTGGTGCAACAGGTAATACAGGGGCTACTGGACAAACCGGAGCAACAGGAAATACAGGTGCAACTGGACAAACTGGAGCTACAGGAAATACAGGTGCTACTGGACAAACTGGAGCTACAGGAAACACAGGTGCAACAGGACAAACTGGAGCAACGGGACAAACCGGAGCAACAGGAAACACAGGTGCTACTGGACAAACCGGAGCAACAGGACAAACTGGGGCAACGGGACAAACTGGAGCAACAGGTAATACAGGCGCTACTGGACAAACCGGAGCAACAGGAAATACAGGTGCAACTGGACAAACTGGAGTTACAGGTAATACAGGTGCTACTGGACAAACCGGAGCAACAGGACAAACTGGTGCTACTGGACAAACTGGAGCAACAGGTAATACAGGCGCTACTGGACAAACCGGAGCAACAGGAAATACTGGTGCTACTGGTCAAACCGGAGCAACAGGAAACACAGGTGCTACTGGGCAAACCGGAGCAACAGGAAACACAGGTGCTACTGGACAAACCGGAGCAACAGGACAAACTGGAGCTACAGGACAAACTGGTGCAACAGGTAATACAGGGGCTACAGGACAAACTGGAGCAACAGGTAATACAGGGGCTACTGGACAAACCGGAGCAACAGGAAATACAGGTGCTACTGGACAAACTGGAGCAACAGGACAAACTGGAGCTACAGGACAAACCGGGGCAACGGGAAATACAGGCGCTACTGGACAAACCGGAGCAACAGGAAACACAGGTGCTACTGGACAAACCGGAGCAACAGGAAAAACTGGGGCAACGGGACAAACCGGAGCAACAGGACAAACTGGTGCAACAGGAAATACAGGGGCTACAGGACAAACTGGAGCTACAGGGCAAACCGGGGCAACGGGACAAACTGGAGCTACAGGAAATACAGGTGCTACTGGACAAACTGGAGCTACAGGTAATACAGGGGCTACTGGACAAACTGGTGCAACAGGTAATACAGGCGCTACTGGTCAAACTGGAGCAACAGGTAATACAGGCGCTACTGGACAAACCGGAGCTACAGGAAATACAGGTGCTACTGGACAAACTGGAGCTACAGGAAACACAGGTGCAACAGGACAAACTGGGACAACGGGAAATACTGGTGCTACTGGGCAAACCGGAGCTACAGGTAATACAGGGGCTACAGGACAAACTGGGACAACGGGAAATACTGGTGCTACTGGACAAACCGGAGCAACAGGAAATACAGGGGCTACTGGACAAACCGGAGCAACAGGACAAACTGGAGCTACTGGACAAACTGGTGCAACAGGAAATACAGGGGCTACAGGACAAACTGGGGCAACGGGACAAACTGGAGCTACTGGACAAACCGGAGCTACAGGAAACACAGGTGCAACAGGACAAACCGGAGCAACAGGACAAACTGGAGCTACAGGACAAACCGGAGCAACAGGAAAAACTGGGGCAACGGGACAAACTGGAGCAACAGGTAATACAGGCGCTACTGGACAAACCGGAGCAACAGGAAATACAGGTGCAACTGGACAAACTGGAGTTACAGGTAATACAGGTGCTACTGGACAAACCGGAGCAACAGGACAAACTGGTGCTACTGGACAAACTGGAGCAACAGGTAATACAGGCGCTACTGGACAAACCGGAGCAACAGGAAATACTGGTGCTACTGGTCAAACCGGAGCAACAGGTAATACAGGCGCTACTGGACAAACCGGAGCAACAGGAAACACAGGTGCTACTGGACAAACCGGAGCAACAGGAAAAACTGGGGCAACGGGACAAACTGGAGCAACAGGTAATACAGGCGCTACTGGACAAACCGGAGCAACAGGAAACACAGGTGCTACTGGGCAAACCGGAGCAACAGGAAACACAGGTGCTACTGGACAAACCGGAGCAACAGGACAAACTGGAGCTACAGGACAAACTGGTGCAACAGGTAATACAGGGGCTACTGGACAAACCGGAGCAACAGGAAATACAGGTGCAACTGGACAAACTGGAGTTACAGGTAATACAGGTGCTACTGGACAAACCGGAGCAACAGGACAAACTGGTGCTACTGGACAAACTGGTGCTACTGGACAAACTGGAGCAACAGGTAATACAGGCGCTACTGGACAAACCGGAGCAACAGGAAATACTGGTGCTACTGGTCAAACCGGAGCAACAGGAAACACAGGTGCTACTGGGCAAACCGGAGCAACAGGAAACACAGGTGCTACAGGACAAACTGGAGCAACAGGTAATACAGGGGCTACTGGACAAACCGGAGCAACAGGAAATACAGGTGCAACTGGACAAACTGGAGCTACAGGAAATACAGGTGCTACTGGACAAACTGGAGCTACAGGAAACACAGGTGCAACAGGACAAACTGGAGCAACGGGACAAACCGGAGCAACAGGAAACACAGGTGCTACTGGACAGACAGGTGCTACAGGAGATTCATTTATAAAAGCATTCGGAAAAGTAAATGGAACTACCGGAGCTCTAATTAGATCTCAAGGAGTGACATCTGTAACTAGAAATAGTACTGGTAATTATACTGTTACAATACCTGATAGAGGTAACTCAGATTATATAGTTCAATTAACTGTTTTAAGCCCTACTGGTTTGCAAATAACCGCTCAGGTTATAGCACAAACAAACACTACATTTACAGTACAACTTTATGGTTCTAATATTTTCTTGTATAATGTAGATCGTGACTGGTATTTTACTATAAAAGATTTATAAAATTGAAAAATAAAAAATGAAAAAAATAACCTTCTTATTTATATTTTTTTTTACGTCAATTAATTACGGACAAGTATTTTCTGGAACCCCTATTTCAGGATTTCCTAGTGGTACAACAACTCAAATAAATGCAATTCCAAATCCTGTTGAAGCAACCATAGCTTATAGTACCAATGAAAAGATATTTTATTATTATAACGGTACGACTTGGGTTCCTTTTAATATTTCTTCAAATACTATAGGAGATATTAAATATGGTGCACAAACAGCAGATCATTCAGGTTGGTATTTATTAAATGGTAGAAATATTTCAGATCTACCAATAAATGCACAAACTTCAGCTAATAATTTAGGCTTTTCTATTACACTTCCAAATGCATCTAATAGAGTTCTTAAACATCCTAATATTGGACAAAACATTGGAGATACTGGTGGACAAGTTAATACAACACTAACTCAAGCTAATTTACCCAATATTAATTTTACTGGAAGCACTAATGTAGCAGGAAATCATAGCCATACTATTCCAAGAAGAACAAGAACCTTTAGAGTTTTTAATAATGTGGATTCTAATATAACTTTCTTTGGAAATAATGGAACTACAAATACAAGCACAACAGGTAGCCATACTCATACAGTATCTATAAATAGTGGTGGTTTAAATCAGTCTTTTGAAAGATATCAACCTTATCTTGTTGTTAATACTTTCATTTATCTCGGCCAATAAAAAAATATTATATATGAGAAGTTTTATATCATTAGTAATAATAATTATACCAATATATATTTCTGCTCAAGTTTTTCCAGGAACGCCTGTTTCTGGTCTTCCTAGTGGAACAACAGCGCAAATATTAGCAACTGTAAGCCCTGTAGAAGGTGTTTTGGCTTATAGTACAGATCAAAAAATAATTTATTATTACGATGGAACGAATTGGGTTTCAACTAGTGGAAGTAACTGGTTATTAAATGGTAATGCTGGTACAAGTAACACAAATTTTTTAGGTACTATAGATGATGTTCGCATGCAAATACGTTCAAACAATTTACCTATTTTAGAATTTGGTAGAAGGGCTACTTTAGGACTTGTTCAAGGTTTTCCTGATTATACTGATATAAATCAACCTTTAGTTCATTTGAACGGAAATGGAAATATTGCTGCACTACAATTTGCTGCATCTGGTGCTTCATTTTATAAACCGATGTTTTTCACAACTTCTAATGGAAGTTTTCGACTTAAAGGTAGCTCTGGTGTTACAGATTTATTTGAAATAGGTTCAGGTGGCCCATCTAATGACGGGCGTTTAGAATTTATAATTGGGGATGACGGTGCAGAACCTATTATTTTTAAAAGGTATGATTATAGAAGAGGACAGTTTCATAAGGAATTATTTAGAGTTCAAGGAAGTAATAATACTGCAGATGCTAAAACTCGTTTTGGTATAAATTTAAACACAAACGAAATTCCTGTAGATAGTGATTATAATGATCCACAAACTGGATTTAATATTGCTAATTCAACTTTACAAGTTTCTGGTTCTATTTCTAAATCAATTGAAATAGTTACAGGAAATATTACATTAACAGAAGATCATCATACTATAATAGTTAATAATAATGCTTTAATAACACTTCCTCCAGCAAACACATGTAACGGAAGAGTTTATGTTATCAAAAATATTTCTGGGAGTACATTAAATATTTCTAATTATTTAAATCAAACAAATAATAATTCAACAACTATAGGTCCTATTAACTTATGGCTACAAAGTGATGGTAATAACTGGCAACAAATCAATAGTACTAGTACAGCAACTAATAATAATAATAATGGACTACAATATTACACTTGGAATATAACTAATACATCTCAACCTAATATTAATAACAAACGAACTTTGGGAGTATCAACAACTCAAGGTCAAACTACCTCCCTATTAGACAATACCTCTAGAGCCAATTTAGCTCCAGATAATGATGGGTATATAATTCATTATATAGGTACAATTAATGTTCAAAATACAGGTAATTTTACTTTTAATGCTAGATCAGACGATGGTTCTAGAATATATATTGATAATGTTTTAGTTGTTGAAAATTGGTTTGATCAAGGAGCTACAACTAGATCTGGAACAGTTACCTTAGCTGCAGGTGAGCATAAAATAGAATTTTGGTATTATGAAAATACTGGAAGTGATTTTATGCAATTTACTTGGGGAGCAAATCCAGATGGCTATACTGTTGGAAGTACAATTAATGCAAATCAATTTATCATCAAATAAAAATGGTTTCAAAAATTCAATACTTCTTTAAATATTTCGATTTATATGTTAAATAACAAATCACTAAGGATAAAATGAGAAAATTATTTAATAATATTCTATAAACCTTCTTATAGATAATTAACTTTACAATTTATAAAACTACTAACTTTTACGAAAAAACAAATTAAAACTTGTAACCTCATAAAAAACTAACAAAACTACTGCAATAAAAAGAAATAAAATAATGCAAAAAATGAAATATTTACTATTGTTATTCTTATTTAGTTCCTCAGTTTTTTTAGAAGCTCAAGTATTTCCAGGAACACCTGTTTCTGGTTTTCCTAGTGGAACTACAGCACAAATTACAAGTGTATCTAGTCCAGTAGAAGCAGTAATTGCATATAGTACAGATGAAAAAATATTCTATTATTTTGATGGAACAAGTTGGATTGCGTTAAGATCTGGTCCAAGCGTATATGTTGGTTTTTTTATAATAAACGCACCAGGGGGTACAACAGCTACAAACTTCAATCAAGTAATTAATGGAATTCCTTTTCAACCAAGTCAAATAACATTTATTGCTCACTCAAATATAGAAAACTTAAATGTAAATTCTGCTGGTTCAGGAGGTCTTAATACAGCAACACTTCAAAATGCATTTGGTACAGCAAACGGTTTTGCTAGAAATGATAGTGGTACTATAACTCAAGCAAGTATTTACATAGGAGGTAGTGGTAGTTCTATTAATTCAATTTCAAGATATTCATCAAATAGCCAATGCTTTGGTTTAAGATATGGAAATCAAAACGCTGTAAATATGGGAATCATTTCCGGAACTCTTACCTCATTCAATAATAATGGTTTTTCTATCAATGTTAATTATTCTTTAGGAGTATCTGGTAATACAAATAGAGATAATGATATTTTAGACGAAAGTTTAGTTGTCTTTTTTACCGCATATAAATAATCCCGCTTAAAAAAACTAAATAACTACCTGAATGTGACTTAATTAAACTTATTGTGTCTTAATAAGCGAGATTAACGATAAAATGAAGTGAAATTTTGCAATCAATACAACAAAAAAAGCACTTTATAACTAAAAACCAGCGTTTTATAATAATATTTAGTTTTTTTTTTGTAAGTTCGCAACGTTTTAAAAGACTAAGCTCACAGTTAATCCCTAATTAAAGATTATTCGTCGAAATAAATGTGAATATGTTTTTAATTAATTATGAGTTAAGTTGAATTTATAATAATGATTTTGAAAAATGATCATTTGCAAAAGAAAACTAATAGATTGTAAGTAAGTAGTAAGTAAATCCCAATAGGAATAATGAGAATTCTTTCCCTTATGCTGTTTTTAACGGCAGTAGTAATTAATGGCCAAACTGCTCTGAAAAATTTTGGAAATATTCAAATGCACAATGGAGCTGAAATAGGTTTTCATACAGATTTAATTAATGATGGACAATTTGAAAACAACCTTGGTTTTACAGGTTTTTACAGCGATAATGAAACTCGTATAGTATCAGGAAAAAACAGGCCAGTCTTTAATAATGTTGAAATTGACGCTATTAATGATTTACAATTAAATACTTCTTTAGGTATAAAAAACGAGTTAGAATATGTTAATGGAAAAGTACTAACTCCAAGAAATACAATACCTGTTTCTTTAGATTTTATTAGACACGATTTTTACGTTGGAGAAGATGATGATAGACATACAGATGGTTATGCATCTATAACTGGGAATAATGAATTTATTTTTCCTATTGGTGATGATAATAGATTCAGACCAATGATTACACCCAATCAAAACACTGAAACTTATTTTAATGGTGCTTACTTTTTTGAAGACCCTAATTCTCCATCAACATTTTCAGAAACTTTTACGACAGGAGAAAAACAAGTTTTTTTAAAAAACATCAGTACTTATGAATTTTGGGATTTAGATGGAGATAATAAAACTACTGTCACTTTAACTTGGGATACTTTTAGTTCAATTGAAAATATCTCGCCTGTTTTAAATTTCCTTAGAGTAGTTGGTTGGAGTAAATCTGAACAAAAATGGATAGATTTAGGTAACACTAATGTTTCTGGAGATTTAAATAATGGAAAAATTACTTCAAACGAATTTATTCCTAATGAATATGAAATAATTACAATAGGGTCTATTTTCTCTGATATAGAACTAGGAAGCGATAATTATTTAATATCTCCTAATGAGGATGATGTAAATGATGCTTTGGTTTTTGAAGGTCTTGAATTATATCGTAAAAACAAATTAACGGTATTTAATCGTTGGGGAAATATTGTATTTAAAGCAACAAATTACAAGAATAATTGGGAAGCTATTTCTAACGGTAGAGCAACTATTAAAGCAAGTAAAAAATTACCCGTTGGCACATATTTTTATACTCTTGAATTTGGTAATGATAGTATTAATAACTCAAGAAAAGGTTGGATTTATATTAATTATTAATTATTATTTTTGAATAAACTTTTTTCTTGATAGATCATACATTCGTCATACCAACATATAAAGAATCTCCATTTTTAGAATCTTGCATTTTAAATTTAAAAAAACAAACTATACCAAGTAATATTATTATTACCACTTCTACACCTACTGAACAAACTAGACGTGTAGCCCATAAATATAGCATTCCGTATTTTGTTAATAACAATGGAAAGTTCGGTATAGGAAACGATTGGAATTTTGCGTTGTCTAAAGTTAAGACTAAATTAGCCACGATCGCTCATCAAGACGATATATACGAGGATAAATACACCGAGAATATTTTAAAAGCTTCGTGCAAACAAGAAAATTCTTTATTATTTTTTACTGATTATAATGATTTGATTGGCAATGAAATTAGAAGTAACTCTCTAAATTATTTTATAAAAAAAACGCTACTCCTTCCTTTTTTAATTAAAAAAACTCATCACCGTCATTTTTTTAAGAAAAGTATTCTAATTTTTGGTGATGCTATTTGTTGTCCTTCTGTAACTTTAAATTTAAAAAACATAAAAGAACCTGACAGTTTGTTTTCTCCCAATCACAAATGTGTTTTAGATTGGATAGCCTGGTTAGAACTAGCTAAAGAAAAAGGGAGCTTCACTTTTATTAATAAAAAACTAATTCAACACAGAATTCACGAAAGCTCAGAAACATCTGTTTCATTAAACTCTGGAGTTCGAGAACAAGAAGAGTTTGAAGTTTTTAAAAATATTTGGGGAAAAGGTTTTGCTAAATTATTAATGCGTTTTTATTCTTTCGGACATAAAGATAATATCGTTTAGTTTTTCTGAGCTACAGATATAAACTCATTATACTTAAAAAACTTACCAACAAATCTCGGAAAAGGGAATGAATAAAACTTCTTATTCTCCACTCCTATTGTCGAAAATATTCTTTTTATAACTTCAAAATCTGTAAACTGTACATGTGTTTGATCTGATGCATAACCAGCTTCTTGAGGCGTAATTACAACTATTTTCCCATTATCTTTTAAAAATGGTAAATACTCTTTTAATAAATCTGAAGCTTGTTCTTCAGTCATATGTTCAGCAACGTGAGCCAACAATATCGAATCATAAGATTTTTCTTTACAATACTCTGAAGATAAGAATTCTTCATTTGTAAAAGCTGTTAGCCCTTTTTCTTTACAAATAGCTACCGAATCTTTATTATGATCTACTCCTACTCCATTTCCTTTAATATGAAGTAAATTTCTTCCAATTCCACAACCAATATCTAAGGTAAAACCTAAGTCTAATTTATTAATATTATACCTGTATGGCCTTTGAACATCTAACAATGTTTTCCACCATACAAACTGTTTGTCCACTAATCTTTCTGTATAATCTTTATCAATTGTGTTTTTACTCATTACTTCTGAAGTTTTAATTGGTTTTTCGCATAATTTAAGTTGTTTTTAGCCAAAACGAAATCTGGAGCTATTTCTATAGCCTTTTCACAAGCTTCTATTGCTTTCTCGTATTGTTTCATAGATGAGTACGAACTACAAATATTATTATAGGCTTGATAAAAATCAGGTTTTAAATCAAGTGCCTTTTCACAGGTTTTTATACACTCATTAAACATCCCTCTATTGTAATATAACAAGCTTAATTCTAAATACTTCCCCGCAGTAGGATTTATTTCTGCCTCCTCTGCCATCACAGTTAATTTATCTTTTTTATTTTTCGCTAAGTCTTTATGATCAAGAGCTACTTTGTCATTCGGTAAAATAGTTAGTGTCTTATTTACTAAATCATTTAACTTAGTCCATTCCTCTAAGCTATAATAAGTTCTAATAAGTAAATGTCTATTTGCTAAATTGTAGGGATTTAACTGAATTGCTTTTTCTCCATATACCATCGCTTTCTCTACATCACCTTTCTTACTCAATTCTCTTGCGTAATAGTAATAAGGTAAGTCATCATTAGGTTTTAACGCTATAGCTGAGTTAAAAAACTCTTCTGCCTTTTTATAATTTTTTGTTGCCGAATTAAGAATTCCTAAATTAATATGAAGTGTGTAATAATTTGGATAGATTTTAAGAGCTCTATTGAAATAACTTGATGCTTCTGGATAATTTCCTTTTGCCATTTGAGTAAGACCGTAATTCATCAAACCACGTCCGTTTTTAGGACTTTTCTGAGTTACGTCATACCAAAATGTTTCATCGTTTAACCAAACTTTGTTTCTTTGGTAAGTCCCGTAAGCAAAAGAAAATAAAACGACAAAAATCCCAGCTCTAACAATATTTATTTTCCATAAAGACCTGTTTAATTCATTTTCAAACTTTAAAACATATAAACCAATTGCATAAGTAATACTAAAAGTTAATCCGATAAATGGAAAAAACATTCTATGATCATTCATAACTTCGGAAAGTGGTGCTAGTGAAGTTGGTAATAAAGCAAACATAAACCAAAGTAATCCAAAAGAAATTGGTCGTGTTCTTTTTTGTAAAGAAGTTTTAACGGTTATATATATTAAAGCTATTAAAAACAATAATCCTGCGATAATTCTATCATCAAAAAAATTAGGAATAACAGTCCAATCAGTATCTCCACTTAAACTAAATGGTAAGAAAAAGCTTACGAAATAATGAAACCAAACAAAAGGCTGAGTTTGAATATAATGACCCAAATTATTTGATAAGCCTGCAATAGACCCAGTTTTTATTAATGTATAGGATTGAACTATAACAATACCAATAATTAAAGGAATTAACGCTAAAACTATATTTAAAGAGGTTTTTACGTTCTTAAGCTTGAAAAAATCAATTACAGACTTATCTTTTTCAAAAAAGAATATATATACAAACAACAGCATTGGTAATACTATAATTGTTTCTTTCGCTAATACTCCAATCATAGCCGGAATAATATATAAGTAATTTTTTCTTGTACTAGGTTTTAATATGAATAGACTAAAAGAAACTACAATGAAAAAAGTTGATAAAACATCTGATCTCGAAATAATGTAATTAATAGTTTCGGCATTTACTGTATGTATACCAAACCAACCCACTGCTAACAAACAAATGTATTCCATCCACTTGTGTTGAATTACATTAGTTGTTATTTTTTTAAACATAAAAAACATCAACACTAAAAGTGATATAAATACAATAAACGTTGATAAATGAAAATAAAAAGGGTCTAATCCTCCCGCAATCCAATAATCTATAGCTAATGTAGTTGTCACTACTGGTCTCAAACCCCAATGATCTTTAGAAGAACTTACCATTTTTGTATCAACAAAAAATTTGGGGATATTCTCAATACTTCTAATATTTACATTATTTACAATCGTATGACTGTCATCGAAATGAAATCCATTTTTAAAATGATTAGAATATGTAATTAGTAAGACTATAAACAGAATTCCTGATAATATTAAAATGTTTCTTTTCTTAACATTCATAAAAATAATCTATATTAGTTATTATAAATCCAAATTACTAAATTTTAGTCTATAATTTATCAGATGAATTCCAATTTTTCAAATCATAAAATAGCTATAATAATTCCTTATTATAATGCTTCAAAGCAAATCACTAGGGTCGTTTCTAAAATTCCAGGCTATATTCATTCTGTTATAATTGTTGACGATTGTGGTAAAGAACCTTTACCTGAAAAAGAAATAGCAACAATTCTTTCTAATAAAATTGAATTCATCTCTCTAAAAAATGAAATTAATTTAGGTGTTGGTGGAGCAACAAAAAAAGGATTTGAGTACGCCTTAGAGAATGAATTCGATATTGTTATTAAGGTTGATGCTGATGATCAAATGGATTTAAATTATCTTCCTGATTTATTAAATCCACTTATAGAAAACAAATCAGTAATAACGAAAGGAAATAGATTTAAAGATTTAAAAGCTCTAAAAGCTATGCCTTTTGTGAGAAAATTTGGAAATTTAGGTATTTCTTTTCTAACAAAAGCTGCTACAGGTTATTGGCATAATTTTGATCCAACAAATGGTTTTTTAGCAATAAAAACAAGTATTTTAAGAGAAGTTGACTTTTTTAAAATTCATAATAGATATTTTTTTGAAACTTCATTATTAGCAGAATTTTATTTTCAGAATGCCCAAATAATTGATATTGCTATGCCTGCTATATATGGAGATGAAAAATCCAATATGAATGTTTTTAAAATGCTTTATATTTTTTCAAAAAATTTAACTGTAACATTTTTCAAACGAATAGTAAAACGTTATTTTTTATATGATTTTAATATTGGATCAGTTTATTTATTAATAGGGGTTCCTTTATTTATTTTCGGAATAGTATTTGGGCTTAAAACATGGATTATTCATAGTTCTAATAATACATTTACACCTACCGGAACTATTATGATTATTACTTTATCTATAATTTTAGGTTTTCAATTACTTTTACAAGCAATTCAGATAGATATTACCAATGCTCCTAAAAACTCTTAATTTTTTTTTCACTTCGTGGAGTTGTTGGATTATAACCAAAATCATTATCTGGTAATTCTATACCTAGTTTTTCAATAATGAAACCAATACTCGCATAATGATGAATAGCATGGCTATGTGCTTGAACTAAAGCACTGGATAATGTATAATTGGTGGTGATTTTACCATTGCCTAAATCATCAGTGACTTGAACTATTTTATCAAAATCATTTTTATTTAAAGAACGAAGTTCGTTAATTACATCTGTAAAATATAATATACCAGCTTCAGTTTTTAATTGAGCTAATTCGTTTCTCTCTCTATCAGAAAAATCAATTTTACCTTTATCTAATCCTTTAAAAATACATGAAAAAACATCTAAAACGTGTCTCATATTATTTCCTATACTTGAATAATATGGAGGTACTGAACAGTCACTATATTGCTTATCAGATATGGAATTTAATAACTTTATACCTCTTTGAAGATTTTTCTCTATCGCATCAATCATTGATCAAAAATCTTAATTATTTTTTAATTCAAAAAATAATTTTAAATATAATTTAAACCTTTAACATCAATATTAAAACATATTAAAAAAGAATTCTTTATTATATTTTCTTAAAAGACCAGATAAATAAGCTTAATAGCATATTTATAAACTAGGAAAAATTTAATAATATCTATTTTAATATTTATAATAAATATTAAAAAACAAAAAATCCGATTAGTAAAAAACTAATCGGATTTTTGTTTAAAAGAAAGGCGACGACCTACTCTCCCACCAGTGGCAGTACCATCGGCGCTAATGGGCTTAACTTCTCTGTTCGGAATGGTAAGAGGTGAGCCCCATTGCTATAA